>LVWS01000033.1 GCA_002083365.1 Nitrospira sp. SG-bin1 | reverse complement strand
ACGGCACGAACAACGAATACGGGTTCGATTATCTGCGCGACAACCTGGTCGTCACCGACTTGAATCAATGCGTCCAACGCGAGTTGAACTTCGCCATCGTGGACGAAGTCGACAGCATCTTGATCGACGAAGCGCGGACGCCGTTGATCATCTCGGGCCCGACCGACCAGACCACCGATCTCTACTACCGGATCAACGCGATCATCCCTCAGCTGAAAGCCGAAACAGACTACACCATCGAAGAAAAGACCAAGACGGCCGCGCTCACCGAGGACGGCAACGCACGCGTGGAAAAACTGCTCGGCGTGGACAACCTTTACGATCCGGCGCACATGGACCTGGTCCACCACGTGGTAAAAGCCTTGCAAGCCTATACCCTCTACAAACGGGACGTGGACTACGTCGTGAAAGACGGCGAGGTCATCATCGTGGACGAGTTTACTGGACGCTTGATGCCGGGCCGCCGGTGGAGCGACGGATTGCATCAGGCCGTCGAGGCCAAAGAGGGCGTGAAAATCGCCAATGAGAATCAGACCCTCGCGTCCGTGACCTTCCAGAATTATTTCCGGATGTACAAGAAGCTCAGCGGCATGACCGGCACCGCGGACACGGAAGCCGCCGAGTTCGCCAAGATCTATAACCTCGACGTCAACGTCGTGCCGACCAACCGCCAAATGATTCGGCAGGACTATGCCGATGTGGTCTATCGAACGGAGAAAGAAAAGTTCGCCGCCATCGTCGAGGAGATCAAGGAGTGCCATGAGCGCGGCCAGCCGGTGCTGGTCGGAACCATCTCGATCGAGAAATCCGAAAAGCTGGCCGGCATGTTGAGCCGAAACGGCATCAAGCATAACGTCCTCAACGCCAAACAGCATGAGCGGGAAGCCGAAATCGTCGCGCAAGCCGGACGCAAAGGCGCCGTCACGATCGCGACGAACATGGCAGGGCGCGGTACCGACATTCTGCTGGGCGGTAACCCGGAATTCATGTACAAGCAGGTGCTCTACCGGGAAGAAAATCTTCCGGAGAGCCGCAAGCTCGAGATCTATGAGGGCATTCGGTCCGATTGCGATAAGAACAAACAGGAAGTCGTCGCGCTGGGCGGTCTCCACATTCTCGGCACGGAGCGACATGAGAGCCGCCGCATCGACAACCAGCTTCGCGGACGGGCCGGCCGCCAAGGCGACCCGGGAACGTCGAGGTTCTACCTGTCGTTGGAAGACGACTTGATGCGGATCTTCGCGTCGGAACGGGTATCGCAACTGATGCTCAAGCTCGGCATGGAAGAAGGCGTCCCCATCGAACACGGCATGGTGACTCGTGCGATTGCGAACGCTCAAAAGAAGGTCGAGGCGCATAACTTTGAAATCCGCAAGCAGCTGCTCGAGTACGACGACGTGATGAACAAGCAGCGCGAAGTGATCTATCGACACCGCCGAGCCGTGTTGAACGGAGACAATTTGACCAACGACCTCCATGACATGATGGCCGACTCGGTGGAATCGACCCTCAATGTCTATTGCCCGCCTGATCAGTACCCGGAAGAGTGGGATGTCAAGGGGTTGACCGAGGTCATGCAGAGTCAATTCGGTTTAGACATCACGCAGGGGAAACATGACGGAGGAGACTCGCTGCGCGATGTCGGGCGGGACGCATTGTTGGAAGATCTTAAAACCCAGGTGCGAGAGGCCTATGCGAAAAAAGAGGCGGAGCTAGGGCCAGAGCTGATGCGCTTTCTTGAGAAGACCTTCATGCTCCAGGTCATCGACCACCATTGGAAGGATCACCTGCTTGGCATGGATCATTTGCGGGACGGCATCGGGCTTCGTGGCTATGGCCAGAAAGACCCGTTGATCGAGTATAAGCGCGAGGGCTTCGATCTGTTCGCCGGCATGATGGAACGGATCAAATCCGACACGCTCGATCGGCTGTTCCACGTGCAGGCGGTCCGCCACGAAGGAGGACAACCGACGCCTCCACCGCAACCGGTCCTCTCGCGTCCGCAGCCGAAACTCACGTTGAACCGAGGCGATGAACCGGTCGCTGCACCGGCTCCAGCGCAACGAGCCGACAACAAGGTCGGCCGCAACGATCCCTGTCCCTGCGGCAGCGGGAAGAAATACAAGAAGTGCCACGGGGCATAGACCAAGTTCGCCACCGTTGATCGATGGAAGTCTTCTTGGTCTCACACATCAGTCAATCGAAGATGCTTCTAAAATTAGCCGCCGTATATTTCCTTCCGCGGCCGTCATGAAAGTTATTCCTCTCACAGCCACAGCATGCTTTGCAGTTGCTTTGTAGAGAATTCGCTCGACGACACGTCCATATTCTTCAAAATGACTTTTTTGATCGCACATGAAAGGCTGGCCACATGGATCCATATAAAGGACCTCAATACTTCCAGTGCCGTCATCCAACATAAACGTGACTCCTGGTCCACGTGAGAAGAACTTTTTCGACTCATCTTCCGTTAGTAATCTCAAGGACGTAATGGCACCGCTCACCTGGACCTGCTGCGCATCGTAGCTTGGCATTTGCGAGAGCATTGCCCGTATTGAGAGCGCCCCGAGTTCGTAGACGCGAATGGTGGAGGCTACTAGGAAATACAATTCGTCCGGCCCATCGGTGCCATACCGCATCAATGTCCCCTGAGCCTTCATAAATTGCCCGATCATAATGTTCTTCTTCTGATAAAGATGCTCTTCGATCTCCGGTTCAGTAAAGACAGTTCGATACGCATCACAGCCCGGGTTCAGATGGCAGGGCTGACGAACTATTATTTCAATTTTGCCCGAAGGATCTTCCAGGGTAAAACCGAATCCCACAAGAAGGTTAGGAAGGCGAGGGGAAAAATCTATCGCCAAGGACGGCTGAACAGCCGTGACCGACCCAACTACAGTCGCCTCGTGGTTTGCATATCGTGATGGATTGGAAAGAACCGTACTGATCTCATCGAATGCGGTTGCCCCTCCAGAGGTGAGCACTGCCTCCAGAACAATCAATCCAACAATGATGCTCCTAGTACACATGGTTCATCTCGTGCATATCGTAGGTGTCATTCCCTGAAGGACCCCCCGATGACAATCTGTAGTGTCATTCATGCAAGTCTACCACTACACTGAAGGACCAAAGTTAAAGAACCATCGTTCTATTTCATTGGCTCACTGCCGTGAGTACCGGCGAGATCTCTCCCTGATAACAAAAAGCGTAGTTACTTTGCCTCGCTCGAACAGTGGCCGAGTCCGCTAAGTTTGGGCGAACGCTGCCTGGCAGATGGATTTTACTAATCACAGCCTCATGGCTGAAGTGGCTCGGCGGAGTATAACCGATGGAAGGGAACCAGTTCCGATGTCAAGCAGCTACGAGAGATCGAACAGTCGAATTGACAGCCGGGAACGAGCAAGGCACAGCGATTCCCCCTGATCCCGCCTTGACTTAAGACACTTCCGAAGGCTACTCTACTTCCCCTTCGTCACCCAGTGATGGGCAGGCGCTGCCCATGAGCTAGGGGTGTCGCTTTTTTCGATCTTGGACGGTGAATTGGAGCTTTTCGTGAGCACAGGGCATCCGGAACTTGTTGCCGCCATCGCTTCGGAGATTGCCGCATCCGGCCCGATTCCGTTTGTTCGTTTCATGGAGTTGGCCCTGTACCACCCGCGATTCGGTTATTACATGCGCGCACCTGAATCCCTGCACGAACGGATCGGTTGGCGAGGAGATTTTTACACCAGTTCGGATGTCCATCCTATCCTCGGGCAAGCGCTGGCCAAACAAGCCGAACAGATGGACCGGCTATTGGGCCAACCTGATCCATTTACCGTTGTGGAAATGGGACCGGGGAAGGGGCTACTGGCGCAGCATTTTCTCTCGGCTTGTCAGCGGCACTTCCGTCCGTTGTTTCATCGTCTTCGGTACGTTCTGATCGATCGAAGCCCGGCTATGCGCGAGTTGCAACGCAGGAATTTGGCTCCTTGGCTGAACCGAGCAGCCCTACTGACATGGGAAATCGATCTCGCGAGTGTGCCCTCTCACGGTGTGATCGGTCTCATCTTCAGCAATGAACTCGTGGACTCCTTTCCGGTCCACCGCATTCAGGTCACGGCAACGGGAATTGACGAACTTGCGGTGGACTACCGAGACGGGCGGTTCGTGGAATGCCTGGTGCCGCTGTCGTCGGATGTCCTGGCCGACCGTCTTCGCCCCATGCACCCCGGTTGGCCGCACGGCTATCGAACCGAATTCAACCTCAGAGCACTAGATTGGGTGGCGCAAGTGGCTCAGGGTCTGAATCGTGGATTCGTGATCACCATCGATTATGGCCACACGGCACAGGACCTCTATCGGCCCGACCGGAAAAACGGCACGTTTCTTTGCTATTCCGGGCAATCCGTCAATGAGGACCCGTTCCTGCGGGTGGGCGACCAAGACATGACCGCCCATGTGGATTTTTCGAACCTAGCGGCGACCGGTGAAACGCACGGGATCCGGACGACCGGTTTCACCAATCAGATGAGCTTCCTCATGGGACTCGGCGTCGAACAGATGCTCGCCGAGCTGGAACAGGACAGTCCGGCGTTCAAAGCGGCGATTCACCTCTTGAGACCGAACGGGATGGGTACGACGTTCAAGGTCCTCATTCAACACAAGGGAATCGTGCAACCGGAGCTCGACGGCCTGCGATACAAACCGTTCTTTCGGTCGGCGCTCACAACCCAGTCAGCCGCGTAAGGATCTACACATGGGGAATGCTTCCGTCCCGGAGAACTATTTGCCGATCCTCATTTTCATCGGTGTGGGCATTATCCTCGGGACACTGACCCTCATGGTGGGTCGATTTATCCGCCCCAATCAGCCCTATCGGGCGAAGTTGGCACCGTATGAAAGCGGCAGCCCGTTGTTTCAGGATGCCCGTGTGCAGTTCCCGATGCGGTACTACATCATCGCCATGCTGTTTGTGATCTTCGATATCGAAATCGTCTTTATGTTTCCCTGGGCGGTTGCATTCAAAAGTCTTGGGCTGGTTGGATTAGTGGAGATGGTCCTTTTCATCGCCATCCTGGTGGTCGGGTTTTGGTATGCGTGGAAAAAAGGAGCGCTGGAGTGGGATTGAAGGGCGGTGGGCCTATCCTCCTTGCTCGCCCACCGCGCACACAGGATTTATAGATTATGTATACAAGGGCGGTGCTCGGTGGATGCGCGCAGTGAAGGACAAGCCCGCCGCCCTTATCTGAGAAAGGGTGTAGGAATTAAGTGAGTCTTTTAGAGCGGAAATTTGACGCGAATATCATGACGACCAATCTGGATGCGGTCGTCAACTGGGCCAGGAAGTCCGCGCTCTGGCCGATGACGTTCGGGCTCGCTTGCTGCGCGATTGAAATGATCGCCAGCGTCTCTTCCCGGTACGACTTGGATCGTTTCGGTGCCGGCGTCTTTCGCGCGTCGCCCAGGCAGTCCGACCTCATGATCGTCGCAGGGACGGTCTCGCGCAAGATGGCTCCCGTCATCAGGCGGATCTACGATCAAATGCCCGAACCGCGATACGTGATCTGCATGGGCTCTTGCGCGACCTCGGGCAATCATTACAACAGCTACGCCGTCGTGCAGGGCGTGGATCAAATCGTGCCGGTGGACGTCTATGTACCGGGGTGCCCGCCGAGACCGGAGGCGCTCCTGGACGGGTTGTTGAAGTTACAAGAAAAAATCCAGCGCGAGAAAGTATTTGTAAAGTAGTCATTAGTGATTCGTCATTGGCACACGAGATTGGATGGTGTATCACCACAAACCAGTGGCCAATGATCATGGGCCATTGACCGGGCCTTATGCAATCGCTTATCGAAACCTTGCTCAAAAAATTCCCGGAGGCGGTGCTTTCCGTCGACGTCGATACGGCGCGGTCGGAAACGACGGTTCAAGTCGCGGCGTCCCGCATCTTGGAGGTCGCCCGATTTCTCCACGACGATCCCGCGGCGTGCTTTGACCACATCACCGACATCTGTTCGGCGGATTACCCTGCCGATCAGCAGCGGTTTGAAGTCATCTATCTCTTGCTGTCGCTCCCGCACGGCAGGCGAATCCGCCTCAAAGCGCGGCTCACAGAGGAGAATCCGACGCTGGATTCCGTCACCAGTATCTGGCGCGGCGCGACGTTCTTGGAACGAGAAGTCTATGACATGATGGGAATCCGCTTTTCAGGACACCCTGACCTGCGCCGTATCCTGCTGCCGGAAGACTATGCGGAAGGATATCCGCTGCGAAAGGACTTCCCGACCGAAGGCCGAGGGTGGCGGAGTCAGTTCGACTTCATCCCGCGCCTCGATGAACCGCCCGTCGAGCACGTCGAAGGGGAGGTCCCCGAGGCCGAGAAGAAGCTGTTCCTTGCCGAGCCGGACTCGTCCTCGCCGAAACGCCGAGAAGAATTGTTGTTGAACATGGGCCCTCAACATCCCAGTACACATGGCGTGGTGCGGGTGGTCCTCGAATTGGACGGAGAACGGATCGTCAAAGCCACGCCGGATTTGGGGTATCTCCATCGGGGAGTCGAGAAATTGGCCGAGGGTCTCGCGTACATGCAGATTATTCCCCATACCGACCGGCTCGATTATGTCTGCGCGATGGCCAACAATTACGCCTATGTCCGGGCCGTGGAGAAACTCATCGGCATCACCGTGCCTGAACGGGCCGAGTATATCCGCACGATCGTCGCGGAGATGCAGCGCATCTTGGGACATCTGTTTTGGCTGGGTGCCCAGGCCCTGGATATCGGAGCCATGACGGTCTTCTTCTGGACGTTTCGCGAGCGGGAAACCTTGCTCGACATGTTCGAACGGCTCTGCGGAGCCAGGCTGACCTTGAACTATTATCGGATCGGCGGCGTGGACAGCGACTTCACTCCCGAATTGGCGGCTCGCCTCAAGGCATTCTTGGAGACCTTCCCTCAAAAACTGAACGAGTATGATTCCCTGCTCGCGGGGAATCGGATTTGGCTGGGGCGGACGAAACACGTGGCGATCATCTCCGGAGAAGATGCGATCAACTTCGGCATGACCGGCCCTGCGTTGCGGGGATCCGGTGTGTCCTATGACGTGCGCAAGCTCGAACCCTACGGCGTCTACCATAAAGTGGACTGGGAAGTGCCGGTGGGGAAAACCGGCGATACCTATGATCGTTATTGGATTCGTGTCGAAGAGATGCGCCAGAGTGCGCGGATCATCTCACAATGTCTCGATCAGATGCCTCCCGGGCCGATCATCGCCGATATGCCGCAATACATTCCGCCCCCCAAACCGCAAGTGATGCGGGACATGGAGAGCTTGATTCACCATTTCATCATCTTCACCCAAGGGTTCAAGCCGCCGAAGGGGGAAACCTATTGCGCCACCGAAGCCCCGAAGGGGGAATTGGGGTTTTTCATCATCAGCGACGGCAGCCCCCGTCCCTACCGACTGAAGATACGTTCTCCTTCTTTCATTCATATGGGTGCGTTTGATCATATGGCGCGTGGCTACTTGATTTCCGACATCATCACGATTTTTGGAACCTACGATGTGGTCATGGGGGAGTGCGATCGGTGATGAGGACGTAATTCAGCTTGACGAATAGCGCAAGGCGAAGCACCGGCATGACTTTTTTAGAAAAACATAAAGACGAGATCGCGGATATCTTGTCGCGCTACCCAGTGAAGCGTTCCGCTTTGATCCCGCTCCTCTATGTCGCCCAGCGCGATCAAGGCTATGTGACCGAGTCGGCGATGCAGGAGATCGCGCATCTCCTCCGGCTGACGCCTCCGCAAGTCTATGAAACGATCACGTTTTACACGATGTTCAATCTGAAACCGACGGGCAAATTCCATATCCAGGTATGCAAGTCCCTCATGTGTGCGCTTGTCGGTTCGGATACGGTGATCGAATGGATCAAAGCGAAGTTGGGGATCGCCTCGGGGGAATCGACGACCGACGGGTTGTTCAGCCTCTGCGAGGTGGAATGTTTGGCCGCCTGCGGAACCGCTCCCATGATGCAGATCAACGATGACTACTACGAGCGACTCACCGAGGACAAATTGGACCGCATTTTGTCCGATCTTCGCTCGACGGGAACGAGTTCCCTGAAGAGCGGGCCGTTCATGTGGCCTGAGCCTGCCTCCTCGGAGCGGGGGGCGTGAACATGACAGGTATCTCGTCGTTCGTAAATGAGGACGGTGAATCGCTTTTCGCTTCACGAGATTGACATGCCGAAGCACGAACTCATTCTGCTGAAAAACATGATGCAACCCGGATATACCGGGTCGCTGGCGGACTATGAGAAGACCGGGGGCTATCAAGCCTTGCGCAACACGCTTGGGAAAATCGCGCCGGCGGATGTCACGGGGATGGTCCGCAAATCCGGATTACGCGGCCGAGGGGGCGCGGGTTTCCCGACCGGTGTGAAGTGGGGGTTTCTGCCCAAAGACTATCAAGGCCCTCGCTATCTGTGCTGCAACGCCGACGAGAGCGAGCCCGGCACCTTCAAAGACCGGCAACTGATGGAACGGGACCCCCATCAAGTCTTGGAGGGCATCGTGTTGGCTTGTTATGCCATCGGTGCCGAAACCGCCTACATCTATATCCGTGGCGAAATGGTCCTGGGCTCGAAGATCTTGGAACAGGCCATCGATGAGGCGAGAGGCGCCGGGTATATCGGAACAAACATTCTCGGCACCGACATCCATGTCGATGTGTGGGTTCATCGGGGAGCAGGCGCCTATATCTGCGGCGAAGAAACCGCCCTCTTGGAATCTCTGGAAGGCAAACGTGGCCTCCCCCGTATTAAACCGCCGTTCCCCGCCACGCATGGGCTCTATAATAAACCGACCGTGGTGAACAACGTCGAGACATTGGCGAATCTCCCGCACATCATGACCCGAGGTCCCGAATGGTTTGCGGCCATCGGTTCACCGCCAAAAAGCACCGGCACGAGAGTGTTTTGTGTCAGCGGGCATGTGAAACGACCGGGGAATTATGAAGTTCCGATGGGAATCACGGTCCGGGAGTTGGTGTATGAGCATGCCGGTGGCATGCGATCCGACAAGCCGATGAAAGCCTTTATTCCCGGTGGGGCATCGGCGCCGTTTCTGACGCCGGCCCATCTTGACGTGAAGCTGGATTTTGAGCATGTGGCGGCGGCGGGATCGATGTTGGGATCAGGCGGCGTGACGGTGATGGAAGAGGGCACCAGCATGGTGTGGGCTGCGCTGCGCCTGATGGAGTTTTTCTACCATGAGTCTTGCGGGAAATGCAGCCCTTGCCGCGAAGGCAGTTCCTGGCTCGTCCAGACCCTTCGCAGAATCTTGGCGAAACGCGGCCGGATGGAGGATCTTGAAACCTTATTGGATCTATGCAAAAACATCGCAGGACGCACGGTCTGTGCCTTCGGCGATGCGGAAGTCGCTCCGGTCCAAAGCACGCTCAAATATTGGCGTCAAGAGTATGTTGATCTCATCAATCAAGCAGAGGCGGCGAATCTGATCAGGCCGGAGCCGGTAGGACTCAGACATGAATCGTGAACCGTTATTCGCCAGAGTCATGCGTTTAACGGTTCACGTGTAACGAATAACGGAGAGCATGCCCGAGGCCACAACACAGACGGTTCGCATCACGATCGACGGGATGACGGTCAACGTTCCGAAAGGGACCTTGGTCATCGAAGCGGCCCGTCGTGTCGGCGTCATGATTCCTCATTTCTGCTACCATCCGAAACTCAAGCCGGACGCCAATTGCCGCATGTGCTTGGTCGAAATCGAAAAGATGCCCAAGCTCCAAACGGCCTGCAGCACACCAGTCGATGAAGGGATGAACGTGCGGACCGCCACCACGGTGGTCAACGACGCCCATAAATCGGTGCTCGAGTTTATCCTGGCCAACCATCCGCTGGACTGTCCGGTCTGCGATCAAGGAGGTAAATGCGATCTTCAAGACTTTTCTCACCAGTACACCGCGACCAGTCGATTCGTTGAAACTAAGCGCATTTTCCAAAAAGAGTATTTCAGTCCGCTCATTGAAACGCAGATGAATCGCTGCGTGCAGTGTCTCCGTTGCGTCCGATACTGTGACGAAGTGATGGACGTCAAAGCGCTGGCGCCCGTCGGCCGTGGGACCATGACGGAAATCAAGCACTTCGGCGCGCACCCGCTCGATTGTGAATTCTGCGGAGGCTGCGTCCAAATCTGTCCGGTCGGAGCGATTACCAGCCGATTGTCCATGTACGAGTACCGACCGTGGATGCTGAAACGAGCCGAAACCATCTGCGGGTACTGCGGAGACGGGTGCCAAATCACCGTACAGACGAAGGATCAGGAACTCATTGAAGTGAACTCGGCGCATGGAGCGGGACGCAACAACGGCGACCTGTGCGCCCGCGGGTTTTTCGGATTTCATGCGGCCACCAATCCGCAGCGCCTGACACATCCGCTCATTCGGCGCGACGGCGTGCTCGTGCAAACGACCTGGGAAGACGCTTTGGAATACGTCGCCAACCGCGTCGGCGAAATCAAAGCCGCTCACGGGGGACAGAGCTTCGGAGGATTGATCTCGGGCCGGTGCACCAACGAGGAATTGTATCTATTCCAAAAGTTTCTCCGCGTGGCCGTCGGCACCAACCATATCGATAGCAGCGCGCGCTATGGCCATGTGAACGGCCTGCACGCCATGCAACTCGTCCAAGGAACGCATCGGTGGACCGTCACCTTCGGCGATATTTTGGACGCGGATGTGCTGATCCTCGTCGGCACGAACATCACCGAGACAAATCCCATCACGGGCCTCAAAGTCAAAGAGGCGGTGAAGAAACGCCGGGCGACGCTGATGACGATCGAATCGCTGGAGCCGGTCGTCGATACGATGAGCAATATCGCCAATCTTTCGCACCATCATTTCCGTGTTCCGACCGGCGATACACTCCGTGCCATCGTCGGTCTGGTAAAGGCCGTCGTCGAGCAGAACCTGATACAGCCGGACCTCGCGCAACGGCATCCGGGATATCTCGGCGCCATAATGAATGCCTTGCAACAAACTCCATGGCAGGACCTTCAGGCGGCAACGGGAATCGAGGCGGATTCGTTTGTGCGGGCCGCGAAGGTCGCGGCGGGCGCACGTCGGATCGTGATTGTAGCCGGACAGCCTTTGCTGCGGAGCGAACAGGGCTACAACGGGTCTGTGGCCCTCCTCGATTTGCTTCTCCTCCTCGGGAAGTTGGATCAGCCGGGCTGTGGTTTCGCCCCTCTCGCAGAGGAAAACAACGACCAGGGCACGGTCGAAATGGGAACCGTCGCCGGATTTCTGCCCGGTGCGCTCCCGGTCACCAGCGACAAAGATCGCGAGCGGATCGCGAAACAATGGAACGGCGATCTTCCCACGGACAAAGGCGCGTCCCTCGTCGAGATGCTGGAACGAGCCGACACAGGCTCCCTCAAGGCCATGTTTATCGTCGGGGAGAATCCCGTGGGAAGCCTCCCGGCGCCGCTTCATGCCGAGCAATCACTGGGCAAGCTCGATCTCCTGGTGTGCCAGGAACTGTTTTTAACCGAAACGGCGGCCTTGGCCCATGTCGTGCTGCCCGCCGCTTCTTCCATGGAAAAACATGGGACGTTTACCAATACCGAAGGGCATGTGCAGGCCGTTCGTCCGTCGATCGAGCCCGTCGGGGAAAGCCGCCCCGATTGGGAAGTGTTTTCGGCGCTGTCCATCTTGTTGAACTCCCCGATGGAATATGCCGAGAGCAAGGAGATTCTCAAAGAAATTCGCAGTCTCATTCCCGACTATGGCTCGCTGGGCCCCACACCGTTGCCGCCCAAAGTCGATGGCTCAGCCGTGGACCGCTATCTCGCCGGCGGATACCAGCATGGCCTGGCGATGAGATACCATCCTCCCGCCCGAACACCGAGACCGGATGGAACCGTACGGTTGGACCTGGCACAAAGCCTGTTCCATTCCGGAAAGTTGTCCACGCGATCCAAAGGACTGTTGCAGATCGAGAAAAGCGGCCGGCTCCGGATCAGTCCGCCTGACGCCGCACGCTTTGCGTTGAAAGACGGCGATCGAGTCCGCCTCTCCAGCACATCCGGGGAAATGACGACGGAGGTCAAAATCGCGGAACGGGTTCCACAAGGGACGGCATGGTTTCCGTATCACTTCGGTCAAGCCGCCCTCCCGCTGTTTGAATGCGCCGTCGATCCCATCACCCATGTGCCATCATTCCGGACTGCGACTGTATCCATGATGAAGGTGGCCTGATGATCCTCTTCATCGCCGATGACTATGCTAATCGAGGAGTCCGATCGTGACTGAATTCGGGTTGCGTCTCACTATTTCCCTCACTCAAATCGCGGCGGTCATGTCCATCGTGGTCATCACGGTGCTGATCCTCACCCTTGCCGAACGCAAGGTCCTGGGATGGATGCAGGATCGCATGGGACCGATGGAAGTCGGCCCCTACGGAATTCTCCAACCGTTTGCGGACGCCATCAAGCTCTTCTTCAAGGAAGACATTATCCCCGCCGGAGCCAACAAGTTCCTCTTCACCATCGCGCCGATTCTTTGCTTGATTCCCGCGTTTATCGGCTTTGCCGTGATTCCGTGGGGCCCGAACTGGACGTTCGAGATCAACGGCGTCACCGTCAAGCCGTTCGTCATCAGCGACATCAACATCGGCATTCTCTACATCCTGGCATTCGCGTCGCTCGGAGCCTACGGCATCATCCTGGGAGGATGGGCGTCCAACAGCAAATATTCGCTGCTCGGCGGGCTGCGATCGGCGGCACAGATCATCAGCTACGAGCTCAACGTCGGACTGTCAATCGTCGGCGTGCTGATACTGGCCGGTTCGCTCAGCCTCGTGAAAATCACCGACGCCCAAGCCGGAGGTTTTTGGAATTGGTACCTCTTTGCGCTGCCGGCTCCACAGATCTTCGCCTTTGTCGTCTATGTCATCTCATCGGTGGCCGAAACCAACCGAGTCCCGTTCGATCTGCCGGAGGCCGAAAGCGAGCTCGTCGCCGGCTTCTTCACCGAATACAGCGGACTCAGATTTGCGTTCTTCTTCCTCGCCGAGTACGCCAACATGGTATTGGTATCCTGTGTCGCTGCCGCGCTGTTTCTCGGCGGATGGAACGCACCGTACCCCGGAACGATCATGGCTCTCCTCGGTGTGCCGTCCTTGGCATGGATCGAGAACACCATGTGGTTTGCGGTCAAGACATACTCGTTCTTGTTCCTCTTTTTCTGGCTCCGAGCCACGTTACCCAGACTGCGATACGATCAATTGATGAGATTCGGCTGGAAAGTGATGCTGCCCATTGCGTTGGGTAACATCGTCGTGACGTCTATTGCCGTATTCGTCCATCAACAGATGAAGTAACGGACAAGACCGGGATGGCATCTATGGCGACCACCAAGCGTCTGAACCTGTACGAATGGATCAAAACGATCACGTTCTACGAAATCCTCGTCGGCATGAAGGCGACGCTGTCACACTTGCTGAATTACCGTCCGGTCACGCTGCAATATCCTCACGAAAAACGCACGTTGCCCGACAATTATCGAGGCATGCTCGCGCTGCTTCGATACGACGACGGGACCGAGAAGTGCGTGGGATGCGATCTCTGCGAAGCGGCCTGTCCGTCGCGCGTCATCCGTGTCGTCAGCGCCGAAGTGCCGGGCGAACCGACGAAGCGTTACTCGAAAGAATACTACATGGACATGACCCGTTGCTTGTTCTGCGGGATGTGCGTGGATGCCTGCCCTGTCGATGCACTGGGCATGACGAGAGAATTCGAGTGGGCGGTCTACGACAAACGTCAGCTCCACTTGAATAAACAACAATTGCTCGCGATCGGCGACCGCTCATTTCCAGTCCGCGAGAAACGTTTGGAACTGCAACATCCAAACGTCGCGTTCTTCAACGTGGCGTTCAAGCACGTGCCGCCAAAACCTAACTGACCCCATAGGATCACTCATCGAACGACCGATGTCTGCAACACCGTTGCGTTAGTCCTGTCGGATCGGACCCTAACCCAGGAACATTTCATGTCGCTGTTGTTTTTTGGATACTTCGCCGGGATGATCGCCATGACCTCCGTGCTGGTGGTCGCGCTCAGGAACCCCGTCTACAGTGCGCTCTCGCTCTTGGTCATGTTTTTCCATGTCGCGGGACTCTTCGTCACCCTCCACGCCGAGTTTCTGGCAGCCGTGCAGGTCATCGTCTATGCCGGGGCGATTCTTGTCTTGTATCTCTTCGTCGTCATGTTGCTCAATGTCAAGCAAGACGACCGTTATCACAGCCAATGGCGGATCGCCGCATGTGTCTGCGTGCCGTTGCTGATCGAATCCATGGTATTGCTCTCCGGCGGAGCCGGGACGACGACTTCGGAAGGCCGGTCTATCCTGCCGGACGCGCATGACCCCATCGCCGCCGACAATACGCGGGCCATCGGTGAGACGCTTTTTTCCACGTACTTGTTCCCCTTCGAGGTGGCTTCGTTGGTTCTGCTGGTGGCGATGATCGGCGCCATCGTCCTCGCGAAACGGGATATCGGGGAAGGCGAAGCGTGAAGAGTCAATGGTCGATCGTCAATAGTCATTGGAGACGGGACTGACCCATGGCAAATGACCGATGACCGGTGACCAATGACTATTCCCATCTCTTACTACCTTATCTTGAGCGCCGTCGTGTTCCTGACGGGTGTCGTGGGCGTGCTCATCCGGCGCAATATCATCGCCATTCTGCTGTCGGTGGAGCTGATGCTGAACGCGACCAACATCAACTTCGTGGCGTTTTCCGACCACCTGCAGGATCTCGGCGGTCAAGTGTTCGTCTTCTTTGCTTTGACGGTCGCGGCGGCGGAGGTGGCCGTGGGGCTTGCGATCATCATCGCCCTGCACCGATCCAGATCGACCATTAATGTCGAAGAGTTCAATCTGCTCAAATGGTAGAAGAAGTCAATGAGCACTGGTCAACGGTCATGAGTACTGAAACTTGGTTCCAACGTCGTTGTGCGGAGTGACCTATCGACTAATGACCCATGACGATTGACCGCTTATGATCTACGCCCTCATCCCACTCCTGCCGTTGGCCGCCTTTCTCGTCCTAGGATTAGGCGGCTGGCGCATCAAAGACCGCGCCCACCTGGTCGCGGTTCCGGCCGTCCTGCTGTCCCTCGTCTTGTCGGTGGCCGCCTTTGTGGAAGTGGCGTCCGGCTCCGTCATTTCAGTCCCGTTGTATACCTGGCTGACCTCCGGACATTTGGACGTTCACATCGGTCTCCATATCGACCGACTCACCGCTGTCATGCTCCTGCTGGTCACCGGTGTCAGCTCCCTCGTGCACGTCTATACGATCGGCTACATGCACGGCGAGCCGGGCTATGCCCGTTTCTTCAGCTACATCGCGCTGTTCACTTTTTCCATGTTGATGCTGGTGTTGGCCGATAACTTGCTGCAGCTCTTCGTGTTCTGGGAAGCCGTGGGGCTGTGCTCGTATCTGCTGATCGGTCATTGGTACGAGCGCGCTTCCGCCTGTGCCGCGGCGACCAAGGCGTTTCTCGTGAATCGTGTGGGCGACTTCGGGTTCATGCTGGGCCTTCTCCTCGTCTGGTACAGCTTTGGGTCGCTGAATTATCTCGATATCTTCCCCGCCGCGCACGAAGCCGGTGCGTTAACGATGAACATCCTCGGCCCATTCGGAGGCATCTGGGATGTATCCGTCTTTACCCTTATCGCGCTGTTACTCTTCACCGGTGCAGTAGGCAAATCCGCTCAAGTCCCTCTTCACGTGTGGCTACCCGATGCGATGGAGGGCCCCACACCGATTTCGGCTCTGATTCACGCCGCCACGATGGTGACAGCCGGCGTCTTCATGGTGGCGCGGCTCGCCCCCATCTACAACTTGTCCCCAACGGCGATGACTGTCGTTGCGGTGACGGGTGCAGCGACGATGGTTCTCGGAGCCACGATCGCGCTGACGCAGACCGATATCAAGCGAGTGGTCGCCTACTCGACGGTGAGCCAACTCGGCTACATGGTCATGGCTTGCGGGCTCGGCGCCTATGCGTCCGGCATGTACCACCTCTTGACGCACGGCGCGTTCAAAGCCCTGCTGTTTTTAGGCTGTGGCTCCGTGATTATCGCGCTGCACCATGAGCAAGACATGCGACGGATGGGGGGCCTCAAAGACAAGTTGCCGACTACCTACTGGACGTTCGTGGTGGGTTCGTTGGCGCTCGCCGGCTTCCCGCTCACAGCCGGATTCTTCAGCAAGGACGACATCCTTGTCTCGGCGTGGTCCTCCGGCGCGCTTGGCCGAATACTGACGCTTGTCGGTTTGCTGACGGCTCTGCTGACGGCCTTCTACAGCTTCCGGTTGGTGTTCGTGACCTTTTGGGGCCCCTCACGCGTCGATCCGCACCACGCGGACCATGTTCATGAGCCGTCACAGACGATGACGACGCCGCTTATGATCCTCGCGCTGTTCAGCATTCTGACGGGCTATCTCGGCATCCCATCCTTCCTGGAACCGGTGTTTGCGACCGGAAGTGAAGCCGCCGCCCCTCATGGTTCGGATGGGCTGATGATCATGGCTGCGGCGACGGCGATGGGCCTGATCGGCATTGCCGCCGCCTATTATGTGTATGTCCTCAACCCGGATCTCCCGGAGCGCTTGGCCCGCCTGTGGGGCGGCCTATATCGCGGCTCGTTGAACAAGTGGTACGTGGATGAAGCCTACGATCATCTGTTCGTCAGACCGACGTTCGCAGCCGCGTCACAACTCTGGAAGCGAATCGACGTCAATGTCATCGACGGAGCCGTAAACGGCATCGCGCGGGGGGTGGCGTGGGGTGGATGGCTGTTGAGACTGATCCAGAGCGGACAGGTTCAACACTATGCATTGGCCACGGCGGTGGGAATCGTTATTTTGACGGCGTACCTTCTTCTGTAAGGGACAAGAACGCCGTGTTGGACCGATATGAATGATACCGACATGATATCGCTTTCTCGTCACTGTTCGCTGCGGGGCCCCCGATGACAGGCTTTCCTTGGCTCACGGCGCTCATTCTTCTCCCGCTGATCGGAGCCGCGGCGGTCTTTCTCGTGAAGGACGCCACGGCGCGGATCCTTGCCCTCGCCGTCACCGTCGCCGATCTGCTGATTTCCCTCCCCCTGTGGTGGCTGTTCGACGCGTCGTCCGGTCAGATGCAATTCATTGAGTCGGCCGTATGGATTGCGTCGCCCCCGATCCATTATCGGCTTGGTCTCGACGGCATCAGTCTGCCGCTCGTCCTCATGACGACCATCCTGATGCCGCTCTGCATCCTGATTTCTTGGCACTCCATCGAATCGAGAGTCCGGAGTTTCCTGGCCATGCTGCTGATCATGGAAGGTGCCATGATCGGCGTGTTCTCGGCCCTGGATTTCGTGCTGTTCTACGTCTTTTGGGAAGCGATGCTGATCCCGATGTATCTCCTTATCGGAGTCTGGGGCGGGTCGAATCGGCTCTATGCCGCGATCAAGTTCTTTCTCTATACCCTGGCCGGAAGCGTCCTGCTGTTGGTCGCGATTTTGGTGCTGTATTTCCAGGGCGGCCGTACCTTCGATATTCTTCAACTGAGTCAAGGCGCCTATTCCACATCGCTGCAGTTCTGGCTCTTCCTGGCGTTCTTCGCCGCGTTCGCCGTCAAGGTTCCCATGTTCCCCTTCCATACCTGGTTGCCGGACGCGCACGTGGAAGCACCGACGGCGGGCAGCGTGATCCTCGCCAGCGTGTTGCTGAAGATGGGCACCTATGGATTCTTACGTTTCAGTTTACCGATGTTGCCGGATGCCTCTCAGGCGT
The DNA here is from genome assembly GCA_002083365.1 of Nitrospira sp. SG-bin1. Taxonomy (NCBI): domain Bacteria; kingdom Pseudomonadati; phylum Nitrospirota; class Nitrospiria; order Nitrospirales; family Nitrospiraceae; genus Nitrospira; species Nitrospira sp. SG-bin1. The sequence continues at coordinate 623,614 of LVWS01000033.1, read as the reverse complement.
TCACACCGTTGATGGTGGTTCTCTCGATTATCGCCATCATCTATGGCGCGTACATGGCCTTGGCCCAGGCGGATCTGAAAAAGCTGATCGCCTATTCAAGCGTGAGCCACATGGGATTCGTTACGCTCGGCCTGTTCATGTTCAATATTCAAGGCATCGAAGGCGCCGTCATGCAGATGGTGAACCACGGCATCACGACCGGCGGACTCTTTCTCTGCGTGGGAGTGATTTACGAACGCACCCACAGCCGACAGATCGCCGACAATATCGGACTGACGAAGCCGATGCCGCGATATGCGACGTTCCTGGTCATTTTCGCCTTGTCGTCGTTGGGATTGCCCGGCACCAACAGTTTCGTCGGGGAATTCATGGTTCTGGCCGGCACCTTTCTCTGGAGCAAGATCGCCACGGCCTTCGCGTCATTGGGAATCATCCTCGCCGCCGCCTATTTGCTGTGGATGGTTCAACGCGTCGCCTTCGGCGTGCCGGCCCCACACATGCTCCCGAAACTCCGTGATGTCAACCCGCGCGAGATGGTCACCCTGGTGCCGCTCGTCGTGTTGATCTTTGTGATCGGGGTGTTCCCGAACCCTCTGCTGACCCGCATGCATCTGAGCGTCGAGAAGGTGCTCGCTCGCGTCTTCCCGACGGCTCCTGAGGAGACCGCACCTGTAAGCCTTCGCGGAGTTCCTACGACAGACCTTGCTTTTGATCGAGGAACGAACAACGCTTCGGGCCCGCGCCGAAACCGAGAACTTCGCGGCGAAGCAGACTTCGCGAGCACCAAAACCGAGGAAAGGCAACCATGACCTTCTCTGTCGGGGACCTCTTCCTCATTCTGCCGGAGCTCTTGGTCGTCACCGCCGCCTGTATTGTGCTGGTACTCGACCCGGTCCTGCGTCCATCGAGCAAAGACGGGCTGGTGTGGCTCAGCCTGGGAACGCTCGCCATGTGCATGGGCTTGACCGCCTCACAAATGAACGCTTCTGTCGAGGCGTTCAGTGGTCTGGTGATCATCGACACCTATGGAGCCTTTTGGAAACTGCTGCTCTACTTTGTCACCGGCCTCACGATTCTCCTGTCGCATTCGTACCTCAAGGAAGAGCGGCTGTACTTCGGCGAATACTATGGCTTCGTCTTGCTCGCCCTCTCAGGCATGATGGTAATGGTCTCGGCCGCCGACCTGCTGACGATCTATCTGGGCACCGAGCTCATGTCGCTCTCGCTGTACGTGATGGCAGGCTTGAAGCGATCGGAACCACGTTCGCTCGAAGCGTCCGCGAAATACTTCGTCTTGGGTGCGTTTTCATCCGGCATCCTCCTGTACGGCATCTCACTCCTCTACGGCGCGACGGGAAGCACCAGACTTCCGGCCATTGCCACAGCGATCGCCGGCCGGAGTCTGGACGATCCACTGCTGTTGTTCGCGACAATCCTCTTGGCGGTCGGATTCGGGTTCAAACTCGCGGTCGTGCCGTTTCATATGTGGACGCCGGATGTCTATCAAGGCGCCCCAACGTCGGTCACGGCCTTCATGGCTGTCGCATCCAAAGCCGCCAGTTTCGGCGCGTTTCTCCGGGTGTTTATCGAAGGGCTCGGCGGCTTGAAAGCCAATTGGTCCGCCATCTTCCTTCTGCTCTGCCTCGCGACCTTGGTCTTGGGAAATGTCGTGGCGTTAGTCCAAACGAACATCAAGCGGATGCTCGCCTACTCGAGCATTGCCCATGCCGGGTATGCCTTGATCGGCGTGGTGGCGGCCGGACGACTTGGCAGCTCCTCGGCGGTCGCCAGCGTATTGCTCTACCTCGTGCTCTACACCTTCATGACCTTCGGCGCATTCGCGATCGTCGCCATGCTTCGTAAGGACGAGATCGAGGGAGATGAGATCGAGGACTTCACCGGTCTGTCCAGACGCCATCCGGTGGCGGCGTTGCTCATGCTGATCTTCATGGTCTCCTTGGCCGGTATTCCTCCGACCGCGGGCTTCATCGGAAAATTCTACGTCTTCATGTCCGCAGTGGAAGCCGGCATGACATGGCTGGCGGTCATCGCGCTGATTTTTGCCGCCGTGTCGGCCTATTACTATCTCCGACTGGTGATGGTCATGTACATGCGTGAGCGGAATGAGTCCCTGGACATCGCTCCCCGATTGGTCATGTCGCCGACGCTCTCCATCGTGCTGGCCTGTGCGGTGGCAGGGGTGGTGATCTTTGGCATCTACCCCAATCCGCTCGTGCATCTCGCAACACAGGCGGTGCTGACCTTAAAATAAGGCAGCCCATCCGCATGCCGAGTCCCATGAACGCCCCCCGCTTCCTTCTCGATGTCCTGAAGTCATTTTTGCGGCAAGGCTGCGCCAGTCTCGCCGCTTCCTTGGCTTTTTTCTCGCTGCTTTCCCTGTTTCCACTCGCGTTCCTCCTCCTCTATGGAGTGAGTTTCTTCGTCAGCCAGGATGTCATCGGCGAACAGTTCATGCTGAGCTTCCTCAAGGGATTTTTGCCGTCATTGGGCGAACGGTTGGCCGAAGAACTCCATCGGATCAGTGCGCTGAAGAGTGTCCGGTGGCTCGTCTTTTTGTCGTTTTTCTGGTTCGGGGGGCTCGTCTTTTATGAATTGGACTATACCCTCAACGTGGTCTTTGAAAGTACCCATCGGCGTCATCCGCTGGTTTCAACGGCGATCTCCATTGCGCTGATCGGATCCACCGGACTGCTGCTGCTGATGGCGTATGTCGGCGCGCAAACCGTCACGTTTTTGACCGCTTATGCTCCACGGCTCTGGGGGCTTGATCTTGTCGCCCTGGCCGCGCATGATTTTCATCTCACCTACTCGCTTCCCTTTACCCTGGCATTCCTGACGGTCAGTCTGTTGTACCGCCTTGTTCCTCGTCGCCGCCCCCGGTGGCGCGCCGCCATGGCCGGCGCTCTGACCTTCAGCCTCCTCTGGGTTTCCGCGAAATTGTTGTTCGTCAGTTATAGCGACTATGCCACAGTCTACGCGCGCCTCTACGGATCGTTGTTGGAAGTCGTACTCCTGCTGCTCTGGGTCTATTACTCAGCTGGCCTCCTACTATTCGGCGGCATCATCGCCCACAAGCTGCAACAGCCCGCCCGCCTGTCGCCGACGACGCCGGCCGATGATGCTTAGGAGCCATAGGGACTCAGTATCTTTCCACCTGTTCGACATCTCCCCATCAGCCTGCGATCGACAGTCCATGCAACTTCCGTCCTTTTTCTGGCTGGGCACCTCCTTCCTCGATAAAATGGCTTCCGGCAAGGCTTGGAGCCGCGCGCATGGTTGAAGAATACGGCAAAGAACTCATGATGCTGGGAGGGACGATCGCCGGGTTCATGGCCGCGCTCCTTACCGTCATGGAAAAACTGCTGGACATCCAGCAGCGCATGCATTCCAAGAAAGAAAAGAAGCAGGCATACCAACCAGAGCGCGCCGTTGCGGAACCGGCGCCGAGCGTCGACTTCTTCTCCTCGAAACCACTGCGCGGGTCGTCTTACCTGTTGCTCTACGAAACCGGTGTCATTGTGGCAGCCGGTATTCTTCTCAACTATGTCGGTCTGACGCTCAGTCTGCACTTGGAGAGTATTCTCTTCCTGGACATGACAGGCACCGCCCTGGCGGCGATCCTCCTCGGCCCATGGTGGGGCGCCATCGTGGCGCTGCTTTCGAACTCGGTGGTGAATTGGGTGCTCTTTCCCAAGGCCACAGCCGACGTGATCATCTTCCCCTGGTCGCTGGTCAATATGACGGGGGCGCTGTTTTGGGGGATGTTGGCCCGGCAGCCGAGCTTCCTGAAATACGTAAGCACCGGCAAAAGTTCGGGCTTGGCCCATACGTGGTTTTTATTGAGTTTCGGCGTGGCAGGTGCAGTGGTCATGAGTATTCCCGGCACTTTGGTCCAATCCGCGCTTCACGAGCGTTCGATCTTTGCCCTCAATCCCGAAGTCGCCGAATCCCTCGGCTTGCGGATTGCGCACTGGGAGGCTGTGGTCCGGTCGTACCTGGAAGCCACGCTGGGGTTGAGCTGGAGTGAAAGCATCAGCTGGTACATCGTCAATTGGTTCCAGAACTGCGTGCGGTATATCCCGGACAAGACGATGAGCGCGGCGATCGCCTTGGTGATCATGAAATATGGATATCCGTTGTTCGAGCGAGAACTGGTTCATGGCGGGCCGGAAGGAGAGCGCCCCACTGATGAACGGATTCTGCCACTCGTGCTGGGACTGATTTATGCGCCGTCCTACGCGACGCTCATCAGCCAAGATCATTATGCGGGACACCTGTATTGGCCCCTGTGGTCCCTCCCCTGGTTGTTCATCGTGTATGGCTATTTCCGCATCCGCTATTGGGGGCCGACGGACGAAGCGCTTCAGGAGGCCCGTGTCCAGCGCGCGACGCGATATGCGCGGGCTTTAAAACCGATTGGAAAGGATCCGTCCTATGAATTCTGCCGCCGGCTGACATCTGCGACGTTGATCGCGAGTCTGCTCTTTGCCCTCTGCTTGCCCCTCCTGCTGATGGATTTTTTTCGTGCCACCTTCAAGTTTTTTTGCGTCGTCTATGGATTCCTTCTCGTTGTCCATCTCATTCGTGTCGCCATCGCACAAAATATCTCCGTGGCCCGAGCGGACGGGTGATCGGCCGGTATAAAGGAAAGGGAGTCGCCGGCCATTGGGCATGGCGAAGACCGATGGGATGGCCGGTCATTGCCCAATGACTATGACGAATGTCTTAGGCTTGGCTATCGGTTGGAAGACTGGCGCAACTGCAAAAAATGCACGATGGCCGAATGGGTCACGAGCCCGACGATCTCTCCGTCCTGCATGACGACTAACCGATCCCATCCTTCGCGGGCCATACGCTCCATCGCGTGAATCACGGGAAGGTCCGGTTCAATCACCAACGATTCCGGACGTGGACGCATGACCTGTTCGACTCGGCGCCAAGGCCACAGTGTCGGCGGCACGGTTTGAATGTCCAGCACGGTGATGAGTCCCACCAAACGCCCGTCCTCCAACACGGGAAAGCCGCCGTAACCATATGGCTGGAAATACTGGTTCACCGCCTCGTCCAACGTGCTATGCGATGGAATCGAGGTGACCGTCGTCACCATCAAGTCCCGAATGGGAACCGTCGCCAAAGATTGACGAATGATCGCTTGACGCCGACTCGCCAGGGCCGCGGCAAAGAGAAACATGCCGATGACGAGAATCCACCCACCGTTCGATGCCGTCGAAGGAGGCAATTCGTCGCTTACGGCACCGTACATCACCACAAGGCCTGCCAATCCGAGCATCAATCCGAACGCCAGACCCACGACTGCGGCTTGTCTCGTCGCTCGATAAAAATCGTTTCCCCATGCCCATAATCCCGCTCGTAACACCCGTCCCCCGTCCAGTGGAAAGCCCGGGATCATATTGAAGAGGCCGAGTTGCATATTGACGAACCCGAGCAACGCGCCGAGCATGATCCACCCCTGGAGGCCATGTTCCCGTTGAATTGCCTCGGCTAGCTCCACGAAGACGAAACAGAACCCGCCGATCACAAAACTGACCGCCGGTCCCGCCAATGCGATGAGGAATTCAGCGCGAGGTGTCGGGGCTTCCTTCCGCATGTGAGCCACACCGCCGAAAATAAACAACGTGATCTTCTCGATCGGGATGCGATAGTACAGGGCGACATAGGAATGGCCGAGCTCATGCAAGAGCACGGAGAGAAACAACAGCACCGCTGCGAGGCCGCCCATCCCCCAATAGCGTTCGGGAGGAAGCCCGGGCAAACTTTCCGGCAAGTATCCGGTCGAGAGGGTCCAGGTGACGAGGAGAAAGACGAAGAACCATGAGGCATGGACGCGGATAGGAATGCCCAACGCTCGGCCGATTTCCCAGGACGGTAGAGACATGGACGACACCGTAACAGCCGAATACGCAAAGGGTCAATTCTACCCTTGCTGATTCATGTATACTAGCTTCTATGTCAACGCCACGCGCTGGACGGCTGTTGCTCGGCATCCTACTGGTGGGAACGTCGGAACTGTTTTGTTCAGCCGACGGTACGGCCCAAGTCATCAAGTCGGGCCCACCATCATGCCACGGCGTGGCACTGACGTTCGATCTCTGTCCCGTGCGGAAGGGATCCGGCTACGATCAACCCTTGATGGACTATCTGATCGCACACCGCATCCCCGCCACGTTTTTCCTGTCCGGCAAGTGGATGGAGAAACATGAACCTGAAGTGAACCATCTATTGGGCTTGAGTTTTTTTGAAGTTGGGACGCACGGTGACGTGCATGCCCACCTTCCCATGCACGACGCCGACGAACAACGCACGGAGATCCTTGGTCCCGTCAAAATGCTGCGGGCACGCTATGCCCATGAAGCGACGTTGTTTCGGCCGCCCTACGGCGAATACAACGATGTGACCGTCGCCGTGGTGAACATGCTCGGCTTGCAATTCATCCAATGGAATATCGAATCGGGCGATCCCGATCCCACACTGTCCGCCGAGCAAATCCTCACCAGAGTCGTCCAGCGTGCCAAGCCTGGAAGCATCATCGTCTTCCACGCGAACGGCAAAGGCAAGCACACCCGGCACGTGATCGAACACCTCACGTCGGAGATCCTGCCCAAGAAAGGGCTCCAGCCCATGACCGTGAGCGAGCTGTTGAACTGTACTCCCCCAAACCCATGACGGCGCCGGTTATCAGGCACATGAATCCGGACGACCGTGATCCCGTCGTCCAACTGCTCGGTGAATCCGACCCTTGGAGAACACTCGGTTATTCAACGGACGATTGGAACCGCATCTTTCGCCCGATTCCGCAGGGAAGAGACTGCTACGTCGCACTCCTCAATGGACAGGTGGCCGCTGTCGCCATTGTGAAGCAGAAATTTCTCCTGGGCGACTATCTGGAGCTCTTGGGAGTGGCCGTATGGGCACGTCAGAAGGGAATCGGCGGGCGGCTGTTGCGGCACATCGAGGAACTCGTCTTTGAGAGGACCAAGAATCTCTTTGCCTGTGTATCGGATTTCAACGAACCGGCGAGAGCCTTTTACAAGAAACATGGCTATCAGGAAATCGGCCCCATGCCGAACTTCCTGATCCCTGGCAGTGCAGAATTACTCTTGCGCAAGACGGCGGGGCCAGCCAGAGGAAGAGGTCAGTAATCAGTAGTCATTGGTCATCGGGCAATGGTACATTTCAAACAGCACTCCCTCTTGTTCTAATGAACATTGACTATTGACCAATGACGGGCTTGAGAGTCAAGAAACTGCTTCACACCCGCATGCGGGTCAGTGATTTGGACGAGACGATCCGGTTTTACACGACGGTTTTGGGCCTTGAAGTTATTGAGCGAAAAACGTCGCCTCGCGGATCGCACCTGGCCTTCCTGAAAGTTCCCAACAGCGACGAACTGATTGAATTGACCAGCTTTCCCCCCAGCGGACCGGTCAGGGTTCAGGAAGACCTCGTTCATCTGGCCTTTCAAGTCGAAATCCTCGATGAGACGATCGCTTCGCTCAATGCGCAGGGGATTAAGATCACCGATGGCCCAACCACAACTTCCTCCGGCAGCCGGTTCATCTTCATTGACGCGCCAGACGGCTATGAGATCGAGTTGATTGAACGGCCGGCAAGCGTGAAAATCGTATAACCCACGGATTCGTCAATCGCCATTCGTCAACCGGTCAATGTCTTGCCTACATTGACGGCATGACTCTCCCCGCAGTACCTTCTTTCCTTCGAGTGACGCATGACAATCGACGAAACTGGAGGACTGCAGAAATGAAGAATGGGTTTTTCCGCGGGCACGGTCTCGGCAATGACTACCTGGTTATGGATCCCAAGGAACTGACATTCAAGCTGACGCCGAAGAATATGAGGTCGGTCTGCGACCGCAACTGGGGGGTAGGCAGCGATGGAATTTTGGCCTTGGTCCCCTCCAAGAGAGCTGATTTCGGGCTGCGCATTTTCAATCCGGACGGCAGTGAGGCGGAAAAATCCGGGAACGGACTCCGGATCTTTGCACGCTATCTTCACGCAACCGGTAAAACGAAGAAGAAGCGTTTCACCGTCGAGACAAAGGGTGGGTTGGTCGCTATTGATCTTCATGTAGACCGACATGGCGATGCAGCCGCCGCAACCGTCGAGATGGGGATCGCCACGTTCAAGCCGGACGCCCTCCCCTGTTCTCTTCACGTACCTGAGTTGATTCAGCAGCCGATCGAAGCAGCCGGACGAACCCTGACCTTTACCGGCGTAAGTGTGGGCAATCCCCACTGCGTGGTTTTCAAACCGTTGGGGGAATCATGGTCGCGGGAAGAATTGTTATCACTCGGCCCCGCCTTGGAGAATCATGACCTATTCCCAAAGCGGACCAATGTGCAACTAGCCGTCCCAATCGGCCCGAAGAAAATCTTCATTCTGATTTGGGAACGAGGCGCCGGAGAGACGCAGGCCTCCGGCTCTTCCTCATGCGCGGCAGCCGGCGCAGCCGTGCGCCTGGGGCTCGTGAAGAGCCCGGTCACCGTAACAATGCCGGGAGGAGCGTTGAATATCGACGTGGCGCCTGACTATAGCCTCACCATGAAAGGACCGGTGGCCGAAGTCGCGCGAGGAACACTAAGCCCGTCGTTTGTCCGAGGATTGAAATAGCGCCTCATCGATCGTCATCGGTCATCCGCAGGAAATGTCTGGCCTACTCCTGGTAGTCTACATTAATACATGACGGTTGAGGCATGACGATAGATATTCTCCAATCCAAACTCGCCCATCTACCCGGCAGGCCGGGCGTCTATCTGTTCAAAAACGAGCACGGCGACATCATTTACATCGGAAAAGCCGCGGTGCTCGCCGACCGCGTCCGATCTTATTTTCAGAAGGGCGCCGACCTTTCTCCCAAGACCGGTCTGCTCGTCAGCCAGATCACTGACGTTGAGACGATGGTGACTCGATCCGAACTTGAAGCCCTGATCCTTGAAAGCAACCTAGTCAAGCGCCACAAACCCCGCTTCAACATCGTGTTGCGGGACGACAAGCAGTATCCCTACGTACGGCTGCCCATCAAAGATGACTTCCCCCGACTCTCGATCGTGCGACGCGTACAAAAGGACGGGGCTCTCTACTACGGTCCTTATACGCCGGCGAATGCACTTCGGGAGACGTTGAAAGTCATCAAACACGTCTTCCCGCTCGCCACCTGCACCATCGATATCGACGGAACTGCGGACCGAGCCTGCATCGAATTTGAGATCAAGCGGTGCATGGCGCCCTGCACCGGCAACCAGTCGAGGGAAGACTACCTCCAGATCGTCAAACAGGTCCGCCAATTTCTGGAAGGGCGGGACCGCGAGTTGCTGGACGACCTCCGCACCCGAATGGAGGCAGCGGCGGAGCGCGAAGCGTTCGAGGAAGCAGCCCGACTCCGGGACCGCCTTTTCAAGGTCGAACGAATGCTGGAAAAGCAACGGATCACGCAGACCTCGGCCACCGATCAGGACGTGATCGGCCTGGCCAGACAAGGGTCGGCCGTGGACCTTCAGATTCTGTTCGTGCGCGGCGGCTTGCTGATCGGGCGGAAAGATTTCTTCTGGCCTCACTCGGCCGATGTGTCGGATGAGGAGCTGGTGCATTCCGCCATCGAACAGTTTTACAACAAGGACGGGCAGCCCCCAAGGGAAGTTCTTGTCCCGACTGATCTGGAGGACACTGCACTGATTCAACAATGGCTTTCCGAGAAGCGAGGCGAATCGGTTCGAGTGCGTTCACCGGAGCGAGGCGCCAAGCATCAGCTCGTTCTCTTGGCCGAGGAGAATGCCGCTGCCGCGGTCGCCGATCACCTGCGGGATGAGGAATTGGATCGGCAAGCCGGTGAGGAACTGAAACGGTTGCTGCGGCTGGGCCACGCTCCGCGCCGGATCGAGGGCTTCGACATCTCGAATACGATGGGCAACCAATCAGTCGCCTCGATGGTCGTGTGGGAAGACGGACAAATGAAGAAAGCGGACTATCGGCGGTTCAAAATCCAAACGGTCACGGGGGCCAATGACTTCGCCAGCATGAAAGAAGTCGTGACGCGGCGCTATCGACAAGAGGACAACCTTGCTCAGCCGGATCTGATCCTCATCGACGGCGGGCTAGGCCAACTGGCTGCCGCGCTGGAGGGACTGAAAGAAGTCGGGAAACCGGGTCTGCCGATCCTTGGGTTGGCCAAGGCCCGAGGCGACAAAGAGGAGCGCGTATTTTTAGCGGGCAGGAAAAATCCGATCATGCTCAAGCCGCAATCTCCCTCCACCCATCTCCTCCAACGCATTCGCGATGAAGCCCATCGCTTTGCGATCATGTTCCATCGAAAGCTGCGGGGCAAAGCCGTGGTCAGCTCCAAACTGGATCAGGTCATCGGAATCGGGGAGATTCGGCGCAATCAACTTCTAGAGAAATTCGGCAGCCTCGACCAATTGGCTTCCGCCAGCGACGAAGCGCTACGGGAGGCCGGGCTCAACTCGGAGACCGTTTCGAACCTCCGTCGAACGCTGGGGAAGTAGATCCCCAATGCCCTCGATTCGCAGTCTAAAATAGGTACCTGAAACTGAACGTTCCCAGGTGGACGAACGCGTGATAGGTCCCATCGACGGTGGGATTCACATTACCGATAACGGTACGCGATTCGTAGAACCATTCCTGATAGGCAAGGTCGAGCCCGATCCCTTTCGGCCACAAGGCCGACTCTCCGCTGCAGGGGAGCAGCCCCAGAAATTTCCCCGCTCCTTTACAAACAAAGCCCATACCAAGGGACAGGGTATGAGCGGGCAACGAAATGATGCCCGGGTTAAAGGTCCTATCAGGGACTGGATCTTCCGTGTACGTATAGCCGGACCGAGCTGCGATATCCCATTGCGGCAACCAACGCGGGTGGAGCCACTTATACTCGGTTCCGACGGCAATGACCGGTACGTTCTTCCACTGCTGAGGCTGGGGAATCGTGGAGCCCGTCGACAGGCGAACATCGAGGTTCCTATTCAGACTCCATCCCACATACTCGACATCAAGTTCGACCTTCCATTCTCTGTCGTGGGTGCGCACGGGCCAGACAGCAACGGCTCCCGTAACCATCTGCGGTAATACGAGATCCGTGGAGGCATCGGCTACCTTGGCTCCGTTCACTAATAGCGCCCCATTCAACGGCAAGACCGCTTGACTGCGATAGACCAGTCCGACCGAGAGAATCGGTTTACCAGCGTCGTTCCTCACAGGAGCATAGAGCAGACTAGCAACCACTCCTGCTCCAGTCCCTGTCCCGTTGAGCTCGATCGATCCTCCGGCTGGGATTCCCTGGGTTCCTGAACTGATCTGTTTCTGCTCCACATGTCCTTCACCGAGAAAACCCGCGAACGTATGAATCTCGGCGCTCACACCGATGGAGAGCGCATCGGATATTTTATAGGCAATCGTCGGTTTGATCGTGATCAGCGGCAATTCCGCCGATGTCACAGCCGTGTTGAACGGGCCGTCGATCGGGTACCGTGTCCTCAAACCGAAGGGCGATGTCAGCCCTAGACCGATTGCGATAGCCGAGAGACGTTGTGCGCCGAGCGCGCTAAGGTTGGCGCTCAGATAGGTGTGCCCAGGGGGAGGAAAGGAGACGCTCCCCCCGAAGTCTCCGCGAGTATCAAATCCGGAAACGTTCGTGGTCTTGATGGAACCGCCCAGCAATACGATCCCAAAGGCCGTTTGGATACCTTGAATTTGCGTGAGACCGGCAGGATTATAGTGTATGGCCGAGGCATCATCGGCTTGGGCTGCAAAGGCGTTGCCTTGGCCTGCGGCAATTGCACCCTGCGGTTGAAACCGAAGCGCTTGTGCATGAGCGGTGGACCAGGTCGCGATAATCACAACTTCCACTACGAAACAAAGTGGAATGAGAAAGAAAATAACCATGAAAAGGCACCTGTTAGATCAACAATGAACCATCCTATGTGAATAATGACTATTCTGGTCGGCGAGAAAAAACAGGCATGCTAGCGCTTTTCTTAAATGTCAGGATAGAGCCATATGGACATATTTCGGAGAAGTAGTATCGCTGAACCGAAAGCCAATATTTCTGTATTTCTTAGTTGATCTTCGCTCTGAACGTGAGTAGAGTACTCGGCCAAATCCTAACTATTTGGTTCAATCGGAGGTGCGGCCACCATGGGTGAAGCACTCAAACTGGACAATTCAATCTCCGGTGATCAATTGCACGATGCATTTCCATTCATTCGCCACAATGGAAGGAAAGCTCTTGCGAAGTCTCGTTCGGCTCAACCAGCCGTTGAACCACATCCTGAGGACACCTTTTCGTTTAAGGCGCCATCTCAACCCTTTACCGCCGATATTTTTGACAATCTCACAAAAAGGGAAATGCAGTGTGTATTGGAGATTCTCCACTATGCAATGCAAGCGACCACCGGGACTGATGTGCACCATCTGCTGCAGTTGGTTCAGCGCGTCGTAGCCTCCCCGCTGGTCATCGGTGGGGTCGCCCAATTGAACCCTAAAGGAGCATTCCAGGACTTCAATAGCGTCATCAACGTCAGTTACTCCAACGACTGGCTGTACCATTACGGCACAAGGGGATACGCCACCGTTGATCCCGTCCTTCAGTCGGTCCTTTCTACGTTTCAGACGCAAGTATGGGAGCAGACCTACAAAGGCGCCAGTTCTCCGAAGCAGTTGGAATTCGTGGAAGAGGCTCGATCATACGGCCTCACCCATGGACTGACGACCGGCATGCTGGAACCGGGCCGTAACTTCGCTTCCTTCTTTTCTTTTGCGGGAGGCGAGCCTGGCAACACAATTCGCTACAAGAAATTGCTTGAATACCTCCTTCCTCATCTGCATCGAATCCTCATCGCAAATGTTCACACCCCTTCCGCCAACCGCGTGAAGGGGCTTTCACCCCGCGAGCTGATGGTTCTCGAATGGATGAAGCAAGGAAAGACGAACTGGGAAATATCGCGTATCATCGGCGTCAGCGAGCGAACCGTCCGCTTTCACGTCGAAAGCATCTTCATGAAGCTCGATGTCGGCTCCCGCACACAAGCGGTCGCCTGTGCTATAGAACAAGGTCTTTTCGCCAACACGTAATTCGGCGCCCCGGCCCTACTTTCTGGACCGGCTACGCTGCCGCCAGCCTTGGGGTGGCTTCAACCGACATCGCGCGCGCGCTCACCCCATCGTGATAAGGCTGAGTCATGCTATACCCTTCCTTCGAATCTCTAGCGACAAACCTGCTCCGCTCAAACGACCGAGAGCCATCAAGCACATTCATCCAATCGTAGAAGGACGGTTGCTTCTGGGGGCAGGTTTGATGAAACTGCTCCCAATCCAGCACTGCGGCAATCGAAAGTGCTTGTGCCGGAGGTAGAGAGACGGCGGGACTGATGGCTTCGCATGTGAAGCCCATTCCGCGCAGTACCCTCAGGAATCGCTTTTCAACGACCATGTACAAATAGCGCACGTCATTGTGCATCGACCACTGGTAGACACTTTTAAAGAGAACTTGCATGAGGCGATTGGAAAGCCCCTTGTCGGTCACCGTCGGATCGACCGCCAATCGCGTGATCTCCGCCGCGTCGGGCGATTTTCTGACCTCACACGTCTGGAGCAGACACGCGCGGAATTCACTTTCCAACATGAATGGGAACGAAGAGTTGACCATCCGAAACACTCCACGGAGTTCTCCACCGCCATCAAACAACCCGACGGAGGTCGCAAAAGCATCGTAGGTATCGTATTCCAGCTCGTCCGGATTTCTCGCCACCCATTGTAACCGCTCGGCAAATACGCGATGTCTCAGTCTATAGGCCTTGATCATGTCAGTCTCTCCTTTAAGAGTCCTGACGAGAAGGTCATCTTCATAGAACGCGATCCCTTTTTCCTCTCCGGCTGCTAATACCTGCATCTGTACTCTCCTTTCGGTTGGGCCCGTTCGGGCCGGACATAGAGTCGAATGGCTCGCAAAGGTGGCGAATGGTTCCATTCTCGGGCCCCGGACGTCACCTGGCGTGTCCGCCAGGTGTCTTGCTTGTCCCTTTGGTTTACAAACACGGACTATGGAGTTGTGAGCAGGTTAACTTTCGAAGAAAGCAGTGAAAGGAGGGGCGTGGCGTGACACAAGGCAAGACCAGTTTTCAATTGTTGGACGGTGGACTTCTATCAACGTCCACCTTGTCGACAGCCCAGTCCGCACGACCACCGAAGGAATCTCTCGATCTCTACCAGTTGAAACCTTGCGTAGGGGAGTTAACGAGCGCATTCAAAGCGACCGAAAGTCGCCTGAGCAAGCTCCTGGAAGACCGGAACCGCATCGGCCGGGATCTGCATGACTGCGTGCTGCAATCGTTGTATGCCATCGGCTTGAACATCGAAACCGCTCAACGGACCCGGAGCGACCAAACGGCGGAAGCGAAAGAGGCCGACGAGCGGATGATTCACCAGATCAATCAACTGATTCAAGAGGTCCGCGGAATGATTCGCGAGTTGGAATCGGGAAGCGTTCAGGAGTTCGACTTATCGTCGGAGCTGTCCGCGTTGTGCGCGACCTACGAGCAAACAGGACGGTTATCCGTAAAATTGGAGCTCCAACGCAGCGCGATCGACGTGCTGACGAATGAAGAAGAGCGGGAGATCCTGAATATCGTGCGCGAGGCGCTCAGCAACTGCGCGCGCCACGCCAACGCCACCCGGTCGGTCGTCTCCATTCGCATGCGGGAAGCGAGAATTCGGGTGAGCATCCAGGACGACGGCATCGGATTTTCCACCACGACTGGACGGTCCCGAGGGTACGGACTGGCCAACATGGAGGCTCGAGCCAGGCGACTCGGCGGAGCCTTACGGGTACAGTCCAAGACCGGAGAAGGGACGCACGTCGTCGCGGAGTTTTCTCTGGAACCTCTGCTGACTTCCGTATGAAACAGTCACCGACCAGCATCGTCCTGATCGACGACCACGAGATGGTCCGGAGAGGGTTGCGCGCATTACTTCACCTTGAACCGGACATGGCAATCGTAGGGGAAGCCGGAACCGTGGCGGACGGTGTCGCAACCGTTGAGCGACTCGCCCCGCAGATGGCGTTACTGGACGTGAAGCTTCCCGACGCCTCGGTCACCGAAGCCTGCCGTCGGCTCTTGGCTGTTTCACCCAAGCTTCGAATTCTCGTCCTCACCAGTTACGCCGAAGATTCCACGGTAATGGCCGCCGTCCAGAACGGGGCCCATGGGTACGTACTCAAGGATGTTCGGATGGATGACCTGATCCGTGCCATCCGTACCGTCGCCGGCGGCCAGGGTTATCTCGACCCGCGGGTCACTCAACAGGCCCTGCATTGGATTCGAACCAGTTCACATCTTGGAGCAACGACCCATGGCACCTTCCGACTGTCCCCGCAAGAGCGCTTAATCCTACCTCTTTTAGCAGAAGGAAAAACAAATAAGGAGATCGCCGCTCAACTCCGCTTGAGCGACAAAACCGTGAAAAACTACTTGGCGAACATCTTTGACAAGCTTCACGTCAAGCGTCGTACAGAAGCCGTTGCCTGGTTCATGAAAGAAACCCATGTACCGGGTGCCGCGCGAAGCCAAAAATTATAGTGCTCCCGCCATCAGCTTGCGTCCGCTGTCTTCTTCCCTTCATCTCCCCTTTCTCCGTTTCCCCTCTGGCATTAGAGAAGCCGCTGGTTTTATACTAGTCGAAGAGACCTACCTACGATGAAGACTGGGCCAGCCTTATAGCTTCATCCGATGTGACACCCGAGCTTTTCGCCATGAGCGCACCGCCGGATACCGACAGCTCACTCTCCGCCGAACTTGTCCGTCTACGCCGCCAAGTGTCAGAATTGCAGCAGGCGTTGACTCATGCACAATACAGCCCTGCTCCAGCGAACCACCTATCGGCGCTGGGGGCCGCTCAAATAGGGGCGTGGGAATGGGAAGGCCGCACGGATCGCGTCATCTGGTCGTCGGAAACCGAGCAAATCTTTGGCCTCCTTCCCGGTTCATTTGACGGCACCTATGCGGAGTTCTTCACACGTGTCCATCCGGAGGACCGTCAGAGACTCAGTGCCGCTATCGCGAAGGCTGTGGAAGACCGGACGCCGTACCGGATCGAACACCGAATCATCAGACAGGATGGAGCCGTCCGATGGGTCGCGTGCCGGGGCCGCGCCACATTCAGGGACGACGAACCGGTAACGGGCATGGTGGGCACCATCGAGGATATCACGGGTCGCAAACAGTCCGAGCTGGCCCAGCAAGACATGCAAGGAATCCTCGAAGCGCAAGTCCGTGAACGAACAGCCGGTCTGGAACAGGTGGTCATTGAACTCAAGCGGGAAGTCGAGAGGAGACAACAAGCCGAATCCGCTCTCAAAGCAAGCGAGCAGCGCTACCAGTCGTTATATGAACAGAATCCCTTCATGTATTTCACCCTGTCGGCGGACGGCACCGTATTGTCCGTCAACCGCTTCGGGGCCGATCAACTCGGTTATCGGAAAGAGGACCTTCTTCACCGATCAATCCTGAACGTATTCGATCCGAACGATCGCGCGACGGTGCTGGAACAGCTCACGGCCTGTGCGGCCGATCCATACAAGCTGTTCGAGTGGAAAATCCAAAAAATCCGGAAGGACGGATCCAGGCTGTGGGTCAAAGAACGAGCCCGGGCGATTCATGATGAAACGGGGCGGATACTCGTGCTCGTCTTCTGTGAAGATGTCACGGCGCGGAACGTCACCGAGTCCTTGCTGCGCGAAAGCGAGCATGCCATTCGATCCTTTCAGGAGGCGACCGCCGCGCCGGGCTTGACCTTCGAACAGCGGATGCAGACCATTCTGGAGCTGGGGTGCCGCAGGTTCAAATTGCCCATCGGCATGCTCACTCGCGTGGCGGGCGATCAACTTGAAGTGTGCCAGGTCTGGCCGTCCGTGTCCGGCCTCACCGCCGGCACGCTCCTTCCCCTGTCACAAAGTTACTGCCGAACCACGCTGCAAGCCTCCGGACCGACGAGTGTCGAACATGCCGGCGCATCGGAATGGAGCCGTCATCCGGGCTATGCCGCCCTGGGATTCGAGTGTTATCTCGGCACCAAATTGGCGGGCCGACACAAGCATCACGGAACCATTTGTTTCGTGGGACCGGATCCTTACCCGGAGCAGTTCAGCGACGCGGACAAGGCCTTCCTGCAGTTGATGGCCCGCTGGATCGCCGGCGAATTGGACCGGCAGGATTCGGAACAGGCCCTGCGCGCGTCCGAATTGAAGTTCAGGACGCTTGTGGAAACGACCCGCGACTGGGTCTGGGAGGTCAACGAGCAAGCGGTGTATACCTACGCCAGCCCCCGTATTCGTGAAATCCTGGGCTATGAACCGGAGGAAGTGATCGGGAAAACATTGTTCGACTTGATGCCTCCGGACGAAGCCGCCCGGGTCGCCGACCTGTTCGGTCCTATTGCAGCGGCTTGTCGACCCTTTACTTTGCTTGAACACACGAATCGCCACAAGAACGGACGCCTCATTGTGCTCGAAACCAGCGGCACGCCCATCTTCGACGGCGCGGGCAATTTCCTCGGCTATCACGGCATCGACCGGGACATCACGGACCGTAAACGGACCGAAGAAGCGTTGCGGAAGAGCGAAGAACGATTCGAGATCGCTTTTCGATCAAGTCCCTATCCGGTCATCATGACCGAACTGGAGAGCGGGCGCTGTCTCGAAGTCAATGAGGCATCGTTGAAACTATTCGGTTACACCCGGACGGAGGTCATTGACCGGACCACCCTCGCGCTGGGACTGTGGCCCTCTCCGGACGATCGAGCGCGCTTCTTCCGGCAGCTTGAAGCGGAGGGCGCCATCAAGAACCGCGAGACCCGGCTTTGCACCAAGGATAAGAAGATCCTTACATTGCTCGTCTCAAGCGAAGTGATCGAACTGAACGGCGTGGCCTGTTTGATCACGGTCGGCAACGACATCACCGAACACACGCGTGCCGAGGAGGCATTACGGGCGAGTGAGCTCAGACTTCAGCGCTTCCTGGCCGAAGCCCCGGTGGGGCTCTGCATCCTCGATGACAATTGGCGCGCGATCAGCGCCAACAAGGCTCTGTGCGAGCTGACAGGGTATGAAGAACATGAAATCGTCGGAAGCACGTACGCGCTCTACACCCATCCGGACGATCTTGCGGCCAATATCGCGTTGACCGACGAGTTTTTCCGAGGGGTTCGATCGGACTACACCTACGAAAAGCGATATATCCGCAAGTCCGGGGAAATTATTTGGGTCTGCGTCAAGGCCATCCGCGTCGAGTTATCGGGCCATGCCGGGCCGCTCCTTCTTGCCGCGGTCCAAGACATTACCGAGCGCAAACTGGCGATGGAAGAACGGGAACACTTGAGCCGGGACCTCCACGACAATATTTTACAAGCCCTCTACGCGGTCGGCATGCAGTTGGAAGCCGGCAAATTGTCGATGGGGAAGTCGCTCCGGCGTTCGAAAATCCATATCACCCACGCCGTTGACCAACTCAATAATCTGATGCTCGATGTTCGGCGGTTCATCGCCTTACTGACGCAGCGTGCTACGGCGGAGCTGGACTTCGGACAGGCCTTGCGGCAGCTCATCGCATCGATGTCCGGGGCCGGCCAATCCGCTCCTGAACTGGAGATCGTCAACCCGGTCTTGTCCTTCATCACCCCCAAGGTGGGAGAACAATTGCTCAACATCGCGCGAGAAGCCCTCAGCAACAGCGCGCGCCATGCGCGCGCTTCCCAGCGGTGGGTCCAACTCCGTTTGGCCGATAACGCGATCCGGTTGACCATCGGTGACGATGGGGTCGGATTTTCCACCAAGCGCAAGCGGCGAGCCGGCCATGGGTTGGGCAACATGGCCGCCCGCGCCCAGCAAATCTCCGCCACCTTTACGTTGGAGACCGCACCGGGGAAGGGAACCAGTGTGCTGGTCGACGTTCCGCTGAAGAAGGGAAACGTATATGAATAAGGCCAATCCGATTCGACTGGTCCTGGTGGACGATCATGAAGTCGTGCGTATCGGACTCTGTGCCGTCCTCAATTTGACGCCCGGCATGAAAGTCGTGGCGCAAGGTTCGCGCATGGAAGAAGCGAAGAAACTCTGCGCTCGACTTAAACCGGACCTCGTATTGCTCGACATCCGATTGCCGGACGGCAGCGGGGTCGAGGCCGCGCGCGAGATTCTGACGAAATGCCCCGGCACCCGCGTGTTGTTCTTGACGAGCTTCGCCGACGACCATACCGTGCTCGAGGCTATTCTTTCCGGCGCTCAGGGTTACATTTTGAAGGACATCGCTTCCAGCGCCCTGATCCGCGCCATTCGGACCGTCGCCTCGGGTCAGGCTCTCATCGACCCTCGCTTGACGAAACCCACTCTGGAATGGCTGAGGAACGTGTATAGCGAGCCGGGGCAATCCAAGCGCCCTCTTCTTTCCCCGCAAGAGCAACGCCTTCTGCCGTTGGTGGCCAAGGGCCTCACGAATAAAGAGATCGCCCAGGATCTGCGGTTAAGCGAAAAGACCGTCAAGAACTACCTCGCGAATATCTATTCCAAACTCAATGTCGGGCGACGATCCCAGATAGCCGCCTTTTATGCCGGAAGTTTCAAGGGCTCAGGGGGGCGTTTGCCCATCGAGACCCACTGAGCCGGTCTCACCTGATCCTTCGGAGCGCTTCTTCCTCTCACGCTTGTCGATGCTTGCCGGTGGCCGCCGGGAAAGATCGCGCTCCGTCGCAATCCTATTCCTTCCGTCCGAATACCGATCCCCTCCAC
Organism: Nitrospira sp. SG-bin1; assembly: GCA_002083365.1. Classification (NCBI taxonomy): domain Bacteria; kingdom Pseudomonadati; phylum Nitrospirota; class Nitrospiria; order Nitrospirales; family Nitrospiraceae; genus Nitrospira; species Nitrospira sp. SG-bin1. The sequence continues at coordinate 603,768 of LVWS01000033.1, read as the reverse complement.
ACCGCTCGCGCCCACCACGAAGCAGTGAATTGACAGCGCCGAACGCACTGACTAGGATACGCGCCGCCGACTCGCTACTCTTGTCGTCGTTGAACTGTGAGGAGGTCTTGATGCCCGATACCCATTCGCCCGAATTCCGTGAGACCCATCGACCGCCGAAGCTCTCTCACTCGGCCGGCCATCAGGTGGAGGCTGTCTTTGAAGCGGTTGTCTTCGCCAGTCGATGGATTCAAGCGCCGCTCTATGCCGGGCTCATCGTGGCGGAGCTGCTCTACGCGTACAAATTTCTCGTCGAGCTCTGGGAAATGGTGGTTCATATCCATAAAATGGAAGAAACTGTGTTCATGCTGGGAGTCCTGGGGCTGATCGATGTCACGATGGTCGCCAATCTACTGACCATGGTGGTCATCGGGGGATACGCCACGTTCGTCAGCAAACTGGATTTGGAACACCACCCGGACCGTCCGGACTGGTTGACCCATGTCGATCCCGGCACGATCAAAATCAAATTGGCCGCCTCTCTGATCGGCATCTCCAGCATCCACCTCTTGAAGGGCTTCGTGGACGTTGCAAACGAAAACCCGGAGCACTTGAAATGGAAAATCTTCATCCACATGACCTTCTTGGCCTCCGCCATTTTGCTGGCATGGACGGACAAGATCATGCAGAAAGATAAAAAACATTGAGCCATTGAGGGAACGGTTTCCTCATCGGCCGGTCCGACGTTGATTTTGGACACGATCCATCACGACCGCGATGGATGAAATTCTCGGGAAGAGATGGCGGTCTTGCCCATGGCGCAAGACAACATTAACGAGCAGATGATCCTGAAACCACGACCTCCACGGCAGCCTTGATCGCTTCGACGGTCAGCGGTTTGTCAAGATATCCGTCGATGGAGAAGGGCAGGTTCGTCGGCGGCTGACCGACGATCGCCTGATGCCGTAGCCCTAGTACACGCAGCGCGGGGAAACGCTCCTTGAGCGTTTGCACGTGGAGCAAATCCCTTTTGGGGGTAAGCAGGTTGACTTCTGCGATCAGCAGGACCGGCGAAAGGTTCAAGACCATATTGTCCAATTCTTTCGCCATGGCCATGGTACGAACCTTATAGCCCAGTTTCTCCAGTGTTCGGGCAATGACGGCCTGACTCACTGCTTCTTGCACATACACCAGCGCGCAGTCCGGCTCCACCGGTTCCTGCACATCATCCGCACGCGCCAGCGATAGATCGAACCAAAAGCGACTGCCTTTACCGGGTTCGCTTTCGAAGTCGATCGTTCCGCCCATCAGCTCAACCAATTGTTTGGCAAGCGCCAATCCTAGCCCGGTTCCTCCATACCGGCGTCGATTGGATCCGTCCGCTTGCACAAAGGGCTGGAACAATCGGCGGGCATCGGATTTATCGATCCCGATCCCCGTATCCGTCACGGAAAACCGGATCCGGCCGGCGGTGGGCACTGAGCCGGGTATCATCCCGATCGGGTGAGGTGCGGGCTCGATCACGAGACGGATCTGTCCCTGGTCCGTGAATTTCACGGCGTTGCCGAGCAAGATGGACAGAAGGCGGCCAAGACGAACCGCATCGCCCCAGAGCTCAGCCGGCACGATCGCGGCGATGTCGTGGTGGAGCGCGACACCTTTTTCTCGTGCCCGCTCTCGGTACAGGGCCATCGGTTCCTCGATAACCCGGCTCACGAGAAACTTCTCCCTGTTGAGCGTGACACGTCCGGCATCGAGTTTGGAAAAATCCAAGATGTCGTTCACGATTTCAAGCAAGGCCTTGGCCGAAACCTTGATCGTCTCCGCGCAGTCCCGTTGCTCCGGCGTGAGATCCGTATCGAGCAGCAATTCGTCCATCCCGATGATCCCGTTCATCGGCGTGCGAATTTCGTGGCTGATGGTCGCGAGAAACTCGGATTTCAATCGGGCGCCTTCAAGCGCGGCGTCATGTGCCTGCACCAACTTGTCCTGGCTGTCTCGTAGGTCTCGCATGGCCTGTCCGGCACGCAGCATGTAGCGGACCCGATGCCTCAGTAACAGGCCATTGATCGGCTTCACGATGAAGTCGGTGGCCCCGACGTCATAGGCTTGCGTGATCGACTGATAGTCCTCAAGCCCCGTCATGATCAGCACGGGAGTGTGGATGCCTTCCGGCAATTTCCGCAGCTCAGTACAAACCGCAAACCCGTCCATCTCCGGCATCAGGATGTCCAGCAACACAAGATCCGGTGGGCGCTTGATGAATGCCTCGAGTCCTAGCCGGCCGTTTTCAGCTTCCTCGACCGACCAGCCGGACTGTTCAAGCGCCTCGCGGGCCAGCAGGCGTGCGACGGTATCGTCATCGATGATGAGAACCGTGGGGCGCCGTTCGTCGGTCATGCCGCCGTCCTCCCCTTGCCGATTTCCGCTTGGAAGGCGGCACAGGCGTCGGCGTAGTGCCGCTCCAACTTTTTCAACGTCTCTTCCGCCCGCGCCAATTCCTGGCCGGCACCCATCATTTCCAATTCACGACAGTCGGACGCCACCGAGGTCGCGCCCAACTGTGCGCTGCTCGACTTCAAACAATGCGCGGCAGCCCGTAGCGAGGCTCCATCCTTCGACGACACGGCGCTCCGTATCCGATCGACGAGCTCAGGGGACGTCTCCATGTACTGATTCAAGACCCGCGCAACGATATCCGGTTGACCCGGTCGCTGCAGAGCACGGATGGCGGCTAAAGCAGCTTGATCGATGATCGCCGACTCGTTGGTTTGGTCCTTCTGTGTTTCCGTTTCTTGAGAACTTTCCTGCAGTCGGTGATCGTTCTGCCGCGGTGGCGCAGGCGGCTTGTCGACGGCCCCATCTGTCCAGCCGGGTATCTGTCGAGAGGTCCAACGTGCGAGGACTTGTTCAAGCTGAGAACGTGTGAATGGTTTTGTCAGATAATCATCCATCCCTGTGGCAAGGCACAATTCTCGATCTCCCTGCATCGCATGTGCCGTCAGCGCGACGATCGGTACATGCGGGACGGGCCGGTCCCCGTCGGAGTAGGATGGTCGCCCCTTTCTGGCCTCACGCTCCCGGATCAACCGGACCGCGGTGAATCCATCCATCTCGGGCATTTGGCAGTCCATGAAGATGAGCGCATAGTCCGCACGCTCCACCGCGACAAGCGCTTCTCGCCCGTTCTCAGCCGTGTCGATCCGGCAGTTGAACGTGTCCAGCATGCCGCAGGCGACTTCTCGATTCACCGGATTGTCTTCAACCAGCAGAATGCGAACCGGCTCCGGCCCTCTCGCAGGGTTGACAAGCGTTTCGGCGCTCATGCCGCTTTTCTCGATAAAGGACGGCAGCGACCTCTGGACCGGATCGCACCGCTTGAAATATGCGTCAAATCCGAAGGTGGATCCCTTCCCAGGAGTGCTTTGAAGCTCGATATGCCCGCCCATGAGAGTGACGAGTTGCTTGACGATGGCCAGTCCCAAGCCGGTCCCGCCATATTTCCGGGTCGTCGAACCATCGGCTTGGGAAAAAGCATCGAAGATATGAGCCTGAACCTCGGGGGAGATGCCGATACCCGTGTCTCGTACCGTGACCGACAGTCCGTACAGCTCCCCGCTCTGACTCTCCAAGGACACCGTCACTTCGATGACGCCCTGCTCCGTGAACTTGACCGCGTTGCCGACCAGATTGACGATGATTTGTCTCAGCCGCGTCGGATCACCGAGCAGGTAGGTAGGAACAGCGCTGGCAATATGCCACGAGAGCTGCAGTCGCTTCTTCTTCGCTTCAGGCATCGCCAGATCAACCGCTTCATGAATAGTCCGGCGAACCTCAAACGGGATCGCCTCCAACTGCAACTTCCCGGCCTCGATTTTAGAGAAATCCAAAATGTCGTTGATGATGGCAAGCAGAACCGAACCGGACCGATGAATCGATTCGGTCAAACGCCGTTCCTGATCACCGAGCGAACATCTCAAGAGAAGCTCCGCCATGCCCAACACGCCGTTCATCGGAGTGCGGATCTCGTGGCTCATGTTCGCCAAGAACTGGCTCTTGGCTCGACTTGCCGCTTCCGCGGTTTCTTTGGCCTGCCGAATCGCCTCCTCGGCCAGCTTCCGATCCGTCACATCGATATTGATTCCGACCATGCGCGTCGACAATTCGGCTTCGTTCTTCAGCAACGTCCCGCGAGCCAGAAGCCATCGGTACGATCCATCCTTATGGCGAAGACGATGCTCGAGTTCAAACCGGGACGGTTTCACGATCAAGAAGTCTTCGATGGCTCTCAACGCACGGTCATGATCCTCGGGATGCAGGCGGCTTTCCCATTCTTGAAACGTATTGCCGAGCTCCTGATCGTCATACCCCAATTGCCGCTTCCATTCGGGGGAAAAATACACCTCGTTCGAATTCACATCCCAGTCCCAGGTTCCGATGTTGGTGCTCTGTACCGTCGTCATCAGACGTCCTTCACTGGTTCGTAACGCTTGCTCCACCTTCCGGCGGTCCGCCGCCTCAAGAGCCAAGGCCACCGTATTGGCAACGGATGCCGCAAAATGTTGTTCTTCCAGCATCCACCGTCGCGTGGGCCCGACGTGCTCATGACAAATCACCCCGATCATTTTCCCCTCCGAGCGGATGGGAACGTCGAGCATGGAGGCAATCCCAAGAGGCGCCAGATACCCTTCTGTAAATTCGGCGGTCCTCGGATCGGCTTGAGCGTCATCGGCGGCGACAATCCGCTCGAGATCAAGCTCTTGGAAGTATTTCGGATAGTCGGTGGCCGTCAGCGCCATGCCTTGAGAATGTGCCTGGGCGGCGAGCTGATACAAATCGACGCACCGGATGGCGGAACGATCCGCAGTAAAAAACCAGATACTGACCCGCTCGGTGTGGAGGCACTCCGCGGCCACGCGCGTCACCGTTTGAAATGCCTCTTGGAGGTTTCCGCCGTAGACCTGCGGGTTTTTCGCCAGTTCAGACAGCCCCGCTTGGATTCGCCGAAGCACGCCCTCCGTCCGCTGTCGTTCCCGCTCAATCTGTTTTTGTTGGGTGATGTCCCTGAACACGAGTACGGCCCCGATGACCGCCCCATTCGAGAGCATCGGGGTGACGACCAGGGATATGGCCAGCAGCTGACCATCCGGCGTGACTAGTAATCCGTCGTCAGTCCGGTAGGTTTCACCGGAGGCAAGCGGAGGGAGCGTGGCATCGGAAATCAGACAGTCGTCCCGGTATTCCTCCGGCCCGGGAGAAATCATCCGATAGGCGGGACGGTCGACGAGCGCCGGAGCCGCTTCACCCAGGAGCTGTTCCGCCTGATGGTTGACCATCTGAATGTTCCACTTCGCGTCGACCACGCAGAGGCCGTCTCCCAGCGCATGCAACACCGCCTGGAGCTTGTTGCGCTCGTGCGCCAGTTGAGTCTCGCTGGTCTGCTTGAGTTTCGCGTACAGATCCTGCATCTCTTCCGAGGAGAGCGCGAGCGACCGCTCCAAGAGCGCGTGGCTCTGATCCGCCTCCACATAGCTTTGGCTGATCCGTTCCAGGATCTCACCCCACGCCTCCACGGTGGGTGGACAGTGCCGGGGGTCGAGGCTCAGCCGCTTAAGCTGTCTTGCCAGCAAAGGATGCATATGAATTTCACGCCGCCTCGCTGAGCGTGGTCAAGGTCATCGTCTGGTTGTGAAGATCGCAGGTTCCGGCGGTGTAGGGTGAGATTTCCCCATAGGAATAGAACCCGATCTGCTGCGTCCCTTTGGGCAGCACGTCAAGAGTGGCCTCGGTTTCTTCCTCCGTCCTGCCTCCCAACACCAGTCGACGTCCCACGCAACTGATGGCGATGGCAAGCGGAGCGGAGTCACCATCGACCGCGAACTTCGTGGAGGTTGCCGCTTCCGAGGCCCCTTGAACGAGCCGGTCGAAGTTCGCCTTCATCAGCTGCGCATAGGCTCCTTCCGGAATATCGCCCGCGAACGTGAGGGACTGTTCCCGTTCATTCACGCCGAGAATCGTTCTGACCAAACTCTTGGCATCCGTTTGATTGGAACGCAGTGCGAGCGGGAACAGCAGTCCGGTCGCCGGTAATCCGGAAGCCCGATCTCCCAAATATTCCTTGTACAGTTGAAGCGCGGGACGCCCATCGAGTTCGAAGAGAACATTGCCTGTGGATCTCGTGACGCGCCGCTCGGGGCCGAACCGATCCCATCCCCCTTTCGATCCATGACCGACCCGAATACGATCTCCATAGAACCCGACGGCGGTCACAAAACCGGATTGCGGCCGTCTGTCCTGCAGGACCCAAGTGCGGCGGAATCGGTCACCGTCGCCGGCCAGCCCCCCGGTCACCACGACGGAAGAGGACACATCTGAATTCAATCCCCGCACGAGTTCGCTTCCGTTCACATGAAGCCCGTCCGAGAGCACGAAGATGCCTTTCAACCGGGGATCATTCAGCTGTCGGGCGATGTGCTGCCCGGCGGAGAACGAATCTTCCGCCGACCGAGCGGGAGCGCTGGCCATCCGTAGATCCGTCCCGTCGAATCGCACAATCGCAGCGCTCACACTCTCGTCGAAAATCTGCGTTCCCAAAATCTCACCGGCGGTCGAACAGCCGATCACGATCGATTCGCGGTAGTCGTCGATCAGCTCGCTGAGCGGATCGGGAGATTCCAGGAAACCGGACGATCCGAACAGCAAAACGAGCGTTCGGGGAGAGTCTATTTTCGGCCGACTGTGGGCCGACCAATGTTTCTTGGAATCGTAACCGATCGTATGAACTTCCATTTTTTTGCTCTCCTTTCGATTGAGGGCTAGGCAGCGGCCCGATCTCCCAGACTGTCGCCCGGATTCGAGGAGGCGGCCGTCAAATGAACCGTAAACCAAAACCGCGAACCGTTTCCAAGTCCACCGTCCACCCCGATCGCTCCTTGCATCATTTCCACCAGGCGTTTGGAAATGGCCAAACCCAGCCCGGTTCCGCCGTATTTTCGTGTGGAGGATGCATCGGCCTGGGAAAACTCTTTGAAGAGCACCGCCTGAGCGGCTTCCGATATTCCAATGCCGGTGTCTTGCACCTCGATCTTGAACCCACCCGGTACACCGGGGATGCCTTGCACGGTCACCGTGACACTTCCCGATTCGGTGAACTTGACGGCATTTCCGAGCAAATTCGTCAGGACCTGACGTAACCGGTGCGCATCCCCCACGACCTTGGTTTGGAGGCCCTCTTCCAACGTGCAGAATAGGTTCAGTCCCTTGGCGCGGGCTCCCACCGCGAAGAACTCCACGGTCTCGCCGATCACCGCGGAAAGATCGAACGGGACGCATTCCAGCGCGATTTTACCCGCTTCAATCTTCGAAAAATCCAAGACATCGTTGATGACATGCAGTAACTGGGTGCCAGATCCGTGAATCTGTTCGACATAGTGCCGCTGCTTGTCGGTGAGACTGGTCAATAGAAGTAATTCCGACATGCCTAGTACGCCGTTCATCGGTGTTCGAATCTCATGACTCATGTTGGCGAGAAATTGGGATTTGGCCCGACTGGCGGCCTCAGCTCTCTCCTTTTCTCGGCACAAGTCCACCTGCACGGTTTCATTCACCCGCCAGTACACGAGAAGGGCCGCGCATTCCGCCAAAATGAATGTTCCATGAATGATCGCCCATGCCCAAGGATGATGTTGGGTGCCCGAGTGGTTGTAAACCATGGTCGGAGCCAACGTGCCGATGACCCCGTGATCGACCACGACCGAAATGAGCGCCAATAAGAAAGGCAGCCAATCTTGGTACAGGACGATCACGGCCATCATCACGAAGAAATGAAAGTGTGCCTCGATAAAACCATTGGAGAGATGCACCAGCAACGCCGACGCGAATATCAACCCCGCCGTCGCCAAGGCCGCTCGAAGCCGATTGGCCAAGCGACCGCTCATGGCCAGAATGGCCGACCCCACCAGGATCGACCCTCCGATCAAACCAAGGGACACATGGTGACTCGTCAAGACGCCAAACAGGGGCACCCCTGCCGCATGCGCCCATAGAAGCCGAACAATTCCGCGATGGCGCCGGAGCCATTCTTCTTCCTCCAGGGAATTCCCTCTCGGAAGGGCATGCCAGATCTTTAGGACATGGTTCCGAGCCAATTGCCCCTGAGATAGAGAGGTCGTCATTCCTGGTTTGCAGCGTGCCGTGAGAATTCAAACAAACGAATTCCGTACTTTTTCGGCCCTTTGGTCATAAAACTTGATGGGGGAAGACCGAATCGGAGGAAGGTATCTTACAATCACGATACCAGGCATCTGCGGCTGAAATTCCTTGACGGACGGGCAATACCTAGCCCCTTACCGGCTGGCGAGAGAGCCGCGCGGAAGAACAGCGGCTGTGTCCTAGTCAACAAAGCAGGGCGTCGACCCGTGGAAGAAACTCTCCGGCACTGATGGGCTTGGCCAAGGCATCGTGGGCGCCGAGCACAATCGCGGTTTGCGTCAGGTCATATCCTGATGATGTGCCCGGAGATCGCCAATATTTTGATGGATTGAACAGTGGACACAGTGGACCATGTTGGGCATGAAAAGATCCAACACGATGAGAGCGGGCTTGACACGTTCCAGATAGGCAAGCGCTTCCTTGCCGTCCCCGACTCCCCGGACCTGGTATCCCCGGTCTTCCAGAACGCGGTGCAACCAGGTCCGAACTGCGGTCGTCATCCACGACAAGAATCGTCGGCATAAGATACTTCGATCTTACGCAGGCATGCGTCCATCCACCGGTGCAAGATGTTGATACGTTTTCATATAATAGAAGGCCGCCGCTTGGGTACGGCGCCTAATCTCCAGCTTGGTAAACATGTTGGCGATATAATTCTTTACCGTCTTTTCGGACAGGGTTAACTTGCCCGCAATCTCCTTGTTTGTATTTCCCTCGGCGATGAGTGAAATGATCCGCTGTTCCTGCGGCGACAGCATGCGCAGTCCAGGACGGACTCCGGTCCGATCGTTCAGCGATTGTGACAACCGACACTCTGAACCGAAGTGTGATGCTCCGCGAGCCACGGTGTGAATTGCCTGGATGAGTTCAACCCGGGAGACACTCTTGGGTAGGACCCCCTGTGCACCGGCCTTGACGGCACGAAAGAATGCGGCATCCTGATCCCCATGGTCCCAAATCGTCATGATGATGCGAACGGAAGGGATGATGGTAAAAAGGGTTCTACAGATATCGGCTTTGCCACCGGACAACGTCGATTCCAACAAGATCACGTCGGGCTTGGTTCGTTTCGACTCAATCAGCACCTGGCGCACATTGGCGACCAGACCGACTACTTGGAAATTTCGCTCACCCTCCAACAGCGCGCACACACCGGCTCTGAACACTTCGTGGCTGTCTGCGATAACGACACGCGTCGGATGCGAGAGAGGAGAAGCGATGCTCAAGAAACCAGAGCAAATCGATGTCTTGCCCCGTTGCGCTCGTCTATGGCCCTGCCTTTTTCGTCCCATACGAGGATGAGCCGCCGCGCCGACTCGATTATTCTTGCGGCTTGCTAATAATTGTCGACATTAGGTATCAAAACAAACACAAATATGGTATCGGTGTTTCCCCTACAGAGAGTCTCAGTGGTCATTGATTCTCTCGTACCAGCCGATGATCGAGGGCGTAGCGGATCAGATCGGCGGTCGTCTCAAGGTGCAGCTTGTCAAGCAATCTGGTTCGATACGTGCTCACGGTTTTACTGCTCAGCTTCAGTCGCTTCGCGACCTGTGAGACGGTGCGGCCTCTCGCAAACAGGGAAAGGACTTCCAGCTCGCGCGCTGAGAGGGATTCGTGCGGCCATATCTTATCGTGAGGCATTGAATGGCGGTCGAGCATTTCACGCATCGGTTCCATCACCACTTGCCCCCCAGACAGAATGGTTCGTATGGCATCGTGCAGTTCTCCTGGGGTCGCCCCTTTGGTGAGATAACCGGATGCCCCATGGACCATGGCCAGACGCACATACTGAGGATGGTCGTGCATGGTCAGCATCAAACACTTGAGGGAAGGGCGCAGTTGTTTGATTCGTTTCAATACCGTCAGACCGCTGGAATCCGGAAGACTGATATCCAGAATCGCCAGATCGACGCGTTCCGTTCGTACGACCCGAATCGCTTCCTCTCCGGTAGAAGCCTCACGCACCACCGTCGAAGGGAAATGACTTTCCATGACTTCTCGAAGTGCTCGGCGAAAGAGAGGATGATCGTCGATGATCAGGACAAGCATGACACAGCCTCCGCTGAACCGTTTGTTGCACTTGAACGTCAGCGGCTGGAAAGATATACCAGACAAGGACTAATGGGGATGTCGGTACTCGTCCTACAAAGAACAGGAGCAGGGATGAGCGGGGTAGTGAGATGAGCTGCAACCCAACATGCAGTGGAGTTCGCAATTGGGCAGGAATGCGAAAGACAGATAAGATCCACGAGCATTTTCAAGTTTGATGTCAGTTTCTCAAATAGACACGCATACCCCTCTTCCTCGCTCCTATTAGCCTCGTTGATATACTTTAGTTGAGCGCGATCACTTTAACCACTAAGGATGCCCCTAGACTGGCGGAAATTCTCGGGATGCCACTACCCTAAAGAGTAGAGCGCTCCGGCTTTATCTTACTCTGTAGCAGACGACTGCAGAGGACGGCAGCCGTCACTTCCTTCCTAAGCGGGTGAAGTTACGTCCAGCCAGGTGTGAGCCTGCCTTCAGCATCCCGCCAGTGCGGCGTCCAGGCGAGGGCCACGAGTTTCACGGCGATGTTGGACTTGGTGGGCTTGATGGAAATCGTTTCAAGCTTTTCGTTCAAGGGATCGGTCGCGGCGGCCAGCGCGTCGCTTTCCGATTTAAATTGCGCTTCGAGTTCGGCCAATTGCTGTTGAAGCGCGGCGACGTTCTCTTCTGCCGCTCCCACATCTTTCGACTCTTTCATGACCCGGCCGGCACTGCGGACCGCGGTCGTGGCCCGGCCGATGTTCGAGGCACTGATCGTCTTCCGTCCAAGAAAAGCCCCAAGAATGGAGGCGCCGACGGAAATCGCCGCCTGCACTTGGCTGGAACGCGCTTCGGCCTGTTGCTTCTCCTTCGCCAGCTCCGCCCGCCTGATTCGGTCTTGAAGCGTCGCCATCTTCGAGGCATATCTTTGGCGCAGCGATTCCGTTACCTTATCGCGCTGCTCACGTCCGGTTTGCTGCAATCGCACCCGGAAATCCCGCTCGGACTCGCCTGGGTGAGACACCTCTTTGGTGCTGGGGCTCTTGAACAACTCGACTTTTTGAGTGCGAAAGAGCCAGCCGGCGAAATCCTTGTTCCAATCGGCATAACTCTTCGCTTTGCCCGCACCGGCGGGAAGGGCAAGAAACTGGGCATCAGCTTCTGGCTCTCTTTCAAGATCCGCCACAGTCAACTCTGCTGCGATCGCCTTATCCCAATCGATGGCCACAGGCCCGTCGGCCATGGGTACCAGGACCGTCATGCCTTGCGTGGTATCGATCCCGCTCTTTGAGTCGGAAAAACGGACCTGCGATGAGCCGAGCAGCATCGGCGCATAGACCAATTCACTTCCCTCCGGCTTGGTTCCACGGAGCGGCACGAAATGCTGCGGGACATCGGGAGGCAGCATGGGACGAGATGTCAGTGCTGAGGACTGAGTGCTGAGTGCTGAGTGTCGAGCCCCGGACGTTTCACGTTTCACGTTTGACGTTTCACGCCTTACCGGCTCCATGAGCGTCTTGATCTGCGTCCTGGTCAGAGGTCCCCGGAGGTAGGACAGACACCAGCGAGTCTCAAACACGACCGGTTCGTCCTCATGCACGTTATTCATGAGGAAGATCCGATTGCCGAGCCCGGCCAGCGTTTGCTCCATCCGACCGCGATCGAACTTCTTCCCGGCGCTGCTGGAAGCCCCTTCCAATCCTTCCAGCACCCGCGCCTTGTCCCGCTCCGTCTGCAATCGTCCGATGAACCAGGTGCCGGTGTTGGCCAAGCCCTTGTAATCGAGATCGACCGGATTTTGTGTCGCCAACACGACCCCGAGGCCGAATGCGCGCGCCTGTTTGAGTAGCGTCATCAACGGCAGCTTGGATGGCGGATTCGAGACAGGTGGAAAGTAGCCGAAGATCTCATCCATATAGAGCAAGGCGCGCAGGCTGGTAGTGCCGGATTGCGCCCGCATCCATCCGACCATTTGACTCAGCAATAACGTGACGAAGAACATGCGCTCCGCATCGTTCAGATGCGCGATAGAAAAGATCGCCAGCCTCGGTTTCCCGGCAGGGGTATACATGATCGACTGAATATCCAGCGCCTCGCCTTCCAGCCAGGTCTGGAACCCCGGCGCGGCCAGGAGATTATTGAGCTTCATCGCGAGGGCGAAGCGCTCTTTCGACGGAAAGAAGGAATCGACATCCATCACGCCGATCTTGGCGACAGGCGGCGATTGAATCGCCTGAATCAACGAGGCCAAATCCAGATCTTCTTCTTTCTTCCAAGTCTGATCGAGAATCGTGGACAGGAGAATGTGCTCGCGGCTCTGGATCGGATCGGCTTCGATACCGAGCAAGCCGAGCAAGCTCGTCACCGTCGTGCTGATGCGTTCGCGCAGCAACTCCGCATCCTCACGCACATCGGCGGCCGGCGCCGCGAACGATTTGAGGATGGAGACCGGCAATCCGGCATTGCTGCCCGGCGTGTAGATCACCACATCGGCGGAATCGCGGAGCCGTTGGATGCGCGCGCCGTCCTGTTGCCAACCGGCCAGGCCTTTTGTCCACAGCTCAGCCTGTGCCTTGGCGTAGTCGGCCGGCGACAAACCCTTGTTGCGCGCATCGTCTTCGTTGATCCAAGGCTGGAAGTCTTCGCCCTTCAGGCTTGGGAACGTTAGCATTAAATTGCCAAGGTCGCCTTTGGGATCGATGATGATCGCGGGAATATTATCGATGGCCGCTTCTTCGAGGAGGGCCAGGCACAGACCCGTCTTGCCACTGCCCGTCATGCCGACGCAGACGGCGTGCGTCACCAGATCTTTTGAATCGTAGAGAAGCCATCCCGGCTTGGCCTGTTTGGCCGCCAGATCGTACGGCCGTCCCATGTAAAAGACGCCGAGCCTTTCGAAATCCTCTGCCGTGGATGACGTCGGCGCGGATGATGGCGCAGAGTTCTTCACGGCACCGTCGGCCTTCGCACTCGAGTCGGTCTTCTTCGCTTTCGGCATACCGATATCCCCCTTCGCTCGCCAATCGGGAAAAATTCGCGGTATTGTAGTGATCTAACAGAAGAGCTGCAAGCGGAAGAGGAACGTCAGCTCAATGGAAAGGGTGCCATGAAAGACAGGAAGTCGCCGTAACCTGACGGTCATCACTCTTTGAAGATGACAAAGACCGCCACCACTATCAGGGCGAATCCCACCACATAGTTCCACTTCATCGCTTCCTTCAGATACACGACCGAGAAAATCGAAAACACGACCAGCGTAATAACTTCCTGGATCGTCTTCAGTTGCGCCGCGCTGAACTGCCCATGACCGATCCGATTGGCCGGTACTTGGAAGCAATATTCGATAAAGGCAATCCCCCAACTCGCCAGAATCACTGTGAACAAGGGGGAGTCCTTGAACTTCAGATGGCCGTACCAAGCGAGCGTCATGAACACGTTCGAAATCGTCAGCAACGCAACAGTCTGCATGGACACCGTCCTCCTTCTTGGAAAATTGTTGGGGTATTGTCGCTTGAATTCAAACGGCAGGAAAGGAAATGAGCAAATAAAAGAAGGGCTATCAACTCACCCTAACGAGCATAGGATTTTGGAGAGGGACAACGAAAACATATGGGATAGACAACCTATCAGGATATCCTCAAAGTTGGTACTTCTTGGCTCGTGACATCTTTGCTTCTACTTCCGCCTTACTTGATCAGCCCATACCACACTTGTAAACCACTACATGCTTAGACCGAAGGTCTATGAGCATCAAAGTAGGCGAGCAACTGGGTATAGCGGAACGCGAGCTTGCTGTTCTGAAGCCTTTGGTGTTCCTGTACCTGTTGAACAATAAACATACGGGCCTTTTGATACAAGTCACCATGATGCACATTAGTTACTGCGTGTCGAAAACTATTTCCGAGATAGTGAATTATCCTATAGCCGTCATCATCTTGGTAGGCTCAAGCACTGTAGCGCATAAGCCCGATTGACTGTGCTGACTACGCCATCTTCGGGATTGCTACTATGGGCTTCTAAGAACTCTACAACTTCGTGGCCAATTACGATCCTCGGATATTGAGCCACTTCGCTTTCGAGTTCGTACGCCCTAACAATTGCAGGCCCGTATAATTCACCTGGTCGGACTTCTGATCCCCAAGCAAGGCCAATAGCACCCCGGACAGGACGGTTTCGAACCAAGCCTAGCAGACAGAAATATCCTGATGTGCAAAAGAGCTCAAATACTCCTTTTGCTGGATACTTGCTCTCTTGATTTCCTAAGCATACAAATTTGACGAAGCCGTCTGACCAATACTGGGTCCTTACAGATTCAGATTGGATCTCGTCCCATGTAGTTTTCTCCTCATCACTCAAATATTGACGAAATGGCGAATTGGGATCCGGAGACAAGGCCCTCTTTAACTCCTCTACATCCCGTTGAAGCTGGAGGATGCCTCCAATGTTCTTCGATATGACTTTCTGAAAAGCCTTGTCTTCTGCTTCCGAACTAATTTTCGGTAACAGGCCTTGACCTTGAGCAGCATTTCGCTGACCCAATAGATCAATAAAACACACACAGTAATTAAACGCTGTGTATTTTGGCTCATCATTCGACATGGTTGTGGGGATGGCTGCCACCCAGGCCTCAGCTTATGTACACATCAGCGGCTGACCACTTTCTCGCCCCCCGCCGTCATCCCCTTCGCCTAGCTGGGTTGGAAGGGATGGAGCTTTCGGCGTCGCCATAGCGGGTGCGGCAAGATGTAGCTGAAAAAGGTGTCGCGGGCGACGGCATGCGATTCTTATCGCGCCTTACAGTCGCCCGCGGCCAAGAGTAGCGATTCAGTTGTCGTCAGAACTCATCGCATTATGGCGACGCACGAAAGATTCGCCCTTACAGCCCTGCTTCCCTCAACACCTGCCCCGTATACGACCGCTTCGACTTGGCGATTTCTTTGGGCGGTCCCTCTGCCACGATCTCGCCGCCGCGATCGCCGCCCTCCGGACCCAGGTCGATGATCCAGTCGGCATTCTTGATGACATCCAAGTTGTGTTCGATCACCAGCACTGTGTTGCCGGCTTCTACGAGTCGATCCAGCACATCGAGCAACCGCTGCACATCGGCGAAATGCAGGCCGGTCGTCGGTTCATCGAGGATGTACATGGTCCGCCCGGTCGCGCGTTTGGAAAGCTCCCGCGACAGCTTTACCCGCTGGGCTTCGCCGCCGGAGAGCGTCGTCGCCGACTGGCCGAGCTTCACATAATGCAGGCCGACATCGTGCAGGGTCTGAAGTTTTGCCTTGATTAGTGGGATATGTTCGAAAAACTCCAATGCGTCGTCCACCGTCATATTCAGCACATCGGCGATGCTCTTCCCTTTGTGGAGGATTTCGAGCGTTTCGCGGTTGTAGCGTTGCCCCTTGCATACCTCGCAGGTCACATAGACATCGGGCAGGAAATGCATTTCGATCTTGATGAGCCCATCACCTTGGCAGGCTTCGCAGCGGCCGCCTTTCACGTTGAAGCTGTACCGCCCCGGCTTATAGCCGCGGACGCGAGACTCCGGCAGGTTGGAGTAAAGATCGCGGATGTAGCCGAACAGGCCCGTGTAGGTGGCTGGGTTCGAGCGGGGAGTTCGGCCGATCGGCGATTGATCGATATCGATGACCTTATCGAGCGCATCGACGCCTTTTAATTCTTTACAGCCATCGATCTTGGGCTTCTTGTGGTACAGCATCTGCGAGAGGGAATGGAACAAGACTTCCAGGACCAGTGTGCTCTTGCCCGATCCGGACACCCCCGTAACACAGGTCAACAGTCCAAGAGAAATGCGTGCCGTAACATTCTTGAGATTATGCTTCTGCGCCCCGACCACGGACAGCATGCCCTTGGCTTTCCGCTCCCGCCGCGGCACCGACACCGCCTGCGCCCCACGCAAATACTGGCCGGTCAATGAGCTTGGATCACCCATGATCTGCTGAGGCGTCCCTTGCGCCACGACATGCCCACCGTGTGAACCGGCGCCCGGGCCCATATCGAGAATATGATCAGCTGCGATCATGGTCTCCGTATCGTGCTCGACCACGACGACGGTATTCCCAAGGTCCCGTAATCTCAGCAATGTCTGTAACAATCGGCGATTGTCGCGCTGGTGCAATCCGATGGATGGCTCATCAAGGATGTACAACACGCCGACCAGGCCGGACCCGATTTGCGTCGCTAACCGAATCCGTTGCCCTTCGCCGCCGGACAAGGTCGCTGCCGCCCGATCGAGGGTCAGATAGTCCAGGCCCACATTGACGAGGAAGCCCAACCGCTCACGAATTTCCTTCAGGATTCGATGCGCGATCACCAGCTCCCGATCGGAAAACTTCAGCGACACGAAGAAGTCAGCGGCGGCACGGACCGAGAGGCTGGTGACTTCGGCAATCGACTTCTTAGCCAGTTTAATAGACAGACTTTCAGGCCTCAGCCTTGCGCCATGGCAGACGGAGCAGGGTTCCAGCAGGGTGAGGTCCTCTTCTTCCGGGCAACCGGGTGTCACGGCATAACCGATACCGTCACAAGCCGGACAGGCGCCATGTGGGCTATTGAAGGAAAAGACCCGGGGTGTGACTTCCGGGTAACTGACCCCGCATTTGATGCAAGCCAGCCGGTCGCTGTAGAGCCTGCTTTGGCCGTCTTCGGTCAGCACTCCGACCAGTCCGCCGGCCAACCTCACCGCTATTTCGACGGAATCGGCCAGCCGGCGCATGAGGGCATCGCCGGGTTTCATCACCAATCGATCGACGATGATCTCGATCGTGTGCTTTTTCTGCTTATCGAGTGTGATGTCCTCGCCCAGATCGACAAGCTTGCCATCGACGCGGGCGCGGACATAGCCGGCCTTTCGCATCTCCAGCAGTTCCTTGCGATATTCTCCCTTCCGCCCGCGGACGATCGGCGCCAGAATCTGAAACTTCTCGCCTTCCGGCAGAGCGGCGATCGCATCGACCATCTGCTGGACAGTCTGTGCGGTAATCTCATCTCCGCATTGAAAACAATAGGGCCGTCCGACACGGGCAAAGAGCAGTCGAAGATAATCGTAGATTTCCGTGACCGTGCCGACTGTGGACCGTGGATTGTGGCTGGTACTCTTTTGCTCGATGGAAATCGCGGGAGACAGGCCTTCGATCGAATCCACGTCCGGCTTGCCCATCTGTTCGAGGAACTGTCGCGCATAGGCCGACAGCGATTCGACGTACCGGCGCTGACCTTCCGCATAAATCGTATCGAAGGCCAGCGACGACTTGCCCGACCCGCTCAAGCCGGTGATCACGACCAGCTTGTCGCGTGGAATCTCCACGTCGATATTCTTGAGATTGTGTTCCCGCGCGCCTTTGATGACGATCGAGTTGCCCATAGGGGCAGGATTATACCATTTTGCTCCGCCCTGCGATCACACGAGCCGGCGGCGACATTCATGCGAAGCTGAGATTAGGAATACTTCGAACATCATGGACGGAGACATACCGGAGCTTTCGCTTCCTCGTACTGTGCATTGAGACGATATCCATCTCACGTAAACTCTGGCACCTCACCTTGACAAAGCTTGAAACGGGGTGCTACCACCGTCAAATGGTGGGAACCGATCATCCTCCATTGACCCAAGATTCCAAGGCTCCGGCCAAGGTCGTCTCGACATGGTCCGGCCGGGCCCGTGAAGACGCCGTGCAGCGGATGTTCACCTCCATTGCAGGCGTCTACGACCTGAACAACACGCTGCTGAGTTTCGGCCTCCATTACCATTGGAAGAAAATTACCGCGTCCTTCATTACTCCCGTCGGACGCGGAACAGCGCTGGATGTGGGTTCCGGGACAGCCGATCTTGCCCTCCTTCTGGAATCGCGCATGGGCCCCAAGGGACGCGTTATCGCATCCGACCTGAACCATGCAATGCTGGCCGAGGGCCTCAAAAAGATCGGCGGCAAGGGACTCAGCGACAAAATCACCTGCCTGCAGGCCAGCGCGGAACAGTTGGGATTCGGGGACAACACCTTCGATGCCGTCACCACCGGTTTCTGCATGCGGAACGTCGGGGATCTCCCACAAGCCGTGCGAGAGATCCGCCGTGTCATGAAGCCCGGCGGCCGCTTCGTGTGCCTGGAGTTTTCGCGGCCGGTCTTCGGATGGTTGCGCAGGCTCTACGATTGGTATTCGTTCAAACTGCTGCCCTGGATCGGCACGATCGTCGCCCGCGACCGCACCGGCGTCTACGAATACCTCCCCGCGTCGATACGGACATTTCCCGATCAAGAACGGCTCTGCCAGATCCTACGTGATGCCGGATTTCGTCAGGTATCGTACAAGAACCTTAGCGGTGGCATTGTCGCCGTTCATGTCGCCACGAAATAGGAAAGGTTAAGGTTTAGGTCTAGGCTGAGAGCCGAACTAATGAAGCGTGCTTAACTTCAGCCTCACTCTGGTTGTATGAACTCCATTCTCTATATCTTTCTTCCCTGCAAAAAGGTGTATCCCATCGGGATCACCTACTTGGCGGACTTTATTCATCGACGGAAGCCGGACGTCCGCCAGCGCATTCTCGATCTGTCGCTGTTTCCCGTTGCGCAGCGCAGTCAGGCCATTCGGGATGCCGCGTCGGAGTTCCAACCGGATCTGGTCTGCTTCTCGTGGCGCGACATTCAGATTTTTTCGCCGCATGAAGGCGATTCCTCGCTGGAGCATGCGTTTAATTTTTATTTTGCCAGCAACCCCTTCAAGCGAATCGCCGCCTCGGTTGAGGGCGTCAAGCAGCTCTACCGCTACTACAGCCATATCTACACGATCCTGTCATATCCCTGGTTGATCAACAAGGAGTTTCCCAAGGCCCAGATCATGATCGGAGGAGGCGCGTTCACGGCCTTTGCCGATCAACTCATCGAAAAACTGCCGGAAGGCACGATCGGGATTCTGGGCGAGGGCGAGGATGCGATCCTGAAACTCCTCGAAGGCCGCTCGATCGATGACGAACGCTACATCATCAAGGACGGCAAGCAGATCAGGAAGGGAACCCAGGGCTCGCCCCCACTGTTGGATGCGCCGGCCGTCGATCTGCCGTATTTGACCTCCATCTTCCCACAGTGGCGGGAGTACGTCGGCGAGTCCATCGGCGTGCAATCCAAACGGGGCTGCCCTTACGACTGTGCTTTCTGTCTCTATCCCTATATCGAAGGCAAACGGGTGCGCTATCGACCACCCGAGATGGTCGTGAAGGATATCGCCCAACATTACCACCAGTGGGGCGCCCGTCGCTTTTGGTTCACCGACGCGCAATTCATCACGGGCAAGGAAGCCTATCCGCAATGTACGGAGATCATGGAACGCATCATCAGCGAGAAGTTGGAGATCGAGTGGTCCGGCTATATCCGCACGTCGTTGATCACTCCCGAATTCGCCAAACTGATGGTCCGTTCGGGAGTCGGCGACTTGGAAGTGGCCATCACCTCCGGTTCACAAGAAGTGTTGAACAACTTGCACATGGGCTTCAAGCTGGAACGACTCTACGATGGATGCCGCTATCTCGCGGAAGCCGGTTTCAAAGGCAAGGTCATCCTGAACTACTCGCTCAACAGTCCAAAGGAAACGGAGGAGAGCCTCCTGCAAAGCGTGGAATCCTACAAGGTGGTCGCCTCGATCCTCGGCGAAGAGCGTGTCTTTCCATTGATGTTCTTCCTGGGCATTCAGCCGAATACCGACCTGGAACAGCGACTGTTGGAAGAGGGTTACCTGTCAGCCGGCTATAACCCCTTGATGCTGACCCCGACCAGCATCAGAAAGCTGCTCTATAATCCTGCTCCTCTCAACAAGATCATCGCCAAAGCCTGTCTCCGAGCTTGGGAACGAAAGCAAGGAAGCCGCGATCCTCGTCGGTGGACCGGATCTCTGTCCCAGACGTCAGAATCTCCCACCTATGCCGACCAGAATCTCAGTCGAGGGATCGAAGGCAATTCCGGGCGGGATGCGCTCCTCTCACTCGAGGAAATCATCCGCTCACGCCGACCGATTTCATCACCTTCGCAGACCCCTGAACCACGAGCCAGTTCAGCGGGGTGATTTCTCCTCAGAAGACAGTGAAATCACCGTATCAAATCCACACCGCCCGCTTCTGCGGCACCTTGCATTCCGCTTTGAGGCGGTGCTATCATCCTTTTTCTTTAGAGGTAGGGCTGACCCGTCAACCATTTGGTATTTCAGGCACATATACTCCCTCCCTCTCCCTAACTCGCGCCTTAAGGAGGCGCTTCAATGTATAAGACCATTTATGTTCCGGTCGATAACTCCGACCATTCCAATACCGCGGTGGATATCGGCGTCCACTTGGCCAAAACCTTCGGCTCAAAAATCGTGGGAAGCCACGTCTATGCGGCGAAGATGCATGACAAGCGCTTCAAGCAAATGGAAGCGGGTCTGCCGGAGGAATACCATGATGAGAAAGAGCTCGACCGTCAGCGTCAGATCCATGATTCGCTGATCACCCGCGGGCTTCAAATCATCACCGATTCCTACCTCGACTACGTCGACAAGAAATGTCACGAAGCGAACCTCCAGATCGAACGACGATCGCTTGAGGGGCGAAATTGGAAGGTGCTGGCCGAGGACATCAACACCAACGGCTATGATCTCGTCATCATGGGGGCCTTGGGAGTCGGTGCAGTCAAGGACAGCGTCATCGGCAGCAACACCGAGCGCGTGGTCCGCCGCGTCCGCAACTCCGACATGCTGATCATCAAGAACGTTCAGCCGATCACGGGAGGCAAGATCGTCGTCGCCGTCGACGGCAGCCCCTATTCCTTCGGCGGGCTGATGACCGGCCTCGCGCTCGGCAAGGCACTCAACATGCCGGTCGAAGCCATCTCCGCCTTTGACCCCTATTTCCACTACGCGGCCTTCCACAGCATTTCCGGGGTCCTGAACGAAGAAGCCGGCAAAGTGTTTCGTTTCAAGGAGCAAGAGAAGCTGCACGAGGAGATCATCGACAGCGGCTTGGCCAAGATCTATCAGTCTCATTTGGACATTTCCCGTGAAATCGCCCAGGCCGAACAGACGGACTTGAAAACCACGTTGCTGGACGGCAAGGCCTTCGAAAAAATCATTCAGTATGTCCGCAAAGATGTGCCGGCCTTGCTCATCGTCGGACGCATCGGCGTCCACAGCGACGACGACATGGATGTCGGCAGCAACACGGAAAACCTGCTCCGGAGCGCGCCGTGCAACGTGCTGATCTCCAACCGCAAATATGTTCCCCCGATCGACACGCAAGCCGAGTACACGATCGCCTGGACGGAAGAAGCCTTGCGACGGATGGAAAAGATCCCGGTCTTTGCGCGAGGCGTGGCCAAGACCGCCATTCATCGGTATGCCATCGAAAAGGGCCATACCATCATCAGTAATACCGTTGTGGACGCCGCGGTCGGGCATATTCTTCCTAAAGGCGCCATGGACGCGATGCGCGCGCTTGGTGGGAGTCTGGACGCCGCCGGTATCGACCGCGATAAGATGCAGGCAGACGAAGCCGTGACGAAGGATCTCATGGGTCCGACCTTGAGCGGAATCATGACTCAGATCGTTGAAGAAAGGCCGAAAGAGGTCAATGCGTCCACGCAGGCCTATCTGGATCGCATGGGCCAAACCTATTTCGTCTGCGACGGCTGCGGTTACATCGGAAAGGGCGACACCCCCGTCAGATGTCCCGTGTGCAGTGCGGACGGAACGAAATTTAAGCAAGTCGACAAAAAGATTTTCGAAGTGGCCGCGACGGCTGAAGGCGAGCTGGAAACGGACGTGGCCTACGACGACGTGCCGATGCAATGGACCAAGGATGCGAAAGAAGCGATCCGCGCGGTACCGGCCGGCTTTCAGCGAAGGCGGGCGAAGGCCAGGATCGAAAAGAGCGCGCGGAAGTTGGGGATGACGACCATCACACTGGAATATGCTGCGCCGATGATCAAGGAAGCGGCTTCCGAAGACTATACACCCATTTTCTCCAACAAGGGCACCGGCACATCGGCGGCGGCGGAAGCGACACTTGAAGCGGCACATGGGACGAGCGGGAACGGTACGAACGGCCATGCCGAACCGGCCTCGCCGTACACCTGGACGAGTGATGCGCAGGCCAGATTGGATCGGGCTCCGGAAGGGTTCATGCGCGATTGCACCAAGGCGCTGATTCTCAAGCATGCCGAGAAAATCGGGGCGACCGTGATCACGCTCGAAGTCGCGAACGAAGGCATCGAACAGGCGAAGGGGTACATGGCGGAAGCCATGAAGACCGGCAATCTCAAGGATATGATCGCCGACCTGACCGGCAAGTCTTCGACTTGAGTCTTGAGTTGTAAATGTTGAGTTGTGAGTTGCATCAGCCCTCCTAGCTAGAATTAAATTACTAAAACTCATCATTCGGCACTCTTATGCCAAAGCCTCTCCCTATCTTCAACGGCCCTTCAACCACTCTGGGGTCGTTGCAGCAGCAAATTTCCCAGTTCTTCACTCCCACTCCGAAAGGTGATGGTCCGTCCGACGGCCGGACGGTGGACGACTTCAAACCTTACCTCGTCGCGCTAAACCTCACGAAGCGTTGCAACCTCAAATGCGATCACTGTTATCTGGATGCCACGACCAAAGCGGCGGGCGGTGACGATGAACTCACGACAGAAGAATGTTACCGGCTCATCGAGCAAATCGCGGAGGTGAACAAGGGATGCCTCCTTGTGATCACCGGTGGCGAGCCCCTTGTTCGGCCTGACATCCTCGACATCGCTCGTTACGCGGTGAAACTCGGCTTTATGGTGGTCTTCGGGACAAATGGGATGCTGATCGATGATCGAATGGCCAAGACCCTTGTCGAGATCGGGGTGATGGGCGTCGGGATCAGTATCGATTCGTTACAGGCTGCCAAGCACGATGCCTTTCGAGGAGTACCTGGCGCGTGGGAAGCGGCGGTCGCGGGGATTGAGGCCAGCAAGCGGAATGGTCTCCAATTCCAAGTGCATTTCAGCGCGCAGCCGATGAACTATCAGGAATTACCCGAGGTCATCGCCTGGGCACATCAGCTCGGTGCCCGTGTGCTCAACGTCTTTTTCATGGTCTGTACCGGACGGGGCGAAGAATTGACGGACATTACTCCGGCTCAATACGAAGAAGTGCTCGGCTACCTAATTGATTGTCAGGATAATTACAAAGGCATGTTGGTTCGCGCCCGCTGTGCCCCACACTTCAAGCGGTTGGCGTACGAGAAAGATCCCAACTCCCCGATCACGAAGGCGACCGGGTATATGGGAGGTGGATGCCTGGCCGGGACGAACTATGCTCGAGTGACGCCCAACGGCGAGCTGACTCCCTGTCCCTATATGCCGCTGTCGGCAGGGAATATTCGCCAACAGAGCTTCGTTGATCTCTGGGAACGCTCCGATGTCTTCAATTCATTCCGCTATCCTCAGCTGAAGGGGAAATGCGGCGACTGCGAGTACAGCGACATCTGTGGAGGCTGCCGTGCCCGTCCCTATGTGGACCATGGCGACTGGCTGGATGAAGATCAGTGGTGCCTCTACACCCCGAAAGGCGGCGAAAAGATCAAAGTGGCGTTCAATGTTTCGGAAGAGGCGGACGTGACATGGGACGAGGCCTCAGCGCTCCGACTGAGCCGGATCCCCTACTTCCTCCGCGCCATGGTAAAGAAAGGCGTGGAGAAGCACGCCCGCGAAAACAATGTCCCGCTCATCACCGTCGAACTCATGGAAGAACTGCGCAAGAAGCGATTCGGTAATGACGCGCCTGTGTTTAAATTTTAGCATCGAACCCAACCGAATGGATGGTTGATGTCGTCCTTGCCCGTTGCTCTCCACGCCGCCTTCAACCCTCGGCATTAACGTCATGGATGCCCTGAACAGCATTACGACGGATCTCAATATCCTCATTCCGATCATCAACCACTGGTTTCATCTGCTCTCGGCCATCATTTGGATCGGCGGCTTGGCGTTTCTCGTCATGGCGGTGACACCCGGACTGCAGAAAGCCGTTCCGAAAGACCAGATCAAGCCCATCACGGATATTTTTTATCGGTACTACAAGAAAGTCGCCGGCATTCTCCTGGTCGTTCTCCTGTTTACGGGCGGGGTGAATCTCCACTACGTCAATCAGGTCATCATTTCGCAAACGGGAAACGGAGTCCAGCACCATTCCAAATACCTCATGGTCTTCATGATCAAGCTTCTGCTCGTGCTGGGACTTCTTACCCTCTTCCTCTACACGGTCATCTTCAAATCCGACGACGAGGCCGATGAGGGGGAGGACTATGAAGCCATTCCCTTCCAACGCGCCGCCCTCTGGATGGGATTCTTCATCATCCTCTGTGCCGCGGCCATGAAACACCTGCATCAATAGTTTTTCACGTGTCTCGCGAACAGGCGCTGAGACAGCTCCCTGTCTCAAGCGACACAGTTGCTGTATCGGCTCGATACAGTCCTGCACGTCAAGAAATCGTAGACTCACATATACCTGATATGAATCCACCACTTCTGGATCGCCCATTGGGGAGCTTTCTGGAATGGAGGTTGCTTAAGACAGTGGCAACCCATCAAACCTTGTAGGTTATCGTGGGGAATATTCGGCAATATGGAGCACGGTATGGAGCCGACAGTGATTCAAGGGGGAAAGAGGCCTCACTTTTCCTCGCCGCCTGATGCCTCCTTTGGATCATGCTCATCCAGCGCTGCACTATCGCTGTTGTCCGTTGCCCCCCTCGCTGAGCCTATCCTTGGAAAAGGCTCAACCGGGCCGGACGATGCGTATGTCCTCGCCGAGAAATCGGGTGGGCAAGTTTCGGCAACTCCCTTCTCTCTCGACTCTCAGACGAATCGCCCACAGCGGGCGTCACAGCAAACTCATACGTTGAATCCGCATGCAAACGCCAAGGTCGAACCGAGAGCGATGCATTCCATATTGGTGGTCGAGGACGACCCTGATATCGCGATGGCATTACAAGACTTGCTCGAATTCGAAGGATTCCATGTCGACTGTGTACAGACCTGTCGCCAAGCCTTTTCATCCATCGAGCAGAATATCTACGATGCCATTCTTCTCGATCTCGGGCTCCCCGATGGAGACGGCTCCTTGATTGTGGAGCGGCTTCAGAATTCTCATCCCTCACTTCCCGTGATCGTCCTCACGGCTTCGAATCGTGACCTTGCGCCTCTGCGCGCCTATGCCCATTTGACCAAACCGTGGGAGCGAAAAGAGTTATGCGGGATACTTCACCGTGCGGTCGGCACGGGATCGCCCTGGAGGGTGGGATAAATCAGCGCCAAGCCGGAGAAGACCGTCCATCATTTGGATCGGTTGAGCCCCAGTGCCCGCTTGAAGACCGTGGCGAATCCGAAATAGCCGAAGGAATCTTTAAGGTTGGAGTATAAGCGTTTGACGGCACCCATCTCCGGATTGGTGACATACTCCATCGTCAGTGCAATCCGCTCTTCACCTTCTCCAAGCGGCGTGACCGCATGCCAGAGCTTGTCCCCGTTGAAAATCACCATGTCTCCCGGTTCGGTCACCAACTCGAGATGGCGCGGCTGCTTGGTGGGGTGGTCCTTGAAGAGTTCGCACACCAACTTGCACTGGGTTGACCGATCGACAAGCCCCATCAAGATCGTGTATCGAGCGCCCTTATAGTACGACGTATCATAATGGAACCCGATGTGGTCGCCCGGTTCCGTGTAGTAGTAGAGGGCGCAGGAATGAGGATCGTCGTCCGGGCAGAACATGAGTTTGGCCTCAACGAGCCGATTCAGGAATGTCCGAAACGATTCGGACCGCTAGAGGTCGAGAAAGCGGGGCGCTTTTTCCTGCACGGTATAGTAGCTGACACTCCCGCCTTTCTTGTGGCCGGGAATGTAGTTTCGATTGAGCTGGGCTTTGACCCCCTGCGCCTGAGGAACGAATACCTCTTCCACGAACGCACGAGGCAAGAATTGTTTGATCACCAGAAATTCATTTTGCTCCCAAAATTCCCGGTGCAGCCGAGTGACATCCAATTTTCCCACCGCCTGATCGATTGCATCGACCACGGTGCCCGTCTCAACTGTCATGTCTCACACCACTCCTTGGGTCTCGTGTGACGCGGTGGTTTAGGATTAAGGCCCGTTTAATACCGGAGCCCTGACGATTTCTGCATCCGGCGGTGCCTTGAAGTCGAACACTTCATTACCCAATCCCACGTTTGGTTTCAAGTTGGAAAATTCAAAGACGGCCACGTTGCCGCTGACCTCATGGAGTGAGACCGTGCGGATAAAATAGGTTTTGGGAAAAACTTCGACGACGATCCTCTGAAGATTCTGAGTGGATTCCTGCTCTTTGGCTTTTGGTATCAGGGTGATGAGCGGCAGACCGCCCACCCCTCGGTCCTTTCCCGGAGTGGGTTCAATCTCAAACGATTCATCCAATTTGGCGGCTCCCTGCAACAATTCCAATGGCGCTTTGGAAGCAGCCATCTGTGTCAGCTTTCCGACCAAGACCTGCTTGTGTTCGGGGACGTACATCTTTACATCGTCCTGATTCACATAGATCTGCTCGGTGGCCGGATCCACATAGTCCCACCGTAATCGGCCGGGCTTTTTGATATACACTTTGCCGGCCGATGTCACAGATCGATCAAACCCTTCAATCTTGGTTTTCTGGGAAAAGTCGGCCTGAAGATCCTTCATCTTCTCGTATCGTGCTTGCAATTGTTTGACGACGTCACGCACTTCCTGCAGCGCCTTTTCCTCCATCGGCCCGCCGGCCGCCCATGCCGGCCAGAGGACCGCGATACTCAATGACGCTGCCAGCCACCCTCGCATCATGCTTCCGCCGCACCGACCGGACCGCGCCGACCCAGCACCTCCCGACGCCCATCCCGACCCGCCGCTCCCACAATACCTTCCGATTCCATCTGTTCAATCATGCGCGCCGCTCGAGGATAGCCCACGCGCAGTCGGCGCTGAATCAACGAGGCCGATGCCTGTCCCGTCGACAGCACCAGTTCCTTGGCCTGCTCGTACACCTCATCTTTCGCTTCTTCCTCCGCCGCCTCGTCCAACTTGAGTGACTGCAGTTCTTGGTTATAGATGGGGATCGCTTGTTGTTTAACGAACTCCACCACCGAACGAACGTCGTCGTCCGACACAAAGGACCCGTGCAACCGGGCGAGGCGGCCGGTGCCGGAGGCCAAGTACAGCATATCGCCGCGTCCAAGCAACGCTTCCGCGCCGTTCGCGTCGAGAATGGTACGTGAGTCGGTCTTCGAGGAGACTTGGAACGCGATCCGTGCCGGGAAGTTCGCCTTGATCAATCCCGTCAGCACATCGACGGACGGTCGCTGAGTGGCCAGCACCAGATGAATGCCGGAGGCCCGTGCCATCTGTGCCAGACGGGCGATCTTGTCTTCCACATCCTTCGGTGCCACCATCATCAGATCCGCCAATTCGTCGATCATGACGACGATAAACGGCAGCGGCTCTGGCGGGGTCGGCTTGGGCTGCATGCAGCCCCGTTCGCCTTCTGGAATCGACGTCTCACCGGCAGAGAGGCGCTCCTCCTCCGAGAGGAACTTCGTCGGAAGCTCAGTCCGTTCGGTGCTTGGCGCATTGTTTTCAGCAAACACCTCCTGCAAACCCGCGACCTTTCGATTGTACGCATCGATATTTCGCACGCCGGCTTCGGCCAACAACTTGTATCGCCGTTCCATTTCGGCAACGACCCATCCGAGTCCCCTCGCCGCCGATTTGGGGTCCGTAATGACCGGCCGCAACAGATGAGGGATGCCCTCATACGATTGGAATTCGAGCATCTTGGGATCGATCAGCAGCAGTTTGACCTCACTGGGCTTGGCGGAAAAGAGGATGCTGAGCAACATCGTGTTCAGACTGACACTCTTCCCGGCCCCCGTCGCACCGGCCACCAAAAGATGAGGCATCGTCTTCAGATCCGCGGTGACGGGCGCACCGAAGATATCCTTACCCAACGCAAGGGTGAGCCTGGATTTTGCCCGCCGAAAGGCCTCACTCATGATGACTTCTTTCAGCGACACCGTTTCTCGAGACCGGTTCGGCACCTCGATCCCCACCACGGACTTGCCCGGCAAGGGCGCCACGATCCGCAAACTCGCGGCCTTGAGCGCCAACGCGAGGTCATCGGCCAGATTCACAATACGGGACACCTTTGTGCCGGGCGCCGGTTCAAACTCATACATGGTCACGACGGGACCGGGCCTCACTTCCGTCACGATACCGTCGATGCCGAAACTCATCAGCGCCCGTGACAAGACCTCGGACTGCGCTTTCAATTCTTCGTCCGACATCCGATCCATCGGTCCGGAGGGATCACCTAACAGCGCTTCCGGGTCAGGCAATTGATAGTTCCCGGACTCAGCTGTTGGAACGCCTACTTCCAGCTCATCGGTCGGCCCGTCCACCGTTGAAGTCGCGACAGGGAATGGCTGGATGATCGGAAGGGGAGGAGTCAGAGCTAGTTCCGGCTCCTCGCTCCTTTCTGCGGTGGACTCCTCCTCCAACGCGGCAGTCGATGGCCGGAGAGACTTAATCCGTGACCGTCGATTGCCGCCTTCCTTCTGGACTTCAGAGGACCGG
The DNA here is from genome assembly GCA_002083365.1 of Nitrospira sp. SG-bin1. NCBI lineage: Bacteria > Pseudomonadati > Nitrospirota > Nitrospiria > Nitrospirales > Nitrospiraceae > Nitrospira > Nitrospira sp. SG-bin1. The sequence goes on along the minus strand of LVWS01000033.1, from coordinate 574,909 downwards.
TCAGGCATCACGGCGGATACCCCTTCACGGAGAGTGGCCCACCGTGCCGGTATGCGACGCACAGCTTCGGCCAGCGACAGCGGCGTTGTCAGGAGGAACGACACAAGAAGTCCCGCAATAATAAGAATATGGGCCCCGGTTCCGGCAAAGACGGCTCGAAGTCCCTCGGCGATCGTTTCACCCACCACACCTCCGCCCATCCCGCGCGAAATCATTCCGCTGGTCACCGTCGGGACGCCGGTGGTTTCCAGATGCAAAAACGCACTCAAGAAAACCACGACGGCCAGGGAACTGGCGGCCGTCCGCAGTCTGAGACTCACCGGAGCCTGGGAGAAACAGCGAAATCCCAACCGTCCCAGCAGCACGGGGAAAAGATAGGCAGCCCCCCCGATACCGTAAAAAAACCCGCCGGCCAACAGGGCTCCGAACGAACCGATGAGGTTGCGTGGGGGATCGGCGTTCAGTACACCGGTCGCCACGATCTTTGCTTCCCCGGGCACGAATGATAGGAGGCTCAAGAGCATGAGCAAGCTCAGCGCGATCAAGATCACGCCGATCACTTCCCGCTGAATATGAGAAGGGGGAGAGGGGGCGCGACGGGACTCGCCCCGCTTAGCCGAGGTGGTGGCACCCATGTCGCGGATGCTAACACAGGGGGAGGGTCATTTCAAACGAACACGCATACGAGTCATACTCCACCGCACATGCGCAGAAGCGCATATCCCGCGGTGTTCAAGATGCCACCGGCGGTGACGTGTGGCGGATGATCTTGCCTTCCACCAGATAGACCACCAATTCCGCAATATTGGTGGCGTGGTCGGCCATTCGCTCCAAATACTTGGCGATGAAACTGAGACGAATGGCACGGGAAATCGTGTGGGGATTTTCGATCATGAACGAGAGCAGCTCACGGAACAGCTGCTCCATCAGATCATCGACCACATCATCATCCCCGAGCACTTTCCTGGCCAGGACGGCATCCTCCTTGATGAAGGCATCGATACTTTCCTTCACCATGATTCGCGTCCAGTTGCCCATCCTCGGAATATCGATGTAGGGTTTCAGCTGCGGCTCTTCGTTCAGCTCGATGGCACGCTCGCAGACGTTCTCCGACAGATCGCTGATGCGCTCGAGTTCGGTCGAGATCTTCATGGCCGTCGTCACCAATCTCAAGTCCCGCGCGGCAGGCTGGTGGAGTGCCAACAGCTCGATGCATGCTTCGTCGATCTCCACGTCCATCGCATTGACTTTGTGATCCCGCTCGATCACCTGGCAAGCCAAGGCCGAGTCGCGTGTTACCAGCGCGGTCAAGGCCTTGTCGATTTGGTCTTCGGCAAGACCGGCCATCCGCGCCAGTTTCGTCTTGAGTTCCGCCAGCTCTTCATCGAAATGCCGTTGGATCATGTGCTCACCCGAATCGTCCGGTAATATAGTCTTCGGTCTGCTTCTTTGAAGGGTTCGTGAACAGTTGCTTCGTGCGACCGAACTCGATCAATTGGCCGAGGTACATGAATGCGGTTTTATCCGACACCCGCGCGGCTTGCTGCATGTTGTGGGTGACGATGACAACGGTCAATTCCTTCTTCAGCGAAAACAACAATTCCTCGATGACCCCGGTGGCGATCGGGTCAAGCGCAGAACAAGGTTCATCCATCAGAAGGACGTCCGGCTTGACGGCAAGCGCCCGCGCGATGCAGAGCCGTTGCTGCTGACCGCCGGACAATCCAAGAGCGCTCTTATGGAGCCGATCCTTCACTTCTTCCCATAAGCCGGCTCCTCGGAGACTTCGCTCGATGATCTCTTCCAGCACCGTCCGATTCTTCAAGCCTTGCAACCGGGGGCCATAGGCGACATTTTCATGGATCGATTTGGGGAAGGGATTGGATTTTTGGAACACCATCCCTACACGTTTTCGCAGGTCCGTGATATCGATCAGCGGATCAAAAATATCGATCTCATCCAAGAGAATATTGCCTTCGTGCCGAGCGCCTTCGATAAGGTCGTTGAGTCGATTCATGCACCGCAGCAATGTGGACTTTCCGCAGCCGGATGGCCCGATGAACGCGGTCACTTGATGTTCGGGAATCTCCAGATCGATTTTGAACAGCGCTTGAACCGGACCGTAGAAGAAGTTGAAGCCCTGCACCCGAAGTTTGGAGTTCTCTTGCACACAGTGTTGAGACGATACCTTTGAAACACTCGTTTCCATGCGCTCCGCTTTCACCGAGGAAGAGATGGGTGCCGGGGGAGGCACTCGAGGCTTCATTTCATACTGTTGATCCAGCATATTTCCTCCTCATGCGATTTCGCAAGACAATTCCAGTCAGATTCAGCGTCACCACCACAAGGATCAACACCAAAGTCGTCACATAGACCATGGGCTTGGCCGCCTCGACATTCGGCGACTGAAACCCCACGTCATAGATATGAAACCCTAAGTGCATGAACTTTCGGTCCAAGTGAATGAAGGGCCATGTCCCGTCGATCGGCATGGCAGGCGCCAGTTTCACGACGCCGGTCAACATCAAGGGAGCGACCTCACCGGCCGCGCGCGCCATGGCCAGAATCAATCCGGTCAAAATACCCGGCAGGGCCGAGGGCAGCACGACTTTCCACATCGTTTCCCATTTCGTCGCGCCCAACCCGATCGACCCTTCACGGTATTCTCGTGGTACCGCCGCCAGGCCCTCCTCTGTCGCAACGATGACGACAGGAACGGTTAAGAGCGCCAATGTCAACGAAGCCCAGAGAATTCCCCCCGTTCCAAACGTCGGAGTCGGCAATCGATCGGAAAACCACAGCGCATCCAGACTACCGCCGACGCCATACACAAAAAACCCCAACCCAAACACGCCGAAGACGATCGAGGGAACCCCGGCGAGATTGTTGACGGCGATACGGACGGTCCGCACGATGACCCCCTGGCGGGCATACTCCCTCAGATACAAGGCTCCGATCACGCCAAAGGGAGTCACGACGAAGCTCATGATCATGACCATCATGACCGTGCCGAAAATGGCCGGGAAAATCCCGCCCTCCGTATTGGCTTCTCGTGGTTCCGTCGTCAAAACCGTCCAAAGATTGCCGAGATACACCCAAACCTTTTCCAAGGTCGACAGGTCATTGGGCCGCAAGACCCGCATGACTTGGCTAAGTGACAAGGACTTTTCTTTCCCATTGGCATCGACGACGAGCAGGCTGTACGCGCTCTCCGCTTCATTCGATTCCGTATGCCGAAGCAGGGACGGTAAGGATCGCCATACCGCGTCGTCGCCTTCTGCCACGATCTGGTCTTCCTTGACGAGGGTCCGCAGCCGTCCATAGAAATTGCCCCACTCACGTCGTTCCACCATTACGAGATCGGCCGGTGTGGTTCGCTCGATGATCTGATCGGTGTTGATCCACCGATAGTCCAACCCGTACAGATCGCGATTGCCGATCTTCATCCTGATTCGTGGGATACCTTTCGGACTCACTTCTTCGCCGGCCAACTGGCCGATCACATGTTTTCCGTCTTTCAGGGTCAATTCGTACAGATCAGCCGGCCAGAAATAGCCGAACCCGTTGAGGAGAATCAACACCAACAGCCCGCCGATCATGAGGAGTGAAATGGACAGCCCTGCTCCGCAGCCCCAAATGAAGAGCTCACCGCTTGCCATGAAATGTTTGACCCACTGTTTCATCGATTCACGCGCCTGCGAACTGTGCCTGACCGGCTTCCAGCGGCCGGCCTCGAAAGTCGTCGTGCGAAACCCATCGCTACTAGAATTGGCTGTATTTCTCCCTCAGCCGTTGTCGTATCAATTCCGCTATCGTATTGAGGACGAACGTGGCCACAAAGAGGAGCAACCCCGCCAAAAAAAGCGTGCGATACAATGTCCCGCCATGCGGCGCCTCAGGAATCTCCACCGCAATATTCGCGGAAAGCGTCCGAAATCCGTTAAACATGCTCCAATCCATGATCGGGGTATTCCCGGTCGCCATCAGGACGATCATGGTTTCTCCAACGGCCCGACCGAGCCCGATCATCAAGGCCGAAAAAATCCCGGGGCTGGCTGAGATCAGGACGAGATGAACGAGGGTTTGCCACCGCGTCGCGCCGAGCGCCAAGGATCCGGCGATGAGATTCTTGGGGACGTTGGACAGGGCCTCTTCTGAAATACTGTAAATGATGGGAATGATGGCAAATCCCATGGCGACGCCCACCACGATGGCGTTCCGCTGGTCATAGTTCAGGCCGAGATACGTCTGCAGCCACGACTTATAATGGCCGCCGAATAAAACGGATTCCCACCATGCGTTGGTCTCAAGACACCCCCAGACAACGGCGATGATGATCGGCATCATGAGCAACGCCTCGACACCGGGCCGCACGCGATGCTTGAGGGAGGCCGGGAGCATAAGAAAGAGCCCGGTCGACAGGGCGATGGCCACGGGCATCATCAAGAGCATCCCCGTCATGGCGGGAAAGTTCCGCTCCAGAACCGGCGCAAACCAGAGACCGGCCAGAAATCCGAGCACCACGGTGGGTAACGCCGCCATGATTTCAATCGTGGGTTTGATCTTCGCCCGCAGATTGGGATGCATGAACATGGCGGTGTAGATTGCCGCCAATACCGCCAACGGCACCGCCAAGAGCACGGCGTAGACGGTCCCTTTGATGGTTCCGAAGATCAGCGGAGTCAGGCTGAACTTCGGCTCAAAGTCGTCAGACCCGCTCGAGGATTGCCAGACGAGTTTCGGTTGCTCATACCCCTCGTACCAGACCGGGGCGAACAAGGTGGCCAAGGTGATTTCCGGATAGGGATTCGTGATGTGATAGTGGACCAGTCGATGATCCTCGGTCAAGCTCACCACACCATCCGCTTTGGGAGCAAAATAGGTATTCCGGAGCCCTCCCCCTTGCGGCGTGAGCGTCAGCAACGTTTGTTCAGACGTCGAATGGTGGAGGCGGATTTCTCTCCCGGCGTCGGTGGTGATGAACCCCTTATCGCGTTGGGAAATCGTGATGTCGGTCACCGAACTTTTATGAGGGGCAAACCGATGAATGGCCGTCATATGGGTCGCATTGGTGCCCGGATGTTCCCGCACAGGCATCCACACGGCCACATGTCCCGCTGCCCCACCAACAACAAGACTCCGGTCGCCCATCAAGTAGGCAAGTGCTGTTACCGCTTCACCGGGCACGGAGGTCTGTGTCGTCTCGACCAGCACAGGCCTCCCCGGCTCCCGTAAGTCCATGTGGTACAGATTGCCCTCTTCCGTCCCGACGGCGAGAATTTCCGCACGACTCCCCAATGTCAGCGCTGTCACACGACCAGAGATGCTCGGCGTGAGATCGACCTGCGTGATCGACGTAACGGTGGTTCCATCGGCGCGGGAGGTGTTCCGGCTCGTGGTGAGCCAGAGATGGTGGTCTTGGAGCAACGCGGCGATCCGCACCTCGGATTCCGTGCTCTGATACGCCATCTTCACGACGGGTTGTGGCGTCGGTGCGACGGCGATCGGAGACCCGACCGTGACCGATGGAGAAATCGAACGTTCGTTATCTTGAAAGTCTTGTGTGAATTCGATGTTCACAGGAATGACACGTCCGTCTTCCGTGCCGATGGCCAGAGAATGACCCTTCCCCAACGCTCGCGCCAACGCGGTAACCGAGCCGTTCTGCACCAAGGAGCGCGAGGGAATTCCCGATACCGTGGACGTTGCTCCTCCTAAGAAGACGAACTCCAAGGAGTCACCGCGCAGCACATAGGCGAGCTCTTGATGTTCATCAATGCCGACGAGCGCGGCAGTCGATGGACGTTCAGGTGGAGAGAGGGCGATGGGTTCGGCCGAGGTCGCGTGGGGAGGCAGAAAGAGCGGAATGACTTCTTTGACCAAAAAAATGCACATTCCAAGAATGCAAAGGATGATGCTGATTCCGCCCGTCTTGATGATGAAACGTGCGGACCCATCGGTGATGGATCTGACTTGACGTCGGTTGGACAGTCCGCCGACAAGGGCCGTGGTCTGCATGGAACCTCGGCTCGGGGAAGGCTCTCCCTGAAGAACCGGTGTCGGCGTGAACGGCGGATCTGTCATACTGCGACCATGGCTTCCTTTCCCGACATTTCCGCTTTGTTATCCGACTTGCATGTTTCACTGGATCGTGAGCGACCATGAGCATGTCACGGTTGATCCGTTCCGGACAGTTGACTGAGGCCTACTCGATTTTTGCCAATTCTCTTTCAATCACGGATTGCGGAAGAGGGAAGAACCCGTCCTTGATGACGATCGCCTGCCCTTCTTTGCTGTACACAAACTTGATGAACTCCTTCACGAGCGGGTCAAGCGGCTTGTTGGGCGCTTTATTGACGTAGATCAACAAATGTCGCCAGAGTGGATAGGACCCGTTCAGGGCATTGGCCTGCGACGGCTCCACGAAAGGCGCACCCTCTTTTTCAGCTAATGGGATGGCCCGCACTCCTGATGTCAAATAGCCGATCCCACTGTACCCGATACCGGCTTGATCCTCCGTGATACCTTGCACCACGGATGCCGAGCCAGGCTGTTCTTTCACTTCATCCTTAAAGTCGCCGTTTTTCAGCGCATATTCCTTGAAAAATCCGTAGGTACCGGAGGCTGAGTTACGGCCATAGATACTGATCGGCAAATCCGCCACTTCGCCCTTCACTCCTACCTGACCCCACCGTTCGAGGTTTGCCGGAGCGCCAAATCGACGGGTCTTCGAAAAAATCGCGTCGACTTGGGCCATCGTGAATCCTCGGACAGAGTTGTCCTTGTTGACATAGACGGCCAGCGCGTCGATAGCGACCGGAAACGCGGTCGGTTTATATCTGAATTTTCGTTCAAAGGCATCGATCTCGGTATTTTTCATCGCGCGAGACATTGGCCCCAATTGCGCAGTCCCCTCGATCAGGGCCGGAGGTGCAGTGCTCGATCCCTTCCCTTCGATTTGAATCTTGACGCTGGGATATTGCTTACGAAACCCTTCGGCCCAGAGCGTCATCAGATTGTTGAGCGTATCTGAACCGATGCTATTGACATTACCGGATACACCGGTGACTTTGACGTAGCCTTTTAAAGCCGGATCCAACACAATTGCATCATCGGCATAGACCGATGAAAGCCCTGATGCAAGCGTCGCGAGGAGGGCTAGTGCCCCCAGGCTGCTCTTCATAGATGATCTTTCCATAGGTATTCCTTTCCTCATCCTGGTCCTTTTATGTAGATCCTATGCCCATGGCATCACGCAGGTGTTACCGCGATGTTACAACGGTGTTACATCTCCCAATTCTGTTGTTCATACGGACACTTTGAAGAAGCCGACTTACGGCTTCTTTAAGGTCGCCAGCGTTAGAAGTTATATTGCAATTGAGTCCGGACAATATCCCCCTCACGGATAAGGTAAGGCGCCGTCTGCGTATCAGTGCGTCTGCTTCTGGCATAGGCGATCGTGAACTCCAGAGCCTTGGTGAATTGCCACTCCATCCCGATTTCCCATTCGCGGACCACGTTGAACGGTGTATTGGTCCGGTGCTTCTTTCCGCCGCTGTATTCTTGATACCGTACATAAGGGATGATGGTATTCCAATCATTAACAACCCATCTATACATCCCTTGGACATAGCCGCCCTGAATGGAACCTTCCTCAATGGCTGTTCGGGTAGCATTCAACTGAGGACCATGGCCCCAATTCCATTCCGCTTGAAAACCAATCGGTTGAGGAAACAATACAAAATGCACGCCGACTCGCTCATCGAGAATGTTTCCGTTATTGACAAGTGCGGGAGTCCCTGGAAGACCGGTGCCTGAAGGAGCTCCCACATTGAACGTTCCACGGTATGCATCCGCGCCGAACTGGATAATTTGTCCATAGGGTAATTCCATGGGATAGGTGGCATGTACGACGACGTGCTTGTTGTCATTTCGTTCCGAGACATTGAGGGTTTGGCCGTTGTAGACCCCAATGCCTAAGAGGCCGTAGTCTCCAGACCCCTTGAGACCCGAATCGATCAGTCTTCGGAATAGTTTTCTGGTCTCATTCGGTGTGTAATAGAGGAACAATCCGAGGTCGCGCTCGCCATTTGCCGCGCTGTTGATTCCGTCGCTTCGGTCGAAGGCAAGCCGCTGTTGACTGGACTGGAGATTTTCGAACCCAAATGGAACCTTCGATTGCCCCGCTCGAATCCGTAATTCCTTTTTGTCTAAAAAGAGGAAGGGTACGGGCAGAAATATATCGGTATAGGCGTCGCGAAGTTGGACAAAGTTATTACTCTGATCCCCGGTCGTGCCCGGCACAGTGCCGGCAAATTCCGGTTGAATATAGAATGAGAGCCAATCCGTGATATCGCCTGAAAAGACGATGCGGACGCGGCGGAAGGCAAAGCCTGTATTATCGCGAATGGTGTTGTCGTACTCGCTCCGTATCGATTTATCTCCAGGAAGATAGCTATAGCGAGCTTGCACATAGCCTCGTATGCTGATCTTGTCGAACCAGTGTTTGATCGCTGACTGTTGTTGAACGATCGCCTCTTCTTTTTCATGCTCGGCTTTGAGCTTGAGCCATTCTTCTTTCGTGATCTGTCCTTTCTCGTAGAGAAGATCCTCCACTCTGGCTTGAGCCACATCGGCCTTCACGAATAACCCAAGACCAATCACACACAGGATCGCTGCAAGAACCCATCTCTTCATTCGATTACCTCCGTTTAGTCGGTCCTGTTCCAATAGCGTCGAAAGGAGTATCGGATGAGCGTTAACGCGTTTTTACAGACTTGTAACAAGTTTGTTAAATCATCTCCGATTCTGTTAAAAATGGATCATCGCGATCGTTTATACTTTAAACAGTACAAAGTTGGAGACTTGCAAGCGGATTTACAGCACCGTAATATTATTGATGCCTTATTCCCATAACTGTAGATAGGCAGCATAGCCCCCCTGGGCGCTAAAGGATGGATCGCGTAAGAAACTCTGGTGTGATTCTTCTCTCTGGCGTCGCTCTGCTGCTTTCCCTTATCGCCTGCCAGCATCGATCTTTTCCAACCATGACCATATTCGACGATCCATCACGTTTTGTCCGGCTAGAAGTAAATCGTACAGTGGGAGGAGGGCATGCTCACCCGGCCGACATCACGACAGATGAGATGATTGCGGTCCTGTCCGGTGTGATGATCGAAGAGCCGCCCGGCTTCCTGAGGTCGTTGTCCCTTTCGACTAAAGGTGACGAACCGCGGCAGCACCCGGCGTTCAATGAAGCAGAAATCAGCTTCTTTGCTCCGTTCTTGGCCGAAGGTTTAAAGACGGCGAAATCCGATCAGATCGTCACTTTCGGTCAAACCAGTCAAAAGGCCGCTTTCCTTGAAATAGCTTCAGGGGGAATGCTTGTAACCTCAGGCGGGCTGTTCATTAACGGCGACGAGCTGCATCTCATATTAGGGAACTATCGCTCGCCGGCAAACTATGCGCCGGATCCAGGAATCGGAGCTACGCTCGATGGTCGCTCAGCTCCGCTGCAACCCATTGCCCCACAGCGAACAACGCTGTATTTCGAACCGACCACGGCAGTGGCTCCATCACGGAAAAGCTTTTTGAGCCGTTTACTCGGACCAGATCGACACGAGATAGTCGTCCTATTCAAACAGCTGGCGGCCGGAACCGTAAAATCGGTCAAGTGATGGAAGAGGACGAATCTACAGCTGATGAGTCAAGCTGCGCCTGAAAAACTGCAGTACGGACGTGTTGTCAATTCCAGATCAAACCCATACCGAACCGCCGCTTTGGTCGATCGGCCTGGCGGCATTGATTGTTCTGCTTGCTCCTCTTGTCTTGTATTCGTTCGCTCCGACAGGTCCCATTCGAGAAGGCGATACGGTCTTCTCGCAGGGACAGCAGCAAGTCACAATCCAGCATATGGCTTCTGGTCATGAGCCTGCAGACAACACGTGTTTACTCGATCCGAACAGTCCTCTCATTGTCATCCATATCTCAGATACCGACGCCGACAGCTCAATCATTGCCCAAGTCCAAGGCAATCCGTCCGGCGAATGGCCTTTTTGTCCTGTGCATACCGAAGTGATGATCCAACCTCATCAGGTATTTCAGAAACCGGCGGTCTTTGGGAAGGTACGGGAGGTTTTGGTCGGACTATTCGATGAGTGAGTGCGGTTATGATTTGAGGCGGTGGGCAAACTGTTTTCTAAACTTGGCTACTTTTGGACCTACCACAAACTGACAGTACCCTTGGAAGGGATTTCGAGCAAAATATTCCTGATGATAGGGCTCCGCTTCATACCATTGTCCGGCGGGCACGACCTGAGTGACGATTGGAGCATTGTACAGTTTCTCGTCAGTTAGTGTTTTGATCAAGGTCTCGGTCGTCTGGAGTTGTAGTGGATCGCAGTAGAAAATGGCCGAACGATATTGGGTTCCCGTATCGTTGCCTTGTCGATTGAGCGTCGTGGGATCATGAATGACGAAAAAAATTTCGAGAAGCTCCTTATAGGAGACCTCCCGAGGATCAAAGGTGATACGTACGGCTTCAGCATGACCGGTCTGCCCTCCACACACGGCTTCGTATGTGGGGTGGTCCAGATGACCTCCGATGTAGCCGGACTCGACCGATTCCACCCCTTTTACCTGGTCATACACCGCCTCAAGACACCAAAAACAGCCCCCTGCCAGAATAGCGACTTCTTTCTCAGGAGAGATTGATGCTAATTCGTCGCCCATTTGTGTGATTGATCAAGTGACGTGTGGAATGCGTTCAGCGGCTGAAGGCCGACTACTCCTCTTCTTCCTCTTCGATATCCTCAATCCCTTCGTAACTCATTTCCGGAAACGAGGCCGAGGCCTTTTCACAGGCGGTTTCGACCATCTCTTCTGCATCCTCCGCCGAATCGGCATCGACCAAAAACTTCACGGTGATTGCATACCTCTGTTCCACTCCCGACTCCTTTCTTTGTCCTCATGCCGAGACTTTTTAGAATCCGGCATCAGTCTTTCCGTACTTTCTGACAGTTACGGTGGCCATGTCAACCATGTTTCGGCTACGCACGATGCGAATGCACGAGACCACCGAGCGAAGAGTTCGACGGAATCACACTGAGGCAACTTAGGAAGTCCTTAGAAGGCGGATGGTGGGTGCCTGAGAGCGAAAGGGAAAGACTTATTCGTCCTGTTCGAGTTCGGACAGGACCGTCTTGAGCTTCGCAAGTTCTTCTGGAGCGATACGCGAAAACGCAATCCCGAAACTATTGCCGTCAATCCAGCGTACGGTGGCTTCATCGACCCGCAGCGGCCAATCAAGGCCGGGAATGTGGAGTCGGCATTCGAACTTCGCACCTTGCTCCACCTTCATGTCACTTTCGATTTTACAACCGCCGGCGGAAATATCCAAAGTTCGCCCCTGTCCTTCCTGCTTCTGCCCGGAGAAGGTGCTTCGAAACTGCGTCGTGAATCTCGGCTGGATTCGACGGTCCTGCGAGCGAGGTTTAGCGGAAGTTTGATCAAGGGTGTCTGACTTGAAGAGAGACCCGAGCTTTTTCACGGAGGATTCCTCGTTCAGCGTCGCCGGTCTGAAGTGGTGCCGCAGATCGTTAAAAACATTTCTATGCCGCCCGCGGATGGCACTTCATGATGAAGCATCCTACTATTTGGTCGTGAGAAGCATGTGGCCGCGGCGGTTCTGCTGATAACAAGCTTCATCTCGCTCGAAGCAAAAGGGGCGTTCCTTCCCATACGATACGATTGCGACTTGCCTTGGATTCACCCCGATTTCCGCGAGATAGTTCCGAGCCGCCTTGGCGCGCTTATCGCCCAAAATCATGTTGTAGTCGGTAGTGCCTCGATCGTCACAATGCCCTTCGATTTTCAACAGAGATCCTGGATGATCCTTGAGGTACGCCGCATCATGATTGAGCGCTTCCATGCCTGCATCCGACAGGGTCCATTGATCATATCCAAAGAACACATCCTGCAACCCCGCCTCCACCGCCGCCTTCTCTTCTCTTGTCAGTTCGGCACGCTGACGCGCGCTGAACCCTGATGGATTCAGTGCCGCGGAATATCCGCCTTGCGCCAGCCGCTCCTCTGATGGATTACGGGAGAAACCGCTCAGTTCACCGCTTGAACCTCCGCGCGACATATTCGGGATCGATGAACTCCCGCTTCCGGATCCCCCTTGGCCCTCAGACTTGAGCCATTTTGTGTTACAGCCCTGGGTTGCCAACAAAGCGAATCCCAGCACTACCACGGCTCCGCACTTCGTCATTCCTCTATTCATGACTCTCTCCTCCCAGTTCCATCTTGATCAACTGACTCTAGCTATTTTCTGTACATCAATGAAACGAGGACCTTACGCTGAGCCTGCCTTGCCTCCTCTGCACGAACAAATATAGCACTGATGTTTAAAACTACTGTCTTACCGGGAGCTTAGCTGATCGGTGGAAGGATGCCTAATATTTTCCAATATTTGACGAGATGGCTCAGGATGAGGGTTCACTCAATAGGCAGAGCACTGAAGTGTCGAGGAGAAACAAGAAAACCGATGTTGAGAGGGAAGCAGTTAACCACGCTACGAGTATGCGCACTGCCCTTCGTTCGTTCAGCGATAGTTCTTTCGCTCAGACCAACGGGCCGGTTGCAGCACGGCTCCTAAACCAGCCAGCGCACAGATAAACAACAACATGGCTAGTGCGATCACGAGAAAGAATGCTGCTCTCATGTCGTGCAAAACGGGGATCATGGTACCTCCCTCTGCTTGCTCGAATCATTGACTGCGCCATCCACACTCACAGATCCACGGGCTCATTGGGTCCGTCTTTTCAAGTGGTCTCCCACAACAGGGACATTGTCTGGTCCAAGCAAACCGCTTCTTCTGTTCACAGTATACCGCTCCGAACGTCGATTGCTTTCTGTATCGGCGAAACATCTGAGCGGGATAACCTCTTCTCTGCATGAGCGTCATACTAGTGAAGTTCTACTGACAGGTCTATCCGGCTTTAGCGGAATAACCTGCAGAACATGCAATCCTAACATATTGATATAATGTGTTAATTTATCTTACTGCCCATCTAGGGGAATAATCATTGCTCTCCATCTGGTCGAGGCCACGTTCGCTGGATTCGGACAACACAACTGATGGGAAGGCTACACAGGCAGATGACTGAAAATCAAGACAGGAATTCGACAGCTAGTCTCCTGTGCTTGGATCATGGCGGTATACGACACAACGGATATCATTCAACTCTCTCAAGAGGTTTGTTCCTTATCTGTATTAGACCTTGTTCATCCGGTGGTTAGAACAACGGCTTCTTCCCGCCAGCCTTGACAATGGCATGGGTAAAGGCCCTCGAAAGACTTTCCAAAGTTGCAACGTCGCAGACAGGAATATACGCTTCCCCCTTCTTTTCGCCCGGTTTGTCCCTTGGAGGACGATCTTCGTACACAAGCTCCTCAAGACTGGTGACTTCTAATTTACCGGTTTTTAAGTCGTGCCTGGGTTTGCCTGGTATTGCAAGTGACGCCAGCCATTCGGTCACACATGCTCCACGGGCACAGCGTAGCCGAATACCATAGAGATTGACGTTTTCACCCTCTCGCTCCGGGAGCACATCCGGAGACAGTGCATTCAATTCAAACTGCTGAATTCTCTCTACCGGCGATTGGAGTCCGAATATCCCGCTTAATTTCCTTCGTTCATTCAAGCGAGTGACAATCCTCAGAGCTGACGGAGGCATAACCGTCACTTCCACCTTGGCCATCCTGTCCATATGCCAGAGTGATCCATCCTTCGCTATCATCCGTTGCAGACCACTGTGCATCGTTGCACAGGCTTCCCATGTATCCTTGATAAATTCTAACGTTTCCACCACCGTAGGTCCGTCAGTGCCCGATATATCGTTCGATGTCGCCCAGGCACTCGGCAGACTTGACATGAGAAAGAACAAGCAGATACTCAACTCTCTCGTTAGCCACTTCGTCATCATTCCCCTCACCTATTGTGGTTCTCCGGATGCTCGGCCACATGTTCCAACCCCTCCGACTTCTCAGTCTATCTGACTGGGATACGCTTGTGCTTAGCGCTGTGGAGGTCGATCCGGTGGCCAATCTCAGGCCTACGAGCCGTTGGCTCTTTGATGGTTATGGTCACGTGCTCATTCTACTTTATAACGTCCTGTCCCGCACATGGCATAGAACGAAACCGATGATTCGCCGTCAATCGATGAGGTCCATGACCTCATGATGGGGCGGATGTTCACCGAAGAGATCGCTTATCGGTCTATCAGCTCCTCAAGCAGATCTACCTGGCCGGCATAGCGAAGGCTACCTTCAACATCGATTTTTATCGGATCTTGTGCAGACCGGGATGGATCTTAATGGCTTATGAAAATTGCCGCATTACGGGCACCATAACCGGAGAGCCTGGGGGGCGGCGCGGAGGTCCTGGATCGGCTGCGGGCTCGGGTTAGCACAAAATTAGCACAGTCCGAGGGGTCGGCGAGAGGAGCGACGGCGTAAGTCCTTGAATCTATGGTGCGCCCGGCAGGAATTGAACCTGCGACCTACGGGTTCGAAGCCCGGCGCTCTATCCAACTGAGCTACGGGCGCAGATGGGTACATCAATCACGTTCTGGCAAGACTTGTCAAGGTTGAGTCGTTCAGACAGCTACAGTCGTGCCAAAATCTCATCGGTTACTTGCGTGACAGACTTTTCGTCCGTCTCAATGACATAATCCGCAGCGGCTTCATACTTCGGTGTGCGCTCACAAAGAACATCTTCTATTTCATCCACGAAAGATTTGGATCCCGTAAGGGAAGGCCGTTGTGAGTCCTGACCGATACGCTTTGCGATGGTGTTCACCGAGGCGGTCAACCAGAACAACTTTCCGGTTTCCTTCAACACTTCAACATTTCGTGGTCGAAGGATTGCTCCCCCACCCGTATCAATCACCAACCCTATCCGGCCGGACAGTTCTTGGCACACTTTGGTTTCGAGCTCACGGAAGTATTCCCACCCATTTGTTTCGACGATTTCCGGAATGCTTTGACCGACGAACTTCACGATCTCCGCATCGGTCGACACAAGGACACGTCCGAGTCGAGCCGCCAGGATCTTTCCGACCGTGCTCTTTCCCGTACCTCGATAGCCGATCAAGACCACATTCATCGGAAGCGGGATTCCAAGACCATGCGCATCACATCAACCGGAGCCGATTGATTGGTCCAGAGCTCAAATTGAGCGACAGCCTGATTGAGAAACATCTCCAACCCGGCAATCGTCTTACACCCCGCACGTTTTGCATCTTTCAGCAATCTCGTTTCGAGGGGATTATAGACGATATCCATAACGGAGAGATCGGCATGGAGAAGCGAAGCCGGGACACAAGAAACATCGATTTTCGGAGACATGCCGACTGGAGTGCAATGAATGAGCACGTGCGCGTCGGGAAGTACTCGCCGAAGGGTGGTTTCGTCAAGGTGAAAATCCTCGATCGTCAACATTGTCTCAGCGCGGACCTCCTGAGCCAGACTGGTCCGCTCGGAATCATCAATGCCTAGTAATGTCAATTTCTCCGCACCGGATTCCGCTGACAGCACGAAGGCGATCGCTCGAGCGGCCCCTCCGGAGCCAAGGACGACGATGCGTCGGCCCTGTAGCTCGACGCCGCTTTGCCGTAACGCCCTTAGCGCACCCGTCGCATCTGTATTGTACCCGGTCAACGCAGCCTTTTCGGCCACAATGGTGTTGATCGCACCGATTCGCTGTGCCGTCGGATCTACCTGATCAAGAAAGGAAATCGCCGCCACCTTATGAGGAATCGTCACGCTCGCTCCCCGGAAGTTCCCCAGTGCGCGAAGCCCTTTGATGGCATCGCCAATCGCTTCCACCTGCCAGGCAAGGTACACATAGTTGAGCCCTAATTTGCGGAACGCGGCATTGTGAATGGCAGGCGACAGTGAATGACCCACCGGATTGCCGATCACTCCGCAAAACTGTGTGTGCGCGTCAATGTCCATTCTTCACTTACTCTCCACTTGGAACGGGAAGTCGTTCCTGCTGATTGACGCAATATTTACCCTTTATATATGGTCATGCCCCCGTCAATCGGAAACGTCGCCCCGGTAATCCAGGCCGCTTCCTCCGAGGCAAGATACAGGACCATATTTGCCACTTCTTCCGGCGTCCCGGGGCGGCGAATGGCATATTGGGCAAGGATGGGCTGGAGCATATCGGGATTGGCCATCAGGGGAGCTGCCATCGGCGTATCAATCAGTCCCGGATTCACCACATTACAGCGAATCCCTTCCTTCGCATATTCGACCGCCAGTGCGCGTGTCATCGCATCCAGTGCGCCTTTGGATGCGGTATAAGCCGTTAAGCCGGAAAGACCTACTAAACTGGCAACTGACGAAATATTAATGATCGAGCCTCGTCCTTGCTTCTGCATGTGAGGGATGACGGCTCGCGTCATACGAAATACGCCGGTCACGTTGATATCAAACACGCGCGCCCAGGCAGCATCCTCGATCTCGTGAAGCTTCTTTCCAAACTCCCCGATTCCCGCGTTATTGACGAGGACATCGATCCGCCCGAAACTATCAAGCGTTCGACGGACCACGTCCTGCACGTGGACTTCGTCCGTCACCGAACCGGCAACCCCCAATACCTTTCCCTTATTGAGTCGGATGACACTGGCCACCCGATCCAATTCCTGTTGCCGGCGCCCCGTGATGACAACCGAAGCTCCCTCTTCGGCAAACCGTTTTGCAATCGCTTCGCCGATCCCGGCGTTGCCTCCCGTCACCACGGCTACCTTGCTTTCCAACCTACTCATACGCTCCCTTCCTCTTCCGCTTCGTCCGTGTCTTCTTGGCCTCCATCCGCAGATACTTTTCTCTCAGTCGTTGGCCCCAGGAGCCCCGGTTCGACCTTACGAGCCACCGTGATGAACCCAGAATGAGCCACCATGCGATGATCCGGACGCACACTTCTACCCTGCACCGACCAGGTTCTCAACAGGGTCTCAAACGTTTCGATCATCTCGAACACGGCCGTCCGTTCAAGTGCCTCCACCGTTTGCATGACCTGCGGAACGGTAGGGACAAAGCTCAGATAGATCCCGCCGGATCGAAGGGCTTTGGCTGCATGCGGGACGACCTGCCATGGTTCCGGCAAGTCAAGCACGACACGATCGAACGGTACCCCGTCATCTAGCAACTCGATCCCTTCATAGACGTTCCGTTGCAACGGAACAAGATTGGGTGGAGCTCCCAAATAACGTTCAATGTTGGTCAAGGCGGTCCGCGCAAAGTCTTCCCTGGCCTCGTAGGTCACGACCGTTCCTCTCGCCCCAACCGACCGCAGCAAGGCCATGGTCAATGCCCCAGACCCTGTGCCAGCCTCAAACACACGGGCGCCTGGATACACATCGGCCCACATTGGAATCAGTGCCAAATCCTTGGGATAGAGAACCTGAGCCCCTCGGGGCATCTTAAGTACGTAGTCCCCGAACGTGGGTCGGAGCGCCACCATTTTCTTGCCGCCGGACAGAGTGACGATAGATCCGTCGGGACGTCCGATCAGCGCATCATGGGCAATCTTCTGTCCACTGAATTGATACGTCTCGCCGGCTTTCAACGTGAGCGCGTACTGCCGTCTTTTTTGGTCGACCAAATGGATACGTTCACCATTGGCAAAGCAAGACATGCCGCGCATTCTAGGGGGTTCATTCCGTGGTTTGCAACCAGGCCGCTTCCTTGACAGGGTAGCAAGTGGCTCGTAAGATCTTTTCATCATTGATCGTTTCCACAGTGATGGTGAACACAGGACACTTTCACCCATGTATAAGCTCACAACACCGATTGTGGGTCCAGGATTGGTCCTGTGTTTGATGCTGTTAACCTGCCCCGCGCTCGCCGAAGACATCATCGTCGCAAACTACGAAGGGGTCATTAATCCTGTCGCAGCGGAGTATCTGCACGATGCCCTCGCGTTGGCCCAATCATCGAGTGCACAAGCCCTCATCTTAAAACTCGATACTCCCGGAGGACTGGACACGTCCATGCGCTTGATGATCAAAGACATGACAGCCTCGTCTATTCCGGTGATCGTGTTCGTCGCTCCTTCCGGAGGCCGTGCCGCCTCGGCAGGTGTCTTCATCACGATGGCGGCCCATGTGGCCGCCATGGCGCCGGGCACCAACATCGGAGCCGCACATCCGGTGGCGATGGGTGGCGGTGAGATGGACAACACGATGAAGGAGAAGGTGGAAAACGACGCGGTCGCGTACATCAAAAGTATCGCCGAACAGCGTGGACGAAACGTCTCATGGGCCGAAGACGCAGTTCGAAAAAGCGTCTCCGTGACCGAGCAAGAAGCCTTAAAACTCCGTATCATCGACGTGATCGCGGAAGACATCCCCACATTATTGAAATACCTCCAAGGACGAACGATTGCTCTTCCTCACGGATCAATCACGCTCCCGAAAGAGACCGCTACGCTCCGTGAATTCCCGATGGGAACTCGCCTGGAACTGCTCAAGATCTTGAGCGATCCCAATATCGCCTACCTTCTCATGTCCATTGGGACAATCGGGATTATGGCCGAACTCTACAGCCCCGGCGCCATCCTGCCCGGTATCATCGGCGCCATCAGCTTGATCTTGGCGTTCTATTCACTTCAGTCGCTTCCCGTGAACTACGCGGGCGCGCTTCTTGTGGTGCTCGGCGTGGTTTTCCTCCTGCTCGAAATTTCGGTCACCAGCTATGGGTTGCTCGCGCTGGGCGGCGTGGCGGCGATGACGTTGGGCGGTTTGTTGCTTATTAAGAGCGACGCACCGTATTTGCAAGTGTCTCTATCCTTTTTATTGCCGACAGTCATGACGCTCGGATCCTTGATTGGAATCATTGCCTGGACAGCCGTCAAGAGTACCCGCGGCAGACCGGTTACGGGAGCAGAGGGCATGATCGGCTCGATCGGGATCGCCAAGACCGACCTCAATCCTCGCGGTCAGATTACGCTACATGGAGAAATCTGGGAGGCAGTGAGCCATGCCCCGATAAGGCAGGGAGAACCCGCAGAAGTACTGGGGATTGAGGGACTGACCGTAAAGGTGGCCCCGACCAACAGATAAATCGACCGAAGATAAGGAGCCAATATGTCATTGCTCATGCCGTTAGTCCTGCTGGGCGCCGTGCTCTATGCGAGCTTCAAGCGCGTCATGGAATATGAACGGCTTGTGGTATTTGTACTGGGCAAGTTTCAGACGGTGAAAGGTCCGGGCATTCGGCTGGTCGTCCCGGTCCTCCAACAGATGGTGCGGGTCAACCTACAGACCGTGACGATGGAAGTCCCCTCCCAGGATGTCATCACCCGGGACAATATTTCCGTGAAGGTGAATGCCGTCATCTTCCTTCGTGTGGTTGATCCTCAACGGGCCGTCCTCGCCGTCCAGGATTATTTGTATTCCACATCACAAGTGGCACAAACCACCCTGCGCAGCGTGCTCGGTCAGAGTCAGCTCGACGACCTGCTGTCGAAGCGCGATGACATCAACGCCGAACTGCAGCGGATTATCGATCAACAGACCGAACCCTGGGGAGTCAAGGTGGCGGCCGTTGAAGTGAAAAACGTGGATATTCCGCAAGATATGCAACGTGCAATAGCCCGACAAGCTGAGGCGGAACGAGAGCGGCGCGCCAAGATCATCCACGCGGAGGGCGAATTCCAGGCCGCCCAGAAACTTGCGGAAGCCGCCGACGTCATCAGTCAAAACCCTGCCGCGCTTCAGCTGAGGTACCTTCAGACACTCGTCGAGATTGCGGCGGAAAAAAACTCGACGACCATTTTCCCCATTCCAATCGACACCCTGGCCCCTTTCATCAAAGGACTCTTTTCCAATAAATAGTGTGGCATTTCAGCCTGAATTCTGATGCCGATCCTACATACATGCCGCATAAGTGGGACAGTTCTTCCCGTGCTTCCTCATTAGCCCCGTCTAATCTTTCTGATTTTTCGAGCTGATTTCACCCGTCTTTTCTCATCTTGAATCCAGCATCTCTTTTGCTTCGTATCTGAGTACAGATCTGGACTCGGTTGAATCTTTTCCGCTGAATAAGGCTCAAACAAGGTACGATGTTCAACCAGAGCAAAAGGTGACACGATGAAAGATGGACTGCGAGTGTCAGAAGATATAGAGATACAGAAAACTTTCGTCCCGGATGTCGATGCCGATGACGCCAAGGCCAGCGGCATGCTGGGAATGATGAGCCGTGTCGAAGCCGAGGAGTCCGACTCGGACGCCAAACCTCAACCGGCCATGCGCATGAGCCGCGGGGCCAGCCCGTTCCTTTTGGAAGCCTTGTACTTCCGATCGTTCGGCGAACGAGGGCTCCTGACGCGGGAAGAGGAAACTGCCATCGCCAAACGAGTGGACCATGGGACAAGGCGCATTCGGGCGGCTCTTCGTCAGGCCGTACGAGTCTTGTTCAAATCCAAACGTACACCCGTTGTTGCAGAGAGCGTGAAAGTCCTGCAAACAGTCAGACGGTTGAGCGGACTTTCGGCGACCGCGTTGGATAGTGCCGAGAAGGCCTTACACACCACCCTCAATCAGTCGGATTCAGACTTCAAGCCTGTCGCGGGCACCGCCAAGACGCTGAACCTATTGCTCGATGAAATCCGCTCCGCCAGGGTCATCTTGGAGGAGGGCAAAGATGAACTCGTGCGGTGCAATCTTCGTTTGGTGGTGGATGTCGCTAAACATTACACCGGTCGAGGGTTGAGCTTGCTGGATCTCGTGCAGGAAGGCAATATCGGCCTGATGAAAGCGGCCGAACGATACCAGTACCGAAAGGGATTCAAGTTCAGCACCTACGCCACGTGGTGGATCCGGCAGGGCATCACCCGGGCGTTGGCGGACCAATCGAGAACGATTCGCATTCCGGTCCACCAAACGGAAGCCTCGCATCGAATCCTCCGTGTGATGCGGAGACTGGGGCAACAGTTTGGACGACCGGCCCGCTTGGAAGAGATCGCCCATGCGTTGCGCATGAGACCGGAGCGACTCCGCGAGACAGTGCTCGCCTTTCAGGAACCGGTGGCCTTGGAAACTCCAATCGGTGACGGCGATACCCAATTCGGGGATATGATTCCGGACCAGGAAGCTGTTCCACCCGATGCACATGTCCACCGGAGTGAACTGACCGAACAACTGGACCGAATTCTGAGCACTCTCACGCCTCGCGAGCAAACCGTCATTAGGCTCCGCTTCGGAATCGGCTATGATGAAGCCAGCACTCTGGAGCAGGTCGGTCAGAGCTTGTCCGTGACACGCGAACGTATTCGCCAAATCGAGGCGAAGGCGCTCAAGAAGCTGAAGACTCCTGCGATCAAGGAGCTTTTCGCCGCCATCAAGTAGTTACCGAATATACCGGGTTGCGGGGGGAATACCGTTCCTCTCGTAACCCGGCTTTCCTCTGTCGGTGAAGTATGCAACAATATCCAAACCATGCGGGCTTGTGCTTCTCCACGACCGCGACCTTTGGAATTGATCCTGATGGACGTTAGCCATCTTGATGGATGGATCTGTCCCCTTGAGCGTGTAATCCCGTGATCGACGCGAATACCGCGACGTCCCCACACTTGGAATTTCTCCACATTCAGACGGATGCGATTCGTTTCTTTCCAGAACCGGTCCCTTATCTCGTAGCCTGGGAAATACAGTCTCGCTTGCATGGGGAACGTCTCCTCAATCGCCGGCCGGACACGGTTCTGATTCTTGAACATCCACCCGTCTATACGCTCGGACGTCGCACCAAGCCGTCAGATTGGGGAGGTAGTGAATCCGCGTTATGCGAGGATGGAGCCGAACTGCATCACGTCAATCGTGGCGGATCGGTGACCTTTCACGGCCCCGGACAGATTGTCGTCTACCCCGTGCTCAAGCTTGATCGCCATGCTGCCGGGCCCAAGCAATTGGTCTGGTTGCTGGAAGAGGTGATCATTCAGACGCTCGCCCATTGGGACATTGCCGGCTCTCGCATCACGGGCAAGCCAGGTGTGTGGATCCTGCGACCTGAGCTTCAAAAAATCGCCTTCGTGGGAATACGAATCGAGCACGGCGTGACATTGCACGGGTTCGCCTTGAATGTCGATTTGGATCTCACGCCGTTCCAACGGATCCATCCCTGCGGATTTCCTGATTGCCGTGTGACATCCATGGCGGCAGTACGCCAAACAGCAGTTCCGGTTGAGGAGGTCAAACAGTGCCTTGCTCTGGCCTTTGCGGCGGTGTTCACCTGCAACCGATCAACGGCTGCATGACGCGTCAGGGTACGGCGATGGCGGGCGTTTGTTCAGGGGAGCCTTATGCAGGAACTTGACACACCGACTTTCCGCCTAGCAGTGGCTCAGTTCGATCAGGCGGCGGAGGCCATGAACCTCGACCCGAACCTTCGCGAACGGCTGAAACTTCCCCAGCGGTCTCTCGTCGTGAGCGTTCCAGTTCGGATGGACGATGGGCACGTGGAAGTCTTTACCGGCTACCGGGTTCAACATGATTCATCACGCGGCCCCTCCAAGGGAGGCGTGCGTTACCATCCCGACGTGAATCTTGGTGAGGTGGCCGCCCTTGCGATGTGGATGACGTGGAAATGCGCGTTGGCCGGCTTGCCTTATGGAGGCGCGAAAGGCGGAGTCGCAGTAGCGCCGCGGCGGCTGTCACCCGCCGAGTTACAGCGGCTGACACGGCGATACGTCGCCGAGATTTTCCCACTGATCGGTCCGGACAAGGATGTACCGGCCCCGGACGTGGGAACCGACGCCCAGATCATGGCCTGGATGATGGACACGTACAGCCAACAAGTCGGCTTCGCTGTTCCCGGAGTGGTCACCGGCAAACCGATTTCGATCGGGGGGAGCTTAGGCCGAGAAGAAGCGACGGGACGCGGAGTCGTGTATGTGACCCAAGAAGCGCTTCGCCACCTTAGGTTGCCAATGGAAAATGCCACCGTGGCGATCCAAGGATTTGGAAATGTCGGTTCACACACCGCCCGCATCATGCAACAACAGGGGGCACGGGTGATCGCCGTCAGTGATGTCAATGGCGGTCTCTACAACGACAAGGGGTTGGATATCGCACAGCTCCTTCGGCGCACCCCCGGTGAACCGCTGCATGACACCAGGCTTGGGGAGGCGATCACGAATGAAGAATTGCTTCAACTGGACTGCACTGTCCTGGTGCCTGCTGCTCTCTCGGAACAGATCACAAGCAAGAACGCCCATTCCTTACGGTGTCGGATACTATCCGAAGGTGCGAACGGGCCGACAACGCTGGAAGCCGACCGCATCCTCGCCGACAAAGGCATATTCGTCATCCCCGACATCCTTGCGAATTCCGGGGGGGTCATCGTCTCGTACTTCGAATGGGTGCAAGACCTTCAGCGCTTTTTCTGGAGCGCGACAGACATTCAGCATCGTCTG
Source organism: Nitrospira sp. SG-bin1 (assembly GCA_002083365.1). Taxonomy (NCBI): domain Bacteria; kingdom Pseudomonadati; phylum Nitrospirota; class Nitrospiria; order Nitrospirales; family Nitrospiraceae; genus Nitrospira; species Nitrospira sp. SG-bin1. Next base: position 551,424 of record LVWS01000033.1, on the reverse strand, counting down.
CAAGACATCATCACATCCGCCTTTCAACGGACACTCCATTTTTCGACTGCGCGCGGGGTGTCCATGCGCATGGCGGCGCTCATGAGCGGGATTGACCAAGTGGCCCAGGCGCATCTCCAGCGTGGATTGTATCCCTGACCTGTGACTTCCCACACTGTTCCCTCGGGTCCTCTTGATTGGATACTTGCCCCTCCGCTCTTACGTACGCTAGGGTGCTGGCGTGCCCCATAGAGAAGAGGAGGAGTACTCGTGGATCGAAACATGATCACTACTGCGTGGGAACAGCATTGTGCCGACGGTTGGCCTCGGTTTTCGAGCCCGCACCAGGGACAATTGATGACGATCGATACGGTCATCAGCGGCTGTGTGGTCTACTACCTCGATAGTTCCGATGGCCTCGATGACCAACGGATTGCCATCGTGAAAGACTGTTTAGGCGATCTCGATGAACTGACAGAAGGACTGGACCCTCAGTCCCAGATCTACTTTTACCGACTTCGTGAACTTGGGGCGATGTTGCTGGACGCCAAGCCGCAATCGTGATGCCAAGATAGATATCCATCCAACAAATCCCCTCCAGCGGCCTTTCATGTATCGCGTTCCTTGCAGGTCTAGCGACATGTTGGCTACAATGTCCCCCATGCCTTCCAAAATCCACCAGAACCCTTCTTTATCGAATCCCGGACCCTTAAGAAAGAAACGCTAAACGCCATGACAAATGAACCTGGAGCATGGATGGCCATCATCCTACTGGCGAGTGTCCTGGCAGTGCTCGGTTCAGCCCACGCCGAGCCGTATGAATTAAGCAAGAACGATGTCATGGAGCCGACGGCCTTTTCGAGCGCTGACGTCTCGCTGTTCGGCGTCAAACTTGGCGACTCGGAATCCAAGGCCGTTGAAACGCTCGTGAACGAAAAGATTTCCGGAATCAAGGCCGAACAGGAAGCGACGTTCATCTTCCTGCTCGATCAGCGAAAACCCACCGGTCCAATGGCCGGAGTGCGTATTCAAGACGGCAAGGTCGACCTCCTGTTCATCAATAACCGGTTCGCGTACAAGACCAGAGGTATCTTTCGCAACGTGCTCAATAGCGAGAGTCCGGAGGACATCCGAAAGTTGTTAGGCCGCGAAGAGTATGGAGACGAAAACGTGATGGGCGCCGTCATGGCGTACGACAAGCAAGGCTTCCAGGTAAATTATCTTGGCAAGGACATCAACATCGAGTTTGCCGCTCCACGATAGTCCATCCCAGTCGTGTCACCAATCGGAAGCTGTGCCAAAGAAGGCAGAAACCCACATCTTCAAGTCCGCAGAGCCGAACCGGTCGTTTGATTCGACGCGGAGAAATCTCCTCTCGACTGCCCAGCGATAGTGCTCGCATCCAAATAGCGAACCAGCGACGTCCACAATCGACATGCCAACCAGTTCCGTACGTTATCCTTTACACTATGTGAGGAATAAGAGGAGGCTGCTAGGGGACGGTATTCGTGAGACGGAACCCATAGTCGATCAAGCTCTTTGCGGTATTCCACCGACGGTTCGAGTTCAGGATCACGAGCAGCAAATCGCTCCCGTTTTGGGAGACTTTGGCGATCAAGCAGCGGCCTGCTTTTGAAGTGAATCCGGTTTTCACCCCTTCCACGCCGGGGATGCGTCCGAGCAAACGATTCGTGTTGTGGAGAACATACGCGCGATAGCCGCTGACTGGTGTGATAATCTCGCGTTCCTCTTTCACGAGGTCTCGGAACACCATGTTCCGCATCGCCACTTCACTCAACGTCGCGAGATCTTCAGCCGTCGAGTAATGGTCGGGACCGTCGAAACCGCACCCATTGCTGAAGTGGGTGTCTGACAACCCGAGTGCAACAGCCTTGCTGTTCATCAACATGACGAACTGCTCTTCGTCTCCGCCGACGTGCTCGACTGCCGCCAAGCAGGCGTCATTGGCCGACACCATCATCATCGCCTTGAGTAAATCGCCGAGGCGGAACACTTCCCCTACTTTCAACCTCAGGTGAGTTTTGGGAGCCCTTGCCGCATTCTTGCTCACCGTGACCAAATCATCGAGGCGGCCTTTTTCAAGAACGATCAGCGCCGACATAATCTTGGTGAGACTGGCCGGCGAAAGGCGTTTCTCGACCTCGTGCTCGAACAGGATACGGCCCGATCGCAACTCTTTCAGAAGAATACTGTGCGCCGGGATTCGTTTCCACGGGAAGGGTTGCGGGGCATACCGGACAGGATGGTGAGCCGGGTTCCGGGATTGCTTCTCCATCCCCGAAGCAGGGCCTACGAAAAACACGATCACGAAAAGAGCGATGACTGAAACAAGCGTATAGCGAGGGAAGGTACTGTCCAAGATTTGCCTGTGATCACCGAGGGGATCATGGTCGCATCGTGCCACAAACGGCCGCCTCGTTTAAAAGATGAACGATTCACGCACTTTATCACCTTTCCGCCCACTATCAATCACTTTATGAAAAAACCGGAGGAGGTCGGCCAGATCAATCCAGAACCCGCAATTGAGGCATCGAGCGTATATCCGCCTGTTGACCAGGGTATAGTGGCGTTCCACCAACATGAACCCTTTGCACTTGAGACACTGCATACATGTCCTGTTCTCTCCGGTTACCGAAGGCGATTCATGATTAACGCCACGCACCCAGCGAGCAAGCCACCACCGATGAGGGTCGTGCCAAAATACACGAAAACATTCGTCCCGCCAGAGGGTTGCGTGCCTTCCCACAAGTCGCGGACTCCGCCCTGGACCATGAGGACGGAGAGGGTCAGCAGAGCCCCGATCATGAACCACCATGCAAAGGATCGAAGTGCCATGTCATGCTCAAAATTTGCGCGCAGGCCTAGCCCCTGGCCACTCTAGCGAAGGCCCTCCAGGCTGTCAAGAATGGGCGGCGATTGCCCGCGTCCTATTCTCTTGCCTCCAACTTCGGAATGGGTTTGAGTCCACGGTGGAGGAAGATCGAGACACTGCCGCTTCCGTTGTCCGCGATGGCGAGTCCGGGTTCTTCCAGTCCGGAGGTGGTGACACGAAATGATGAAAGGGCAAACGGGCCGGCTTTCGTGCGGTAATTCCTCGGCGGATAGTGAAAGGTCCCATCACCCTTTCCAAACAAGATCGACAGATCATTCGATTGGAGATTGACGATGGCGACATCCTCTAACCGGTCGCCATTGAAGTCCCGCGCCAACCCAAAGTTGGGACCAGCATCGGCCCCGGAATCCTTACCGGGCCGAAACGTCGCATTGCCGTTTCCGAGAAACGTCGTGAAGCTATCTTTTTCTCCATTGATGACCAATAGATCCCGATGATGATCATTATTAAAGTCCGCAAAGCTCACACCGAGAGGCCGCCGGCCCGTCGAATAGTCTTTGGGATCACGAAAGGTGCCGTCCCCGTTCCCGAGCCAAATCGAAACGGCATTCGACATCGGTCCTCCATTCGTCACCACCAGATCCAATCTTCCATCGCCGTTGAGATCGGACAGGGCCACGGATGTAGGAGTGTCTCCATGTTCGTACTGTGTTCCATGTCGGAATTCGCCGGTCCCGTTCCCCAGAAAGACCTTGATCTTGTCATTCCGTAGCGCGACAACCAGATCGGCATGATGGTCACCGTTGATATCATCGGCGGCCAAACCAATCGGCGCCCGATGGACCGGATAACGCGGCCCCTCTTCAAACTTCCCATCTCCATGTCCAAGCAAAATCATCACCTCGTCGCCACCGGAACATGCCAAAGCCATATCCGCATGCCGATCCTGATTGAAGTGACTCATCACGAGAGAACGCGGTTCCTGGCACACATGGAGTTGAACTTGGTCCCTGAACGTCCCGTCACCATTGCCCAGCAAGATCGAGAGGGTATTGCTGGCAATATTGGTCGTGATGAGATCGGTGAACGAGTCCTGATTAAGGTCTTCGGTGACAATGGTGGTGGGGTTCTTACCCACCTTGTAACTGGCAAAGTAATAAAATGGATCAGGTGGATCATAGGGTTCGCTCTTGGAACAGGCCCACAAACCGTGACCGATCGGAAGAAACAGCCATAGTACGGAAAGGCACAGCCTCGCGGTGCGCGATCTCCGCTCGATACGATTATTCACACAGTCTCCGCTACCGAACCCTGCTGGGACCAATGGCCTATGCCGATAGAATCACAAGCCCCAGTATACAGAGGCAATCTTTCCCCTCGCAATCTACGAGCGGGCCCTCATCAGCCTTTGAATTTTGCCTTCCGCTTACGTTATGATGCGGCGTCGCTTTTAGGAGGAAAGTTATGAGCAAGATTGTGAACGTTGATATTACGATGTACGGGATTGCCGAAGTTCTCACCTGGTGTCATGATCGGAACAAGGGGCGCATCCCCGGCGTTGATACACCGGGCTTCAAAAAAATGCAGGAATTGCTTGCGCAGAAGCCTCAGTCGGGAGACTACTTTACGCTTGATCAATTCTGGAAGAAAAAAGTAACGTTACCATTGACTGAAGACGAAGTTGCGACGATCGATCGTTGCCTCTACGACATTCCGAACTTGGATAACGAACCACTCCCCCAAATCCGACACAAGTTCTGGCCTCAAGCGGTGGAAACACACTAAGTGTAACGCTCCACTGCTTGCACGACGCTCTTGGAAAGCACCTTGAAGAAAACGCAGAAGGGATCTTCGATTGTCAGAGCGTTCCCTCTCCTTTGAGGTACCTGCGAAAACGATCCATGAGCTCGGCTCCCAGGGTCCCGCCTTCCGGCTTCTTTGTCAAAGGGTCGGCAAAGTGCCCGCGAATTTCCTGAAGGCGTTTCTCGGCTTGATCATTGCCCTGCAGGCGCTTGGTTTTCTGAAGGGCGGTATCGAACGCATCGAATGTCAATTCCTGATAACCGAACGAGCGGATGCGCTTGACGGCCTTCATCATGGCCTGATTCCGGAACGTCGTCAAATGGCCTGAATCGATTTCTTTCAATCCCAGCTTTCGGGCTCGCCGTTCGGCTGCTTTTCTGATCCCGCTGCGCACGAAATCCGGAGATGTCTGAAGCCGTTTCCAGGCTTCGTCGGTCCAAGCGATTCGTTCCTGAGGCGCTTCCCATAGATCCTGTAGAACCGCTGCATCAATGCGGGTCAGCCGTTTCGCTCTGGCGAGATCTTCCGTATCGCGTTTCAACATGTCGGTCACGAATTCCAGGGCGATGGGTGGCGATTGTTTCAACTTGTCCTGGAGCAGGGCCGCGGCATCATCGGTCCATTCCATCGGAGGGCCGGTCTCCTCATGGAAGTCACCAAGGGCTTCCACTTTTTCGAACAACTCGACATTCACTTCGAGATGCCCCCGTTCCTTGGCGACTTCCTCTGCGATCTGCTTGATCATCCCGCGCATGAACTCAGGAACCGTCTCCAACCGCTCTTTGGCGGCGGCGGTCCATGGAAGACGGCCCTGGGCCATTTCTTCGGCGGCAGAAGCCATACCGGCTTCACCGCCCAGACGCCCCATCATCTGCCCCTTGAACTGCTCGAGAATTTCCTCGGTGATTTGCTCATACCCCAATTCACGCGCTTTTTTTTCAGCCAAACGCCGGACCATGCCACGCAAAAACATCGGTGCACGTTCCATTCGCCTGAGTGCGCCATCGGTCCAACGGATTTCCATGGCTGCAGACTGTGACGGTTCTGACATGGGATCAAATCCCCTCTTCCAAGACGAGCGGTCTATTGATTGAGCAACTCTTTGAGCTCTTTGCCGGCTTTGAAAAACGGGACCCGCTTGGCCGGAACCGCAACCGTTTCTCCGGTCTTTGGATTCCGCCCTTCCTTCATCCGACGGGCCCGCAATCGAAAACTGCCGAATCCGCGAATCTCCGTTTTATCGCCGTTCTTCAGCGAGTCACGGACACAATCGAAAATCGTATTGACGACGACTTCTGCCTGCCGCTTCGTCAAGGTGGTGACTTGCTCAGAAACCTTTTCGATGATCTGCGCCTTGGTCATATCCACTCTCCCTTCGACCCGGTTATCGCCGCATCTTCAGTGACACAGCTAGAAGGCCATCAGGTACTTCAAGCTCACACCCGGTTGCATATTCAATTTCGGAAACATCATGCTGAGTTTCGAGTCCAGGATTTCGCGAATGGAAAAGCGGCGGCGTGGCTCGACGACCTTCGGTTCTCCTTCGATCCCGGCCACCTCGGCAGCCAGTTGAATGGCATCTTCCAAGTCACCGAGTTCATCGATCAGTTTTGCTTCCTTGGCCTGGCGTCCAGTAAAGATTCGACCGTCGGCGAGGGCTTGGGCGGTCCGAAGTTCGAGTGAACGGCCTTCCGCCACCGCTTCGATAAACTGCTTGTGAACGTCATCCATCACGGCCTGGAGCAACGCCCTTTCTTCTCCGCTCATCTTCCGGAGCGGAGACCCCACATCCTTATACTTTCCGCTCTTGATGACGATCCCTTCCACACCGATTTTCTGGAGTAACCCTTCCACATTGGCCGTTTCCATGATGACTCCGATGCTGCCCGTCAGTGTTCCGGGATTGGCCACGATACGGTCCGTTGCGGCAGCGATATAATACCCTCCGGAAGCAGCGACGCTTCCCATGGATGCGATCACCGCCTTATTGTTCTTGCTCCGGACCCGCTTGACCGCGTCGTAAATCTCTTGCGACGGCACGACGCCGCCCCCGGGACTATCGATCCGTAGCACGATGGCTTTGATCGAGGGATTTTCGCTGAATCGCTTCAACTCTCCGACCGTTGTTTGCGAATCAAGAATGACGCCTTCAACTCGAATCAAGGCAATGCGGTCCTCACTGGACAAGTCGAGGTCGGGGTAGAAGAGATTCATCAGAATCAACACTCCTACCCCCGCCACAAAAAGCCACAAAGCCTTGCGGAACGGACGGCGCTTTCGCGGGCCTTCCGTCTGTGTCACTTCATCCGCCATGACCCACTCCCCGCTCCGCTAGATAAGCAGGCCCACTTAGCCTTGCTCTTCCGATTGCGCCCGTTTCCGGCTCTGTTTGGCCGCCCGCCCCAGACTCTGATCCAGCACACCCTGTGCAGAGTGATACTCATCAACCTGCTTGCGCTCCCAGTCCAGTTGATGGTCGCGAAGGCTGAGGGCGATCTTGCGCTCGTCTCGATCGACTTTGATTATCTTCGCCGCCACGTCGTCCTGCAACTTAAACTTTTCTTCCAGCTTCGCGGACGGTTCAAGACCGGATTCGCTGACATGGATTAAGCCTTCCACCCCACCGTCCAATTCGATGAAGATCCCAAAGTCGGCGACTTTCGACACCTTGCCGGTCACCGAGTCACCGACGCGATACCGCGACGGGATCGCCTCATCCCATGGATCACGAGACAACTGTTTGTACCCCAACGAAAGCCGCTCTTTTTCCTTGTCGATACGCAACACAACCGCTTCCACTTTCTGCCCTTTTTTGAACAACTCGGAGGGATGCTTGATATGTTTCGTCCACGACATATCCGAGATATGGATGAGCCCGTCGATCCCCTCTTCAAGTCCGACAAACGCACCGAAATCGGTCAGGCTCTTCACCTTTCCTTCGATACGGGTTCCGATCGGGTATTTGCCCTCGATCATGTCCCAGGGATTCGGCGCGGTCTGCTTCATGCCCAAAGATATCTTCCGGCTTGCCGGATCGACGTTGAGCACCGCAGCTTCCACTTGATCACCGACCGCCACGACTCTCGATGGATGGCGGACTTCGTGCGTCCACGACATCTCCGAAACATGCACCAATCCCTCCACCCCGGGCTCGAGTTCTACGAACGCGCCGTAATCGGTCAGGCTGACGACACGGCCACGAACTCTGGTCCCAATGGGATACTTGCCGGCGACATTGGTCCAGGGGTCCGCGCTCTTCTGCTTGAGCCCCAGCGAAATCCGACCGGTTTCACGATCATATTTCAACACCGTGACTTCAACCTTATCTCCCACTGTAAACAGTTCGGATGGATGCCCGACTCGCCCCCAGGACATGTCGGTAATGTGCAGCAAGCCGTCGATACCACCGAGGTCGATGAACGATCCGTAGTCGGTGATGTTCTTCACGGTCCCCTGAATGAGCTGGCCTTCTTTGAGATTGGCCAGCGTCGTCTGCCGTTTTTTATCCCTGGTTTCCTCCAACAGCACGCGGCGCGAGACGACCACATTGCCTCGTCGGTGGTTGATCTTGATGATCTTGAGGGGAAAGGTCTTTCCCACGAGGCCGTCCAGATCACGAACCGGATGAAGATCGATCTGAGAGCCGGGCAAGAACGCTTTCACGCCGATATCGACCATCATGCCGCCCTTGATGCGTGAGACAATCTTGCCTTCGATGCTTTTCTCTTCCTTGTAGAGTTTCTCGAGTTCTTCCCAAATTTTCATCTTGTCCGCTTTTTCCTTGGACAAAACGAGATTGCCGTCCGCATCTTCACATTCTTCGATATAGACTTGGAGCCGGTCCCCGATCTTGAGGTTGTGGAGTTCCTCGGTAGAGAACTGATCACCCGGAATCACTCCCTCGGATTTGTACCCGATATCAACGATGACCTTGTCCTTAGCCAAAGCCACGACACGGCCTTCTGTAATCGTGCCTTCTTCGAGATTACGGAAGGTTTCTTCGTACAATGCCGCCAAGGCATTGCGGTCTAACTGAGCGTCACTGCTGTTGGATACCGTACCCATATGAACATCCTACTCTTCCGACTTTCGTCGGGTGCTGATGGTGAAGTCGCCTGGCTCACTCAGCGTTGTGAGCGTCGGCGGTCGGCCGGCTTGGTGTCTCGCGCGCCAGATCATCTTTTCCCTTTGGCAAGGGAACTTGACCCAAGGCCGCAATGTGTTCGATCACCGTACGGCTGACCAGTTGATAAAACTGTTTTGTCGCTGCCCTCTCTTGTTGTTTCTCGGTCTCGAACCGAATGGGATCCCCGAATCGCACGCTCACCCGGCGCCATCTCGGCCATGAAGCACCCGGAGGCAGGACATCGTAGGTCCCCTTTAGATATGCCGGGACGACCGGACATCCTGTCTGCGACACAATGACTCCAATTCCCGCTTTCGGCTCCCGAAGGTGGCCATCGTGACTGCGTCCGCCTTCCGGGAAAATGACCACGACTTTTCCTGCTCGAATCAGGTTGATTGCCTTGCCGAACGCCTCTCGGTCGAGGCGTCCGAGCCTTACCGGTATCCAGCCCAACGCTTGCAGAACCCGGTTCAGCACCGGGATCGGAAACAAATCATTGCGCCCCAAGTACCAGGCCCTTCGGCGCATCCCGCAACCAAGCAACGGAATGTCAAGGTAACTGGCATGATTCGCGGCGATTAACAGACCTCCGGACTGAGGAATCCGGCCTTCGACGCGATACCGAAAGCAAATCAGCGCGACGACTCGTGCCAATACCCACAAGAATCCGTAGACGACTCCGCTCACAACCCGGTCGACACAGCCGCGATTATCTGCTCCACCACTTGATCAGGGCTGAGAGCAGAGGTATCGATTAATCGTGCGTCCTCCGCCGGACGCAGTGGATCCACCGAACGGGTCCGATCCCGCCGATCTCGATCCGACAGATCCCGCGATGTCGCTTCAACCGTTCCACCACGACCCGCGGCGACCAGTTCACGATGCCGCCGCGTGACCCGAACGTCGGCATCCGCCTCCAAGAAGAATTTATACGGTGCCGCAGGAAAAACCTTGGTGCCGATATCACGCCCCTCCGCAACCACCGAGCCTCGTTGGCCGATCTGGCGCTGGATCGGTAGCAACCAGTCACGAACGGCTGGAATAGCGGACACGATCGACGCAGCGGCCGAGACCTCCGGTGTACGGAGTTCATCGCTGACATCTATACCATCGACCAAGACATGCATGGCGCCATTGTGATATTGCATGTGTATTGTGGTGGTCGGTAATAGCTTGGTCACCTGCTCGAGATCAGACGGACGTATTCCCGACTGCAAGGTTTTCCATGCGACAGCTCGATAGAGCGCTCCCGTATCGAGATAGAGATAGCCCAGGCGAGTCGCCAGTAGTTTGGCGACCGTGCTCTTGCCCACTCCGGCTGGTCCATCAATCGCAATAATCAATCAGCGCTTCTCCTTTTTGAACAGACCAATCGGACGCATGCGTTCACACGCGCCGCGTCAACAGATCAGTGAGTACCTTGTCGAAGTTCGGAAATGATGTATCGACACAGCCCGTGTCGGCGATCGTCATGCGTTCCTCCGCCGTCAGTCCGCCAATGGCGAGCGACATCGCCACACGATGATCCCCATGGCTTTCGGCTTGGTCCGATGCTTTGAGTCGGCCGTTCTCTCCCCCTCGGCCTAATCCGCGGATGACCATTCCATCCGGCCGTTCCTCAATGAGCGCCCCCATGGCCTTCAACTCGCGACTCATGGTCGCAATCCGATCGCTTTCTTTGACCCGCAATTCCTCTGCCCCGGAAATCACCGTGTCCCCCTCTGCCACAGCGGCCGCCACGCACAATACCGGAAATTCATCGATTGTTTTTGGAATGAGGTCGTGGCCGATCATCACGCCCTTCAATGGAGATGATTTCACACGAAGATCCCCCACCGGTTCACCGGCTGCTTCTCGCAGCCCAAGAATTTGAATGTCGGCTCCCATCGTTCTCATGACTTCGATGAGACCGGTTCTGGTCGGATTCATCCCGACATTGTAGATGGTGATATCGGATCCTTCCACGATCGACGCTCCCACGATGAAGAACGCGGCGGCCGAGAAATCACCGGGAATGGTCATCTGCACGCCTGGCCATCCGACCGAAGGACGCCCTTGTAAAACCAGGGTATCGCCTTCTCTCGTGAGAGGAATATCAAAGAACTGAAACATCCGTTCCGTATGGTCTCGGGACAAACTGGGTTCCTTATATCGAGTCTGCCCTTGAGCGAAGAGGCCGGCGAGCAGGAGCGACGACTTGATCTGTGCGCTGGCTACGGACGACGCGTACTCGATCCCATGGAGGCCGGCTCCCGTTATCGCCAAGGGAGCGAGTTCTCCGCCTTTACGGCCTCCGATCACCGCACCCATCTCGCGCAGCGGCTTGACGACCCGCCCCATGGGGCGCCGCCTGATCGACTCGTCGCCCGTGAGGATGGAGAAAAAATCTTGCCCTGCCAGGATCCCCGCGAGCAGACGGATACCGGTTCCGGAATTGCCGCAATCGATCGGGGCGCTTGGCTCGGATAATCCCCAAAACCCCTTCCCGTTGACGGTTAACTCGGTGGGACTCTGCATAATGGGGATACCCAGCCCCTGAAAGGCCCTCATCGTGTTCAGACAATCTTCTCCCTGACAGTAACTCCCTATCGTACTCGTGCCTTCTGCCAGTGAAGTAAGAATGATGGCCCGATGGGTGAGAGACTTATCACCGGGAACGGTCGTCGTTCCTCTGAGTGGCCGGCCCGGGGTGATCGTCATTGATGTCATGGGTGGCTCGAAGAAAAACCATTCAACTTTTCACGTTCGCCTTTGGCCCGCTCAAGTAACTTCTCGATGCCGGCTGCATCCCCTGTTTTGATCAGCTGCTTCAATTCTTCCAGAGCGCGCACATATCGGTCGAGATAGGACGCTACATTATCCCGATTCCACAAGAAAATATCCCGCCACATTTCCGGGGAACTTGCCGCAATCCTGGTCGTATCCCGTAAGCCTCCTCCTGAATGACCGGCGAGATCCAACGATGGAATCTGCTGGTCTCGAAGCTCGGCCAAGGCATTCATAAGGGCAAAGGCCGCCACATGGGGCAGATGACTGACAGCGCCTAGAATTTGGTCGTGCAGATGCGGATCCATCGTTAAGACAATGGAACCGGCCTCTTCCCAGAGCTGTCTCACCCGATCCAGTGCCGTCGGGTCCGTTCGTCGTGTCGGTGTCAAAATACAGCGTGCTCCTTTGAACAATTGATCCGACCCCGCCGCAACACCCGTCTTTTCTTTTCCCGCTATAGGATGGGCTCCCACAAAATGCACACCCGCCGGCATGGTTGCTTCCGACCGTTCGACCAAGGTGCCTTTCACACTTCCCACATCACTGACGATCGCGCCGGGAGCAAGACAATGGGCCCACTCGTGCAGATGTCGCTCATAGGTATCGACAGGTGTCGCCAGGACGATCAAGTCCGAACCACGCACTCCCTCTTGAGGATCGGCCACATATCGATCGATCGCCCCCAACGCTACCGACGCCTTGAGATTTTCGACCCGACGGCCGACGCCGACCACGTGATCCGCCAACGCTTTTCGCCGGAGAATCATGCCCAACGATCCACCGATCAGCCCCACACCGATGATCGCGACGTGCTTGAAGTGAACGGCCATATCGTCTCTACAGCTCTCGACCCACGGCTTTCGCGATATTTCTGAGATCGGTCATCAAGGCCTTGAACTTCGAGGGTTTGATGGATTCCTCACCGTCACACAACGCACATTCCGGATTCGAATGAACCTCGATGAGCAGGCCATCGGCGCCGGCGGCGACCGCCGCCTTTGACATCGGAGCGACTAAATCCCACTTACCCGTGGCATGACTGGGATCAACGATGACCGGGAGATGCGAAAGCTCTTTCAAGGTGGGAATGGCCGCGAGATCCAACGTGTTGCGATATTGAGTTTCGAACGTACGAATCCCCCGTTCACACAGCATCACGTTCTGGTTTCCGCGTGACATGATGTACTCGGCCGACAGGAGAAATTCCTTGATGGTCGCGGACAAGCCTCGTTTCAGGAGGACCGGTTTATCATAGGCGCCGACTTCCTTCAGGAGCTCGAAGTTCTGCATGTTCCGTGCGCCGATTTGAATAATGTCCGCTTTTTCGAGAAAGAGCTCGATATCCCGGGTGTCTAGAATTTCGCTGACCACGGGTAATCCCGTCTGTTTCCTCGCTTCAACCAAGTAGTCAAGCCCTTCACGACCCAACCCCTGAAAGGAATAGGGTGATGTTCTGGGTTTATAGGCTCCCCCCCGCAGAATCGTGGCTCCTGCAGCCTTGACTTCATGCGCAATCCCCACGGTGAGTTCGAGCCGTTCGACCGCACAGGGTCCTGCCATGATGGCCAGCTTGTTCGCTCCAATCTTGACGCCTCCGACATCGATGATCGTCGCCTCCTTCTTAAACTCACGGCTGACCAGCTTCCAGGGGGCAAGGATCGGCAGAACGCTTTCAACCCCAGGAAGTGCCGTCAAGGGCTGATTGTGCAGGATGCGATCGTCTCCGATGACACCGATGATGGTGCGTTCCTGGCCCGTGGAGATCTGCGATTTCAAGCCCAGATCGCGCAGTCGGTCGATAATGTGATCCACTTCACTTTCCGAAGCCTCAGGTTTCAACACGATGATCATAATTTCCTCACTATATTCTCACCGACCTCCATTCAAGACTTTCTCGAGAGCCTGGAGGAAGGCAGCATTCTCGTCGGGTTGACCGATGGTGACACGAAGCATGGTTCCCTCAATGTGCCGCACAATAATCCCTTCTCGGAGCAATGCTTCGAACACCCCTCGTCCATCCTGTTTCGCATCAAAATAAAGAAAATTGGTCTCGCTCGGAATAGGAGTCAATCCTAAGGCGCGCAACCCCTGCTCAATGTGCTCCATCCCGGCTGCGTTGACGGCCCGACTCCTGGCCACATGCTCATCATCTCCCAATGCGGCCAGGGCGGCCTTCTGGGCAAGACTGTTGGCATTGAACGGAGGGCGCACTCTATTCAGGTAGTCGATGATCTCCGGAGTACTCATTCCGTATCCGATGCGTAATCCGGCGAGTCCATAGATCTTGGAGAACGTCCTCAGGACAATCGCATTCCGCCCCTGCTTCACATACGCCATCGCATCGGGAAACTGCGGATTGCGGACATATTCAAAGTAGGCTTCGTCGAACACGACGATGACGTCATGGGACACGTTGGCCATGAGTCGATCAACCGCGTCCCGCGACACGATCGTCCCGGTGGGATTATTGGGATTGCAAAGGAAGAGCAATCGCGTGCGTGGCGTTACGACGCGTACCATTGATTCAAGATCGTGAGCCCAGTTGACGAGAGGCACGACCACCGGCTTACCGTGGACCGCCGTGACCTCCATCTTATAGATCACGAACGTGTGATCAGCCATGATGGCTTCATCACCAGGAGTCAAGAATGTCCTGGCCAACAAGCCAAGGATTTCATCGGACCCGTTGCCGAGGATGACCTGATCCCCGGCCACCTTCCAACGATCCGCAATCTTCTGCCGAAGTTGATAGCCGCCTCCGTCCGGATATCGATGCAGCATGTCCTCTGCACCGGCCAATGCGGCCAAGGCCTTCGGCGAGGGCCCCAGCGGATTCTCGTTGGAGGCAAGTTTGATCACGCGTGAGAGCCCAAGCTCCCGTTGCAGTTCGTCGATCGGCTTGCCGGGAACGTACGGACTGAGAGATCGGATATCGGGATGAACCTGTAGTGCCATGGTCAGCTATGGATCGGATAGGAGCCTAAAATCTTCATAAAGAGGCAGCGCGCTTTCACTTCTTCAATCGCCCTATTGACGCGCTCTTCATTCATATGTCCTTCGACATCCACAAAGAAAATGTACTCCCACGCCTTGCGTTGAGAGGGGCGGGATTCGATCTTCGTCATATTGATTCCATGGGAGGCGAAAGGACGGAGCAGGTCATAGAGAGCCCCGACTTTATCCTTCACGGACAGCATCAATGAGGTCTTATCTTTCCCGGTCCGCTCCGACGGTTTTTGAGACAGAATCAGGAAGCGCGTGAAATTATTCAAATTGTCTTCGATACGAGCCTTGATGACTTTCAACCCGTAGAGATGGCCGGCCAGCTCTGATGCAATGGCAGCCGAGGCCGGTTCATCGATACACAGTTCGGCGGCCCGAGCCGTGCTGGCGACTTCAACCGCGGGGACATGCGGCAGATTGGTCTCCAGCCAATTCCGGCATTGCGCAAGGGCATGGGGATGGGAGTAGATTTTCTTCACGTCCTCGATGAGCCCCGTTTTCGACAGCAGATGGTGCGAAACCTCTTGAAGAATTTCTCCATAGATCAACAAGCTGGAATCGATAAACATGTCGAGGGTGTGATTCACGACACCCTCCGTGGTGTTTTCAATCGGCACCACCCCGAAATTGGCCCGACCCCGCTCGACCTCGCTGAACACCTCTTTAATGCTCTGGACCGGGACATACTGGACGGACGAGCCGAATTTCTGCATGCAAGCCATGTGGGTGAAGGTGGCCCGCGGCCCCAAGTACGCTACCTTCTGGGGAGCCTCAAGTGACAAGGAGGCCGACATAATCTCTCGATAGACCGATGGGATGGCTTCGCTGGGGAAAGGGCCTGTGTTGAGTTTCGTGAGCCGTTCGATGATCTCCGCCTCCCGGCCGGCGGTATGGAGGTTGGCATTCGCATCCTTTTCTTTTTTGAGCTTGCCGATTTCGATGACGCATTTCGACCGTTCATTGAGCAGTCGAATAATTTCATCATCGATCCTGTCGATTTCCTTACGATATTCTGACATATCTCTGGACATGCGGAGTCTCGCCTCAGACATCGGATCGCGGGGGGCTTTCCGATCCCCGGGGGGAAAGGAAATCGTAGAGACAAGTGGGGAATTCTACAGGAACGATCGAATCTATTGCAAGGATAGCGCTTGGTAATAGGAGTTGGGAAGAGATAGGATGCCGGTTACTACATGAGTAAGGGAGAAGCCCGCTTAAAGTGATCGTACGCCAAACGAGTCACTTGTCGACCACGACCGGTACGATCAAGGAAACCGGCTTGGATCAAATAGGGCTCATACACATCCTCGATCGTGCCCTTGTCTTCCTGGACGGCGGCCGCCAAGGATTCCACTCCGACGGGTCCCCCATTGAACTTTTCCATGATGGTCATCAGGATCTTGCGGTCCATTTCATCGAACCCAGCTTCATCGATGCCCACCCAGGCCAACCCCTCCTTGGCCACCTGTGCGGTGATATGCCCATCAGCCTTGACTTGGGCATAGTCCCTGATCCGCCGAATCAGTCGGTTGACGATCCGAGGAGTTCCACGCGCGCGGTGTGAGATCTCCGCAGCACCCTCCCGATCGATCCCAATGCCTAAGACTCCGGCCGAACGCGTCACGATGGCCTCCAGCTCAAACGGCTCATAGAATTCCAACCGATAGACCAGGCCGAATCGGTCCCGCAACGGGGATGTCAGTGAACCGGCCCTGGTCGTTGCCCCGACCAGGGTGAACCGAGGCAAATCCAGCTTGACGGTTCTGGCAGCAGGCCCCTGTCCAATCACCAGATCCAGTTGGAAGTCCTCCATGGCTGGATACAGCGCTTCCTCGACGGATGCGGGGAGGCGGTGAATCTCGTCGATAAAGAGCACATCATGCTCCTGAAGATTGGTCAGGATGGCCGCCAAGTCACCGGCATGGGCTAAGACCAACCCGGACGTGGACCGCAAGGTCGCGCCCATCTCTCTGGCGATAATGTGGGCGATGGTCGTCTTGCCTAAACCGGGCGGTCCGTAGAAAATGGCATGATCAAGGGCTTCTCCCCGCTGCTTGGCCGCTTCGATACAAATACGAAGCGACTCTTTCATTTTCTCTTGGCCGACATACTCATCGAGCGTCTGGGGCCGAAGGACATTTTCCTGACCCCGCTCCTCGTCCGTGGCGCGATTAGTCACGAACCGTTCAGTCATAGTGCGACGCTCGTGTCTACTTGTTCTCCGGCAACTGTTGATACTTTGGGGGAGGCGACAGGGCCCCTTGTCCAGGCTGGACCGTACTGCCGCAGTCAGGGGGACATTTTTTATAGCCCTGGGTCGCGTCGGGGAAATTGTGCTCCATTTTCCTCAACTGACATTGTGACAACCGCCCTCCGTCTTGGCTCCCACACCGAGCAGGTACCGAGGAACTTCCTATTTCGGCATAGCCGTCCGGACAAGGTCCGCACACGGCCAGCATGTTTGCCCCGAGGGGCACGCATTGCACGAGGGTCGGATCGCCCTCTTTGCATATTTCCGGGGATTGAGTAACGCCCGTCGTCGCATACCCATCCGGGCACGATCCGCAAGTCATTCTGATGCTCTTCTGATCTTGAACGACTTGAGCCATGCTGACAGGCGGGAATAGCCCCATGAGCACCGCGCCGATAGGAATACTGTACAGGAGTGGCTTGACTACGTTCCTTATACGGATAGGCATCATCCTACCCCCTTGCAAGTTCTTTGAGCCCTTGGCGAATGAGTTCCTTCAGCGCCAGTGGGCCTGTGGCCGTTTTGGTGACTCGCTTTAAGGCCTCTTTGGCATCCTGAGCGCGATAGCCCAAGTTTATCAGGGCCGAGAGCGCGTCCTCGTAGGACACATCAAACCCGGACGTCTCGGTCGCCATAGAACGGGAGGGGACACCGTTGACTTTGCCGATCCTGTCCTTGAGTTCAAGAGCAAGGCGACCGGCCGATTTCTTTCCTATGCCCGGAACCGTCGCGAGTTTGTCGATGTCTTCGGATTGGATGGCGTGAACCAGATCCGTGACTGACAGGCTCGACAGCACGCTGAGGGCGAGCTTCGGACCGATGCCCGATACGCTGGTCAGCAACAGAAACGATTCCTTCTCGCTTTGGGAAATGAAGCCGAACAGCTGAATGGCATCCTCGCGGAGATGCGTATGAATGTTCAGCGCGGTCACCTCGTCGAGATTCGGCAGGGCGTAATAGGTGCTGAGGGGAATGTGCACTTCGTACCCGACCCCCTGCACATCGAGCGTGAGGTGCGTGGGTGCCTTGAAGGCCAACCGCCCCGTGAGAAAGGCGATCATGTCGTATCGTTACCCGAAGGCAAGAACCATGGTGGTGAACTGCGGGTCATCCCGCCGCCGTCGCAGCGACTTTCTCCATCACTTCGTCCGGAATGTCGAAATTGGCATGGACCTTCTGAACGTCATCATGTTCGTCCAGGATTTCCATCAACCTCAGCATTTGCTCGGCGGACTTCTCTTCGAGTCGGATGGTATTCTGCGGTAAGTACGTAATTTCCGCAAGCGTCGTTTCGATCTTGGCATCCGCCAGCGCTTTTTTCACGGCTTCAAACTCATGAGGTCCGGTGATGACCTCGATGGATTTCTCACCGGTTTTGACATCCTCGGCTCCGGCGTCCAATGCCAATGAGAGCAGTGTGTCCTCCTCGACCTTGCCCGGTTCAATCGTCAACAGACCCTTCTTCTGAAACTGCCATGCCACGGCGCCCGCCTCGGCCATATTCCCATGATTCTTCGTGAACAGACTTCGAATCTCCGCCACCGTTCGATTCCGATTGTCGCTTGTGATCTCCAGAAGCAAGGCCGTCCCGCCCGGACCATAGCCTTCAAGAGTGAACTCCTCGTAGGTCACGCCGGGCAACTCCCCCGTCCCGCGCTGAATGGCTTTCTTCATCGTATCGCCAGGCATATTGGCTTCCTTGGCTTTGGCGATGGCCAGACGCAACCGTGGATTTCCATCCGGGTCTCCACCGGAACGTGCCGCGATCGTGAGCTCCCTGATGATTCTGGTGAAAATTTTCCCGCGCTTCGCATCTTGCGCCGACTTATGACGCTTGATGGTCGCCCAATGACTATGTCCACCCATAATGTTTCCTCCTCTATCCGGCCTGACTCTCTCGGCTGGCTAGAGCTGTATCGCGTGTCAAGAATGACAAAGAGCAAGTAGACGTAGCACAGGCCTCCGAAAGGTGTCAAATCATAGTGGCCATGTCACGTCCGTTATTCAAAATACACGAGCAGCTGAAGACCCATGGCGATCACACATGTCGCCCATGCCACTTCCCACCGTTTCATCGTCTGTCCAGAAGTACCGGACGCCCAGGAGACCATGGCATTTGAGACGGCAGCGCCGATCCCGAGGCTGCCGAGCAAGGCATGGTGCAGTTCGATCGTCTGATTCGCGGGATGATTCCCATGGGAATGGAAAAAGAGCAGGAGGGCCCCCACCGAGCCGAGAAAAAATAATGGCGCCGCCCAGGCCGGGTGCCGAGCCCACCCCATACGGCGAAACGTCTCACTCACCGAAGCCGTCGTGCCAAACACTCCATAAAATTTATGCTGGATGATTTCCTGATCTTGCCCAAAAAAAGTTTGCGCAAAGCTGAGCCGCCCAATCGGCCAAGCCTCATGGTCACTCCAGATCAGCAGATAGGGCCCGATGATCGCCAAGGCGCTCGGCAGAACCAGACGGATCCAGAACGGCAGGGGGTATCGCAGCGCATGCCCTAGTTCCGCCAAGCCGACCAGTATTACAAACAAGCCGACAAACCGATGGTTGAACTCGGAGTAGGCTACGCCTTGAGCCGAGCCCTCCCACGCACCACCTCCATGCCCCTTGTGAGCATCGTGGGATACGGCTGCGTCACTCATCACCTCGGGATAAGTAGCCTGCGGCGCCTGCGCCTCAACGGGCCAGATAGAGAAAACGACGGTAAGAACCACCAGAGTGAGCCCGTAAATCAGCCGCATCACGAACCGCTGCAAGAACCTGATAGATAGTAAAAAGGCCCATCCAGCCGGCCGGATGGGCCTTTTCTATGTCCACAATGAATCCCGTCGTTACATGAACTTCATGAACTTCTCTTTGGCCTCATCCATCACTTGCGCTGTGATCGTCGACAATCCGCGCTCCTTGGCCATCCGTTCAACCTCTTTGCGCGCCATGGGGCGGATGAAATCCGGGATATTGTCGAGCCGTTGTTCGGCCTCCCGAGACCATATCATGCCGTTGGGCGAATCATTCTTTGAATCGTCCATGACTTGCAGCGTGATGGTCTTAAAACCCTGCTTGCGCGCATAAGCCTCGACGCTTCCCTGCACCATCGGTTTGACAAAAGCCGGAAGCCGGTCAAGCTTTTCCTTGGCATCGGCCGTCCACGTGAACTCAGACGGGGAAGCCCCCTCGTTGGCTGGCTTACCGGAGCTCGTCAACCCCATCTCAGCTACCATCGCCGAGAACGGACAGCCACTCGCCTTTTCCCCAGCTTTCGCAGGTGAGGCAGTGGTGGCGGATACTGTCGGCCCACTCTGGGTAGGCTTGTTCATAGCAGGAGCGGTTTGGCCGTTTCCCGCGAGAGCCCGCAACCCTTCCATGGACGCCGCCGGCTCAACCTTGGCACCCAGCTTTAACCCCAATGCATTCATCATGTTCGTTTCACCGGCATTGGTCACCATCGAGAACTTGGCACTACAAGAAGGGCATGCGAAAAAGACACCGAGCGAGCCCTCCTCCGGCTTCTCCACCTTCTCAAGACTCATATATGTTTCGCAGTTCAAACAGACGAACTTCATATCAACTCCTCACCACCTTAGGTTAGGTGGTTGTAACATCGTTTCGAACCCATCACAGACACTCTATTCCACCGGAGTCCACCGGCATCCACGAAGAAACTTACGCTATCACAAGGGTTTTCGGGGAGTCAAACCGGCGGAAGGCAGGGAAATGATGTAGCAACAGATCGATTGGCAAGAATATCCCCACCGTATCGCCGAACTCGAAGGTAAAGGTCCCGGCCACTGGCGTCGCGCCCTGAGTAAACGCAAAGGTACTTGTGGTAATCGTGGTCCGATCGACGGGACGAGAGAACGACACGGTCACTGGGGTGTTGCGTGGAAGGTTGATCAGCCCCATGGTGGGGGTGATCGCTCCGATCCGCTGCGGCGCTCCCGCCACATAGGTATAGCCGTTCTGCAGCACGGCGTCGCCGTTCGTATTCGTCACCACCACATCGGCCGGCCCGACCACGGACGCGGGAACTTGCACGATCATGCTCGTCGCGGACACGAGCGTGAGGACCGAGGCCGGCTTGTTGCCGATCTTGACGGTCGTACCAGCGATGAAGCCCGTACCCGTCAACGTCGTCTGCTGGCCGCCCTGCACTGAGCCGACATTCGGTGAAACCGACGTGAGTGCCGGTGGGGGTCCCGCATTGGCAACGGTGAAATTCAGCCCATTCGAAGCCAAGCCTCCCACTGTCACGGTCACAGGCCCAGTCGTAGCACCGCTGGGCACTTGCGTCGTGAGTGTGGTCGAAGTGGCAGAAAGCGTCGTAGCGGTCACCCCATTGAAGGCGATTTGATTCAAGCCCGCCGTGGTGCTGAACCCATTCCCGGTGATCGTGACCAATCGCGTAACGGGCCCGGAGGTCGGCGACAAAGCCGAGAGGACGGGCGCGGAGGCATTCACGGAGAAGCTCGTCGTAGCCGAACCGGTCGTCGTCGTCACGGTGACGGTCGCGGGTCCAGCAGCCGCACTAAAGGCAATTTGGAACGTGGCGGTGATCGAGGTTGGGGTCGTCACGACATTGCGGACGAGAATGCCGGAATTACTCGTGGCGAGCGACGCGCCGGTCAGATTCGTACCGGTCAGCGAAACGTTGACGGAGGTTCCCGCATTGCCCGTGTTCGGCGTAAAGGCCGTGATTGTCGGCGCGCCGATGCCTCCCGTGTTGCGCGTGATGGAGAGGAGATTACCGACGGCATCGTAGGTATACGTCGCGACGTTGCCCTGCCCGTCGATGACCTGCGAGAGTCGGCCGAGATCATCATAGATGTATTGGGTCTGGTCGGCCAAGACCGATACGGGGCTCAAGAGCAGTACGATCACCCATAAAAAGCCAGCCCAAACTCCTGTCTTCCATCGCATCCGTGTCACCTGTACCATATCCGATTCATAAGGTTTTCTTCCCAGCCCGATCTCTTCACTGATCCAATGTGCTATCAAGAAATCATGCTCGACCACTTATTGTGTCCTCAAAGCTCAAAATCTTTCCGCTTCAAGTTATAGTGTTTGCGCTCTTGGAAGGAGACCTTTACTAAGCCGGGTACTTGCTTCAATGGTGTAAGATCACCATCTTCGATGTTTGTGGATTCGTAGAAATGAACCTCCCTCAGTTTTTTCAAACCAGCAAGAGGCTTAAATGATTGAATTTCCCCGTCGTTGGCCACAGTAAGGACTTCAAGCTGCTTCAGAATCGACAAGGGATCAATACTGCGTATTGCACGACATCCCTCAATGACAAGGCGGGTAAGGTTGGGGAAGCCCTCGATGCCTTTCAGTGAGGCAAGTTTTCTGGCATTGGCGATTTCCAACGTCGTGAGCGTTGGAATGACAATCGTACCAATTGATTTAATCGAGGAGTTGTACACCCTGAGCGAAGTTAAACTGGTGAGTTTCTTAAACACGCTAAGACTTTCCGCCTTGAGCCGATTTACGAAGACTTTTCGCAATTGCGAGCACTCAAAAAGCGACTCGGCTCCTTTTCTCCACTCCAGTGCTACTTCCTCCAGTTTAGGAAATTGAGAAAAATCAATTTTTGTTTTGCAGTAAGTCTCAATTTGGAGCGCTTTCAAGTCGTGCAGTACATGGATGGGTGAAATGTCTTCAATGGTGAAGTGTCCAAGATCTAGACACAGGAGATTGGGTAGATGATTCAGAAACTCTAGATTTTGGACTTTCCATCCTTTTGCATAGTTGAGTTCCAGCTCTCGGACATCGTTCTCCATAAAGGGCGCCAGTAGCTCGTCGGTCCACATGGATCTCAGAACCATGCGCATCCCAAATCTCCCTGGCTCAAGCTCATATCTCATCGTTCAACCTACTCACCCGAGAGAAGATGTCTTCTTTTTGGACCTATAGGATTTCGTTGGTTTGCCAAATTGCCACTTCCAATGCCACCTAATTCCCTAATCCGATTTTGTTCGGCGATTTCCCGCGTGGTTTTTCCACCTAGTACTTCGGTCACCTTTACCTCGTTACCTTCAGGTAGCTTCCCCGATCTTCGATGCTGCTCAAGCCTTGCCGGAATGTCACCGCTTTGTCCGACATAGGTTTTCCCATCCCTGGTCTTGAATTCATATGTCCCCTCTTTGACCTTGACCTTAGGAGGCGTACCACTCTTCCCTCCTCCCCCGCACCCCTGAGCCGCATCCGCTAGTGTATCGGGATCAGTCGCTGATTTCCGCTTAGCGAGATCAATACCCGCCGCCTTCAGCATCCCAAGGAGACACTGCTTGATCGGCCCTGGGATTCTGATCTTTTCGCCGAATGGGTCGATGAAGTTCGTCGGGTTGTTGAAGACGTAGGCATACAGGTTGGGATCACCGGCGTCAAACTCCAGCGGATCTTCGCTTAAGAACCGGCTGTGTGAGGAGTTGTAGTACCGAGCGCGGTAATAGTAGAGGCCATTGCCATCGTTTTCCCGGCCCGTGAACTGTATGGGATTCGTGGATAGACCATTCACGGTCGTTGCGCCGAATGGACTATAGGCATAGGTCGTCGTCACCGCCCCGGTGTCATTGGTCAGGGCCAGCGTCGAGCCAAGGTCGTCCGTGTGGTAGTACTCATTACCACCGGGAGTCTGCCGGACAATCGGCTCATCGATATTCAGCGTGCTCAGGTAGCTGGCATTCGCGGCGCCGGATTCAGTGACGACATCCGCGCCGTCATACAGGAAGGTCGAGGTCGCCCCGTTGATGGTCTTGGCAATGCGGCGGTCTAGCGCATCATAGCTAAAGGTGGCGCTGGTGCCTCCGCTGATGACGATCAAGCGATCGCGCGCATCCCAGGTATAGGTGTTGGTGCCGTCGTTGGTCAGATTGCCGTTGTTGTCATAGCCCAGCGTCCCGCTGTTGAATTGAATCTGCGCATTCACGGCGTTATAGGCCGCCGTCACGGCAGGCGGGAGGGCTGTGGCATTCTGAATCAGCTGGGTGACTTGGTTCTTGTTGTCCGCTGGATCAAAGTTGTGTGTGAGCTGCTCCAGCGTGGTGGTGCCTTTGGCGTGTGTGATCCCCAACAGTCGTGAAGCCGGATCATAGTTGTACGTCGTCGTGACCCCGTTGGACCGTTGCAATTGTGTGCGCCGATCCAACGCATCGTGCGTCAAGGTCGCTGAGAGTGGGCCTTGAGTGACTTGGGAGAGCTGCGAATTGGCGTCGTAGGTGTAGGACACCGGTGGCTGGGCATTGGCCCGCATGGTGAGCCGTTGACCGATCGCGTCATAGGTGTAGGTGACGATCCCCTGCGGCGTGACTTCCTGCGTGACCCGATCCAGGACATCGTAGGTCCAGTCGATGGCGCCGGAGGCGCTGTCCGTCAGCTTCATCACGTTGCCCACCGCATCATAGACGGCAGTCACGCTGGTGCCGTCGGCATAGCTGGTGCTCGTTTGGCGATCCAGTGCGTCGTACACAAAGTTCGTCTGCTGGTTCTTGCGATCCGTGAAGCGCGTGAGATTGCCGGCCAGATCATAGTCATAGCTTTCGGCGGGACGGGCCGGCAGGGCATCCTTCCGAGTCTTGAGCCGGTCCATGTTGTCGTAGGTGTAGGTCGTGGTCTGGTTCTTCGCGTCGGTCAGCGTGAGCAGATTGCCGTTGGGATCGTAGGTGAAGCCGGTGACGCCGCTGAGGGCGTCGGTAATGTGAGGCATGTGAGCAGACCTATCTGCAATTTGCTCAGCACCTATCGGTTCTTGTTCAGCTACGGCTCTCATCGGAAATTCAGCTTGTCCCTATTTTCTTTCTCTCTCCACTTATTGGTTTTTCTACTCTTCTTGGTCCAACAACCAATCAGGTTTTGCTTCATCGGAAGCCCATCCCCAGTCAGAAAACATCCTTATGCAGCCGTCTACCCGATAATCAATATCGGAAGAAGGCTCATCCAAAACACTATAACCAAACCCCATTTCAACCAACTCATTTTCTTTCCCGGAGAGATCTGAAATGCTAGTTACTATGATCATTCCCTGCGCTGAGCCAAGTTGGGGTAGGAGTGCCTGGGCCAAAATTGTATGGCCACCAATCAACTCAAGCTTGAAAGGAACAATTATGCGTATCCCAAGCTGCCGACATACATCGCGAAGTCGAGTCTGGAGTTGTGTCATGGCGTATTAGTTACCCCTAATTGGAATATGATCTACGGGCCCGACATGACCATGAGGCGCACGGATCCACGTAGTTGGGGTCAGGTCTTGCAATCATGCACCTCGCCTTCATCCCATCCATCTCTACGATGCTTGCTGGGATTGTACGAGATGACGTTGAGAAGGCAAGCAAAGACCGCCTGTCAACGCCCGCTGCTTGCGACCCTAGCCATGCGGGCGGGGGACGATCTGACAACCGCTCTCACGCTAGGTGACGGAGGCGAGGGACACAGGGATAGGAACCACCTGCGCTACGACGCATACCGGGCTTCAGCCCGCTTGAGCCGCCGGCTCCCCGTGGCCTCATGCACGCCCAGATGGTCGGCGATCTCACGCAGCCGATACCCGTACTGCCGCTAGGCCCGCGCAATCTGTGATTTCCATTGATTTGAGTTCAACTGAGAACAATCGCTCTAGCCCTGGACTTTCGGCGATCGGATGCCTACACTGCTTGCTGGAGCAGGCAAGACGCGTTGTAGATACGAGGCTGATATGAAATATCGAGTCGCTTTGCACAAATCAGAAGAAAGTTATGCCGTCTCCGTCCCCGGGCTTCCAGGTTGCTGGTCACAAGGCACGACCGAACAAGAAGCGATTCAAAACATCCAGGACGCCATCCGCGAATACTTGGCCGCCGTCGACGAGGAAATCAAAGGACAAGAAGTGCGAGAGATAGAAATCGCGGTGTAGTGTTGCCTAAACCTGTGTATTTGAGGGCCCATCGTCGCCGAGCCACTGCTTATACTTCTTGTAGTGCTCGACCTGCGCACTGCGCACCCAGTTTTCGCGCTGGATGCGCCCCCCAAAGTTAGGCAAGAGGAACTCGAATTTGTCGATGTCCGTCTGGCTCCAGGTTGCGACCTGGCTGAACCAGAAGACGCCCCGTTTGTGGAGGAACCGTTCTAATGCCGGACCGACCCCGCGGATCTGTTTCAGATCATCGGGCGACTCTCCAACCGCTTGGCCCTCAACCGACGGCGCAACGGCATCGGCACGATCCAGGTCCCCGACGGTTTCGCTCATCGTTTCAACCGGTACGTCCTCATTCTTTACGACAATCTGCTCAGCGAGAGTCTCAATCCGCTTCTCGCCACTCTTCTCCCCGGCCTGTGAAGACACGGCCCGGAGCTCAGCAATCTGCGCACGAAGATCGGGACTCACACTCGGGGGCTCGCCGTCGCCGAGCCACTGCTTATACTTCTTGTAATGCTCGACTTGGGCGCTGCGCACCCAGTTTTCTCGTTGTATGCGCCCTCCAAAGTTAGGCAAGAGGAACTCGAATTTGTCGATGTCCGTCTGGCTCCAGGTCGCCACTTGGCGGAACCACAAGACGCCCCGCTTGTGGAGAAACCGTTCTAACGCCGGTCCGACTCCGCGGATCTGTTTCAGATCATCGGGCGACGCTCCGACCGCTGGTCCCTCATCCGAGAACTCAACCGCACCGGCATGACGTAGCTCCTCGGCTGGTTTGCTCATCGTTTCAACCGGCACGTCCTCATTCTTTACGACAATCTGCTCAGGGGGAGTCTCGATCCGCTTCTCGACGACCTTCTCCCCGGCCTGTGAGGCCACGGCCCGGAGCTCAGCAATCTGCGCACGAAGATCGGCGATCTCGGCCACCTCGCCTTCCAACGCCTTGATCCGGGCCAGCTGCTCCGGATTGTCGACCGGCACCACCACCCGCCCCTCGCTACGCCTCTCCCCGACCTGTGAAGACAAGGGTTTGAGTTGAGCGATCTGCGTAAACAGCCCAGCGATCACGGCGACCTCGCCTTCCAATGCCTTGATCCGAGCCAACTGCTCCGGATTGTCGAACGGCCGATCGACGACTTTCTCCACCGGTACTTCAACACGTTTCAGCACCACCCGTTCGACCGGTACCTCGACCCGCTTCTCAACCGTTCGAACCTCCGGCGGTTGATTCGCGAGCATGATGACCTTACTCATGAGGCGTTCCACCTCACGACGCTTGTCATCTATCACTGGTCCCAGCACTACGCCCTTGATTCCCCATCCCAGGAGACCAGCTCCCACCACCGTCCAGAGCCAGCATGTCCAGTTCCCAGACATCGCGGCTGCTCTCACCGGCGCAGATACCGACGGCAATGGTGGTGGCGATGGCGGCGGCTCAATGAGTTTTGGTGTCGTTGGAGGAATTTCAGCCGGGGTTTCCAATGCGACCGGAGGAGGTGCCGTAATCGACCCTTTACCACAGAAGAAAAACGTCGTACCAAGGATGAATAAACCGAGGAGTGCGAAGAACGGGTCTTTACCTTGCATGACGGTCACCTTCGCTAAGGAGAGCACGGCAGGACGCCGAAGCAGAATATTGCTGTATAGGGAAATCCGTCAAGGGGTCGGTCTTGAACCATCGCCTACATGGTGGGGAACCAGTCTTAACTCCGCTGCACAAGCGGGACTGCCTGGCCAGCCAGTCCTGTGGGATGGTCAACGTGGTGAATGGTGATATGTTCAGATCGAATACTGAAAGATCGGCTTGGCTCCGACCGCCCCGGCGTCTCAATTCGTCAGGATGCGCGGTCGCTGCGTCGAAATTGGTGGGGCCTGTGAAGCAACATCCCTCAGATCAGCGTTGTGCCTACGACGCCAGTTTACAGTTTACATGAGTATGTATGGCGCCTGCCCGCTACGGGCGTCCAGCCCAGGTTACTTCAAGTAGACCATTGAATGGGCAAATCACAGGGAATACAATTGACTTCATCGTTCTGCTGATGGAACGATGAGGAAGATTTGGGAACAACGCATTGCGGTGGAGCGCAGCATGACTCATCTTCGCAAGCGTTACAGCACGTAAGGTGCGGTCCTTGAATCCCAGACATTGCATCGCCCTCTGGGGCTTTCTCATGGCTTCACCCGTCTACGCAGAGAGCCCCATGGCGACCCAAGTCTGCAGTCTGTTGACCGCTCCGACGCTAACCGCCGTGCAGTCTCGGATGGGCACGGGTGAAGGTTGTGCATGGCAATGGTCCAACGGTCAAGTGCTGTCGGTGTACGTGCATGTCGATCAACAGAGCGAGACGACGGCGGAGGCCAAACAAATGATCGATGTGTATTTGGAGAACTCGGCGTTCAAGCGAACGACATTCCCGATTTGTACGGGGAGCGACATGGTCATCGGTGATTTTCGAAACGGCAAAGGTCCCGGCGGCACTGGGTACACCCAGTGTTCCGGTTTTGTGTTGACCTTCAGTTTTCAAGGTGCCGACGCTCAACGCCATTTAACAACCGTGGCGAAAAAGCTCGCCGGCACAAACTTCGCTCGTTAACATATGACCATTCGGCCATTCGATAGCACCATCGTTCACGTACGCAGTGAAGCGTAAACCCCAAACGGACCACACCAGGTCGGTCTTTTCTACTCGTCGCAACAGAGGTACCGTATCATCATTCGAGTGACGGAAGGATACGAATCATGAAGAATGTCGAGATGACGGTTGAGGGAACCGTGTTGACGATTCGAGTCGATCTCTCGAAAGAGTACGGCCCGTCGTCAACGGGGAAGACGATCATCATAGCTTCAACGGAAGGGAATGTGACCATTCCGAATCGGCAAGAGAAGATCGGGCTCAATGTATACCGAAAAAAGTAGCACCCGGCGCGACTATTTGACCCTACCTTTCCCACCAACGAGTCCGCTTCCTTTTCCGACCGGCTCTTGACAGATTAGAAACAGCGCTCCAGGCCTATCAGTCCGTCTGCGATCCACAGAAAATCCCGGCGGCTGTGGATAACCATGCATCTGGTGATCGAACTAATAATTCCGGTAAGCTTGTTCGTAGAGTGTCCAGCTGTTTTGCTAGGAATGCGCGAAAAACTAAAGACTAGGACATAGACCCCCTATTAGATGTGGTCATTCAGGGACGGGGCGGACGCCTAAAAAGTAGGCAGTTTGATGAATAGATACGTCATTTGCACATCGTTTGGTCCACAAGCCGACTTGTTCACAAGGTTATCCACAGAAGATGGGGACCAAGACTGGGTACCCTACACCTCGAATGTCACCTCTACACGACGAACCCTCAACTGAGGATATTTCTCCGCCGGTTTCTTGACACCCTTCTGACCTTTCTCGGACAATCTGGCGCCCTGGGATCTCTGAACAACTTTGAGGCACGAGTATATGCCGCTCACGAAAGTAGACCGTCGCCTTATTTCATGAGGTCCGTTGGTTCATCAATTCAATTGAGATCTCAGGATTTCTGGGGATGGTCATAAAACGCTTGTACTATGTTGCCCTAGTCGTCGCTTCGATGCTTCTAGCCGCCTGCGCGTCCCCAGCCCACAAGTCGGGAGGAGGATCGGATGGGCCTGGGAGAGTGACGGCAAGTGGGTACACCAAAGAAGGTTGTCTGCTCAATCTCAAGCTCGCAGCCCGCGAGAGAAAGGGGCGACTGGTGCCCGACGACGTACAAATTAAGACGAACTGGCTCATGCTTGTCTTCCCATTCTTGAATCAGGAAGGCTACCACTGTTCGGGGAGTTTCACCGAACGAGAGAAACGGTCCTTGAGCAAAGACCCGCTCTACCCGATGGAGTAGGGCCGGCTACGATGAGGTTCGGCACTGTATCTCATCTGACGAACCGACGCGGCACTCTCCGGCACATGATCGATCACGAGAGCGAACAACTTCATTGCCCGTTGCAAAGTGGATCACGAAGGCGATAGGATCGATTTCTCTCTCTTCCCTCTCATGAAGAGGGGAAAAAACGCCGATGTCGATTTGAAATTGAACTCAAGTGCTTCCTCCTATGCTTCATTAGCGGATTTCATGTCACCCTGGAATGCGTGAAGTCCGTCGGTGTGGCGCGAATCATTTGTGGCCAGTATTTACTTGTGGGTGAGACATGAGCATCAAGTTATCCGCCTCCGCTCTCGTAGTCATCGCCATGATGTGCGGAAACGTACCGGTTTCGATGGCCATCGTTCAGCCGTTGGGGATCAGCCCATCCGTGGAGTTACGACCGGATCGTGCACAACATGCGCGTGCTCCTCTTCCGTTCTTCTATGGCTCGATCAATGAACAACGTGGGCCAAACAGGCTGAACGTTCCCCACGTCTACCAAGTGTACGATGAACGTATCTCTCCAAACACGCCGTCCCCGGCAACGCAACTTTCGAAGGCAGGGGAAGGAAAGAAGCCGCCCCTGGACCAGCTTCAACAGCAGCTCGCGGCAAAGGAGAAAGAGCTGTCCGCGTTGCGCGAGCAGCTTACGACTGCAAGTGAGCTCCTGAACCTGGAAAAACAACACGTCGGTTCGCTAGAAACGCAACTGACCCAAAAAGATCAGGAACTCAACGCCCTGCGCAATCGAGGAGAGTCAGACGGCCCGGCGTCGCAAGATGAATCGAGCGTGGCGAGAAACAATCTCCAGCAGACCTTTCTTGAGAATGCAAAGCGACGGATCGGCGAGCTCGTTCTTCAGCTCCACGCCAAGGAGAATGAGCTCGCAGCCCAGCGAGCCAGCGCCCATGAGAATTCCAAAAAGCTTCGAGAAGATCTTGCGTCACAGACGGACGAGCTCAACCAGGCCAAACGCCGCATCGCGGAAATCGAACAGCAGATGGCGGCGACGGCGAAGGGACAAGAATTGATTCAGGCCAAGCGCCGGATCGCTGAAGCCGAACAGCAACTGGCGAAGAAAGAGCAGGACTTGGCGCTGGCCAAGCGCCGGGCGATTGAAGCCGAACAGCTGACGGCGGGGAAAGACCATGAACTGGCACAGGTCAAGCGTCGCATCGCCGAAGTCGAACAGCAGATGGCAGGAAAAGAGCAGGACTTGGCGCTGGCCAAGCGTCGCGCGACCGAAGCCGAACAGCTGACGGCGGGGAAAGAGCAGGAACTCGCCCAGGCCAAGCGCCGGGCGATCGAAGCCGAACAACAGATGACCAAGAAAGACCAAGAACTGGCGCTGGCCAAGCGTCGCGCGACCGAAGCCGAACAGCTGACGACGGGAAAAGAACAGGAACTCGCGAAGCGTCGTGCCACCGACGCGGACCAGCAGACCGTAGCGGGGAAAGAACAGGAACTACTGCAGGCGAAGCGTCGTGCGACTGAAGCAGAACAGCTGATGGCAAGAAAAGAACAAGAATTGGCGCAGGCCAGAGAGGACCTCAAACAAGTCACGCTAAAGCTGGCGGAGCTCAATCCCCAGCTCATGGCGAGGGACGCGGAACTCGCACGCACAAAGCAATTACTGGCCGACAGTGAACGCAATCTCTCCAGACCAGCCGAACCGGCTCCCGCTCAAGAAGAGAATCCTCCCGCCCTTCCTTTGCAATCTCTCGATCAGAATCTATCCGTCACGAACCTGCTTGGGCCCACCGCCACGGCCGCAGATGACGAAGATTCATTAAGCAGCGATCTCGGCAAAATGAATGAGAGCCTTGCGAGCCTTCTGCAACCCGAACTCAAAAAGGGCAGTGTAACCCTGAGGCAGCGAGGCAATAAATTGACCCTCGCCTTTGCAACCGGTGAGTTATTCTCCACAGGTGACGCCACAGTCACGCTCGGAGGGACCTCCCTGCTCGAGCGAGTCGGAGCCGTCTTGCATGGATTCCGATACCAAAGCGTCGAAGTGGCTGGGCATACCGACAACACACCGCTTCGGAACGACCTCCGGAAAAACTTTCGGGATAACATCGAACTCTCCCGGATGCGCGCTGAACATGCCATTCAGGTACTGGTCACTGGAGGGCTTGAAGCCGACCGGGTCAAAGCCGTGGGATACGCCGATACCAAACCTATCGCGGCCAATGACACCGAAAAAGGTCGGAGCAAGAACCGGCGAATGGAAATCGTGATTACACAGTGGTCAGAATCCGGGAGCACGGCAGGCGACGCAAAGGCGCAAATCGGCAAGAAACTTCAAGGGTTCTCCACTCAGCCGGTGACGAATCACTGACCTGGCGAAAACCACCCTTTACATCATGAGCTTGGACAGAGTTTGGCGCTTTCGACCTCCCAATCTGCTCCCCGCACCCCCTATTCCACCATGACCACTTGTTCCTTCACACATCCATCGCGAGCGGGTAAGCCCTCTGTCATCGATGACTTCGGTTCCAAAGAAATGCCTGCCGAATGAGGCTTGACATAGTATCGCTTCGTACGGATAGTACCCCCAATTTCTTAGCTCGACCGATCGGCGATCAATCTCTGGAGGAGCCGAAGGCTTGGTTCCTTTCGCGTGGCTTGCACATCGTTCACTGCGGAACACAGGACATGGACTATCACGCCGAGATTCCCGCCACACCTGAAACGAGCGAACATTCTCGAGTCAGACTACTCGCCGCCCTACTCGATACCCATCACGTCACCTTTTACACCGTCATCAGCGTGATCCAAGCCACCTGTTTCGGGTTTTTGGCATTGGTCTGCTTTGAGGAAGGGAAGCACTTTACTCCCTCCCACTGGCTGCTCGCCGCCAACACCTTGATCATCTTCGCCCTCGTCTGGAACGGATTCATCAGAGGATTCGTCATCCTGTTATACGTTCCGAAACTCGCAGACGGTGTGATGCCGTTCGCACTTGGAGCCGCACAGTGTTTTGCCGTGTATTTCGTAGCCCATAGCGTGCACGGGTGGTATTGGAGCATGGCGGCTCTGTGTTTCATCGGTTTTCTGGGTTACATCAACGCCGAGGTCAACGCGAAACTGAATCCGTCGGAAAATGCGCACATCATGGTCTTCTACGGCAAGCACCTGCGCATGCTCCAGATCTCCTCCCTGTTTCTGGCGCTTCTGTGCGGGGTAATCGCGTACGTGACCGATTGGTCGGACACGACTCTGGCCTGGCTTTCATTTCCGCTGATCGTCGGATATGCAGTTGGAGAAGAAGTGCTGTGGCTGCGTTTGGAGCGGTTCGCGCGACGAGTCGGCGCATAATACCACCCCATACGAGATGATCTCACGATTCAAGAGGTACAACGATCGCGTGATCAGGGGGCGGCGATGTAAGAACGGTCGTGGAACCTATTGCACGACTAGCGTGCCACGATCCCTAACCGTACGAGGCCGGAGATGTCCTCGATATCGGCAGAATGGGCGACCCGATTGGTCACGCGGTTGTACCCTGCTTCGACCCCCACCTTGGTGGCCCACTCGGCCGACGAATATGCCGTCCAATCCACGACACCTCTCCACCTGAGATTTTCATTGTGGATTAGCCCATCGGAGGAATAAAAACTTGAATAGTTACCCATCGCGCTGAAGTGTAACTGCGGATTCCGCTGGTAACTGAACGCGAGTGAGGCGGTTGGATTGTCGATGCGTACGCCGGACCAGGATTGAAATTCTTGACGATAGGCGAGAACGGGTGAGATGGTCAGCGTACTGATCGGACGGAGAATGGCCGAAAGGGTCTGTACTCTGATGCTGCTATCGGCGTTGCCGCGGAGGAAATCGTTCGCAAGGATATAACTTGACGCGAATCGTATATCCCAACCCGGGCGCTGAAGGACCACGGCGCCTTCAATCGTATGGTTGGAGGACCGTTGCGAAGTCACGCCTATGGGATCGAGGAGGCTGTTCAGAGAGTTCCTCGCATAGGTGATGCTGAATTCCGGCCACAAGGGCTTGTTCAGAATCAATCCAACCCGCCCATAGGTCTGCTCCAATCGGGATCGTGTGATTTCAGCTTCGACATTGTTCCACGTTTGACCAACGGCATTTCGGAACGTCACCCATCCATTTTTCCATTCACCCCAAACCTCCCGCGTCGCCCGGTCTGGGCTCAGGAGGAAACCTCGTCCTGCCTGACGGAACGTCACTCCGTATCGTAGACTTCCCTCTGAGGCGATGAGTCCGATTCTGAACATGCGTGCAGATCCATCGGTTCGGGTCGGCACTATAGGAGACATCGGCCAGGTCATTCCTGTTGGGCTGTATGCAATTTCCGCCTCGGTCGCCAATTTTCCCTCGAACCATGTCGTCATCGCCTGCAGATGTTCGATCTGCGGGCGCACGGCCTCCGGAGTCAGGTCCCGGAAGCGAGGGGACACAACGGAGGGATATTGAACATGCGATGTGAAGGTGGTTCGAACTCGTTCGGCTTGAACGAAAGTGGGATCAACCGTCTGCAGAGTCGAAAAGCCTGCTGACCGATGCGAGGTTGGTGTGTTCCGGAAGATACCATCGCTGCACCAGGCCGGTGAGACGGCGCCGGGAAGCAACGCGACCAGTGTCGATACCAATAGAGGTCGCACCATTTAGGAATCCAACCATTGTCCAGTCACCTTGAAGTGTAGCAGTCGCGATTATGGCCATAAGCTGTTGATGTATTGTCGTAGTTGGCTATCTTGAAGGTCGCGAAAGCCAATTCATGATGCAGCGTTGACTGCTCAGAACGCCCTTGCGTTCAAAACTTTCCTGGTAAGATTGACACCCCAACAGACCGCAGATAGGGTAGCGCCGTGACGCGACATCAGGATGGAAAGAATAGCGAACGAATCGATACATCTGAACCGATGTATCGGCTCGCCGCGACAGGCCGTCGAGAGATTGAAGATGAGCGCCTAGGCCTCCTCGAAAACATCTTCGATCCTATCTCCCGCCAGCGGCGTGCCTGCGTCCAACCAGGCTGGCGCTGTCTCGAAGTGGGCGCCGGCCGCGGATCGATGGCCGTATGGCTTGCCCAGCAAGTCGGGGGCAACGGCCGAGTTGTGGCCACCGACGTCGATACCACCTCCCTCAATCGGCTTGACCTTCCCAATCTCCAGGTCCGCCGGCACGACATTCTCAACGATTCACTGGATGCTTTAGGCCTCGCTTCATTCGATCTCGTCTGTGCGCGCCTTGTATTGTTTTGGCTTGCGGGTAAACAGGAGATCGCCATCCGCCGCATGGTGGAGTGCTTGCGACCGGGCGGATGGCTCATCGATGAAGACGGCGACTGGGGGATGGTGGCGCCGGTCGACCCAGCCCATTCACACTACATCCCATATCAATGCGCCTGGAAAAACGGCGAATGGTGGGCCGAACGTGGATATGATCCGGTTTTTGGACGAACGCTACCGGTACTGTTCGACCGCTGTGGCTTGGTCGATATCCGTCATGAAGTGAGCGCATCGGTAGTCCGTGGCGGCAGTCCCTGGAGCCGGTGGTGGGTACAAAGCTTGGAAGGGATACGCGCCTCTGAACAGGCCGGTGGAAGCCTGACCGAAGTACGAGACCAAGAATACAGTGCGCTCACCGCCCCTTTGACCGACCCGTCTTTTTGGTTTCTCACTGCGCCCATCCATTGCTGCTCGGGACAACGAAGGACCTCCTGAGCCACCTGGCACGACCGACCAACAGTTCGCCAGGCCTCTCCTTTTTCTAAGGGTCAGTCTGATGTTTTCCCACCCGCGCGACTCGAACACGAGTTTAGATCTTCGCGAAACCACCAGACGGTGAGAGCAAGAGAACGTCGCGGTACGGAATGAAAGGGACACCCTGAGGTCGGCCACCGTGATGTTATGGACGGGGGATTGCGGCAGAATGCGGTGCTGACTGGAGCGCGGTGACCATGCCTCTGTCCAGACGTGTGACCTTCCCGTTCCCGTCAGTCGCCGCCAGCCGAGCCAAGCCTTTCACCACCACACGGCCGGTCACCTTCTCGCGCACGACATGCGAAAATGTCAACGCAGCCCCTGTCACCTCGCCGACTTCGGTGTCGATAACCAGAGTTTCTCCATATCGCCCTGGTGAACAGTAGTCCACTTCGGCATGCACGACCACAAAGATGGTGCCCTGTTCCATCAAGGCCGCGACCGAATACCCTCGCCCTTCAAGATATTCGGTCCGGGCTCGCTCAAAGTATTTCAGATAATTGGCATAGTAGACGACCCCGCCGCAGTCGGTGTCCTCGTAGTAGATCCTAATTTCCATACACACTGACGACGGATAGCCAGTTGGGAATTACACGATCGGATTGACTCACGAAGTGAGGTCAGAGTTCAAGAGAGAGGACTTCCATACCAACAAGGTCCTCTCTCCATGATTGATTCCAACTCCTCATGATAGGTCAAGGACAGGAAATTTCGGCAACGACGCCTCATTGACGCCCGACAGTTTGACGACCACATCGTAGAGCTGCTGCACTCGCTCCGCCTTGATGGGCTCGAAGCCGTGGCCCAACACCGCGTGGTTCGCGGCGTCCAGCAATGGCTTCATCTTCGGCCATTCCTTTAAGAACGCCTGACCCAGCTGATCACCCAACCCGGCCAGCACACGAAACTGGGCTTGAAGCGGCAGTTTGTATTTGCCATCGACGTCTTCCAGGTAGCAAGTGCGGCAAGTCTCTTGAAGCGCTTGCGGAAGCTGTCCCGGCGAAACGTCCCAACTCTTGATCTTGTAGGACTTATAGAGCCGGCCTTGCGCGAACGCCTCCAGAGCGCGAACGAGCGCCGTCATAGCCGTTTCGGGATCGTGGCGAACATGGAGTCTCCTATTCACGGCCGCCAGCAGGTCCAGTGCGATGGATTCTTTGACCTCCGCCGGATCCAACACGACTTTTTCAAGGAAGCTCGCGTTGACCTTGAGCGAGGGGAGAATCGCTTTCAGTCCGGGAGGTCCGCCCCATAAGGAAGCCATCTCAAGGGCCTTGATCGCGGTCTTCAATTTGTCCCAAGCCTGGCGGTAATGAAACCGTTCCCATAATTCATAGCCCTCGGCTAAGTCCTTTAAGGCACGATACAGCGGCTTCTGTCCGCCACTCACCAGGAGTTCGATGTCGTGAAACATGTTGGCGGCGGCGTGAAACAAGCCTCGGTTAAACAATTCACATCCGTCTCGGCGCGATACCGCTCCCTGCTCATCCCATGGATTCGTCTGAGTCCAGATAAGCGTTCTCGGACCCAACTCGATACGATCGCCCTCCAAACCTTCGCGCGCCTGAACCAGTTTGATCACCCGCGAAGTCCACGGGAACGCGGCCAAGGTAAGCGCTCCAGCCATCGCCGCGGTTCCTCCACTGAGGTCCACGACCAGCTCTCCCGGCTGAATCTCCCATGTCCTCAAGAGATCCGGTAACGACCGTGCGATCGTCCGATACACGGAGGGAAACTCCGTTGCGTCTGTCACCACGATCCAATCCCATCGTCTCGGCATCTGTTGGATCTTCGGCTGTACCTCCGATTCCACCAAGGCTTTGCTGCCTTCAGGCAACACAAAACACAACGTATCGGGGGTGAGTCGGTTGATCGAATAAACCGCCGAGGCCGTGTCATCGATCAATGCGATCACGAGCGTCTTGACGGATTGGTCTTGTGTCATGGCGCGACGACTATACCATTGGCCATATGTCTGTTCAATTCGACAGGCAGGCACACAAAAGGGATCGGGGACAATGGTTGTCACCTGGAACATTGATTCGGTTCCCTCAGGGGCATGACACTTCTCCAAAAGGAAGCGCTGCGATCGAGCATAATAGAATCTCGTATTTCCCAAATCTATTGCCTTATTCCGTCTAGCTGCGAGCTTGCACTATCTTTGCCGTTATGCAACCTCACCTACCATGGACAGGAGGAGGGTGAATCATGTTTGATGAACGCTGCAAAGAGACAGAACTAACTCGGCAAGCCTTATACGACCTGGTGTGGTCGACACCCCATGACCAAGCTTGCCAAAGAGTACGGAATTTCAGACGTTGCCTTGGCCAAAATCTGCAAAAAGTTGAACGTCCCCTACCCTTGGCGCGGGTACTGGAGACGCAAAGAGACAGGAAAAACAGTCAAACAATCGCCGCTCCCGCCAAACACTGATCCATCCAAGCAGGCAGTGACGATTCACCGTACCATCCGACTCGAATCTGTAGTACCACTCTCAGAATATGCCGAGCAACGGATCACCGCCGAGCAAGCTTCTGAGCAGAAGATCGTTGTGCCAGACCGACTGACCAATCCGCATCGATTACTTGAAGAACACTTAGCTGAATGGCGATCGCCGAAAGTGGATGACTACGGTGCCATTTGGTCAGGGAACATCAGACAGCTCAACATACGCGTAAGCCCGACAAGCCTTGGTCGAGCCCTGCGAATCATGAACACCCTGTTCAAGGAGCTCGAATCCCGCGGCTATCCAGTTGACATTCGGGACGGCTACGACAAGACTCTGGGAGTTCGTATCAATGGCGAATCCATCGAGTTCGGGCTTGAGGAACGATTTCAACGACTCGACCATCCGGATCAGAAGAATTCGCGACTCGAATCGTGGATGCGCCGCCGGTATCAATACATTCCGACAGGCAATCTCTTTTTGAAGATTGGCACTTGGGGAATCGATGGCATCCAAAAGAGCTGGAGCGACCGAAAGACCACTAGACTTGAAACGTGCCTGAATGACTTTATCGTGGGATTAATCAAAATCGCCGAGGCTGCCAAGGTCCGCCGACTCAGACAGGAAGAGGAAGAGCGCTTGCGGCGTGAGGCCCAACTTCGGAGACAAGAAGAGGCGCAGAGGCAAGAAGAAGAACTGGCCAGACGGCGAGCACTAGAGCAAGAGGCCGCCAACTGGGCCAAGGCCCGACAGCTTCGAAACTATCTCGCAGCGCTCAAGGACATGCTGGTTTCCAAACACGGCGAAGTTCAGTCAAAAAGCCCGACGGACCAATGGCTTAGGTGGGCCCATCAACATGCCGATCGGCTTGATCCGTTGATCTGTGAAAACCCAATGAGTGATGAACCTATCTCAAAATAGTTGACGGCAAGAATCCCTCTCTAAGTCCGGTAATGCTTCGCCCGCGCGACGACCAATGGGACGGATTCAGCGCTCAAGAGGAGGACCTGATCGATGTTGCACGATGGTATGAGCGCCGAGCCGAAAGGCCGGTGCCATATGAAAAGGTGCGGCAAAACCTGAAAAAGGCCGGTCGTCTGTGACCTACCGTCTGTCATCAAGCCATCTGCCGGCAAGGAACTGGAACGGCTTGACGATCAGGTATTGCGCCGGATCGATGCGGCGATACTCAGGCTGAAAGAGAATCCTCAACCGCAAGGTGCGAAGAAATTCACCTGGAGTTCCCTTGTATCGAATCCGTGTGGGCACCTATCGAGTGGTGTATGAAATCGACAACGTCCGAAAGCAGATCACCGTGGTAACCATCGGCCACCGCCGTGAGGTCTATCGTCGATGAACCGAGAGCTTCGCCGAAAACTCGACCGGAACACCCATAATTATTTGGGCCGAAGGATCGCCAAGCCGGTTGCTTACATCAACAGTCTGTCTCAGACAATACATCGCGCCTGAGTTTGACACGACGGACCACCTCCCCTAGAATCGCGCTATGCAAACGATTGTTTTGACCGCTTTTGCGGACAGCGCCCGCGTCAAGCAGCAGTTTGCGCGCGATCACGCCGATCGTATCGTGCAGGTCGCGACGCTCATCGCCAAGGCGTTCCACAACGGCAATAAGGTGCTTCTGTTTGGTAATGGGGGAAGCTCGACCGACGCCGCGCATATCGCCGCGGAGTTCGTGGGACGATACAAGCGCGAGCGGGTGCCCTTGCCCGCCATCGCCCTGGCGACGGACATTGCCGCCATCACCTGCATCGCCAACGACTATGGCTATGAGGAATTGTTTGCCCGCCAAGTGCGGGCGCACGGCCGACAAGGCGATATCGCCATCGGCATCAGTACGAGTGGGAATTCTCCCAACGTGCTGAAGGGGATCGAAGCGGCCCGCGACTGTGGCTTGACCACGATCGCCTGGACCGGCGCCAACGGCGGAAAGCTGGCCGGGTTGGTCGAGCATCCATTCATCGTCCCATCGACGGTCACGTCTCGGATTCAAGAAAGCCACATCACGCTCGGCCACGTCCTGTGCGAATTGGTAGAGGATCATCTCCTTGGGAAAGCGTCCTGATCGGACTGCCTCGGCTCGGCCTCCCGCCTTGATCCCTCCGATCAATGCGTCTGACCTCACGACCTATCCGCTGAAAAAACGACACAGCAAAGTCCGGCTTTCGGACTTGGCTGCGCCGTGGAAACGCGGAGGAACCTTCTCGACCTTCTCTTCCCGTCTACCGGACATTTTGGCGGTCAAGACGTTGCGGGCAGTCACCCAAGCCATCGTGAAGGCGCATCGAAGGCGTCGCCCCGTCATCCTGGGAATCGGAGCCCATGTGATCAAAGTCGGACTTTCGCCGATCATCACGGACTTGATGGAACGAGGCATCATCACAGCCGTGGCCATGAACGGGGCCGGAATCATTCACGACTTCGAACTGGCACTCATGGGTCACACGTCCGAAGAAGTCGATGCCGAGATCGATGAGGGGCGGTTCGGCATGGCGGAAGAAACGGGACGGATGCTGAATGAGGCCATCGCACGAGGCGCGAAGGACGGCCATGGGCTGGGTGAAGCCATCGGACGCTACATGAACCAAACAGCGGATCAATTCCCACATCGAGCGGTCAGCATTCTCGCCACGGGAGCGAAACTCGGTATTCCGGTCACCGTGCATGTCGCGGTCGGGACCGATATTATCCACATGCACCCCTCGGCGGACGGCGCAGCCATCGGAGCCACTTCTCTCCTGGACTTCAGGCGTCTGACCGCTGTCGTCGCCGGGATGGAAGGTGGCGTCTATCTGAACGTCGGCTCGGCCGTGATTCTGCCGGAAGTCTTTTTGAAGACACTGTCGCTGGGGAGAAACCTCGGCCATTCGATCGCCGACATTACGACCGTAAACATGGACTTTCTTTCCCATTACCGGCCGCAGACCAACGTCGTGCGTCGCCCCACACAAAAGGGCGGCCAGGGCTATTCCTTGACCGGCCATCACGAAATCATGTTGCCATTACTCGCGGCGGCCGTCTTGGAGGAATTGGGATGAGCCGTACTCCCGCAGCCTCGAGCCTTTCGATACTCTGTTCTTCCGAATGGCTACAGGCTCGTTGGCAACATTTGAACGGACGGTATTTTGCTGGTTCACTCAGGCCGATCGAGATCGTCTGGAGTCAGCGTCTGACCGCCTCGGTCGGGATGTTTGCTAGTCGAGAGGGGCCAAAGACATCGTACCCTTCGGCCATCACGCACCGTCGTCGCGAAATTCGCCTTTCCGTCCCGCTCTTCGAACAACTCGCCGCACGAACACCCTACGCGGAACAGGAGTTGCTCAACACCTTGGCTCATGAAATGATCCATCAATGGCAGTTCGATGTGCTGAAACGTCGACCGGATCATGGCCTGGAGTTTTTGCGGAAAATGACACAGATGAATCGATCTGGAGAAGTAGCCGTGACGACGTACCACTCGTTGGAGAAGGAAGTGATGGCCCTCTCGAAATTCGCCTGGCGATGCCGAGACTGCGGCCATCTCTATCGACGGCAGCGAAGAACGATTCAACCGAAGCGCCATCACTGCGGCGCCTGTCGGGGTCCATTGGAGGAACTCGTATCGCCCGCTCAACTGATCGAGGATCGTTCCTCTCCATCCCCACCCCATGCCGTCGACTCATCATCCCGCTCCGACCGACCGAATCGGCTCAACGACATCCCCGAGCAATTGACGCTTGGATTGTCCTGACGGCTGAATAGGCCTTGAGAGGCAACCGCTTGTTATGCGGCTTCCTGACTAGGATCGATTCGGGAACATTCCTGTTCCCGGTTGACTCGATCCAAAACCCCGGCCAGCGTGTCTATCGAAATAGGTTTGGGGAGATAGTCGTCCATCCCCGCGGCCAGACATCGTTCTCGGTCTCCCTGCATGGCGTTCGCCGTCATGGCGATGATCCGTGCCGGACGGCGGGTTCCGGACGCTTCATGTTTTCGGATCAGGCA
The DNA here is from genome assembly GCA_002083365.1 of Nitrospira sp. SG-bin1. Taxonomy (NCBI): domain Bacteria; kingdom Pseudomonadati; phylum Nitrospirota; class Nitrospiria; order Nitrospirales; family Nitrospiraceae; genus Nitrospira; species Nitrospira sp. SG-bin1. Next base: position 509,658 of record LVWS01000033.1, on the reverse strand, counting down.
TGTCGCCTCCAATCCATCCACGTCCGGCATCTGGCAATCCATGAACACCACGTCGTAACGAACGCGAGACACCGCTTCGACCGCTTCGCGCCCGTTGGCCACGACATCAATGCGATATCCTAACCGTTGGAAGAGGCGAACGGCCACTTTTTGATTGATGACGTTGTCCTCGGCCAGGAGGATGCGGAGATCCACTTGAGCTTTGGATTCCGCGAGCGTGTGCCGCGTGACGAGCGGCGGCTCCTTCGCAGCCGACGTACCTGGCGCAACGGGGCGTTGCGTGATGACCGCGACGAGACAATCGTGCAACTGTCGCTCGCGGATCGGCTTGGTCAAGTAGGCTGCCAATCCCGCTTCTTTGGCCGTCTTTGCATCTCCCCGTCGGCCCAACGACGTGAGCAGCACCAGTTTGGCATCGCCTCCTTCCGTCCGTGTCTTTATCGTACGCGCCAATTCGATTCCGTCCGTCGGACTCATGTCGACATCCAACAACGCAAGCGCGAACCGCGGTTGCCCGTCACGGCGGCTCAGGGCGTCCAACGCCTCGGAGCCGCTGCGGACCACCGTCGGGAGCATGCCCCATTTCCTCGTCATCAGCTCCAAGATCCTTCGATTGATGGCCTTGTCGTCCACGATCAAAATGTGAAGATCCGTCAGCACGGGGGCAGAGAGATCGGCGGTCCGGGAATCTTCGGCCTGTTTGCGAAGAGTCACCGTAAACCAAAAACAACTCCCCTCTCCGACTCGGCTCGTCACCCCGATCGTTCCCCCCATCATTTCGACAAGACGTTTGCATATCGCCAAGCCGAGCCCCGTCCCGCCATACTTTCTGGTCGTGGATCCATCGGCTTGGCTGAACGACTGAAACAGCCGTTCGCGTGCTTCTTCTGCGATGCCGATGCCGGTATCCGTGACCGAGACGCGAATCCTCGCCTCCTCTTTGGATTGCGTCTCGACCGTCACCTCCACCACCACATCGCCGCTTTCGGTGAACTTGATGGCATTCGCCGTCAAGTTCATCACGATCTGCCGAAGACGTCCGGGATCACCAAGCAGATACCGCGGGACATCGGCATGGAACAGACAAGCTAGATTGAGCCCTTTGGATGACGCGCGTTCCGCCACAAGATCCAACGACTCGTCGATGGCAAGGCGAAGGTCGAATTCGATCACTTCCAAATCCAGCTTTCCCGCTTCGATCTTGGAAAAATCGAGAATGTCGTTGATGACCGTCAACAGATGATCGCCGCAGGCGCGAACGGTTTCCGCATATTCCCGCTGTTCCTCCGTGAGGGCGGTCTCCATGAGGAGACCGGTCATCCCGATGACACCATTCATGGGTGTGCGGATTTCGTGACTCATCGTCGCCAGGAACGACGACTTGGCGTCGGTCGCAGCCTTGGCTTCCCTCAACGCGGCATCCAGCTGGTGATTGATCTGTTCCAATTGCTGCGCATTGCTCTTCAACACGTGCTCCGATTCTTTCCGACTCGTGATGTCACGGATAAACGCGCTGAAGATCACGGAACCCTCGATCGCCAACGGCGTCATGGCAATCTCGATGGGAAATTCGCTGCCGTCGCGCCGGAACCCGATCATTTCAACCAGCCTGTTGGTCATGGGCGCGTCACGAAATTCTACGAGTCGCTGAACGTACTCGCGATAGCCGGCGCGATGAGACGGCGGGAAAATGGTGTCGGCTACATCACGCCCGATCACCTCATGAGCGGACCAGCCGAAAATCTGCTCGGCCTGCGCGTTCCACTCGGTAATTCGACCCGCACGATCCATCGTCATCACGGCGTCCAGCGCGGTGTCGATGATCAGACTGGTACGGGCTTCGTTCTCGTGCAGCGCCGCTTCCACTTCGGTTCGTTCGACGAAAAGACCGATCTGTCTCCCGATCGTGCCCAAGGTCTTCAGTAGATCCCAATCCACGGCCTGAGGCTCGCCGCTGAAGAGCTCCATGACGCCATAGACATTGGCCCTGAGCCAAACCGGAAACGAGCAGGCTGCGCGCAGCCTGCTCGCCCCTTCGACGGCTCCACGAGTGAACAGAGGGTCTCTTGTAATATCCTGTACCCACACCGGTTCGCCGCGGGCCCAACAGTGCCCCGGGAGATCCTCCCCCGCAACGTGGGCGTCCTGTCGGCTCCTGCTCAAAAACTCCTGCGCCACCGTTCTATCCACCGCCCAGTCCTGCGTGCAGACGATGGTTCGCCGGTCGTCCTGCACCCGCCAAAACAAACCGGCCTGCCAATCGAGATTGAGCACAATGGCCTGGAGGAGGTCAGGGACCGCTTGTTCGACCGTGGAAGTGCCGGCAAGCACTTTGGCCACGGCATGCTGGAGGGCTTGCCGACGATCGGCGCGCCTCTGTTCTGTCACATCCCGGACGACGCTGAGAACCGCGTGCACCGTGCCGTCAGCGGTCGGAAGCGGGACGAACGTGATCTCGGCCCAACGGACCTGACCCGATAGTCCGACGAGCCGCCCCTTTCCGCAGGTTTCTCGGCCTTCCTCGGCCGCCCTATGCATTTCCTCGATCTGCAGACGATCGTTCGCCTGGATATACGTTCGAATATCGGTTCCCACGATCTCTTCTGAAAAACCCGCATCGAAGAGGAGACAACCGGCAGGATTGATTTGAAGCACCCGATAGTCCCGTCCCAGCACCAATATCCCATGGGGTTCCGCTTCCAAAATACTTCTGAGCCTCTGCTCGTTTTCTTGGAACTTGGCTCGTTCAGCTTCCGCGCGGAACTCATCCACCCGCGCCCGCCGGGATGTCTGCATAAGGAAGAAAATCAAGGGAGCGACCAGCAGAACATTGGCCGCCGCAATGATCCAGAACATGCTTATGCCATCGGTCATCATGATCCACGCTTCGGGCACACCCATACCCGGAACCTTCGAGTTCGTTACGTGCTCTATCGGTCCATTGCCTGATGACTTGAGGGTCGCGTCACGACCCCCGTGTAATGTTCTCCCTCCTTCGAAGGTCCTCAGGAACCGGTACCCTACGAGCTTTCCATGTAGCCGACGCCACGGTCTGCGCGGTATGATGGTCTCATGATCACAAAGGTGGTGCCCCGCGATCGACTGCTTTCCATACTTTCCAGTGAACGGGCTCAGGGGAAGCGGATTGTTTTCACCAACGGCTGTTTCGACTTGATGCATATCGGACATACCCGATATCTGCAGGCGGCGAAGGCTCTCGGCGATATTCTGGTCGTCGGTGTGAACAGTGATACCTCGGTCCGCACCCTGGGCAAGGCGCCTGATCGACCGATTGTGCCCGAGGCACAACGGGCGGAAATACTGGCGGCCTTAGGCTGCGTGGATTTCGTGGTCGTTTTCGATGAATCGGACCCCCTCCCACTTATCACGGCCGTTCAACCGGACGTCCTGGTCAAGGGCGGGGATTGGGGGATCGATCGGATCGTCGGCCGTGAAATGGTCGAGGCTCGTGGAGGTGTGGTCAAGACGATCCCGCTGGTTCCCGGCATGTCCACGACGGGGCTTCTTCAACGCATCCGATCAACCACGAAGTAATGCGTGTCTGACACCGATCCCCAAACCTTACCCTGGCTCGCTCCGCTTCGTTCAGCACTCGGCCAAGACCGACCCCGTGTCTGTCTGCTGGGAGCCCACGGCTCCACTGCGGCTTGTGCCTTGGCTCTGTTGAACGACACGCCCAGACATACTCCGAACCACGCCGGGCCGTGGGTGGTCGTCACGGCAAACGACGACGCCGCCGAACGAACGTATAATGACTTGTGTTTTTTCCATGAACTCATGGGTCGTCCGATCGCAAACCTCGCCTGGTTCCCGGAATGGGAAACGCTCCCCTATGAAGCGACGGCACCGCATGTCGGCTTGATCGCGCACCACATGACGACGCTCCATCGCTTGTTGGTCAACCCTCCCGCCATCCTCGTCACCTCCGTCGCCGCGGCGATGCACCGTGTCATTCCACGTTCGACGTTCGAGCAGGCGATCTTCCGCTTCGAAACAGCGGCGGCCTTTGAACGCGAGTCACTCATCACCAACCTCCTTCGCCTCGGATACCGACGCGTGTCCGTCGTGGAAATTCCCGGAGAGTTCAGCATCCGTGGCGGCATCGTGGATATTTTCTCGACCGCCTACGCCAACCCGGTCCGGGTGGAATTTCTGGGCGACCAGGTCGAATCGATTCGGTTGTTCGACCCCTCCACTCAGACCTCCATCACAAAATTGAACGAGGGCTGGGTATTGCCCGCACGGGAATTCCTTCGGCCCCCGCACGCTTCGGACGAGATCGAGTCGATCCCCTCGGATGCCGAATGGCGAAGCCCCGACCTGTACGACTCCATGGATACGCTGTTCGATTACCTTACGGCCGATCCGATCCTCGCTCTGGACCAACCGGATAGGCTGAAACAAGCTTGTGAGGCGGCTTGGGGAAAAATCGACGACGGATATCTCCGTCATGTCGACCGTGATGCCACGCGTCCGTATCCCTCCCCCGAACGACTCTTTCTGACTTGGCAGGGCATTCAGCAGCGGATCGCGTCTTGGCCTCTGTTGGCCCTCGAGCCATTGACGGCACCGGACTCATCCTGGAATCAGATGTTTTCGTTTTCCACACAAACCCCGGGGAGTATCGGACTCGGTATCAGAGGCACGGCCTTCAGCCAGACCCTCGGCCTGTTGGAAGGACTCCGGAACGAACATCGGGTCGTCTTGGTGGCGCGAAGCCGCGGACAGGTCGATCGCTTACTGGCCTTGCTCCGAGAGCACGATTTGCCTGCCGACCCGTGGAAACCGACCTCCTGGTCCGGCCACAGGACCGGTAAACTGCCGTTTCATGTTTTGCACGGCGATCTCTCGTCGGGGTTTCTGTCCGGAGACCTTCGACTCGCCCTTCTGACGGAAGAAGAACTCTTCGCAAAAGGAGCGCGCCACAAACCGCAGCCGAAAAGCAGGACCGCGACCTTCCTCTCCTCCTTGGAAGACCTGAACGTAGGCGACTATGTCGTGCATGTCCAACACGGCATCGCGAAATATCGAGGACTCAAGCGCCTCTCGGTCCAAGATTTCGAGAGCGACTTCCTCATTCTGGAGTTCTCCGGTGGTGACACCCTCTATGTTCCTCTCGATCGGTTGAACCAGGTCCAACGGTACAGCGGAGCCGAAGGCCATGCCCCGCGGCTCGATCGCCTGGGCGGCACCAGTTGGGCCAAGACCACCGCGAGGGTGAAGAAGGATATCGAGGAGATGGCCCAGGAATTGATCGATCTCTACGCAAACCGCGAGCTGGTGAAACGCAATGCCTATGGCACGACCACAACCCTGTACCACGAATTTGAAGCCGCCTTTGAGTACGAAGAAACGGCGGATCAACTGAGAGCCATCGAAGACATCGCCCGCGACATGGAATCGACGAAGCCCATGGACCGGTTGGTCTGCGGGGATGTCGGGTACGGAAAGACGGAAGTGGCCATGCGCGCCGCCTTCAAAGCCGTGGAACATGACCGCCAAGTGGCGGTCCTGGTTCCGACCACGCTCTTGGCCCATCAACATCATGAGAACTTTGCCGAACGATTCGCCCCCTTTCCGATGCGTGTCGCGCTGCTCTCACGGTTTCAGTCGGCCAAAGAGACCAACGCTATTCTAAAGGATGTGGCGGCGGGAACCGTCGATGTCGTGATCGGCACGCACCGGCTGCTGCAGAAAGACGTGTCCTTCCGGCAACTCGGCCTCGTGATCATCGATGAAGAGCAATGGTTCGGCGTCAAACATAAGGAGCGGCTGAAACAACTTCGCACCCAGGTCGATGTCCTGACGTTAACCGCCACCCCCATTCCACGCACCCTCCAAATGGCGATGTCGAGCGTGCGGGACCTCTCGATCATCGATACGCCGCCCGCCGGACGATTGGCGATCAAGACCGAGGTGGTCCGATTCAGCGACAAGGCCGTGCGAGATGCCATCCTCCGAGAGCTTGGGCGCGGGGGACAGGTCTATTTCGTTCACAATCGGGTGGAAACCATGGAGCGGATCGGGGCATGGCTGCACCAGTTGGTTCCCGAAGCCCGCATGGTCATGGCGCACGGTCAGATGGATGCCCGACCGTTGGAAGCCGTGATGCTGAAATTCGTGAAGCGCGAGGCGGACGTCTTGATCGCCTCCGCCATCATCCAGTCCGGGCTCGACGTCCCCAACGCCAACACCATCATCGTCAACCGGGCGGATCTGTTCGGCCTCGCGCAGTTGTATCAGTTGCGCGGGCGGGTCGGACGCGGTGGAGAACAGGCCTACGCCTACTTCCTGATTCCCGATGAGGGCACGCTCACCGGCGATGCGCAAAAACGATTGATCGCGATTCAGCAATTCACCGAACTCGGGTCCGGATTCCGCATCGCGGCGGCGGACTTGGAGATTCGAGGAGCGGGCAATCTTCTGGGCAAACAGCAATCGGGCCATATCGCCGCGATCGGCTTGGACCTGTACATGCAAATGGTGGAACAGGCCGTCCAACGGTTGAAGGGACATGTGATCGAGGAGGAGCCCGACCCCACGCTCCAGTTGCCCGTGTCGGCGTTTATTCCGGAGCAGTACGTGGCGGACCCCCACCACCGTCTGTCCCTCTACAAACGACTGACGGCGTGCGGACAAGTCGGCGAGTTGGCCCTGCTGCATGGGGAGATTCAAGACCGGTACGGCCCTCCCCCGGAACCGGTCGAACGACTGCTCGAAGTGATGCAACTCCGGACCCACGCCAAACGTCTTCGCTTGAACTCGATCGAGGTGCACGGCCAGGCGGTGACGATCGTGTTTCATCCGAAGGCCGTCATCCCTGAAGTCGCCGTCCACCGATTGGTGGACCAGCTCAAAAAGCGGCTGCGGTTTCTGAGTCCGGCCTCATTCGAGATCCACATGCGCCAGAGCGACTGGCCGTCGCTGTTTTCGGAACTCAACGCAATCTTGCAAAGCCTCGATCTCTGTGATACCAAGACCATCCAAAGGGGAACGGCTGCCTCCCAATCGTGATCCACACGTGCCACAACCTATGATGCCCTTCCGGATCCTGTTCTTCTGTAAAACATATTGTCTGTCCGGGCTGCTTATCGGCATGGTAGCCGGTTTAGGACCAATGGTGTCGGGCTGTGCCGAGCGACAGGAAGAACCGGTCGTGGCCCTGGTCAATGGACGGGCCATCACTCAAACGGAATTCGACCTCCGGTGGGGGGAGCTCTCCAAAGCCACGCGGGCCCGCTACGAGAAGGAGGGAGGTAAGCGAAAATTCCTGGACGAACTCATCACCCGAGAGTTGTTGATGCAGGAAGCCCGCCGCCGAGGCCTGGACCAGGATGATGTCATTCGCGACAAGACGCAGCGTTATAAAGAGCAGCTGATTCTCGACGAACTATTGAAAGACAAACTTCAATCCAAGGTCGAGCTCACCCAAGCCGAGCTCGATGCCTACTACGAAAAACATGCCGGCGAACTCTTGGACCCCTTCAAAGCCAATGTCTGGGTGATGCTGCTCCCCAATGTGTATGCCGCCAGAGACCTTGAAGCACAGGTGAATCGAGGCGGGAATTTCGCCAAATTTGCGCAGCGATACTCGATCGACGAAAAGACGAAATCCAAGGGCGGCGAGCTCGGACCCTACCGAAAAGGACTGGTCCTTCCCGAACTCGATGCCGCCATCCATACCCTCAAACTCGGAATGGTCAGCGCGCCGATCAAGGTCGACAACGGGTATTATCTGGTCATGCTGACTCCGCTTGACGAGGCTGTTATCCAGGCTGATTTGGCGAAACAGGAACGGCTGCGGCAGGAATTACTGGCCGATAAGCGCCGCAAACAATTCGAAGAAGTCATCGCCGATATTCGGGCCAATGCCGCGGTGCGCCTCGCCGAAGCGTCCCGTCATATCACCGAGAACACCGGCAAACGCTGACGTCCGGTCGATATCCATAAGCCCGCCGCTTCGTGTAGAATCATGTACCAGAGCGCGCTGCCGTGAGATAAACGCATCATGAAACAGGTATCGTTCGGATCAGATTGGCCGGTTCCCCTCACGCTGTCCCTCGTCCTCTTGATACTCTCGTTCTGGTCCCCACCCTTGTGCGAGGCCCATCTGCAGGATCGCATCGTGGCCATCGTCAATTCCGAGTTGATCATGTTGTCGGACGTGAAGCGCGAGTTTGAAACGGAGCAAGAGCGGCTTTCTCGGGAGCTTCGCGGGAGCGATCTCGCCCAACGATTGAAAACGGCGGAATACATGGCCTTGACGAAGCTCATCGAACGACGATTGCAACTGCAGGAAGCCAAGGCCAAAAGGGTCGAAGTCTCGGACCTTGAAGTGAAACAAGCGCTCGAACAGATGAAGCGGCAAGGCAACCCCCTCGATATCGCGAATCCGGAGCATGTGCGGTCCGTTCGCGATCAGCTCCTCCTCATGAGGGTCGTGGATCAACACATTCGCGGCAACATCACCGTCGGAGACTCGGAGCTCAAACGGTATTATCAGGAACACCGTAACCGGTTCGCCCTTCCCGAAGAGTATCACCTGAGCCAGATCATCATGCAACCGCGCTCCCCGGACGGGTTGGCCGACGCCTTGCTCAAAGCCCGCCGGGCCATGGACGAGTTGAAGCGAGGAGAAAAGTTTGAAGACGTCGCCATGCAGTATTCCGACGGCGCCAATGCCTTGCAAGGCGGACGCCTCGGGTGGGTCCGACAAGGAGAACTGCTTCCCGTCATCGAACAGGCGGTCACTCATCTGGTGCCCGGAGGGATCTCCGATATCATCGAGAGCCCCGAAGGGATCCAGATTATCCGTATGGATGACAGAAAACCGAAACAGTTTCGCCCATACGAGGACGTACGGCGTGAGCTTCAGGAATTGGTCTATCGGCAAAAAAGCGAAGACATGTATCAGTCTTGGTTGGTGGAGCTCAAGAACAAAGCCTATATCGAGATCAAGTTTCAGCACGACGGGGGCACAGCTCGCCGATAGCCGTGGCTCCCTGTCTCTGAATTGAGATCAAGCGGGATCTCTCTGAAGACCGCCGGCCGCGTCGCGTAACGCTCTCCACACCCGATCCCGACCATCTCCGGTCACTGACGAATAGGGAATCAGCAGTTCCCCCTCGCCTAATCCGAGGATCCGATGGGTGTCCCTGAGGGTTCGAACCCGTTCACTCGGCTTCAACTTATCGACCTTGGTCGCCACGACGAGAGGATTCCGACGAATCGAACGGAGCCACGCGATGGTCTGACGGTCCTGGTCGGTCACGACTCGGCTATCCACCAACAGCACGACTCCGAGCAGCGAAGCTCGTCCGACGAGATAGTCTTCCATCAACGGTCCCCAGTCGCTGCGGACGGATTTCGACACCTTGGCGAACCCATAGCCGGGTAGGTCCACGAGATGGAATCGCGACAGGTCTGGATCGGACGTGGAAACGAGAAACACGTTCACGGCTCTCGTCTTTCCCGGCGTCCGGCTGACTTTGGCCAGGTCTCGACGATTGAGCAACGAGTTGATCAGCGATGATTTGCCCACATTGGAGCGCCCCACGAACGCAATCTCGTGGAGGCCGCCCGCAGGAAACTGTTCTGGTGATACACAACTTTTGATAAACTCAGCCGCGAAGATCTTCATATCGCCCGGCGAACCGATGGATTCACAACGGAAAGTGACGTACCGTCCGACCTTTCTGCGTCCCTACACATACGAGCCTCCTTCATCCAAGTCAACCCGCCGCCGCACCGTGGTTCGTCTTTTCATCTGGAGCATTGCCCTCATCGGACTTCCCCTGTGCCTCCTTGCACTAGGCTGGCTCACTACGCTCCCCAACGTCGACATGCTGGCCAAGGCCAACCCGACATCGACGGCGCTCATGGACCATCGGCTGGCACGAGCGACCGAACAGGGACGCAGCGGCAAGCGACAATGGATCTGGACACCCTTGAGCCGCATCGCGCCGGAGTTGCAACGTGCCGTGATCGCGGCGGAGGACGCCTCGTTCTTTGTCCATGAGGGGTTCGATTGGGAGGGCATTCGCGACGCCGCGATGTACAATCTGGAAGCAGGAGAGCTCAAACGAGGCGGGAGCACCATTACGCAGCAGCTGGCAAAAAATCTGTACCTGTCATCCGAACGCTCGCTGTTCCGCAAGGCCCGCGAAGCCCTGATCACGCGTTCGCTCGAACACCGGCTGACCAAGACACGGATCCTGGAGCTGTACCTCAATGTCGCGGAATGGGGACGCGGCGTGTACGGGGCCGAAGCCGCGGCTCGCCATCACTTCGGGAAACCCGCCTCCGAGTTGACCGCGGACGAAGCGGCCTGGCTGGCCGCTATCTTACCGAGCCCCCAGCGATACGACCCCCTCATAAAAACGACTTTCCTGACACGCCGGCACGAACGCATCCTCCGTTGGATGGAGAAGGTGTCAATCCAGCGGGTCCATCGGTAATCATTGCATTGCAGCGATATGCCGATTTGGTTAGGATACCGCCGCATGCGCACCTCCAATCAAGAGCGTGCGAAGCAGTTCCAATTAACCTCAATCCGAAAATAATTCTGGTCCTGCTGGCTTATTCTGCGGGTCCTGTCATGACGAACAGCCCCACCGTGCTCACTTCACCCATCCCCCAGCGGGGCCCTTCCGTTGCGCGCGGTGGGGCGCCCGTTCGCCACGCCACCCACGGTCATTTGCTTCCGTGCCTTGAGGTTATTTTTGGATTGGGCGCTAAAAGAAGGGGAGTTCAAGGCCTTGAGATTCCAACTTGGAATGTCAAAGCTGTCGAGACGACGGCACTGGCATTAGGCATGTCTACGTTCATCAACGATCGTTTGCGCCAGTGAACCGGACACGGACTTTAGCACTTCGCGGGCCTGTGCCGACGTAATACCAGGCAAAAGCGCGTCCTCAAGCCGGTAATCATGCCCATCAGATACTTTGAGACCCAGCCGCGTCAATTGACCACGCGCAGCTATTTTACGGCCGCTTGGCTTCATCGAAGCGGCTCGTGATGAAACTCGTGACATAGCTCATCTCTCTGTCATCAACGATGGGAAAGGGTAATCATCATCAGTCCGTCGATTCACCGCCCGTATCACCCACCTCTGTAAAGTCCTGTTCCCCAAAGATGGCCGATTCGTAGGTGTAGTGTTTGAATTCGAGCAGGTTGTGGGACGGGTCTTCCAGAAAAAATGTGCGGTGCTCGATGCGCGTGTCAGAAAATCGCACTCGCGGCTGTTGATAGAACGTCAGCCCTTTGGCCTTCGCTCGATCCGCCAGCGCCTGCCACTCTTCCTGTGAGAGAAAAATCAGTCCGAAATGACGCGGGTAAATTCCTTTCTGTTTCGAGGATTCATCCGGCACGACATGCGCAACAAGCTGATGACCTGCTAGACCTAGTGTCACCGCCTGCTTCGACCGACGCCCGATGGTACAGCCGAGACCATCCACATAGAACCGAAGCGTGGAATCGACGTCATGAATCGGAAAGGCGAGATGAAAGATGGAGTTGTTCATGGCCTGCTGTTACTCACCGACGAGCATCACTTGGCTTTTGCCTTATCGTTATAAAAACCAATACAAAACATCTCCAGTTTACCAAAGTCTGATGGACACTCTATCGTATAAGGGCCAGTCTCAATATCAGGCCCAAGGGAAGTTAGGTTGCGTTTCAATGTTTCGCTATTTACCTTTCCCTTTTTTATCTGTTTAGCGATCCAAGAATAGAACGGATCATTGTTTTCAGATGGTGTCGCGAAAAGCCAAAACGAGAGAGCCAGAGCAGGATAATTATACTTTATGTTTTCTTGAATTTTTTTGAGGTCTTTCCTCGTTTCAGCAACGCTGCTGGTAGCAGACCAGTTCCCGCACCACTTTATCTCGATCCCGGCAGAAACATTTTGCTGATCCAATGGGAACTTGAAAGGTTTTTCATAGATTACAATGTCAACACCGTTTCTCTCACAACCTATCGAGTAAGTATCTGGCAACTGGCCTTTCAAAACTGACTCTAATTTATATGCCCACTCAAACTGGAACCATCGCTCACATGAGTGCCCATTCCGAAGCCACCACAAAAGCCGATTCGCCACTTCAGGATCATCTGCGAACTTCTTCGTCGTTTCATCAATGATTTCACGATTTATCGGATTCATAAACCTCCTAAGGCCAATTTAAGAACACGCCTACCCCTCAACCATGCACAGGACGCATAGGACTTAAATCCTAGCCATACTTACCAATTATCATTTAAAAAGCCACAGCTCCCTTAGAGGTATCACATCACGCGTTGCTTTTTCAGTTCCCATTCCCCGACGCACAAAATCCAACTGTCTCTCGTTCGTCCATCGATTCCCCTGGCTTCGAAGCCTCTTTGCGTTGTGTACGGAGCATATCCAAGCTTTTGAACAGATGGTCGTCGTTCGGTGGCATGTCGTCATGCGTGCATTCAAGGAGAGCACTCACTACAATCTCCTGAACGTAAGCCATCGAGAACCCTTCGGACCGTCTAGCCGTTGTCTCTAGCGCCGATTCGGAGAAGAATGTTCCTCCTTTCCTGCGGAGAAGTTCAAGACGTTGTTCATACTTAGGCAGGTCAAACCGCCAGACCCGGTCGAACCGGCTCGGGCGGTGAATCAGGGCTGGGTCGAGTTTATCCGGCTCGTTGCAGGTCGCGATCACCAGCACTCCGTTCAGTACCTTGAGTCCGTCTAACAGGTTCAAGAAGTGGGATAGCGAAATCCCCTTGGTCTGCACCATCCGGTCGAGATCCTCCAGCAGGACAACTGCCGGAGTAGACTTCTCGGCCAGATCCATGGCATAGCGAAGCATGCCATCGTCCACATCCGCTCTCCCAACCACTGAAACAAATTTCGCCGGTGTGTTGGAAGCCAGTGTCTTGAGCGTGAGCGTTTTCCCGCAGCCTGGCGGCCCGACGAACAGAAATCCTCGACGATGCGGAATGCCCAGATAGGCATACCGCTCTGGACTGGCAAAAAATCCCTCCACGTTGGTCCGAATATCTAGCGCCATGGGAGCGGGTAACACCAGATCATCCCAGGAGCTTGCAGTCACCGGAATGTTGTCGCCATTGACGACATAAATCTCTTTCTTATCTTTGTGCCGGTCTTTGCCGTACCGGTCCAGAACAAGAAGAAGATCCCGCAAAGCTGCAAGGGACTTGGTTGCAACGAAATAGATCTCGGCGAAGCCGTTGCCTATCACGAGCGAAAACTTGTGACAGTGGATGTCGTGGCCGTTCCAGACTAATTCAATGGTTCCTCGCCAGCTATAAGCGTTCGCCTCATCGGAAGCAGCGTTCCAATTCCGAAATCCTCTTGCTGTAACGAGCGGGAAGGCCATGCGACGTGTTATTGCCGCCGCGTGCCACTCTCGGAGGCAATCCAATAGGTAGTTCAGCGACATCTCGCGACCAGAGTCTCCATCGATTTGATGAACAACCCAGCCTGCTTCGCGCGGGTGCGCGGCAAGAAATCGATCGCTTATTCTCTGGAGATACAGGGACTCACTCATGGTTTCCTCCTTCCCCATGTGCGAGGGCAACCCTAACACGGAGGCGTGACAGAATAGGTCTCTGGATGGTGGAGAGAGCTAGCGGGAGGATCGATACGATTGTGCGGCGGCAGTCAATTGGCTGGATACCTGATCGATAAGCGATTGCGGGCCTAGCACCTTTGCCGCCGGTCCGAATGAGAGCACCCAGGCGGTCAGTTCGTCGAGGCCGCCGCAACGCATGGTCAGAATGACGGAACCGTCTTTCTGGAGCTCGATCCTCTGTGTCGGATGCCAGCTTCGTTCTTTGACGAAATAGGCCCACTCCGGCGCAATCCAGATTTTCACTTCCTGCGGAAGCTCTTCGATCAACCCGAAGGCACGGTCGAGCCGGTCCGCAAGGGATATAGACAGGGGGAGGTCAAACATGTCTTCCGTGACCGTGATGCTCTTGATTCGCTCCAGCGCGAACATTCTCAGCTCTTCCGCTTGATGGGAATACCCGATGAGATACAGACCGTACTGGTACAGGATCAGCCCATAGGGATTCACCTTGTAATCTTGTGGACGTTCTCCCGGCTTCCGATAACCATGCAGAACGACCGTAAGCTGGCGAAGCAGTGCCTTCCGTACGGACTCGATGACTTGCCTTTGAGCCGCATAGGGTCGGACCGGCCGCTGGAGAGGCGCAAACGCCGTGACGATTCGCTCAAGATGATTTCTGACTTTATCGGGAAGGCCTGCTTCGACTTTCCTGATGACCGCCTCCAGGTCCTCAACAAACTGCGTGCCTTTCAAGTACGCAAGATGGCTCTGTGCGAGATGGAGCGACATCAGCTCATACGGCGACACCGCGACTTCGAGCCCCTTGAAGCCGGGAAGAAGTTTCCACCTTCCCTCATCCTGTTCCAGGGGATAACCTGAATCTTCGATCTGTTGCAGATCTCGGTGAACCTGACGCTTTGTGACTTGCAGCTCATCGGCCAATTCTCCCACCGTCGCCCCACCAATGAGCCGGCGAAGCATGACGCTGACACGCGCGACCTGGCTATAGCGTTTGGGTTTCCGTCCTTTGCGACGGGCCACGGCAAGTCCTCTGCTATCGGAAGGAATCTTCGACTATGGGGGTTCCGCGTCCGGCCCAGTACCCCGCCATCATGCGAGGGGTGGAATGATGAACGGTGAATCGCCCGTCAGGAGCAAGGACCAGGCATCCCGCGGATCCGTTTATCCTAGCGACCAACTTTTGCAGGACAAGTCGTGCTGCTATAGCCGGTGTGGTTCTTTTCCCTAGTCGGTCGCAGATTTCCATGGCCACCGCCAAGCGGATGATGCTCTCGCCCCATCCCGTCATCGAGACGGCGCCGGTCTCATTATCCGCATAGACCCCGCAGCCGATGATCGGCGTATCCCCGACGCGGCCCGGCACCATGAAATCGATTCCGCCGGTCGAAGCACCGGCAGCCACCGTCCCGGTTCGATCGAGCGCCACCGCCCCGACCGTGCCATGCCGTTCCCGCTTGTGTGCGGTTTGTCGGAGAGCCGTTTCGTAGTAAAACCGGCGCGGCTTTCCCGTGGACTGCTGGCGCTCCATCTTGAAATACCGGGCGAACTTCGTCGCCATCGGCCCCACGAGCAACACATGATCGGTTTCTTCCATCACGCGCCTGGCGGCGCTGATCGGATGAACGATGCCTTCGATTGATGCCACCGCACCGGCGCGCAGGCTATCCCCTTCCATGAGAGAGGCATCCATCCGCCGCACTCCATCCAGCTGGAGCAGCGCCCCGTTGCCCGCATTGAACAGTCCACTGCGCTCGAGCACGCGAATGGTCTGCTCCACCGCCATAAGCGATGAACTGCCACGATCCAGGAAATGGTACCCGACCTTCAAGGCGGCACGTAGGCACGCCGCCTGTGGCGAGGTCATGGCGCGGGAGCCGGCACCCCCATGTGCGAGGATGATTGGGCGGGTCTCGTTCAATTCAAGAGAAGCTCTCTGGTCCTCTGATAAGCCGGATCCTGCATACGATCCAGATCGGATCGGACAAATCCCAGCCCCGTCACGCAGAGTTCAAAGTTCTCGGACAATTTTTGAAACAGGGGCAAGTTGGTTTCCGCGTCATCACGGCCGATCTGCGCGACGATGCCGTACGACCGCTTGCCTGTCTTCACATAATCCACGAGGAAGTCCTTGTGATAAATGCGTCCGACCGACTTGAGCCGCCGCAGATATTCAGGAAACAACCCGGCCATGAACAACGTAAAGTCGCCGATATGGCGATGGACGTCTCGCTCACGATCCAACGATTGTGCTTCGAGCATGACTTCGGATTCAAAAAGCAATTCCACGACCGAATCAATCGGCTGATTCTCGCGATTTCGGATTTTATAGAGCTGATCCGTGTGGGTAAAATCGACCAGCAGGTCGGTGACGTACGAGGTCACCTTGGCATCGGGCCAGCCGAGATGTTCCGTGAAGCTCTTCTCGGTCAAGGCGCCGAAGAGTTGTCGAAGCGGATGGCGCGGCGGAACTTTGGTGCCCATCTTCACCTCCCGCGAAGTCCGATGAGACTCGTGTTCAGTATACCAGATCTCGCCCGGAAACCGGCTTTCACTCTCATCGATTCTATCGGAGCTGCCCCTCGAAATCTTGAGACTGCCTCACCGTCGTTCCCGACTGTCCACGATGAACGTCACCGGCCCGTCGTTCACCAAAGTCACGTGCATATGCGCGGCAAAGACACCCGTTTCAACCAGCGTGCCCGATGTTCGCAGACGATCCACGACCTGTTCATAGAGATGCTTGGCCGAGTCCGGAGGAGCAGCTTCGTCAAAACTGGGACGGCGACCATTCGTTGTCCGACCGAGAAGCGTGAATTGGGAGACCAACAACACCGCGCCACCTACCTCCGTCAGCGATCGATTCATCTTCCCCTGTTCATCGGCAAAAATGCGGAGGGTCCGGATCTTGTCGATCAGATACTGCATATCGGACTCGCCATCGCCTTTGGCGACACCCAACAAAACCAATACACCCTGTTGGATCCGGCCCACAATCTTTCCATCCACTTCCACCGACGCATTGGTGACACGCTGGATGACCGCTCTCATTGATAGACACTACCCTCGATCAGCCTCGCTGCAATTGCATCAATGTCCCTTCGAGTGACAGCAACTTGCGTTTCATGGATAGCCCTCCCGAGAAACCGCCGAGGGACGCGTCATGAGCGACGATCCTGTGACAAGGAATGACGATCGGCAACGGATTCGCACCGACTGCATTCCCGACGGCTCGGGCATAGTGCCGTCCACCCACGCGAAGCGCGAGCCATTGGTACGAACGCAGCTTGCCGTACGGCACCCGCTGTAAGGTCCGCCAGACCTGCCGTTGGAATGCCGTCCCCTGAGAAAGATCAAGCGGCACATCAAAAGTGTTTCGTTTGCCTTCGAGATAGTCGAGTAGTTGACGCCGGACTGCTTCGAGTCGCGAGGACTCTCCTCTCTGTAATGGACCTGTTGATTGTGCTCTGAGATCAGCTTCCACCTCCCGTTTCGACCGTTTAGGCAAAGCGATCACTTGAATTCCTTTCGAGGACTCCGCAATGCCCATCCAACCCCATGATGATTTGAAGATCATCACCTTGTGCATAAACCGCTCCTTACTATCCTGTTAACCGCCCGAGCTTCCGGCGAACCATGCCCCACACCACTCCGAGCTCCTCGGAGCGGAACAACGCATGGACTCCGAAATATCCACCGGCACCCAATCCAATGGCGATACAAAGCAACGCGGATTTTGTGAGCCATTCGGCGGAGTGAGTCCATACCTCGGCGCCGGCCACCCACCAGCATGCACCTCCCAGTGGAATACATGCGACCAAAACCCGAAAGGCGGACCGCGCAACCGTTCCCCACTCAACTCCGCCCAGTCTTCGGTTCAATACCGCCACCAGAATGACTCCGTTTACCATGGAAGCCAACGCCGTGGCGAGCGCCAACCCTGCCGCACCGAGAACCGACATCAACATCAGCGAGAACAGAATATTTGACGCCAGCGCGACCGCCGCCGAAATGGCCGGCGTCTTGGTATCTTGCAGGGAATAGAACGCCGTGACGATGATGCGTACTCCACCGAAAGCCCACAAGCCGACGGCATAGCAGAGGACCGCCAGGGCCGTCTCCGCCGTATCTTGCGCGGTGAAGGTACCATGCTCGAAAAAGAGGTGCACGATCGGAACGCGTAATAAGATGAGTCCAACCATTGCCGGCACGATGATGAAAAGGATCATACGCAGACCGAACCCAAGTGTGGTGCGCAGTTCGTCGAGCGCACCTCTCGCCGCTTGTGCCGACAAGGTCGGCAGGATCGCTGTCGCCAACGCAACACCGAAGATTCCGAGTGGAAATTGGATCAGCCGCATGCCGTAAAACAAATAGGTCGGTCCGCCGGCGAAGAACGACGCCAACACCGTACTCACCGTCAGGTTGATCTGCGTCACGGAAAGACCGAGCAGCGTGGGCACCATCAGCATGCCGATCCGCCGCAGACCCGGATGACTTGGTTCGAATCGGAAGCCGAACAGCAATCCCCGCAATTTCAGACTCGGAAGCTGCACCGCAAACTGGGCCGCCCCTCCCACCACCACTCCAATCGCCACCCCGATGATCGGTTCTTGCAGATACGGCGCCAAGCAAACCGCACCGACGATGATGAAGATGTTGAGAAAAAGCGGCGAGAAGGCCGGCGCCGCGAAGGCTCGCACCGAGTTCAGGATCCCCATGGCCAACGCCGCCAGGCTGATGAACAGAAGATACGGAAACATGACGCGGGCGAGCAGTGTCGTGAGCGTGAGCTTGTCGGGATTCTCGTGAAACCCCGGTGCGAGCAGCTGCACAAGCCAAGGTGCGGCCAGAATCCCGATCACCGTCACCAGCGTGACGACCGTCAGGAGCGCCGTAAAGACGGCACTGGCCAACTCCCAAGCATCCTGTTTGCCTCGAGTCGCCCGATATTCCGTGTACACGGGGATGAACGCCGAGGACATCGAACCTTCGGCAAACAGTTCCCGGAGAAGACTGGGGATGCGAAACGCGACGAAAAAGGCGTCCGCGGCCGGGGTCGCGCCGAACAATCTGGCCAACACCATGTCACGGACGAAGCCAAGGATGCGGCTGGAAAACGTGGCGACACCGATCACCCCGGCCGCTTTGACGACCGAACGATTCTCGTTCTGAAGCTGAACGGGAGCACCGGCCGAAACGGGAGGCTCTGACATGAACCGGATTCTAGCGGAACGATGATGAGCCGTCTATCGAAGGTTCGATATTGTGGCACTCAACAATGTGCGGAATTCACTAGGCTATTCCGCATCGAGTGCTTGCGGACTATCCATGACGATACCGCGGGAGAGGCCTTCTGACTTCTGTCCGAGGCGTGAAAGACGAACGCGACCGTGTAACGACAATCTCCTCGAAATGTGAGGGCTGAGGGACAGACGCCAGAATCGAGGAGCTAAGATGATTTCCTTGAAAGTCACTCCTGACGCGAGTTTGGAGTTCCGCGCCAGGAGTCCTCAGTACAATGGATCACGCCGCGAGTCGTTGGACCGGTGGCCGGCTGGTGATATTGACGACGTTTGCTCCCGCGTCACGTAATACCTCAGCCTTGGCCTGAGGCTTCATCTCCAACGTTCCATTGAACACGACCCCCTCTTCCATTGAAAGGACCGGCGTGATCAGACTGCCTTGAACGACAGCCGGAGCACAGAGCACAATCTGTTCCTTCGCCTGAATATCACCATGGATGGTTCCCCGACACACCACCGTCCCGGCTGTGACCTTGGCTTTGATCACCGCCTCAGGCCCGACCAGCAAGCCGCCGTCGGTATGAATTTCGCCGTCCAAGGATCCATCAATCCGGACCGTGCCGGAATAGGTGATGACCCCCTTGAATTCAACATCCTTCCCGACGAACGCCACCTCATCCGGAAGTACCAGACCGCTCTTTGATGGGGTGCGTCTCTCCTCAACCCATCGTTCCCGTTCCCGCTCTCGCTCGCCTTCTCCCCCTTCCGCCTCTTCCTGCTTCCACATGATCTGACTCCCTCCTTATCCGAATGGTCCACCTGAGCCGAACGAGTCTCCCCAAGTCTCTTCTCTATCGGTCGTCCGCGGGGTTTTATTGAGGATTCAAGCGAAGGAAGCGCGGTCTTTATGGCTCCAGGACCAATTCATTCGATAATTCATCGGGATTGTCGCCTGAACGGCCAGGACACACCTCGGCCAGAAGAAGGCCGCATGTCTGGATGCTTTGGCATAGCCCACCGACGACATCGCCCGCCTTCAATCGGTCGGCGGCGGCGGCGACAACCGTTGCCCAACGCTCAATCGGAACTCTTTGGAACAGGGGCTGATCCGCCAACACGTATATCTGATGCTCCAACAGAGATACCATGATCAGCACGCCGGTACGTTCGCGAGTCTGAGAGACGGCATGCTGTGTGAAAGCCCGCTCAGCCCTCAGTCGTACTTTATGTCGCATCCGATCCGTCGGTGTGAGCCGACGGATGACCGGATCATAGGTGCCGAGCCATACTCCGGCACCATAGGCCAGGATCGTCGCCAGCACCAACCAGGCTGCATTGGACGCATGCCAGCCCCAAGGAAGCCAAAACATGTCCGTAGTCAACAAAATGGTGAGTACGGACAAGGCAAGAATGAGTCCGAACCGATGTTGCGCGTCGCGGTAGAGCCCGGACCGGCTGACGATCATCGGAACGATTTCCGCATTGGTGTGTTGTTCCGCGGCATGCACAGCCAACCTGATCCGCTCCCGTTCCTCGGCTGTGAGCCTCAGCCCTTCACCAGCTTCCACTGGCCCCTCCGCCGCCGAAATCGCCCCCACCACCACTGAACCCCCCTCCACCACCGAATGAGCCTCCACCCCATCCTCCGCCGCGGCTACTGTACCAAACCCAATCATCCATTCCGCCGTATCGACTTCTCCTCCCCCCGATACCCGAGGCCCCAATCGCCAGCAGGAGAAACAAGGTGATACCGCTCGCAATGAGTGCCGGGATCAACCAGGGCGCCAGTAATGTGGAGATCCCCGCACCGGCGACCGGCCCGATGAATCGATGGATGTTCATGAACAGGAGCCCGACCAGCAAGCCGACGATGACGGCCGCCATGATTTGCCCAATGACATCGCTCTCCTGCCGCGGAACCGGCTTCTCGGAGGTCTGATATGTCCCTTCGATGGTCTGTAATATCGCGTTAATGCCCTGAACCACCCCGCCGGAGATATCACCGCCACGAAACCGAGGGACCATCTCATTTCTGATGATCTGCGCGGAACGAATGTCGGTCAATACCCCCTCTAAGCCGTACCCGACTTCAATCCGGACCTTGCGTTCTCCGATCGCCACCAACAACAGGGCGCCGTTGTCCGTGCCCTTCTGACCGAGTTTCCAAGTCGTCGCGACGCGATGAGAAAACTCTTCGAGCGATTCACCGTCCAGCGAAGGGAGGATCAAGACGGCGACTTGATTGCTCCACTTGGCTTCATGGGCCGCCAGTTGGGTGGTCAGTGACTCAACCGTGGAGTTCGGCAACACATGGGCGTGATCGACGACCCGCCCGGTCAAGGAAGGAACATCGAGGGCAAAAGCAGATGGAACAAGGGAGAACGTTGCGGCTGCCATGTAGCAGCAGAACGCGAGGCGGCTCATGGCGAGAAATGTCACGCGACCCCTGCTCACCCCCGGCTCAAAATTTCACTTCAGGCGGCTTCGCCACGGCGTTCTCATCCGCGACGGTGAAGTTGGGACGCTCCTCCAGATGCAGCAGGAATTTCGCGGTGAGGTTGGTCGGGAAATATCGCACCATCTTGTTGTATTCCGCGACGCGATCAATGTACCGCTTGCGCGCCACGGTGATCCGGTTTTCAGTCCCCTCCAGCTGGCCTTGGAGATCTCTGAAATTTTGATCAGCCTTGAGGTTAGGATAATTCTCGGCAATGGCGATCAGTCTGCCCAACGCGGATGTCAGACCGGCTTGAGCTCTTTGGAACGCTTCGAATGCGGCCGGATCCTTGAGGGCCTCGGGCGTTATTTGTATGCTCGTCGCCTTGGCCCTGGCATTCACTACCCCCTCAAGGGTCTCTTTTTCATGAGCCGCGTATCCTTTGACCGTCGCGACCAGGTTCGGAATGAGATCGGCACGGCGCTGATATTGATTGATCACTTCGCTCCACGCCGCTTTGGTATCCTCGTCCAATCCCTGGAGGTCGTTGTACCCACAACCCGACACGGAACAGGCACTGACCACCGCGATGGTCATCACCGTTTTCACCCACCAAGTACGCCCCATTGTTCCCTCCTTCAGCAGTAGAGCAGGACGCAGTGTTTCGCGTTCACGATCATGCTACCATGGGCATAATCATTAAGATATCTCGGTCAAGAGGTCCTATGTCGCGGGAACAATCGATTCATCAACCCGATGGGTTTCAAGTACGGCACCGCACGCTGGGTATCTATCAAGGCAGTGCGATCGATCTCGCCTTCTGGCACCCGTCCTCAGGCATGCCCGAACACGGGCTCTGCCGGTTTTCGACCAGGGATAAGGCGCAAGCGTTGATCGATGCCCTCTGCTCTTCAGCTTGCACGGAACCGATGAGTCAAAGCGATCTGACCATTGAACCGTACGATGTCGCCGAACATGATCGCTTGATCACCGACTATCCGCTGCCGTCTGCATGGGAGACGCCACTGTAGGCCGGACGAGTGGAGACTAGCCGGTGACGGTCGGTTCGACGGCCTTGGAAAGGACGTTGGAGGTGGAACCAGAATGTGATTGGATGAAGGCCAGAAGGCGCTTGTTCTCTTGGGCCTTGCGGAGAAATTTGAACGCGATGCCGCGCGCACCCACCGTGCGCACCATCGCAGCCACTTCCACGGGAGTTTCATCCTCGGCGATGACGATCTCCAGGTAAAAAATATCATCAACCCGCACGTGGGTTTCGCTCTTGATGATGCATCCACCCAGGGAGAGGTCCAACACAGTCCCCTCACCCCTCACCTTCCCACCGGAAAACGACAGACACAGGCGAACGGGGATACGGAGATGTTCTCGACGCTCGATGGGGTGCGGGGATCCCGTCGTGCTCACACGACGGGCGAGAAAACGATGACAACAGTGCTGGCACTGGAATGGAGCCATCCAAATCAGCGCCGCGATCAGTTCGCGCGGAGTCTGCGGTTGCGTTTGCAGGGCAGCGTCCTTGTGACATCGCGGACAAGCCACTTGGCGACTCATTCGACGTGGATCTCCTCGTACCGCTTTCACCACCGGGCAATGATCGCACTATAAAGGCCTTTCACCCACAGTCAAGCTGATTGCCATCTGGCGCAAATCGGCCGCCGACAGCCTTTGCACCGTGGAATGGCCGGCCCCCCGAGGCAGGGCATCGTATGATGTGACGAATTGAAACGAGGAGCAATCGCGCCGTCGTCCTACCTCTAGGCGGATTCTGCATGAGGAGATTCCGGCTCTGTAAGAAGGCCGGATTCAACGACGCCGGAACGAAGATACTCGCGGTTCAAAGTGGCGATGAAACGGACGCTGATGCGTTTCGGGCAGACGGCTTCACACTCGTACTGATTCCCGCACGCGCCAAACCCTTCTCGATCCATGGCCTCCACCATGGCTCTCACCCGACGGGTACGCTCCGGCTTCCCTTGCGGCAAGATCGCCAGGTGGGACACCTTGGCCGCGACAAACAACATGGCGGAGGCATTCTTACAGGCAGCCACACAGGCCCCACAACCGATACACGATGCCGCATCCATCGCGGTTTCGGCTTGGTCTTTGCCGATCAACAGGACGTTGCCATCCACCGCTCCGCCGGTGTTGACAGAGATATACCCGCCCGCCTGCGTGACGCGATCCAACGCTCGACGATCCACGACCAAGTCTTTGATGATGGGAAAGGCTCGCGCACGCCACGGCTCGATCGTGATCACGGCTCCGTCGCGAAACCGACGCATGTACAACTGACAAGTGGTGATGCCGCGGTCTGGACCGTGCGGAATGCCATTGATGACCAGCGAGCAGCTTCCACAAATACCTTCACGGCAATCCTGCTCAAATGCCACCGGCTCTTCACCCTTGGCGATCAGCCTCTGATTCACGCTGTCCAGCATTTCCAGGAACGACATACCGGCGCTGATGTCGTGCGCGTCATACGTCACGAACCGCCCGATGTCGGCCGGACCGTTCTGCCGCCAAATGTTCAACGTGAATCTCATGGTGCGTGTCTTACTCTCCCTTTCGTCTTCCACTTGTCCGATCACTGATAACTTCTCTTGGTCGGCGGTACGAATTCAAACGCCAACGGCTCCTTGTGCAGGATGGGGACCGTGCCATCCCGGTACTCCCATGCGGCCACGTGCGCGAAACGGCTGTCGTCACGCTGCGGTTCCCCCTCGTCCGTCTGATGCTCTTCCCGGAAATGTGCCCCGCACGACTCCTCTCGATGTAACGCGTCGTGGCAGAGCAGTTCGGCGAATTCGAGATAGTCTGCAACTCGTCCCGCATACTCCAACTCTTGATTGAACCCTTCTCCTACCCCCGGCACCATCACGTCACGCCAAAACTCCTCCCGTAGAACCGGGATCGATTTCAATGCCAGCTTGAGTCCGTCCTCATTGCGCGACATGCCGCAGTGGTTCCATAAGAGTGTCCCAACCTCCCGATGAAATGAGGCAGCCGTTCGCCGTCCCCCGACATTCAATAGGCGATTGATCCGATCCGTCACACGCTGAAGCGCCGCCCGAGATTCTCGATGATCTTCGCCAACAGGAGGCAGCTTCACCGTCGCCAAGTAGTGTCCGATCGTATACGGCAAGATGAAATAGCCATCGGCCAACCCTTGCATGAGAGAGCTGGCTCCGAGCCGGTTGGCGCCGTGATCCGCGAAATTCGCCTCGCCGATCACGAAGAGCCCCGGGATGGTGCTCATGAGATTGTAATCCACCCAGAGCCCTCCCATCGTATAGTGCGGTGCCGGATAAATTCGCATGGGAGTGTGGTAGGCATCTTCCCCCGTAATCCGCTGATACATGTCGAAGAGATTGCCGTAGCGCTCGCGGACCACATCAAGCCCCTGCTGGCCGATCACGTCGGCGAAATCCAGATACACGCCATGACCACCCGGACCGACACCACGGCCCTCATCACACACGGCCTTGACAGCACGGGCTGCGATATCTCGCGGCGCCAGGTTGCCGAAACGCGGGTATCGACGCTCCAGAAAGTAATCGCGCTCCGCCGGAGGAATATTACCCGGGCAGCGTTGATCCTCAGGCATCTTCGGTACCCACAGTCGTCCGTCATTGCGAAGCGATTCCGACATGAGGGTTAGCTTAGTCTGATAGGCATCTCCCGGTGGAATCGCCGTGGGGTGGATCTGCGTAAAGCATGGGTTCGCGAATGCGGCCCCCCGCTTCCACGCTCGGTAGGTAGCGGTCACGTTGCTGCCGCTTGCGTTGGTCGACAGATAGTACACATTGCTATAGCCGCCGGTCGCAAGCACCACGGCATGGGCCGTGTGGATGCTCACACGTCCGGTGACGAGGTCGCGCACCACGATTCCTCGAGCCTGCCCGTCGACCACGACAAGATCGAGCATCTCGGTGCGTGGACGCATCGTGACCTGTCCCCGCTCAATCTGCCAGCAGAGCGCCGAATAGGCACCCAAGAGAAGTTGCTGGCCGGTCTGTCCCCGGCAGTAGAACGTCCGCGAGACTTGAACGCCCCCGAACGATCGATTGGCTAACTGCCCGCCGTATTCCCTGGCAAACGGAATACCCAGCGCCACGCATTGATCGATGATTTGTGTACTGACTTGGGCGAGTCGATACACGTTGGCTTCGCGGGAGCGGAAATCTCCGCCTTTGATCGTGTCATGGAACAGTCGGCCCACACTGTCTCCGTCGTCTTGGTAATTCTTGGCCGCATTGATTCCTCCCTGCGCTGCAATGCTGTGCGCTCGGCGAGGACTGTCCTGAAAACAAAAGCACTCCACCTGATAGCCCAACTGCCCCAACGTCGATGCTGCGCTGGCTCCCGCAAGGCCGGTGCCGACGACAATAATTGTGATTCTTCGCTTATTATTCGGACTTACCAATTGCTCGCTGAACCGGCGTCGATCCCACTTGGTCTCCAGGGGGCCGGGAGGGATTTTAGGATCAAGTCTCATTATCCGCGTACGACCCCCACGAAGATGGCAAGGATGATAGTGACATTACCAAGGACGACCAGTATCGCAACAGCGGGGCCAGCGGCTCTAAAGAGTCGGTTCAATGCGGCATGCTCAAGCCCCAACGTCTGTAAACTGCTGGTGACGGCATGGTTCAGATGCATGCCCAGCCCCAGCTGGCCAGCCAAATAGAGCGCCACGATGAACGGATTCTGAAAAGCCTGGACGACTCTCCCATAGACATCACGATGCCCTTCGGCATCGAGCCGATCGGCCGAAGAGGGATCGATGACGCCGGCTGTTAAATGCAACAAGTGAAATACGATGAAAAGCAGGAGCACAAGGCCGGAGGCGACCATGGTGCGGGACGCAAACGAAGCCTGACGGTACTCATGTACCGCATAGGCAACCTTGCGAGCCCGGCGATTTCGCAAGGTCAACTGAATCGCCAGGGCGATGTGGAGCACGGCAACGCTCAACAACCCAATCCGGGCAGTCCAAAGAAGGATCGGCATATCGCGTAGAAACGCCGCATAGCTATTGAGTGCATAGGCCCCTTCAAACACTTGCAGGTTCCCCAACATGTGAAAAATGGCATAGACGACGAGTCCCAACCCGCTCAGGGCCATGACGATTTTACTGCCAACTGACGATTGGAAATAGTTGGACGGGCGTGTCATCCGCGATTATTATACACTGCTCGATTCATGAAGAATCACGATAATGTGGGAAAGTACCTTGCTATGGACAACGAAACGGCAATGTGTGAATGTGTGATGGTTCGCGCTTGTCGATTGTGATGCACAATAAGGACGTCTTCGGGCAACAGGCTAACGCAACATTATTCGACTAACTTGAAGCTTCAGTTCTTCAACCAGCTCGTCTCCGTGAAATGTTTCACGATATAGTGCCCTGCCGAATGGTGACTTCTACTTCAATAGAAATTTTACTTACATGGACTACACGATGCCTTGGAGTTATGGGACAGGACCTATCGCTTCCATCCGTTTGATGTTGAAGGGAGACCGTTTTCACGCATACCAATTTGGCGCTTTGAGAACAGCGGCACATTCCACTTATCGAATCTCCATGTTCTTGTCGCACCCTTTTTCTGGAAATACACAGTTGTGCTTTTTAAGATACAGTTGCGTTTTTCGTTGTTGTCTATATATTGATTTAATATCAATGTATTACAATAAATTTATATAGGCACACGAATTGCTTAGGTTCATAACGGATGTCTGTGTTTAGGCATTTGTCTGTATAAGGGAGGATTTGTGCGTAATCAACAAACCTTGGCATCGGCAGTAACCTGTTCTGGTGTGGGACTCCATTCCGGCCAGTCGGCATCGATTACATTGCGGCCTGCTCCCCCAAACACCGGTGTGGTTTTTGTCAATCGTAAAACGGACGTTGATACGTATCTTTCCGCCTCCATTGAACATCGTGTTCCCACCGAACTGTGCACGGCCATCAGCGGCAATGGCTTCCAGGTGCAGACTATTGAGCATCTACTATCGGCACTGGCCGGCCTTCATGTCGATAATGTGTTCGTCGATGTGTCGGCAAGCG
The DNA here is from genome assembly GCA_002083365.1 of Nitrospira sp. SG-bin1. Classification (NCBI taxonomy): domain Bacteria; kingdom Pseudomonadati; phylum Nitrospirota; class Nitrospiria; order Nitrospirales; family Nitrospiraceae; genus Nitrospira; species Nitrospira sp. SG-bin1. Next base: position 482,286 of record LVWS01000033.1, on the reverse strand, counting down.
AAGTTCCCGTCATGGATGGAAGCGCCGCACCATTTGTCCGATTGATTCAATCTGCCGGCGTGGTCCCTCAAGACAGGAAGCAGCCTTTTCTAAAGATCACGGCACCGATCGAAGTGTCCGAAGGATCCAGACGTGTGCGAATTGAACCGTCATCTACTCCTCGGATTACGTATTCCATCCACTATGAGCATCCCCTGATCAAGACACAGACATATGCCTATGATTGTTCCGTCAACACATTCGAGCAGGAGATTGCCGAAGCCAGAACGTTCGGGTTTCTGTATGAAGTGCAGGCATTGTGGGCTCGTGGGCTCGGCAAAGGCGGGACTCTGGACAACACGGTTGTGCTGTCGGATGACGGGGTCGTCAATGAAACCGGCCTCAGGTTTGACGATGAGTTTGTCCGCCACAAAATCCTTGATTTGATTGGCGACTTTTCTCTCTTAGGGATGCCCTTCATCGGTCATATTATGGCAGACCGATCCGGACATGCTCTCCATACTCGGTTAGTCCAGCAGATCCTCACACAACCGGAAAAGTGGGTGCTTCTAAACCTGGAGCCTTCGGGAGAAGGGAAGCGATCAGCTCCGCACTCGCTTCACCTTCAGCCTGCCGTTGCACTTCAGGCCTCTTAATCTGCAAGGTTTTTTGGTATCCAGCTGATTACCGTTCTTTCTGGCGGGATTATTCATTCCAGCGTACCCGGTATGGTACGCCGAGAGTAAGTGGCCTTACTCCCGGCGTATCAACTTACGGCGGAGATTACTTCTTCTTCTTCTTCGCTGCCTTCTTTGTTGCCAAGAGTCTCACCCCCCTTCGCAGTATCAAATTAGACGCTTTACCATGAACTACACAGCTTGAATCAGCACGTCATCAAGGGCTTCGAATGTATTAGGACCGACCTTTCTGAACCGTTTGTCGCGCTTGAGCGACGTCGCGATCGACGTAAGCGGTGTTTTCCCTTTAATCTGCAACCCGCCTTCGATTAAGCGCTGAACGAGCTCTTTGGCATGCATAGCCCGATTGGATTCTCGGAGGATTTCGTACGCCGCCTGCGGGACACTTTTCCCAACATATTTACTTCGTCCAAGTAGAATTTCTCGGGACTGATCGGTGACATCCATAACCGGGACAGGGCGAATACCCTTGGAATCGTCGGTAGTGATGATTTGGTTGGAGAGACTGGCAAGCTTGGCTTTATCGGCTTCGACACGATAGAGAGTTTCAGCGAGCTCAAGGTATTTCTTGATGGTAGCGATTTCGTCATCGAGTCGGCGACGCTTCTTCTCGAGTTCCTGGAACCGACTTTTATACGCGTTGATCCGTTGCTCAAGACCAACGAGAATGTCTGTTAATTCCTCCACAATTTCCTCTCACAAAGCATGCTTGCTTTATAGCATTGCTTGTAAAATCTGTCAATGTATATTATTTGAATCATATATTAGGTTACGAGTATGTTCATATGCGGGCAAGTAATCCTTTTCTAGACTATGTTGCTAAGCCTTGTACTATTACAAGCTTCGTGAATTTCCCAAATATGCCCAGCCGTCATGCTACAATCGAACGTGTCAATTTCCCATGAACCAATCTCGTCTGAGATCCTTCTTGAAGCAGCAGTCGCCGCCAGCCGAGCAGCCGGGACTCTACTGCTGCAATATGCCGAAGCCGGCTTCGACATTGAGTATAAGAATCCGATCAATTTGGTTACGGATGCCGACCGCGCTGCCGAACAATGTGTCATCGACCACCTCAAAGCTCATTTTCCCATCCATCGGTTCTTGGCTGAGGAACAAGGTCGCCTGGAAGAGTCGCCATCGCCTTATTTGTGGATCATCGACCCGCTGGATGGAACAACCAATTTTGCGCATGGCTATCCAACCTACTGCGTTTCCATCGGTCTCGAGCATGAAGGACGCTGTGTGCTTGGCGTAATCTTCGACCCGTCACGAAATGAACTGTTCACGGCCAGTGAACATGGCGGCGCTCTGTTGAACGGTCGCCCCATCCATGTGTCCGATACGATGACCCTGGACAACAGCCTGTTGGTAACAGGCTTTGCCTATGACATCAGAGAAACATCGCGAAACAACCTTGATCACTTTGTGAAATTTGCCCTCAAGGCCCAGGGGCTCAGAAGAACCGGGTCCGCCGCGTTAGACCTCTGCTACGTGGCGGCAGGGCGCTTCGATGGGTTCTGGGAAGTCCGGCTCAACCCATGGGATATGGCGGCCGGGTCGGTGATCGTGCGAGAGGCGGGCGGGAGGTTGACCGATTTCAGCGGGAAAGGTTTGTCGATTTATGGGCAGGAACTCGTCGCCAGCAATGGACGAATCCACGAAGCGATGCTTGCAGTCCTCCACCAAGAGACCTCTTGATATACTCAATGCCCCCGCATACAGTATCGGTAGAAAAGGAACGTACGCTGAGAGCGACGTATGGCACGGGCGATCCCTCCTGAACAACCGAACAAGTTGCCGTCCACCGACGATCCTGCCGATCAGACATGGGATGTGGAACTGCTGCGCGTACTGGTCACCCGAAAGGGAACACACGTCGAAGCCCAATGGGCCATCCATCCGCAGTTAAAGCAGGACCTCCTCCCCAATGAATGGCAAGAAGTGAGGAGTCTCATGGCGAAGGCCACCGACATCGTAGGCGATCGCTTTTCCAAAGCTCTGTCCGAATCCGATCCCATGCCCCCGGGCAATGCCTGATCGTTCCACCATCTCATCTTTGACTTCGCGCCCGATTAATCGAGGAGGTTTGTATGGACTCGTATTACCATTCGCATGATCTCGAAAAGTTTTCTGACATGGGGAAAGGCAACAAGGGCCTATGGGAGAAATTCATGGCTTACTACGAGGCAGTGTTTGCGGAAGGCTTACTGACCGAGCGGGAGAAGGCCCTCATCGCCCTCGCCGTCGCCCATACCGTGCAATGCCCTTACTGCATCGACGCCTACACACAAGCGTCGCTAGAGAAAGGATCGAACATCGAGGAGATGACCGAGGCGGTCCACGTCGCCTGCGCCATTCGGGGCGGCGCATCGCTGGTACATGGCGTGCAGATGCGAAACGTGGCCGAGAAGTTGTCGATGTAAAAAGGACTGGATGAATCAGAGGAACGGATTCTCTGGGATAGCCAGCGTGAAGTACTTGCCGCGTTCTTCGTAGAGGATTCGTGTTGTGGTAAGTTCGTTCAAGACGACTTTAAGTTGCTCATCGCCTGATTCAACTCGGTCTGCTACCGCTGTTCGAATTTGCTCCGCGCTCTTCGCCGACTCATTACAGATCTCGATCACCAACGCGGCTAATCCTTCATATCGTCGACGAGTTGGCGCCTTCGGATTGCGGCCGTCGTAAACGGTCACATAGGTTGGAGCTTTGGAGTAATACAGAAATGGCCGATCGCCGGACTTATGCATTCGCTGCCAGCTTTCGATCGCAGCGACCAGTTCTTGATACAGGTGTGGATCCACCGGCCAATTATCGAGTTCGTACTCGAAATCGTAAGCGATCTTGTTCAAGTCCAGCTGCCGCGCGTCGTAGACATACTCGTAGGCCATCCCTGGCCCGGTGATACGAACCCCATACTCATGCGGCCTGGTGAAGTAGGGACTGAAGCGCTGCAGCCAAAATTTTCCTGTTGCCTCCGGGGGCTGTAAGTGAAGCAGTGACGGAATCAGGTCGAGCTGGCGTTGGTAATCCTCGTTGGTCTCTCCCGGAAAGCCCAGCAAGATATTCCACAGCACCGTGACATGGTAATAGACGCTCCACTTGAGGCAGACAATGTTCTGCATCGGCGTGGCGCCCTTGTCCATCGCGCGCAGCTGATTCGAGCTGAGGCTTTCCAGCCCAGGCTGCATGCATTTCACGCCACCGGCGGCCAAGGTCTTGATTTGACGCTTCTGCAGATTGCTCTTTATTTCAATGAATACATCCAGATCGCAATGGTCCGAGGCAAGTTTGCCGAAGAGGTCGTCGATATAGCCCATATCGATGATGTTATCGACCAATCGAAATCGGACGGCATCGTAGCGCTGGGAGAGGTCGGCGATCTCTCTCAAGATCTGCTCAGGTGCCTTTGCCCGGAACTTCATGCTCTGCGCATTGAGACCACAGAATGTACAGTGATGTTTCTCTCCCCACCAACAGCCGCGTGAACCTTCATACAAGAGAATGCGATCCAGCCCTTGGGCCGTCTGTCCGAGCTCCGCAAGCAGCTGGTAGTAGTCGTCATAATTCGGCGGGCCGGTCTTTGCAAAGTCGGAAAAGAGCGCCGTATTCGGTGTGAACCGGATCTGGCCGTCTTGTCGGTATGCTACGCCGTGAGAAGCGCGCTCTGTGTTGCCTTCCAGAATCTGGCGGACTAACGGGAGAAAGGTTTGTTCGCCTTCCCCGATCACAACGTAATCGATAGAGGGAAAGGCCCTCAGATGTTCCAGCCCCATTTCGCCGTCGAAATTCGCGCCGCCGAAGACGATGGTCACGTCCGGATACAAGTCCTTGATCAGCTTGGCCATCGTGAGACTCGCGACGTTTTGATCGAACGTCGAGGTAAACCCGACGAGCTTGTACTGTCCCCAATTGATGGCCGTGAGGGCCCAGGTGAGGAATTGCGGCGCGATCCGAGTCGCCATCTCTTCGAAGTAGCCGACCGGCTTCCCGCTCTCTTGAGCCACCTGTTCAAAGACCGGCTTGAAGACCCGTGGATACTCAGGACGTTTAGGGTTGTCTCGAAATAAAAGAAAGGAGAACAACCACTCGCCGAAGAGCGCCCGCTTCTCGCAAATGCTCTCGTGTAATTCGACGCCGATCAAGTGGGCGAATTGAACATTCAGATGGTGACAATCGACGGGAATTCCGTGGGACTTCAGAAGCGCGGAGAGCGTGCCGAGTTGAATGGAGGGATACTTGGCGTAGCTGAAGGGCATATTGACGAGCGCGATTTGTGTTCCTTCGCTCATCCTGCCTCGTAACTTTGCCTCTTACAGCTCCCGTTAAAAGCCATGTGCCCCCGAGCCCCTTCGGTGGACTCAGAACAGGCCTGCCCTAGGGCACGCACCTTCAAGGAAACCCGTGCATGGTGCGACAGACTCACCACGAACGACATTCTGTTACACAACGCTAGGCGCCGGCCTTGAATGGCTCAAACTCCCGATCCGCCTTGGCAGCAAGATAAAAGTCGCTCTCGGTCAAGCCGTTGATTTTGTGCGTCCAAATTTCGATCTTGCACTTGCCCCAGGCCAGATACAAATCAGGATGATGCCCCTCCGCTTCGGCAACCGCACCCACCTTATTTACAAACTCCAGCGCTTTGGCGAAATCCGGGAAAGTAAACAGCCGTTCGAGATGCCCTTGCCCGTTCAACGACCACCCGCGGCCCAGTTCCCTGAGCAACGCCTGGGCACGATCACTCGGCACCGGCGGCACGCCGCCGCGACAGGGAATGCATTTGTTGTCTGCAAGACCCATGACATCCTCCTAGCAAGCTGAATCAAAGATCATTGTAAAGTGGCGTTCGGTTGAGAAACAAGCTGAAGGATCGGAAGACGAGGGATTACTCAACCTCGTCCGGCGCACCGCCTGATTTGGCCAGGTCATCCATTTTGATCTTGTCCGGATTGAATTTCTGCGCGGCCTGCATCATCCGATCGAGCGCGTCATCGAACGACAATGCCGGTGCATCCTTGGGCCTGAAACGAATGGGATTCACTCGGGCGACGACGAAGCTCTTGAGATAGGGACTGGTTAACCCTTTTGCCTTGAGAGCCTCGACTTGTTTGACGATGAGATCGTCCAATTCCAGGACGGTTTTTGCGCGTTGCTGACGAACAGGAAGGGCAGCCTGCAGTGGCTTCTGTAAAAACTCGTCGACTCGTTTCATGACTGGGTGGTACGCCCCACCGCTGAACCGAGGCCGCTCTTCATAACAGAGCCCCAGCGTGATCAATGCCGGCTCTTCAAATTCGAGGGCATAGATGTCTTCGTCGACATCGCCGACCTGTGCCAATTCCCTATACATGCGGATCACCTCCAATGCCTTCTCACGGAGGTTATGGGCCTTCTCCGTATTCAGTGCAAGAATCTGATAAGCGGCCGCCGCTTCTGGAACCACGATTGCCATGATGCCCTTCGCCCCCTGTGTCCGCATGGCGGACAGGCGATGGTTGCCGTTCGGTGTCCAATACTTCGCCGCATGGTCCGACTTTGCGATTCGTACGGCAACGATGGGATCCAGAAACCTGCCGATTTTCGCGATGACCGCTTCCAACTTCCTGACATGCGTATCGGAAAGATTTCGTTGATAGGGCGTCGGCTCGACCAGATCGATCGGCAACGCCGCAAAGACCAACCAATGTCCGCCGTAAGGTTCGCGATAGATGGAGAGGACCTTTCCTCCATCCCGTTCGATTGCCTGGTGCAACTCGGCCACGGCGCCAGGCGGCGCAGCCGCTTGGAGTTCCCCGGCTTCCAAGCCGGTTGAAGCGCCGGTTGCTTTTCGGCGTCGCCGCGCTCCCTTAGCCGGTGGGACTCTTTTCGATTTCTTTTCAGCCATGGCGATATGGTAGGACAGAGCCATGCGAAATGAAAGTCCTCCCCGCAGAGTCCTTCGTATCGGCCATCGCGGGGCCTGTGGATATGCCCCTGAAAATACCTTGAACTCTATTGAGCAAGCGATCGTACTCCGATGCGCCTTGACCGAAGTGGACATTCAGCGAACGTCCGACGATGAGCTGATCCTCTTGCATGATGAGCGGGTAGACCGCACGACGAACGGCCGCGGGTGTGTGTCTGCGCTGACCCTGTCAGACATTCGAATGCTGGATGCCGGTAGTGGCCAGAACCCACCGACTTTAGACGATGCACTGAAAATCGCGAACGGTCGGATCGGCCTGATTCTGGAGCTGAAGACAGGGGGATTGGCCTACGATGTCTGCGCGACTGTCCGTGCCAGCGGCTTCAATGGACCGGTGATCTATGCCTCATTCTTGCTTGAAGAACTACAACATGTTCATCAGGCCAATCCGAACGCGCAGACCATGATCCTTTTTACGCGGCTGCCTGCCACTCCAGGAGAGGTGGCCACCGGGCTTCACGCCACCCATGTCGGCCTGCGGCTTGATACTGTGACCAAACCTCTTGTGACTGCCCTACATAACCAAGGTCTGCTCGTGTTCGCTTACACCGCCAATCAACCGGTTGAAGTCATCAAGATGAAGGCGCTCGGTGTGGACGGGATTATCTCGGACTTTCCAGACCTCGTCTGAAAGACCCTGTTTTTGTTCGGGAGCACCCCATTCCGGTGAGGCCGCCGCGAAGTCCGCAGCGTGGAGAATAATGAGGCGCACAGCACGATAAAGAAAGCGGACCACATTTGTGTGCGCCGGCTGGTCGGTGAGCCGACAGTGTCCTCAATCCTCGCACCTATGGACGGGTGCGAGTCGGTAAGCGCCCAGTGTCTTCACGGTCTAGGTACAATCCTTCTTGTCTGCCACCTTGTCTACCCGCCTGCAGCAACTCTGTCCCGGCTCCGTACATCGAGACGCCGAGCAGTACGAGCACACAGGCCATTGAAATTGTTCATCATCCAATAAAACAGCGCGGGCGACCCTGCACTACGGTGGGAGGTCGCCCGCGATTTGGCGCTTAGGACGCCGGATTTCATGTCTTGGATTCTGTTGTCGCGGCCCTCAAGACCCACACGATACTGATGATCAAGGTTTCCAGTCGGGGGAGACCTCGTCAATCCAGGATACTGGTGTTCCTCCTGCTACCGTTCATTCTCCGCTTTCAAGATGGCTTTCACCCTCTGACGAGGGTTCTCCGTACCGATCCGGCACAGCCAGCGAAGAACTGGTTAGCATGGCCGACGAGAAACTCTCTCCCGCATCGGTGGGCCTGATGGGCCAGGTGGCGTCGTGTCGTCCATATCCACCCTCCTCTCGTGATGAAGTCATCGAGAGACCTGGATGGCAGCCGCGCGGTCTACCCGATCTCTCGAACTTCGATTGATAGATGGGCCGCAATGTCCTCCCTACGCCTTTTGGGAAACCTTGTCAAGTATCAACCACCCCGCTTTTCTGGGCACCGAAACGTAAGGCATAGCAGATGCCGACCAGCATCAGGTCTTCAAGAGGAGAATACCATCTCAATGGTTGCGGGAAGAACACGCCGTAACACCCACAGTTCGGAAGGTCGAGGCCGCGAAACAGCGTTACAATGAGCCCCACGGCATAGAGGCCGTTCAGGATCATCGCGAGGAACGCGCCCATCGATAGTTTCCAACCGGAAAGGATCCATGCCGCCAGTATCCACTCAAGCCCGACGATCATGAGCGCCACCGGCCAGAGGGACCAAGGAGGGAAGAGCCGGTAGGTCACCAACACGTCGACGAATCCGTTGAGATCCAGCGATTTCCCCAAAGCAGAGGCCAACAGCACTCCCCCGATGAGCAGGCGACAGCACCATGTCACAACGGTCCAAAACATGGACACCCCATCCGAAATCAAACAAGGAAGGAGGAGCGCGGTGCTCCTGCCGCACTCCTCCTTCCTACGTGCTTCACCCGTAAGCACGGCACTCCGGTCACGGCCGTCCCTGACCACTCGCTACACAATCCTGAGCTTGGTGAAATCCACACCCTCCGCCGCCTGGGGCGTCTTGAGTTTCATGTCCTCCAATGCGTTCACGACACAATCCGCCACCACGAGATTGCGGTACCACTTTCGATTCGCCGGCACGACATACCAAGGCGCGTCCTCGGTGCTGGTTGCCGAGATGACATCCTCGAAGGCCTTCTGATACTCACTCCACAGCTTCCGTTCCTCCAGATCGCCGGAATTCCATTTCCAGCGTTTTTCCGGATCAGCGATGCGGGCCTCCAACCGCTCTTTCTGTTCGTCTTTCGAGATATGGAGGAAAAACTTGATCACGGCCGTCCCGCTTTCGGTCAGTAGCTCCTCAAACTCTTTGATTTGATCGAAGCGGCGTTTAGCGACCTTGTCGGGCACCCACCCATGTACCCGCGTAATCAACACATCTTCATAGTGCGATCGGTTGAAGATCCCGATATATCCCTTAGGAGGCGCTTCGCGATGGACGCGCCACAGAAAATCGTGCGCCAGTTCATCCTTGGACGGAACTTTAAAAGCCGCCACCTTACACCCTTGCGGGTTCACACCCGACATGACGCTCTTAATGGTTCCGTCTTTTCCGCTTGTGTCCATGCCCTGCAGCACGATCAGGAGAGATCGTGCCGCGCCGGCATACAAACGCTCTTGAAGCCCATCGAGCCTGGCGATGAGCTTGGCCGTGTCGGCTTTGGCCTTCGCCTTCCCTTGTTCGCTTTTCTTGTACTCGCCGGTATCGTCCGGATCGAATTTTTTGAGCGACAGTTTAGCGCCACGCCGCACGCGATATTGCTTCACCGGCTCCTCCTTCGGTTCTTGGCGGCGGATCCACCGCCCGTTAAGACAGGACTGACCCTCTGTGATAGTACTCAGACGCCGGTTCGTCGTGACTGGACAGGAGCAGGTGGGAGGTTATGGCTGCTTCGGTGCATCCTGAGCACAGCGGAAGCCCACATTCGGATCTTGCTCGGTCGGATCGCCCTTCGTCCGAAACGAGGATCGCAACCGATACGGAGTATTGATATACGATCCACCGCGCTGGACTTTTGCCGTGCCCTCTCCCGGCCCACGTGGATTGATGGCGGGGCTATTGGAATAAAAGTTGTCGGCGTACCAGTCCATGACCCATTCATAGAGATTCCCCGCCAAATCCTGTACACCGTACGGACTTTGTCCCATATGATGATTGCCGATGACCGACACCGTCTCAGGGCCGCCTTCTTTTAATCCATAGACCGCATGGACTGGCGTGGGTGGATCGTTTCCCCAGGGGTAGGTCCGTTCGTCGGTCCCTCGCGCCGCCTTTTCCCATTCAGCCTCCGTTGGCAACCGCTTTCCCAACCACAGACAATAACCCATGGCATCCATCCAGTTCACCCAGCGGACAGGACGCTCGGCATGGATCATGGGCGTCTCCTTGTCCGTGAATCCCCATGGAGGCTCGCTCTGAATGGCCTCGACATATTTGGCGAATCGTCCGTTGGTCACCTCGAATTTATCGACATAGAACGCATGGAGGTAGACGCGGTGCGCAGGAGCTTCGTCTTCATCTCCTTTATCACTTCCCATCACAAACTCACCGGCCGGAATCAGCACCATCGGTGCACCATCTTTCCCCACTATTTCAGAAAGGCCCGTGGTCAGCACGGTCAGTTGGTGCGCGGAGCCTCCGTTGGTAAGCGACTTGCCCCTCTCTCCAGCCTTGTGATCTCCGATGGAACCGCCTGGTTTCGTTGACACGGAAGGCGGATCAGTTTTCACGGAAGCCGGCGGGCCAGGCTCTGGCTTGGATGTCCGGTTTTCGGTCGCCGCGGCCCACCCTGCCTGAAGAAAAAGGGTGACGGCGCCAGCCATACAAGCGATAACAATTCGTCGGGCATCCATGCGTAGGTCGCTCCCGATCAACAGGAATAAGGTACCGAAAACCCATTGTCAAATCCAGCCTGCTTTTTACTCTACTCTCGCCCAACCCGATGACGGCAGCCAGGTACACCCGGCAGGGGTGATCGGCGGTAGAGTTGCACTTGCCGGTCGTCCGGTGTAGCGTAGGCGGCAGCATGTCGAGCTCGATTTCTTCCACTGTCCAAAAGTTCCTCCCTCTCATCACGGTTCCCCTGCTGGTCTCTCTGGCAATCGGGTTTTCCGGCTGTGGCGGTCCCTGGCGGGATTCCTACTTCAAGCACGGCGTCGGTCGGTTGACTCAGGAGGAGATTCGGGAACGATTAGGCCCTCCCCACACGGCCAAGACCCCGGCGCTTGGCGGGGACAGTCTCTGGACCTATCGGTTCGCGCTGAGCGAACAGGAACTCACGCGATGGAACTCTTCGTTCGTCGCCGATGCTTCCAACTCGGTCACCAGTTTGATGGGGAAGGGAACGGATACCGCCAAACCCACGTTGTATTGCTATCGGTATACCTTGACCTTCTCCGAAAACAAGACCCTGAAGAGCTGGAAACGGGAGGAATGCGTCCCCGGTACCCGTGAAACGCTGACCGCCAAGTAGAGGACGATTGTGCCCCCAAGCGAGTGGTTTTCCATCGACAGCTCGGTCGCGCTGGACGGACTGAAGTCCCTGATCCTGCTGCTGACCTTGGTCGCGGTCCGGTCGCTGGTCGTTCGATGGATCGCCGGTAATCCGACGCTCTCGATGGAATCAAAACGTCGATGGGTGGTCACGACAAGGAACTCCGTCGTCTTCGCGTTCCTCATCGGCCTGGTGATGATTTGGGCACACGAGCTGCAGGCTTTTGCAGTTTCGATTGTCGCGTTGGCAGCCGCCATGGTCCTGGCGACGAAAGAGTTGATCCTCTGTTGGAGCGGCGCGGCACTTCGAGTCGGCGGCAAGGTCTATGCCGTCGGCGATCGCATTCAAATCGCCGGCCACCGCGGCGTGGTGCTGGATCACGATATGTTCGCCACGAAGTTATTGGAGATCGGTCCCGGACAATCCGCTCATCTGTACACCGGTCGCGTGACGGTGTTCCCCAACAGTCTGCTGTTCACCAATCCATTGGTCAAGGAAAATCCTGAGCAGGAGTACGGTCTCTATACGGTGATCGTGCCGATCAAGAACGATGACGATTGGACGCGAGCCGAGCGCGTCCTCTTGGATGCGGCAAAAGCCGAATGCGCGCCGTTCATGAAAGAAGCGGTGCGCCAGATGAAGTTATTGGAACAGACCAATCTGCTCGAGGCGCCTTCGCCGGAGCCGCGCATCACGATTCAACTGCCGGAATCCGGCAAGATACATCTCGTGCTCCGATTCCCGGCCCCGGATCGAGGACGCTCCCGTATCGAACAGGCCATCCTTCGTCGGTATCTCGTCCAGATGAACGGACCGGACGCCTCACCCAGCGCCTAAAAAAAGAGGGTCACCGTACGATGACCCTCCAATGATCCTCATTCTGAATGGTCCGAATTACTTCGGAAACGACTTCGGTGGGGAAACATGCTGCCATCCTTCTCCATTGAGCGATTTGAGCATGGCCACCAAATCTTGTTGCTCCTCATCCGTCAGTTCCAATGTAATGATCGTGTTATCTTGGTGGGGATTCTTGACCCCTCCTTGATTGTAGAACTTCACGACCTCTTCCAAGGTCTTGAATCGTCCGTCATGCATATATGGCGCAGTACGAGCGATTTCCCGTAACGTCGGAGTCTTGAACGCTCCGATATCCTCCGCGTTATTGGTGACCATGTACCGACCGAGATCGACCGTATTCGTGTCCCATCCAATACCGAGATTGTGGAACTTTTCGTCCGTGAAGTTGAAACCTGAATGGCATCGGGTACAGCGGGCTTTTCCGCGAAACAGCTCCAAACCGCGCTTCGCTGAATCGTTCAACGCATTTTCATCTCCTCCGATATCGAACTTGTCCACCGCGCTGTTACCCGACAACACGGTCCGTTGAAAGCTGGCAATGGCCATGCCCACTCTCTCCGTCGTGATGTTCTCATCGCCGAAGACTTGCTTGAAGAGCTTCCGGTAGCCCGGGATTTTCATCATCTTTGCGTTCATCTCATCGTAGCTGGCAAAGCCGTGCTCGATCGGATTCGTAAATGGACCGACCGATTGAGCTTCCAATGTCGCCGCCCGGCCATCCCAAAAATTCAATGTGCTGTAGACCCGATTGAACGATACGGGCGCGCTGCGGCCACCTTTGAGGCCATGGATACCGGTCGACACCGGCATGCCGTCTGCGAATCCTTTTTGAGCCATATGACAACTTGCGCAGGCGATGGTGTTGTTCTTTGACAAACGCTTATCGAAGAACAGAATGCGCCCCAGCTCAATCTTCTCCTTCGTCAGGGGATTGTCAGCAGGCACGAAATTATTCGGATCTTCCAATCCCGGAATGGTCGGCAACGTATAGGACCCTCCAGCAGACTCGGCGGCAGTCGCCTGTTTGCCGATCATCGGTATGAGGGGCATGGCGAGAGCCATCCCCAATACCCATACCCCCGTCAATACTGCCCTCTCAAATATCTTCTTTCGTGTCATCACATCCTCCCTTCTGCAGGCTATATATGTGACTGGTGACTTTCCCTGTTCCCTCACCGCTTCCTTTTCTGGCTCGTCCAGCCACCGATACTCTTGAAGAAAAGAGTGTCCCATGCGTCGATGGCCGTCATCGCCTTTTACACTACTCCAATAGGCTTCGGAGCATCCAGGCCGTCTTCTCGTGCACCTGCATGCGCTGAGTCAGCAGATCGATCGTCACTTGATCGGAAGCTTTCTCAGCCGTCGGAAAGACGGTCCGCAAGGTCCGCACCAACGCTTCCTGCCCCTCGACCAACTGACGAATCATGTCTTCCGCCTTCGGGACACCCGTGGCTTCGGAGATAGAAGAAAGCTTGGAAAATTGCGCATAACTTCCAGGAGCGGAATGGCCCAGCGCTCTGATCCGCTCCGCAACCAGATCGACGGCCAGGGCGAGTTCATTGTATTGCTGCTCAAACATGAGGTGGAGCGTCTGAAACATCGGCCCCGTCACATTCCAGTGGAAGTTGTGCGTCTTAAGATAGAGGGTATAGGTATCAGCCAGCACGTTCGCCAAACCTTCCGCGATCGCTTCTCTGTGCGACGGTGCGATCCCCAGATCAATCTGACGACCACTCCCGCCAACGGCCGATGCTTTCCTGGTTGTTTTGCGCATGGCGCTCTCCTCTCCGGTTTGAAGGCTCGTCGGCCAATGCGCGCCTGTCATATCATGACTCATGCTGCCGACTCAATCCGTAGGTAGTGTGATGGGATGTGTTTCAACCGCGACTCAGACAAGACATCCCTGATGCTTTCTGCTTCGCCTTTATGACCGCACCCCTCCGGTTCGGGGCAGGTCACGACTTCGCTTCTGCCCGTGCACAAGGTAGCGACCTATCGTGAATAAGTCCATTTGATAATACTGATTATCCATATTAATCTTTCTTATGGATGAAAGGAGACCAAGATGACGCTTACGGAATTGCGCTACATCGTAGTGGTGGCCCAGGAACGGCACTTTGGCCGCGCTGCGGAACGGATATTCGTGACTCAGCCGGCATTGAGTCTGGCCATCAAGAAACTGGAAGAGGAGTTAGGAACGACGATTTTCGAGCGGCGCCGGAACCGGATTGAACTGACCTCGCTGGGCGAGCAAATCGTCCATCAGGCTCAACGGGTGGTGGAGGAGGCGGAGCGCATTAAGGTCCTCGCCTCTCAAGGCAAAGATCAACTGAACGGGCGGCTGCGACTCGGCGTCATCGCGACCGTGGGACCGTACATCCTTCCAGACCTGGTCCCGCTTTTGAACAAGCATGCACCGAAGATGCCGTTGGAGTTGGAAGAAAACCTCACGCATAACTTAGTCGGCATGGTGAAGAGCGGAAAACTCGACGTCATCATGATCGCCCTTCCCTTTGAGGAACCCGGACTCCTGACCGCCGCCTTGTATGATGAACCGTTTCTGGCCGTAGTCCCCACCGGACACCCATGGCAAAAAAAGAAACTACTCGATTCCCACCTGTTGGCCACTCAGAAAGTCCTTCTCCCTCATGCGGGCCATTGCTTCCGCCAGCAAGTCCTCGATGCCTGTCCGGAGCTCAGTCGCTCGGATGGGGAAGGCTGGCAAGGAAACTCGTTGGAAACCATCAGACAGATGGTGGTCTCAGGTTTCGGCATCACCGTGCTGCCCTGCAGCGCCCTCACGCCGAAGTACCGGAACAAGCGCCTCGTCGCGATTAAACTGGCGGACCCGGTACCGGGTCGTCGCATCGGCCTTGCTTGGCGGCGTGGGTTCACCAGGCCCCAAGTCATTGAGGTGATCCGAGAGGCCGTCCATGCGCTGAAAGTACCGGGCTTTAAGATGACGACGGCATGATGTACTCGGCTCACCCTCTGAACTGCTTGTTGCTCCGGGCAGGTTTTGTTAGGATGCGCCCACTCTACGGGAGCTCGCGCGGGATGAAAATCGCCACGTTCAACGTCAATTCATTGCGCAAACGTTTGCCGATCGTGCTCGAATGGCTCGAGCGACATCAGCCGGATGTCCTGTGTCTCCAAGAGACCAAGGTCCAGGACAGCGAGTTTCCACTGCTGGCACTGGCACCCAGCGGGTATGAAACGACGTTTCGAGGGATGAAATCCTATAACGGGGTGGCGATCCTCAGTCGGAAGAAGCCGGAAGCCGTGTTCCATGGTTTCGACGATGGAGGAGACCTTGAAGACTCCCGCCTGCTGAGAGTGGTCATCGATGGAATTCCCATCGTCAATACCTACGTGCCGCAAGGGTTCGAAATCGATTCGCCGAAGTATGCTTACAAGCTCGCCTGGTACGAACGGTTACGGAACTACTTCAACGCCCACCTTTCCCCGCGAGTCCCGGCTATTTGGTGCGGCGATATGAATGTGGCTCCACGCCCCATGGACGTCCACAGTCCCGAAAAACATCTGAACCATGTCTGCTACCATGAAGCCGCGCGCAAGGCCTATGAACAGACGGTGTCCTGGGGATTTGAGGATGTGTTTGTGAAACTCTACCCGACACGTCAGCAATACACATTCTGGGACTATCGGGCGCCGAGCTCACTGGAGGCCAATAAAGGGTGGCGCATCGATCACATGATGGCCACGGCACCATTGGCTGAAAGATGTGTGAAGGTGGATGTGGACGTCGAGCCGCGGCGAGCGAAAGAGCCTTCAGACCATACGTTTTTGTGGGCCGAGTTTTCGATCTGACCGCGAACGCGACGTCCACTCCGACCGTAAGTACATTCCACCCCTCTCGATCATACAAAGAACAACTGTCTACTAGGCGGCCTTGGCTCGTAGGTGGTGACTACGATTCTGTTCAATCAACGGATCGATGATCAGGCCGCAATTGAGGCAGCGCAGAATGACCGTACTGGACGACACCGACGGTTGACGCTCGTGGATCATCAATCCTTTGCATTTTACACAGGTCATTGAATATCCTCCTTACTGATATCGACTGAGCAAGGTTTGTAGCATCCGAAGATTAACGAGATGTTAACAGCCAGTTAAAAGTCTCTAATGCCGCACCGCTCATGTGGCCGGCAATACTTTAAGCCCCGCTTCCGCAAACTTGTGTTCGATCGCGAAACGCAATTCGCTCGCAATTTCGTTCGGGTCGACGTCCGGGGAGATCTCATGCCAATAGTTCACCGTAAAGATGCGGGCTTGGGCTCCGAATTCGTCGAGAAGTACTTGAGGCGGCGGTTCTTTCATCACTTTCGGATGCTGGAGGGCGAGAGCTGACAGCAGATCCGTGATCTGTTGCGCAGCCGTGCCGTATGGAGCGCCGACTCGAAGAGAAAACCGTCCGACACGGCTTGAGTAAGTCCAGTTCGTAAGAGCCCGCTCCAGGAAACTGCTGTTCGGTATCAACGTCTCCGTTCCCTTGGCGTCTCTGATGGTGGATGAACGAAGACCGATCGACGTTACCCGACCTCGGACATTGTCGGCCTCGATGAGGTCGCCGACCCGCATCGGCCGTTCGATCAACAGCAGAATGCCGCTGATGATGTTCTTCAAGAGTGTTTGCGCGCCGAATCCCACGCCGATCGCGAAGGCTCCGCCGAGAAACGCAAAAATCGTCAACGGGATCTTGGCCCACGAGAAGCTCAGCACGATCAAGAACGTGATGAGAAAAGCCTGACTCCACTGGCGCACCAGATTGGCGACGTCCGCCGCCATCCCGAACCTTGTCACGCCCAATCGGCCGATCAACCGCGCCAAATGGACACAGACCACATAGCCCACCACGAAGATCGCCAAAGCGGTCAGCGTTTTGCCGACCGTCACACTGCGGTGGCCGGTCAGGGTCTTGCCGTCCACCTCGATCGTATCTTCCGCGGAAAAAAGCTCGTACGTCCACGCATCCGTGATCAGGTTCCCGACACGGCCGAGCCATTCTTCGAGTCGATCGAATAAGGGCAATTCCTTCTGTTGTTGTTTGAATTCGGTCCGCCATCTCTCCATAAACCTCGCCGCTTCATCCATTCGATGCAATGCCCGGGTGTACGTCTCTTCTCGTTCATGAAATGTCCGCATGAGGTTCTGCAGCGTGGCACGTAGCGACGGCGACGACGAATGGCGCATGCGATTCTCCACTTCACTGATCTGGCCGGATATGATTCCGGCCTGCTGGCGCAAGTAGTCTCGGGACGCTCGAAAATTATCGAACAGTGGTGCGAATCGTTCATACGCGTCCCGCGCCTTTCCCGGCTCAGCCGTATGGACGAGGACAAAGCGGTTCTCCCACAAGAGGCGCTCGCCTTCCACGACGTTCATCAATTGCTGTAAAAGGTCACTCTGCGACACCACATTGTCCATGCGCGCTCGGGCCAGCTCGACCTCGGCCTTTGCCCGGGCTAGGACCGGTGTTTCCTCGACCGACCCCTTTCCTCCGGTCTGCTTGTTTCGGAGCAGGTCGAATCGCTGTTCCACCTGCTGAACGGCCTGTGACTGCCGCTGTCGCTCAAGGAGCGATCGTTCCAGTTCTTCCTCCAAACGCAAGCGCTCTTTCGCCAAACGGGTTCGGACTTGAGCGAGGTCTGCTTCGCCGAAAAGGACGTGCGGAGAAACCGCATCCAACCGCCGCTGTTCGAAAGCGAGTTGGGCTTTGATGTTCTCCAGCTCTTCTTCCACCCGTCTTTTCGAGAGTTGCGCCGCTTCCAGCAGGACGGATGCGGCTCGAGCGCGAAGCGCGGCGAGTTCGTGCTCTCGGCGGGTATGGTCGGACACTTCGGCGGCTTCCAACCGTTCCGAGGCCTGCCGCAGCCGCTCTTCGGCCGTCGTCAGCGCTTCGCGCGCTTGCTCGAATCGCAACGTCAGTAATTCACGCTGGGATTGCAGCCCTTCGGCGGCAAGTGTGAGGGAATGCACGGTATCCCACACTTGGTCCGCGAGGAAAATCGAATAGGGCGGAGGCTCAGGAAAGCCTTTCCACTCGCTGTTGACGCTGACGATGTCGGTGTGCCGCTGACGCGCCTCGGTCAGCCGTTGTACATCGCTCAACTGCTCGTCATACCCGCGCACGATCCGCTCCAATAACGCCAGCCGCTCCTGCTGCTCTTCTTGAGCCGCGCCGGTCACGCGCTTGGATGCGAGAGAGTCCCGCACGGCATTCAGGTCCGTTTGTGCTTGCTTGCGTCGTTCGCGAAGCGCCGCCACATCTATTTGACCAGGCTGAGAGACGCCGCCTGACCCGCTATCTGCCTGCGAAGCCGATATCGTGAGAGTCGGCTCGACAGCATGAGCGCAGTGCGGGGACAATGAACCCATTGTGGCCGGGCCGAGCGCGAGGGTCAGGATAAGACGAAACGTGGAGGCGTTGTTGATGGACAACGAACGTCTGCGTACCGGTGAAGGTCGTCGTTGCCGTCTGAAAGAGGGCTGAGAGCGCCAGGTATTCAGCATGCCACTGATTCTGAGGTCGGCGATCAGCAAGGTTCGATTAAGGGTGAATCGCCGAACAATTCCGTGGATCGATAAATACACATGGCGGTGATCGTTGTGGTTACCATGCCAACACGGCTAACAGTCGATTGGCGATTGTCTTAAGGCCGGGATGCAACAAAAGTGGCCCGGCCTTGTCCAGCCAGCGTCCCAGCAGTCTGGCTACGTGCTTTTGTTTGCGCCGTTTTGCCAGCAATGGCGCACACGACGGCTCCACCCGTGACCCCCCCGCACCCCGATAGAGTTCGTACCAGTCGAGAAAGAGCAAACAGTTCAGCCGTTGAAAGCCCGAACGATACGCCCACTCGTACTTCGGGAATTCCAAACCGAGATCCCATGGATCGAGAATGATGCAATGTCGAGCGAGAAACAGACGATGGCCGTCCATCACGTTGTGAGCGATATCGTTGTGATATTGCGGTACCGCATACCCGAGCCGCCGAGCATAATGCGTGGCGAGATGTTGTTCCACCGCCAAGCGAGAGCGGAAGCGACGATCCATGAACGTCGAATGGCCGGCATGAGGCTGTTGCTCGTAGAACCTTGCATCGGCGTCGCTCATGAACGGCACGGACCAATACTGTTGCAGCGTCCGAGTCGAGCCGAATTGAAACCAATCGCTGACGTGGTACGGCATCTGCTCAAACATGAGCGGATCGATGGTAAACAGTGAGGAGGTAAGGATCCGTTGCTCGACGCCGACCTCCCAATAGCGACGGACGGCTTCCAGAAGCGCCGCGTGCTTCAGGGCACAGTCCGTGCGTATCTTGACGACATACGCTGTTTCGATGTCTTGTAGACCTTGTCGCGCAGAAAGAATTTGCCGATTGACATTGTTGTGTTGGCCGGCACCGTCCCGCGATTTGATCCCCGGCAATGGTCCAGGGTCGTCGGAAAACACCACACGGTCCACCGGAAGTCCCGTAACTTTCGAGCCGGTCCAGGTACTGAGTACACAACGGCTGCGAGGCAGTGCCTGGCGCGTGCGTCGAATGCATGTTGCCGTGCCCTGCGGACCATCGATGACCGGTCCCTGGAAAACGAGCGTCATGTCGGACTCGATAAGCGGCATGAAGTTATCGCGTGAGGCGATGGAATGCTCGCTTCACCAGGATCTTGCCATCACGCATCAGGGTTCCGATCGGATGCTTTCGAAACCGCTCCCGCGCTTTCGGATGGTACCGATCGATACGCTGAATCATGCTCGTATCGGCCACATTCACGACCAGCGGCATCCCTTCTCGATAGATTTCGTAACACCACTCAGGGTGATAGATGGGCACCAAACCATTGCGTTGGCAAAGATGGAGAAATAAAATCGTTTCCGGCGATGCCGGTACTTTGCGGGCGAGATACTCGATCACGCATTTGCCGAGATGAGTGAAGCACGGGAGATCCTCCCTGCGGAACAGAAACAGCTGATCATTGAAGTGATGCCGATCCGCTCCCTCGAGAACATCTCCGGTCATCACGTTTTTGTAGTACAGCACGCTGGCATTGCGAAGGTGCTTCCTTCCCCACTCATCAAACCCCTCTCCGGACGGAATATGAAGATGTCCGAACTTGACCTCGGCCTTGATGGGAGAAAAAAACGCCAAATCAGGTCTCGTCAGAATGACAAAGTGGTACCGGACTCGCTGCGTCTTCTCATGCTGGAGCAAGAGGTTGATGGCTCCCTCCATGTTGAAGACCATGGAAAACATGCGTGCCGGGTTGAGACCAAAAATCCACTCCTCGCGAGGAACAATCGCGGCCTGACGCACGAATTCCTCTTGCGCCACATCATGAAAGCGGTATTGGCGAAGGGCAGGCCCATACGCCTCCGCCAGATCATCCTCCGAAACCGCACCGGTCGACCCCATCTGCCCTTTGGGGTTGGCCTTCACGTTGCCGAACAGGTCCAGACGGCCTTTATGCACCAAACTAGGTGCGTCCGACTGCGCCGGTCCGAAATAAAACACGTCGGCGTTGTTCGGCAGCACCACGTGGCGAAGGAAGGATGGGGCTGTAACCCGAAACGTCCTCAACATGCCGTAGAGCAACACGGCAACCTGAGGAGAAGTGCTGCTCGCGTGGTTCACGCTCGTCATTGTGCCCTCGTCCCGACAAAAGTGGCTGGACGCCGTGTGCGTGGCGGTAAGATCGTCAGGCGTCAAGTCGGATATCGTCCGCTTTGCGGTTGGCCCGATCCGCCAACCTCTTCATGACCTCCGCATTAGCCGGATCGGCTTCAGCCGTTGCCAGATCATCCGGCGTCCCGAAACTGATGAACCGTTCCACTTCGGCGCCTCGGACAAGATAGCCATCGGCGATCATCCGGTTGTAGAGCGGTCCAAGGTAGTACTCCCCGTTCACTGTCTGGCCTTTTTCAATCGCAGCCTCGATCAGCTCGAAGAGCTGCACGGTGGAGCTAAAATAGTATGTTCCCGTTGAGGCATGGGGCGAGATCGGCTCTTTCTCCGTTACGCGACTCACCCGGCCTTCCTGATCCATGGCCGCATAGCTCCACTTACTGCCGGTCCCGCGGAACAGCAGCAGCGCACCGTCCGCCGATACCGGGAATTCGGCGAAGCTGCGCATTTCGAAGGCGCTATCGGCATTGTGTACGAGGACAGGAAGATGAAATCCCACATGATGTTTGGCAAAGAGCACCGTTTCGGCCTGTCCTCTTGTCTGGCGATCGACTTCGACAACGATGGGATGATGGTCCTCAAACGTTTCTTCGATGTCGCGACGTAGCATCGGCGCGTAAGGACCTTGCCGAATCAGACACACCAAGGTTTCTGCCTGCTCCAACGGCAGCGAACGAACGGCATGTCGATACATCGGTTGCCCGAACACCGAGATCAGCGGCTTCGGGAGATCATAGCCAGCTCGACTGAAGCGCGATCCCGCCCCTGCCATCGTGATGACCAGATTCATCTTCCGTAGGGCTACCCCTCGACGAAGAAGTTCCTTTTCGCCGAGTGCGTACCAATTGCCCGGGAACGCCATCGCTCGGTCGTCGACATACAAATCCGCGTGCGGTTTCCCGAACCAGAGTTCATCGTATTCGATGCCGTGTCGGTGCAGCCATTCGATCAGGGTCTGCCCTTGTCTGGCGATCACGAGGCCCACGTTCGCACCGCAGGTCTTCATATGGCGTGCGGTGGCCAGAATGATGTAATGACCCTCCGCACGCAGTCGGCGGATGGATTCGGCGGCATGCGGCAGCGGCCGAACTGTGGCGTAATCGTCGTGACAACTCTTCAATTCACAAAGTGTCCCATCGACGTCAAGACAGATCCGCACCGAGTGTCTCCTTCAACAACATCAGTCCCCTCAGATACAACGCCGTTTGGCGCTTGCCGTCGTCGCAGTGAAACGGCAACATAGTAAGAAAAAGCAGCGCCTCCAAGAGCTTTAAGTCGGTTACGTCATAAGCCGTCGTTCCGTCGAGCAAGTCGAACAGCACGGATTCCGCGTCGCAGGCCGATACCGAGCGGAGCAGCGTCATGTCGAAGCAGCTTGTCCCAGACATGGTCAATTGGTACATCTCGTGCAGGATGAAGTCATAGCCGCCATGGAACGAATGGAGCAGTTTGGCCATGTCGTAGCGTGGATCGCCATGGCAGCCCTCTTCGAAGAACTCTCCGCGCGGATCGATGAATTTGATCAAACTCGTGCGGGGATCGTAGAGGATATTTCCGCAACACAAGTCCCCGTGGATGATCGTGGGCGCACAACGATCAGCGATACGGCGAAGACGGGCCTGGAGTAGCGGTTTGTAGGTCATCCAGCCGGGATGTACCGCTCCATTGATGGAGACGGCTTCGGCTTCCAATAACGATCTGATGGCTGCCAGACGATCTCCCTCTTGAAGACGCGCTTCGATCTTGTTCCAATAGAAGTCGTAGACTCTATCGGCGTCTATGAACGGCTGTGCCCGTGCCGAGAACGCTTTATGAATCGACAGGATTTTGATGAGGACCTGCTGCCAGACCGACTTGGGAACCTCGTAAAAGACGAAATACTCGGACAGCGTTTTGTAGCCGTAATATTCGATCGTATACGACACATGTTTCCCAAGCTGCGCTTCCAACATCCGCGGGAAATATACGGTGAGTTCTTTCGGCAATCGATTGTAATAGTTGATTTCTTGAAGGAGCTTTTCTCGGTTTCGTCCTCGCTTCGTGATCAGTCCGCGCATTTCGTCGATATCGAGATGGTTGCATTCCCGCGTTCCGAGCACGTGAGTCCTGATCCGGGCGGAGGTATCCAAATGTCCAAGATCGATCCACGTGGCGACATCTTGTAAGCTCAGATTGTCACCATAGAGGTGAAAGAGAAGACCGCCCACGGTGTTGACGGCAACGCCTCGTTTGATGACTGCTTGGGCCTCAGCTATGGAAGGCAAATAATACAGCCCGATATCGGTACGGCTGGCCCCGGCGGAAGAACAATGGTTCCGCTTAGACTTGTTGCCGGCCCAGGCTTCCTCAAAAAGATATCCGTCCTGCGTCTCATGAATGGATGAATACTTGTCGGAATCGATGTATCCCGACGTGAAGACGATGGGATTCGAACCCGGCTCGAAACGGTCCAAGTCATAGTAGATGTCTCCGTAAGAGATCAGCGCAGATCCGTAGCCGATGCCTCCGAGTGCCATCACGTCGAAGACCGAAGCCAACGACTGGATGGGAGTCGCGCCCGGATGACTGGGAACGCGTACGATGGACAGGGCAAGGCGGCCCCCGAAAGCCGAGCGAAGGAACGCTTCGACTCGTTGCTCTTCTTCCGGAATGGCCACCAACACCTTGCGGCCGCCCAATCGGAGAAAATTCAGGACCGTGATGTAAATGAGCGGGCGCCCCATATAGGGCAACATCGCCGGAGAGGTGACGTCCATGATGTTCACGAAGTCCTGACGCACACGGCCGGCGGCCAGCAACACCAGATGCACATGGGCCATCGACTGTGGAAGAGAAGCGGGGTCGGCCGTTCCTGAGCCGGACGACTTGCCGGCTGGATGCTCAACGATCATCGACTCCATCACTCTGTGCCCCTTTCGGCCGATGGAAACATCATGGCTCCGGCAAATCCCGATCGAAACCGTGCAGCGGCGGCTGCTCCCAGCTCTGTTGAATCCGCCCATGGTCCAAGTGGATGATGCGGGTACACATATCCTTCAGCAACTGCTCCGAGTGGGAGGCCATCACGAGAATTTTCGACCGCGCCAGGAAATTCGCCAGGCGATCCTGCGCCCGCTTCTGAAAATCCACGTCTCCGACCGACAACCATTCATCCATCAATACAATGTCGGCATCCACCGCCGTCGACATCGCAAACCCCAATCGCATCTGCATGCCGGTTGAATAGGTCCGCACGGGCATGGATAAAAACTCGCCCAGCTCGGTAAATTCCGCCACTTCGTTGAGAAGGCGATCCGCTTGGCGACGCGACAAACCCAACAGCACGCCGCGCATTCGAATATTCTCCATACCGCTGGCGTCGCCTTCCATACCGAGATTCAGGTCGATCAATGAGGCAACACGGCCTCTCACTTCTAGACGCCCGGCGATCGGAGGATAGACTCCCGCGATCGCTCGGAGGAGGGTGGTTTTCCCGGAGCCGTTGTGGCCCCATAAACCCAATCGGTCTCCTGATCCAAGTCGGAATGACACCTCGTCCAACGCGCGCACGACCGTCACATCGCCACGGCGGCCGATGCGGCCGCCGGTGGCGGACTGCAGCAGTCGCTGCTTGAATGATTGATGCTCGACACGATACATCGGAAACTCGACGACGATCCGATCTGCATGCACCCAAGCCATACGTTCACAGCCAGTACGCGATACGGTCTCGATGACGCCCGAGTAGCCACACCATCATCGCACCAAAAAAAACAATCGAGCCCGTCGTCCAAAGATAGTGGACGCCGGATGGGATGTGTCCCAGGAGCGGTTGGCGAACCACTTCAATCCAATGGAACAGGGGATTGATCTCCGCCATCCACGCCTTGGATCGGAGCGCGGACGGTTCCCACAGTATGGGGGTCAGGAAAAAGGCGATCTGTAACAAGCTGGCGACCAACGGCGGACAATCGCGGTACCGCGTGCAGGTAATGGCAACCAGCATGGAGAGAAAGACCGAAATCATGGCCACGAGCGCCAGACCGACAAGCGCGAGCCAGGCGACCGGATGCCATCCGATCCCACACAGAAACAGCACGCCGGCCACCACCACGGCATTATGGGCCAAAATTAACGTATTGCGGGTGCCAAGCCGCAATATATACGTCGGATAAGGCAAGCGAGTTTGTTTGATGATGTGCTCGAATTGCGTGAATCCGGTACAGGCATCGTTGATCTGCGTGGACAACCAGGTCCATACCACGAGCCCGATCGCAAAAAACGGCAAATAGGTGGAGATAGGAAGCTGAAAGATTTGAGACCAGAGCAAACCTAGAACCCCGATGGTCACGGCCATACTGGCCGTCAGCCACCAAGGACCCAAGAGAGACCGGCGATAGCGAAGCCGGATATCCTGCCATCCGAAGTATGCCCAGGTGTCCCGCCATCGGAGCGTATCGAGGCATTCCTGGAGACCTTGTCGTAAACAAATGACCGCAGAAAGAGGAGCCCCTGTCGTCATGTTTGCGTCTCCTGCATCACGGTCCGGTATTCTTGGGCGTAAGCTCGAGCCATCGTGTCGGCCGTGAAGAGCTCCAGGTAGCGCCTGCGGCCGTTCCGACCCAATGTTTCACGTTCACGGCGATTTGCCAGCAGACGATTCACGGCACGAGCCAACGCCGGAGCATCATTGGGTTCGACCACAAGGCCTGTTTCCCCTTGGACATTGATGTAGGTCGTGCCGGTACCCAGTTCGCTGGAGACCATGGCCTTTCCGTACATCGCCGCTTCGACGAGCGACAATCCAAAGGCTTCCGAGCGCAAGTGAGAAGGAAACACAAACAGGGTGGAGAGGCGAAAGAGGGCATCTTTGTCGAGGGGGTCCACGGCACCCACGAACGTAACGTTTCTGAGACCTAGGCGCCGGCCAAGCATTCGGTAAGCTTGGTCACAAGGACCCGCACCTGCAACGACGATATGCGTACGAATGTCGGGAGCGGCCTGCAACAGGAGATGAAGACCTTTGTAATAACGCAAGACGCCGATGAACAAAATAAACTCTTCACCGATCCGATGCCTCCAATAGGCGGCTCGTAGCGATACCCCGGAACCCTGTCCTTTGTCTTCGATCCCGATCGGAATTACTCGAGTGGTCGCACCGAGGCGACGTAGCACCGGGCTGGTGCAGACATAATTGTGAGAAGTCGCAATGACCCTGGACGCATGTCTCAGAAACCACCAGCGAAGAGGCGAATACAGACAATTCAGACTCCGTTGGCGCACGACGTCCGAATGATAGGTCACTACAAATGGCTTCTTCACCCGGCTCACCCAATGGACGAAATCTCCATACGGCCAGGGAAAATGGAAGTGAAGAATATCCGCCCATTCGGCAAGTCTCCGATAGGCCACCAACATGGACAGTGAGAATCCCATGGAAGCTATTTGGCCGTCCTGCGGAAAACGATAGGCCGTGATGCCGTCTTGTCGTACGCGGCGCACTCGTTGTGCCGGGGCGAGATACGCAATGCGGCTGTCGATCCCATGCTGCCGAGCCGTCAATGCCAAAGTGGAAAGAAATCCTTCAATGCCGCCATATGCATCGGCAGACCACGATTTATAGACATGCAGCACACGAATGGCAGGTCTCGCCACGTAACCCGCGGCGCTTTCGGAACGGAAACGCAGTGACTTTATTTTCTTCTCTCGTGGAAGCAGCTGTATCATTGATCGTGGGCTCCGGAGGGCACAACACGAATCACCGTACCAACTCAGTTTCCGTACGCCCACTAGGAAAATGACCAGATGTTGAGACTTATGTCTCTAGTCGAGGGCAACCGCACACGAGTCATAAGGAAACACACACCATGGAGGATGGGAGCGAATCACTGAGGCCCACCAGTAGTGGCAATCGGGTAGTTTGAAACGTTCACCGGAGGGTGTTGCGCAGTACCCAGGCACGAAGGGAACGCAGATGAGCCGACCCTCCTTCAACATATAATAGTGACTCGAGGCTGGTTGGAGAAGCCAGCACCACATCCGTGATGACGGCACGCCCGTCACCGGAAAAGACCTCCACGGAAGATCGATCGAGCAGCACGGTCAGTCTGACAAGTCCTGTCGGATCGAGTCCGAGTGAAGTCTCGTGGCGAGCGGGAAAGCTCTGGTTCAGCAAAGAAAATCCTGAGCGTGAGCGATCGACGAAGAGGGTCCCTTGCACGGCATCGTATCCGACTTTGGTCTGTTCCGCCGACCCCCGTCTGACAACGAGTCCTATTTCACGTGCAGTGCCCGGCGCGAACGTCATATCTATTTCGAGGGCGTCGCCGACCAGTTCATCCAGTGGGATACCGGGAGCTTCCATCATGCGATCGGCAAGATCCACTTTCGGAGCTGCCTCCCGCAGATTTTGAAGCTCGATGACGGGACGTTGCGTCAGGAGATACCCACTCTCCTCGGTCCGAATCAATCCTACCTCGCGGGGTACCGTCATCGCTCCGCGCCAGGAACCCGTCGGCAATAGCCTGGCGTACGCCCAGTTATTCATCCAGGCGAGCCAGATGTGACGACGGTCCGTCGTTGGCAAATTCGAAAAGGACTGCGCCGCATAAAAATCAGCCCCGAAATCAACCCACTGGGCCGATGTCAAGGGTGTAAAATGACGACCATCAAAATCGCCGACTAGATACCTGGAGCCCGACCCACCGTACCGCCCGCCGGGGTTATTGTCGATCTTCAGCACCCACCGGGACACGCCCGGTTCATTGGAGACCGGCAATTCGAACATGTCCGGACATTCCAAGAGGTCGCTACCCAACAGCCGGTTCGGACCGATCGTGGACAAATGAGACCAGGCGGTCAGATTCACGGAGCTGTACAGCATCACTCGGTCGCCTGCCGCGAGAACCATGATCCACCGTTCGGTCGCCTTGTGAAAAAACACTTTCGGGTCACGGAAATCGATCAGACCGGGATTAGGGAGGACCGGATTAGATGAATATTGCGTGAACGTACGCGCTCTGTCATGGCTGACCGCGACACTCTGGACCTGAGCCTGGCCATGGTGAGTAAAAACCGCCAGGACACATTCGGCCGTCTTATAACCACAGAGGCCGCTGACTCGTTCGCCATCGACTACCGCGCTGCCAGAGAACGGCATCCCAAGCACCGGATCCGGCACCAGCGCCGCGGGAAGATCGCTCCAATGGATAAGATCAGCGCTGACGGCATGGCCCCAATGAATGGAACCCCAGGCGAGCTGGTTCGGATTATGTTGGTAGAAAAGGTGATATTCTCCGTCCACATAAACGAGACCGTTGGGATCGTTCATCCAGTTCGCTGGCGGCGTGAAGTGATACGCTGGACGCGCCTTGAATTCCACTGACGCATGATCAGACACCGCCATCGAGTCGGACGATGGGCTGGACGAGCTACATCCCGAAAAAACGGCGAACAGTGAGACGGCGATAAGGATTGCCGATCGGCTTGTCAAGGGATTCGTCCCAAGGACTTGAAAACCATGACATTGTGCAATAGTTGTAAGGAAGCCGCAGCAGTCTACATATCGCGGGAGAGAAAGTAAACGGGGTACGACGTCGACCCCCAATATGAAGGACCGGTGATGACCGACGACATGGGAAATGTGGCCATCGTGGGAGCCGGTGCGGCCGGATTGACAGCGGCGATCGTTGCGGCGGAAACTTCTGCCAAAGACGGACTTTCGGGACGCGTTTTCCTGCTTGATGGGGCCAAGCACATAGGGGCCAAGATTCTGGTCTCAGGCGGCGGGCGTTGCAATGTCACGCATGAGATCGTCACTGCAAAGGATTTTTTTGGGAATCGACATATCATCCGCAACATTCTGGCGTCATTTCCGGTCGAACGGACGATTGCTTGGTTTACGTCGTTAGGCGTCGATCTCAAGCGCGAACATACGGGCAAACTATTTCCCACCACCGACGATGCACGGACGGTCCTCGATGCGCTACTCACTCGCGCACGGCATGCAGGCGTCATCGTCCGTTCCGGCCATCGTGTGACCGAGATCGCGAGGGCGGACGCAGGATTTTTACTGCAACACGGCCATGGCACAACGCGCGCGTCTCGAGTCATTCTCGCCACCGGTGGTCGATCGTTACCAAAAACGGGAAGCGATGGATTCGGCTATCAGTTGGCTCGCGCATTCGGTCATCGCGTGGCTCCGACCTCTCCGGCCTTAGTCCCCCTGATCTTGGCCCCTTCCTTTTTTCATGCCGCCCTTTCGGGGCTGTCTCATGGCGTGGAGCTGAGCACCGTGGTGGAGGGCCGAGAAGTCGATCGACGGACCGGGAGCCTGCTTTGGACCCATTTTGGCATCAGCGGCCCTGTAGTCATGGACGCCAGCCGTTTTTGGACCATGGCAACAAATCAAAGCAAGCCGGTTGAACTGTACGGCAACTTCGTTCCAGGCAAGACATTAGATGAATTGAAGGAGTGGATCATCGCCCGAGCCGCTGAGCATCCGAGGCGTTCATTGCTACGGACACTGTCGACACTGGTTCCGGATCGACTTATCGAATCTCTCTGCCGCCATTGTTCATGCGACCCTCAGGAACCGATGGCTCAGGTCTCGCGTCGTGACCGAGAGCGATTACAGATCGCTTTGACGAGGTTCCGATTTCCTATTGAGCGTGACCGCGGATGGAACTTTGCCGAGGTTACAGCCGGCGGGGTGCCATTAGAGGAAATCAATTATCGCACCATGGAGTCGAAGCTCGTTTCAGGACTCTATTTGATCGGAGAGCTGCTTGATTGCGACGGTCGCATCGGAGGGTTCAATTTTCAGTGGGCTTGGACGACGGGCAGGTTGGCTGGTCAGTCAGCGGCGCGGGGCCTTGTGGCGGCAGGAAGTTTACCTCCCAGGGCAGGGTAGATCGTTCCCTTTCGGTGAGGATTCTCCTGACTCGAAATCACCACACACCCGCCTCTGCTTCCGAGCAGGCTTTGGATCGAGGAAGGACTCGATACGATACGCCTGGTTCTTTCACATCCGGCTCATGGGGAGCCACCATCGTCACCTGGAGCTTTTCATCGCCGAAGCCTTCCTCGCTGGTCCGCAACACGCCCTCGCGGTTCAGCATCTTGACTGCATTCGTGCGTGAGACGATCGGAGGGTACTGCCTGAATTGATCCGCCGAGACATACGGAACTTGGATAGTGACAGGACGGCGTTTGACATAGATAAAGTCGCGCAGGTTGTCGTCAATGGGAGTTTTCAAGCTGACTACCACTGAGCTCTCCGCCGGAATGGCCGCGATTGAAATGACATAAAGGGGCCTCACGTCGGGCGGTGCTTCCTTGTTGCCTGTAGCGATCAAACTCGGGGCGGTCAACAGCTGCGTCGTTTGATTGATCGCGGGAGATCTGACACCGACCCGGAGATTCGTGATGTCGCGATCGGATACGTTCTCGAGCAGCAACTTGATCAACACCCAGGCCTGCGGATCGGGCGACCGGACTCGACCGCTCGGGACGGATCGTTCCTCACGACGGATACTGCAGTCGGACACCAGATTGCGTCGCTCGAAGAAATAGAGCGTATTCATTCCCTGCGACTGAACTCCCCGCTCATACGTGTAGAAGGACACTCCGACGTGAATCAGCGTGGGTCTGAACCAGGCCACGATGGTAGGGAGAACAAGCGGCACAAATGCGGCAAAGAGGCCGACAATAACGATCTTGTTGAAGACCGTTTGCCCCCAAAACCAGGTCCAGCACTTTTTCAACCACCCCATGGAAACCTCACAAGAGTTTTACCACCTGGCACATTCCAAAACATAGGTCTTTGCAGACCACATTTCCTCATACAGGACAACTTGTCCGGCCTGGAATGGGTTGAGCTGGATTTCAACGGAAACCGCAGAGAGAACTATGCGGAGATATGAGTGATTGGGATGCTATTGCATCGGTACATGGCTTGCACCAATTTTAGGGCATCCTACTCTAGGAGGTGTGTATGAGATACGCCATTATGCTCCTCTATGCATCAGTTCTCACAGTTGTGGGGTGCAGTCATACCATTCCACCTGCTGCGACAAAACCTCAGCCACCGCCTCAACTGGGAAGCCTCTCTCCGACGATCCCGCCGGTTTCCGCTGGCGTGAAACAGGCTCAGGCTCCTGATTCATCCCTCCCTGTCACTGTCACAGCGGACCTCTCTCCATTGGTACGCCTCATTCAAGCGACGCTTCCTGAACGCTTCACGGAAGAGGATCATCCGCTCGGATACGACTACACGTGGCGCTTTTTGCGAGAGGGCGAACCACAGGTACAAGTCCAGGACGGGATCGTGAAATACCGCGCGACCTATAGAGGCGCAATTGAGTCGCCCGCTGCACGCGCCTGCCGGCTCGATCCGCTCTATCCGGTGATCGAAGGAACCGGACGGCTCTCTTTCAAAGAACACGAGCAAGGATTACTGGTCACACTGGTCGATCCGAGGACGACGATCGACTTGAAGCCTGAAAGCGACAGCAGCTGCAACATGTTTAATATCCCCGTGAAAGATCAGCTCGCCGAAA
The DNA here is from genome assembly GCA_002083365.1 of Nitrospira sp. SG-bin1. Lineage (NCBI taxonomy): Bacteria > Pseudomonadati > Nitrospirota > Nitrospiria > Nitrospirales > Nitrospiraceae > Nitrospira > Nitrospira sp. SG-bin1. The sequence continues at coordinate 451,028 of LVWS01000033.1, read as the reverse complement.
TACTGAATCGAGAGACTATCACTCAGCGAATCAGCCAATCCGTCGATCGAGCCGCCTACATGATCCCGCTGAATCTCGTATGGGAACGACTGCAACAGCCGATTCTAGTCGGTCAAGCCAACACCCAATTTTGCCTCTATGGTCAGGCTCGAGAGTTCATCGTCGGTTCCATGAAAGGCCCTGCACAACAGACCACGCTCACGGGTGCGGCCAAACAAACACCCGTCGCGCTGTACCAGGCTCCTTGCCCACAAGCCAACGACTCTCATCCGATGAAAATTCACATGGATCGATCCGTCGTCGCCGCACAGGAAGGGCAGCCTTACAGAATTTTGCTCACCGTTCCCGTGCCCTACAACCTACTCAGTCAGCAATTGCAGCAGCGATTGTTTCATCAAGAGATCAAGCTGCCCACCATGCTCGGGGATAACCTTTTGATCGAGCAAGTCACGAGCTCCAACGCGAATGGTCAAACGCTCCTGACAGTCAACACCAGCGGAAGCGTGAACGGCACGATGTACTATTGGGGTGCGCCTCGGCTTGAACGAGATGGCAATGTCATCTCAATTTCGGATCTTCAGATGGCTGCCGAGACCAAGACGGAGCTGGACAAGGTAAAACCCGGCTATTGGCAGATGGTGGATCAGGAATTGAAGGCGCGCCTGCGGGAAACAGCCACCATCGACCTATCACAACAGTTGGGTAACGTAAAGCAGGCGCTCAGTGGACGGCACAAAAATGGATGGCTGGAGCTCGATCTCTTTATGGCTCGTCAGCAACCGGCTCAAGTCATATCGACTCAGAATGCTCTGGTGGCCGATGTCGTTCTGGAAGGCACCGCTAGTGCTTCCGGGCAATTGCCTATCGAGCAACGAATGCACGTGTCCCCCACGTTGGGAAATCAGCCACCCCAAGCTACGCGCGTCCCCGACGAGGAACGTTTGGAGAAAGTATCGGAAGTGCCGTAGGAAACTACCTCTTTATCGGCGGCTCCCAGGCCTCGCGGCCTGAAGCCGCCGATGTTCACCTAAACGAATTCCAGCAATTTCCAAGTCCTGAGTTGGCGTAGATCCCTGGCACATCGAATGATCCTTTTCGTACCATCCAAACTCTCAATGGCATGGAGGACTACATATCATCGGAATCATTCATATACGTCCAAACCGACGTGGATCGACGATAGCCAGTTGATCATGGTGCCTTCCTCGTCTCCCCAGTCATCTGAACCAGGGTCGCGAAGGGAGCAGTCGCGTATCGATCTCGCGGGATACCGATAAACCACATATTGACCATTGCCACTTGCCGCGCCATGCTATGCTAAATCGCCGGGTCAGGCTCTATGCAGGCTCTATGGAAGAGATGAATGACGATAGATCCCAGGAGATGTTTCGGCGGATCTCGATCCGCTGGAAGATAATGCTGGTTCTAGGAACAATCCTGATAGCTCTGGGGCTTTTCGTCGATTGGCCGCCACAGGAAGCGGATCTTCCGGACACCGCTTCATTCCTGGTCATCTTGGGCGGGCTCCTCGGTTCTGCAGGACTCCTGGCCGTACTTCGACGGGCATAGGCACGTATCAGCGGAGAAGCATGCGCATCTGCAGATACCGGAGGCGGGCCTTCTTAACGACCTCCCATCTGAAGCTGAACCGCGCTTACGCCATAGGGGCTGAAGAATGCCAGCACCTTGTCGCCTACCTTGAACTGGGCTCCCAGCTGAGTCTGTTGCGTGAGGTTCAAAATGTGGAGTTGTCCTTTATCGTCACGAATGACCATCGTGCCGGGAATCCCGGCTGTCATCGTGACCACTTCGCCTTGAACGGGAGGGAGTGCCGGTGCGGGATTTGGGAGACTGACTCCGACTAGGACCAAGAACATGAGCCAGCCCCTTGCTCTCATCATAATCCGAGACACAACATATTTCCTTTCTCTCAGAAAATGCGGCCGATCGATTACTCCCTGAACATTATGATGATTGGTCATTTTAACAGCTGTCTGACGAATTTGGCACAAGACACTGTAACGAGAAGCATGTGAAAGTTGACCGTTAAGATGCCAAGACGACTCTGATATGACTCGGACCTTGTCCTATCGTGCCTCCCGAATACTGCCTTCGTCCAATCTACGTGGAACAGGTTAGAACGCTCAACGCTTACCCTCCTTTCGAGGTAGATATTTCGAGGAAGGCGTTCCGCTACTCTCCCCGATACGCTTGATTCATCAGCCTGATGGGCAACAAGCGGAAGGAGTTACCATGCTGAATAGGACGTATCCCATGCGGCGCCATAGTCGTTTTCCGGTCAGCTGGCCCATGTTGTATGGGAATGATGCATTTCTTGCAGAAGGGACCGTCTTAGATCTGACTGCTCTCGGTTGGCGAGTTGCGGGGACCATGCCGGTGGTAGCCGGCATGCAAGTGAATCTGCAAGTATCTGTCCCCGAGCGGTCCGCGCCGCTGCGTATCCATCGAGCGACCGTGCTATGGGTGAACGATCACGAATTTGCGATCGAAGCCCACGAGATGGCTTCGATTGATCAGGTCTGGGTCACCCAGTTCCTCAAGCAAAAACTGGGGCTCATGTGGATGTCGCGAACCACTGACCAGGCGACACCTATCCTGACCAAGCCCGAGACACCCAGGGGTGAAACCACTGTTCCACAACCGTTCACTCCTTCCATGAAAGACATCCTGCACCGGTTCAGTGCGATTGACCTCGCTTCGACTGATCTATCGATTGACGTGCGATGGAATAGTGAGACAGAGCCTCAGGAGGACCAGCCTCATCCTCTTGACCACCATGTGCCCGATAGAGTCTTACGCCAGGCACACCACATTGTTCGAAGTATGGTCGCGATCAAAACTCTTCGTGCCCGAACCGGGCGAAATCCGATTCCGGACAATTAGTCCAACGCGAACAAAGCCGCTACCCACTATCGCTCAGTCCAGGACATCGGCTTGATGAGCTTCGAGCGCCTGTAGGCATTGCTGGAGTCTTTTCCTTGGGAATGTCTGGGTTCAACGGTTCCTGAGCGGGCTCCGGTACATCAACCGACTTTCGCCTTTCCCACGTGGCATACTTGTAAAACTCCACATAGGCGTCCAATATTCTGATCAGCATAGCTTCGGTCCCAGCATCGAACCGATCGACGGTGAGGTTCATGACTGCGTGATGCAGCGAGGCCTTCGAGCTCATTGATCTGCGATTTCAAAGCATATGCCTGGAACAATCCAGCCATGATCACCTCCACCTTCTGCCTACTCCCAGGAATAGGACGTACCACGGAACGACGGCTATGGCGGGAAGGGATTACCACCTGGTCCGATTTCCTCAGCGTTTCGTCCGTTCGAGGGATCAGCGCCTGCCGGAAGCTCCTCTATGACCAAGGTATCTCTGAAGCTCAGATACGGTACACACAAAACAATGCCCGGTACTTTGGCCTGGCCCTGCCTCGCCAGGAGCAATGGCGGCTCTATGAATGGCTTCGTGAGCGGGTGGTGTATCTCGATATCGAAACGGATTCGATCGGACAGATCACCATCGTAGGATGCTACGGTCATGGTCGGTTCACGTCATTCGTCCGTGGTGAGTCGCTGGATGCGCGGCACCTTGCGGGCGAATTATCCCAGTACGATCTCCTGGTGACGTTTTGCGGGACGACATTTGATGTGCCCATGTTGCTCGCGCAATACCCCAGTCTCCCCCTAGACCAGCCCCATATTGATCTATGCTTCGTGGGCCGGCAGCTTGGGTATCTAGGCGGACTTAAAGCGATTGAAGCGCAGTTGGACATTACTCGGGCGACACACTTGCAAGGCTTGAATGGGCATGATGCCGTGTTGTTGTGGAATCGCTGGCGGCGCAGCCATGATGAGAATGCCCGAGAACGGCTGCTCGACTACAATGAAGCGGATTGCGTGAATTTGGAGCGCCTGGCGGATATCTTCTACTGCGAGATGGTCCATAAATTAGAGTTCAATTCGTCCGTTCTATAACTCCTCCTGCTCTATTCACGCTCTATTCACATCCAAGCCAGGGCATTGGCTAGTCCCGTTATAGTGATTGCCATGATAAGCTTCAAAATGAATGAATCCTCCGCTGCAGGATCAACACTGGAGGGGCAGCATGAAACACGCCACTGCTCTTTTCATTCCGATCTTATTGATAGGCATGGTCTCCTGCGGTCCGACCACCGACACCATTGTAGTCCCATTCGAACTGACCAGTGACTTTACGTCCAGTACGTCACCTGGCAACAGCGCTCTCACCGGTCCTGCGAAGGCTCGTCAGCGACTAGAACGATTCATGACCTATGCCTATGACAGTGTGAGCAGCGATATTGCGAAGGGTCATGGTGAATATCTGATCTCGCTAACGGTCCTGGCAGGGGTTCCGACCGACGCGCAGGCCGACTTTCGGGCGGAAATGCAGAGCCGGTATGCCGCAATATACGATCCAACCTTATCGCGACAGGAGATCGCTAGGCTGGTTGTGAACCGCGCGTGGTCCGCCGGCTACGGAAGAACAGTGGATAGTCAAAACCCTTTCGAGGCGAGTGGTTCATAAACTGAGTCAATGACGTCGAGCAGATCGATTCTCACGGTACTCGGGTTCTGTCCGATTCTCTCATCCGCTCAAAAACCTGCCGTCATCAGGGCAAACACCACCGCCGCCAGCACCACGAGTCCAACCGCAATCAAGACGATAAGAGGATTGTCGCCTAACATGCCGGGCATGGGCTTCCTCCCCGCTTTGGATGTGTAGTCCACCATAGCCCTTATCGCTGCGGACTGTCCAGCACGACAAGAGTAGACTCGATGTAAGCCTCAAGACCGACCCCATGCAGGCTCTGGGGAAGGAATAAACCTAATGGAGGTAGATAATCCTTTTCCGACCTGGCTTGTCGTCAGAAGGGCTCAAGGAGGGTCTCCGTTGATCCTTGTGATGGAGTTTCCTACAATAGCCGCCGCCAATAGCCGCCGCTACGTCAGGCAGGCCACACGGAAGAGCGCGGGGTCCTTGGAAGGCTGAACGATGACCGGTTGTCCCTGACAGGGGGAACCGCATTATGCTGTTCCGAACGAAATACTTTGAGCTGGAGATTGCCAACTTCTTTTTCCTTCGGGTGCCACTCCTTGGCTCACTGTATGTCGGCCCTAACTCCGGATACGGTTACTTTGTGCGCAATAGCTCCAGAGAGAGTCACGCGGAACGTCGAGCGTACATCGACAGAACCAGAAAAACGTTGCGGGCACAGCGCCGATAGATTCTCTCACTTTATTCGCATGCGTAGTCTCGATGAGAACACAGCATGCCCTCGGCTCCATGCACCTCGGCAGGTCGGCCCTTCAAGCGGCGCCGTCGGCCGCATTTGAGTTGAACATCGGCGCAGGAGGCTTTGAAGGCTGGTGGGGTGGATGACGGGTTTTGAACCCGCGACCTCCGGATCCACAATCCGGCGCTCTAACCAACTGAGCTACATCCACCACGACTGATTCGGGGAAAGATCGATATTAGCAAAGGGTTGATCGCACTGGCAACCGACTTTCCTTAACCGCGCTTATCAAAGGCGGTTTGCATTTCCGAGAGAATGGCGGCCACCGTTGCCGCAGGGTCTGCCGCGTCACGAATCGGTCGGCCGATGACAAGATAGTCCGCGCCGGACGCGATGGTCTGAGTCGGAGTGGTGGCCCTGGCATGATCATCGACTCCCTTGCCGGCAGGGCGAACTCCCGGGGTGACGATCGCGAATTGCGAACCGATTTTCTGCCGGATGGCCGCCGCTTCTTCGCCGGACGCCACCACCCCATCACAGCCCACTTCCGAGGCCAGCGACGCTCGGGCGGTGACGAGGTCTTGAACCGTCCGCTGAATTCCCATTTCCCGCAGATCGTTGCCGTCGAAGTTCGTCAAGACCGTCACGGCCAACAGCTTGAGTGCCGAACCCTCTCGGCCTTGCACGGCGGCCATGAGGGCCTTGCGATTGGCATGAACGGTCAAAAATTCCACCCCCATCGCGGCGACCCGACTTGTAGCCCGACGGACCGTCTCCTCGATATCGAGAAACTTGAGATCGAGAAAGACCCGCATCCCCCGCTCCACGATCCGCCTGACCATCTCCGGACCCGCCGCGGTATAGAGTTCAAGGCCCACCTTCACGAAAGAGAGATGTCCTTGGAGTCTATCCAAGAGCCGATCGGCTTCCGCCGCTGACGGCACATCCAACGCAAAAATAAGTCGATCACGTGCCGAAATGTTCTCCATACCTGACTCCCTCTGCAGACCGATCCTTGACGATCGGCGGCATCCTATGATAGAAGCCTATCTCTTTTCTACAGGAGTATTCGATGCCTCGGATTCACAAATCAACCATTCGACGGGCCCGTCAAGCTGACCGGCGACATGAACGGAATCGAGCCGCCATCAATGCGGTGAGAACGCTCATCAAGAAGGTTCAATCCGCCGTAGCGGAAAAGAAAGGCGACGAGGCCAAGGCGAGCTTGTTGGAAGCGACCTCTGCGATCGGGAAAGCTGTTTCGAAAGGCGTCCTTCATCGCAATACCGCCTCCCGGCGCATTTCACGTTTGGTTCTTCGTGTCAATGGCCTGTCCGGGTCCGGCTCTTAATCGTTCGCACGTTCGACACGACCCGCGTAGGGACTCGCTTCGGTGAGACGGATGGCCGGAGTGGCTGGTCCGCTCGCCGGTTCGCGGTGCCCTCGCAGAGTTTCAGCAACAGATTCTCCAGTATCAATCTTGGACGACTCCCGCTTCCGCCCTTGAGCCTCCCGTCGGTATCCCAAAACAGACGTAGGGCCGTTTGAAGATGCGACGGGGAAAACCGATCGAGAAAGGAACGGACCTTCCACGGTTCCATCCGTAAACTTCTGGCCGCCTCCCCTTCACGGCCGCCATTGGCCAGCAGTTCTTTCACCTTCCAGAGACGACGATATTGCCACGCCAGAGAACCGAGGATCCGAAGCGGAGCCTCTCCCGCTTCCAGGTTGCGAGCCAAGATCGACAGCGCTCTTCCCCGGTGACCCTCCGCGATCGCAAGGGTCAAATCGAACACCGACGCGCCGGGCTCCATGCCACGTAGCAGGTGAACGTCGTCTCCGGTCACCGCACGATCGGGTGGGACGTACGAGGCCAGTTTCTCCAATTCTCGCCGTAACCCATACAGTGACGCGCCGCATGACTCCTGCAGCACCTGGGACGCCGCATCTTCCAGGCGAAGCCCGACCCGCTCTGCTTCACGGCTAATCCAAGGCGGCACCTGCGCCTCCCGGAGAGGTGAACAATCGACCAAGATCGCTTTTCGGGCCAGAGCCTGGGAAAATTTTAGCCGGCCGTCCAGCTTCGGACTCGCAAAGACCAGCGTCGTGGATTCCACCGGATTGTTCACGCAGTCGAGGAGGACCTCGCTTTCCCGAGCGGTGAGTTTTTCCGCCGCCTTCACCACGACCAAGCGGCGCTCGGCAAAGACCGGCACGGCCGCCACACTGTTCCAAATATCGGTTCCACTCACTTCATCTCCATAGAACAGTTCGTAATTGAATTCATCCCCATCCCCGCCAAGAACCGCGTGTTTGATGGCAGCGAGGGCAGAATCCCGTAGAAGGTCTTCTTCCCCGACGAGGAGATAGAGCGACCCCGGCGCCTGCTGTCGTAACACCGACTCCAGCTGCATAGGACTTATCGTGGATGCCATTGGACCCGCCTTCGAAGCTAGCGAGACATGGGAGCAGGAGCGGCAGACGCTTGTTTCGTCAGCGCTCCCGTTTCGAGCTGCAACAGAAAACGTGCCGCCAAATCGGCCGCCACGAAGCGACCCGCCTGCTCGATCGCACGATTCTGCAATGCGCGATTAAACTGGAGATCGGGCGTAATGAAGAACTCCGACGCTCCTTTGACGACTTGACTCCAGACCACATTGCGTGAGCGGGCGTCCTCAACGCGAACCATGACGACCACCTCGGTTCGACTTTCCAACGTGGCCGTCGGGGAAAAGCTGAGCGTCGGTACGATCACGGAGAGGATTTGCCCGGTCAAGACCAGATCCGCCATTGCCGACTCAGGCACGACCTGCGCTCCGCTGCCGGCGGAAAATTCTTCGCGGATATAGTTGGTGTATCGTGCTTCCAGATTCGGCTCAAAACTACCGTTGATCAACGGCCGAATGACAAGGCGTGGCGGCGGTCCTTGAGAAGACGCGGCCACGGCCCCTCCGATAGTCGGACCGGCGCCCTCCACCCGAAACTGGTACCCACAGGCGGCAAGCGTCGAGCCGATGATTGCTGAGACGAGAGTGCTGAGAACAAAAAAGAACGGCCCTCTTCCCTCTTGATTCCTGCTGGCTGTGGACTCAGCACTCAGCACTCAACACTCCTAGATGACAAAGTTGAGCAACTTCTTTTCGACGTAGATCACTTTCTTCGGCTCTTTGCCTTGGAGCCACTCGGCCGCCTCGGTGCGAGCCAGCCGCTCGATCTCCTCGCGCGATGTGTCGACGGCGACATCGAGTTTGGCTCTGAGCTTGCCGTTGACCTGAATGGGAATGGTCATGCGTTCATTCACCGTCAGTGCCGGATCGAAGATGGGCCAGGACTGTTGCGACACGCTGGGCTGGTGCCCCAACACACCCCAGAGCTCCTCGGCTAGATGCGGGGCAAACGGCGCAAGCAACAAGACGAACGGCTCGATCACAGTCCGTGGCCGTTCCTGAGCCTTCGTCATCTCATTGGTGAAAATCATCATCTGTGAGATGGCCGTATTGAATCGGAGGGCTTCGATGTCCTCCGTCACCTTTTTGATCGTGTGATGGAGCAGACGCTGATGATCGACGCTCGGTGCCGTCGACACGATAGCCTTCGACGGTCGGCCCTGCTCATCGACGATCAACCGCCAGACTCGTTCCAAAAACCGGGTCACACCTTCCACCCCCCTGGTGCTCCACGGTTTCATCGCCTCGAGCGGTCCCATGAACATTTCATAGAGCCGGACCGCATCCGCGCCGAACTGATCGATCATCTCATCCGGATTGACCACGTTGCCGCGTGACTTCGACATCTTTTGATTGTCTTCACCCAAAACGATGCCCTGGTGCACCAATTTCCGGAACGGTTCCGGCGTGCTTGCCACGCCGATATCGAACAAGACCTTATGCCAGAACCGGGCATACAGGAGATGCAGGACGGCATGCTCGCTGCCTCCGATGTACAGGTCCACCGGCATCCAATAGCGTTCTTTCGCCGGATCGACGAGCCGGATCGTGTTCTGGGGGTCGATGAATCTCAGGTAGTACCAGCAAGAGCCGGCCCACTGCGGCATGGTGTTGGTTTCGCGCCGAGCCGGTTTGCCGGTGGCGGGATCGGTCGTCGTCAGCCAGGAATCCAGGTTGGCCAATGGACTTTCCCCGGTCCCGGACGGTGTAAAGTTGTTGGTCTCCGGCAACACGAGCGGCAATTGCTCCTCGGGAAGCGGACGTCCTTCTCCATCCACCCACACGATGGGGAACGGTTCGCCCCAATACCGCTGCCGGGCAAAGAGCCAGTCACGCAGCTTATAGTTGACCGCCCTGGTTCCCTTCCCTTGCTTCGCCAGCCATTCGGTGATTTTTGGAATCGCTTCAGACGGCATGAGACCGTTGATCGAAAAACTGCCGTCCCTGGTCACTGAGTTCACGACCTTGCCGCGCTCCGTGTCGGTAAAGGCGGCTTCTCGCACATTCCCCCCGGCGATCACCTCACGAATAGGCAGCTGGTATTGGCGCGCGAACGCCCAATCACGTTCATCATGCGCCGGCACGGCCATGATCGCGCCGGTTCCGTAACTCATCAGCACATAATCGGCGATCCAAATCGGCAACCGTTCGTCGTTGACCGGATTGACGGCGTAGCCGCCGGTGAAGACGCCGGTCTTTTCTTTGTCGAGCTCTTGTCGTTGCAGATCGCTCTTTCGTGCTGCGGCTTCGCGATAGGTCCTGACGGCCTCTTTCTGCCCCTCGCTCGTGACCACATCGACGAGCGGATGTTCCGGCGCCAAGACCATATAGGTCGCGCCGAACAGCGTGTCCGGTCTGGTCGTAAACACCCGAATCACGCCGTTTCGATCGGCCAAGGCAAAATCGACCTCGGCCCCGATCGAACGACCGATCCAATTTTTCTGCATCTCCAACGTGCTGGCGGGCCAGTCGACCAGCTTCAAGTCTTCGAGCAAGCGATCGGCATAGGCGGTGATCTTCAGCACCCATTGCCGCATCGGCTTACGGACCACGTCGAAACCGCCGACTTCGCTCTTGCCGTCGACGATTTCCTCATTCGCCAACACCGTGCCGAGCGCCGGACACCAGTTCACCGGAACTTCCGCCACGTAGGCCAGCCCGCGCTCAAAGAGCCGGAGGAAGATCCATTGCGTCCAGCGGTAGTACTCCGGGTCCGTGGTGCTGAGTTCTCGTTCCCAGTCATACGAGAGCCCGACCCGTTTCATCTGGCGCTTGAAGGTGGCGATATTTTCCGCCGTCGTTTTCGCCGGATGAATGCCGGTTTTCACGGCATACTGTTCGGCTGGCAGGCCGAAGGCGTCCCAGCCCATGGGATGCAGCACGTTGAAGCCGCGCATCCGTTTATAGCGAGAGACAATATCGGTCGCGGAGTACCCTTCCAGATGGCCGACGTGGAGTCCGGATCCGGAGGGATAGGGGAACATGTCGAGGCAGTAGAACTTCGGCTTGCCGGAATCTTCCGTGACGCGAAATGTCCGGTGTTCATCCCAGTACTGTTGCCATTTCGCCTCGATTGCCTGGTGATCGTATCCTTTGCTCATGGTCAATTAGCCGCCAAAAGGACTGAGGACTCTAACATAGCCCTTCTGGGGTCACAAGTTGCGACGTCGACCGGCCGGATCTCTTGTTATACTACCCGCGCGATGGGATTCTACTGCGAACATATCTTCCCCCGCCTCATGGAGTGGGTGATGGCGGGAGAAGAATTTCGTCGTTTGCGTAGGGGCCTACTCGCTTCAGCTCATGGTGAAGTTCTTGAACTCGGGATAGGGACCGGGCTGAATCTGCCGCACTATCCGGAAACCGTCACAGAACTCCACGCGATTGACCCTGCCCAGCTCCTCCCAAAAACAATCTCAGCACGCAGCGCCCGCCTCTCGTTTCCTGTTAGAATTCAACGGGACTCCGCCGAGACTTTACCCTATGCCGATCGACGGTTTGATTATGTCATCAGCACCTGGACACTCTGCACGATTCCCGATCCAGTGCTGGCATTGCAAGAAGTCGGGCGTGTCCTCAAGCCGGGAGGGAAGTTTCTCTTCCTGGAACATGGCCGGAGCGATGATCGAAAGGTTGCTGCCTGGCAGGATCGGCTGAATCCTATTCAGAATGTGATCGGCTGCGGCTGTAACCTGAACCGACAAATCGACCGGCTGATTGCTCAGGCCGGGCTCCAGATCGCCCACCTCGATCGCTTCACCATGACGGCTGTGCCCAGACTGGGTGGTGAAATGTATAGAGGCACCGCCACCGGACCTAGTTAATCTCGTAACTGACCGTTCAACAGCGGCGCAAATCCCGAGATGGAGACAAACTGAGACAGCGGAGCCGGCGGCAATTGCGAACTCGACTTGGCGCTATGAACCAGGTAGGCCACGCCGAACTCCTTCGCGGCCATCAGACATCCTTCATCGTCATCCATGAACAGGGACCGTTTCGGGTCGAAGCCGAGAAGCCGCCGGCAGTTCGGCCAATACTCCGGTCGCATCTTGAGATAGCCGACTTCAAAGGCGTCCACAATCCTATTCACATACCGATCCAGACCGGTCTTGGCGACCTTGACCGACACACCCGTCGAATGGGCGTTCGTCACGATCGTCACGCGCTTCCCAAGCTGTCGGAGATGGCGCAAGAACTCCTCGGCGCCGGGGAGAAAACCGATCATGTGGTCGAGTTCCTTGTGCATCGCCACCACGTCGATGCCGACCCGCTTGGTCCAGTAATCCAGGTCCGTCCACGCGAGTTCCCCTTCGACGGATCGGTACATGGCCATCAAGCGATCGCGGGCCGTTTCAAACGAAAGAACGTGCAGTACCGCATATCGACGCGGCAGCTCCTCCTCGAAAAAGAAATTATCGAAATGGCGGTCGAGCAACGTGCCGTCCATATCGAGCAGCACATCGTCGATCTGGGTCCAGTCCGGGAAGTGCCGAGAACCGAGGACTGAGGACTGCGTCATGGGCAAAAGTATATCGGAGGGCGAACGGGAAGGCGAGACGGTTGTCTTTGAGAAAAACCCTATGTTACGGTCCGATACGTTATGCCGCGCGCAAAGTCTGCTCCCCAACAAGAACCGACGCTGCCGTTACTCCCGACAGAAGGCGGACCGCCGCCGCTCGTGGCCATCATCGGGCGGCCGAACGTGGGGAAATCGACGCTGTTCAACAAAATCTTGGGTGTGAAGATCGCGATCGTGGACGATGTTCCGGGAGTGACCCGCGACCGTAACTATGCCGATGCCGCCTACCGCAATCGAAAGTTTCGGCTGGTCGACACGGGAGGTCTGGATCTGTCTGCTTCCGACAGTATGTTGACGTTGATTCGACGACAGTCGGAACTGGCGATCGCTGAAGCGGACATCCTCATCGTGCTCTTGGACGGTCGCTCGGGATTGACTCCGCCGGATCATGAAGTGGTGCGGCTGCTGCGTGGAGTGACGAAACCACTGTTCTATGCGATCAACAAGATCGACACGCCGAAGTCCGAGCCGTTGCTCGCCGATTTCTACAAGTTGGGTACCGACCAACTCTATCCCGTGTCGGCCGAACATGGCTTGGGGGTCGCCGAATTATTGGATGCGATCTATCCGCTCCTTCCATCGACTGAGGAATCCGACCAGCTGCAACAACTTCCCCGCGTGGCTGTGGTAGGCCGTCCGAACGTCGGAAAATCCACCCTCGTGAACGCCTTGCTTGGAGAGGAACGGGTCGTCGTGAGCGATGTTCCGGGAACCACGCGTGACCCGATCGACTCGCTGGTCACGCACCAGGATCAACGTTATGTTTTTACCGACACAGCCGGCATCAGGCGGCGCGGCAAGGTCGACCGCGGAGTGGAAGGCTACAGCGTCCTCCGATCTCTCCGTGCCATCGGCCGGTCGGACATCGCCATCCTGATTCTGGATGGGGTGGAAGGCGTCACGGAACAAGATACCAAGATTGCCGGAGCCATTCTGAAGCAAGGGCGTGCCTGCATTCTCTTGATCAACAAGTGGGATTTGCGCGCTGCAGATCCGAAGGCACGACAAGCGTATGAACGCGAACTCCGTCGCCGGTTTCCCTTCCTCACCTGGGCGCCGATCCTATACGGCTCAGCCCTCAAACCGGACTCCGTCCATCGCCTGTTTCCTCTTCTCAGGGACGTGCACACCATGTTTACCAAGCGCGTTCCCACCGGAATGCTGAATACTTGGCTCCAGAGGATTCTAGTGACCCACCCCTTGCCGACTCGCAAACACAAGCCGTCCGCCGTCACGAAATCCGCCTTCATCACACAGGTGGCCACCAAACCGCCGGTCTTCGCCTTGTTCGTCGGCCATCCGGAGGACCTCACGCCCTCGTATCTGAAATATTTGGAAAACCAGCTGCGCGAGACGTACCAATTCACCGGTACCCCGCTCCGCATTATGGTGAGAAAAAAGTAGCCGTTTCGTCGCAGACCTAATTCCCAATACCGCATCCGCACTTACCAGTTACTTCGCATGCCAGCAGATTCTTGTATGCAGGAGTGTGCTCGGCTAAGAAGCAGGATGCGCGAATCACCATCTGCTCCTCACGGAAGAGTGACTCTGTTGTATAGAGATCCTCCCTTCGTTGCGCCGTGAACATCGCAGTGCTAGACTGCGTCCATGGTGCAGAATCAACCAGCAGCGCTCTTCCCTGATCCCGTCATTGAACGCTATAAGCACGATGTCGATCGCACACTCTTGCGGGAAAACTTGAAGCTCTCCGTCGAACAACGATTTCGACAGCTGCACGCACTGCAACAATTTGCCGCCGAGCTGAAACGAGCGCCTCGATCGACCGCGCATGACAGACTTTGAAGCGCTCATCAAGCTGCTGGCAACAGCCCACGTGGAATTCATTCTCGTCGGGGGCGCTGCGGCAACGGCTCACGGAGCATCCCGGTTAACAATGGATTTGGACGTGGTGTACGGTCGGTCGGACCAGAACCTCGACGGCTGACCGCCTGCCTGGCTCCCTATCATCCCTATCTGCGCGGTGCGCCGGAAGGCTTGCCGTTTCAGTTCGACACCCCCACACTCCAGCGTGGACTCAATTTCACCCTCATCACCGATGTCGGCGCGCTGGACTTGCTGGGAGAAATTATTGGCGGGGGGCAGTATGAAGACCTGCTGCCCCACACAATCGACATCAAGCTATTCGGCGTTTCTTGCCGCTGCATCACCTTATCGAAATTGATTGAGGTCAAACGTGCCGCCGGCCGCCCCAAAGATCTCGAAGCCCTGGCCGAGCTTGAAGCGCTCCAGGAAGAACAAGCATCCAAGCTGAAGAAGCTCTCTTCCTAATCAGTGTCGAGAGAGCAACTCTAGGCCCCTCGCCCGTACCGACGTTGGCTCTTGAAAGCTCAATTCTAACCCAGACACTATTAGCATCCGAGACGATTGGTTGACCCTGGACGTGCGCAAAACAGGGATCCGGCCATGGCGGAGCGGTGCCTGCGAGGGGGAGAATAGGCGCTGGTTGGATTTCCAATAGTCACCATCGATAGGACATTACCCGCTCCTGCTCATGGTGAGGAAGAAGTACGCATCCTCTTCGAGGATTCTGTTCTGTCACAGGGGGCTCCCAATTCCTAGCTGCCTATGTCCCAAGGTTCTCGGCGGACAAGGGCTAGCAAATCCCGCGCGCCGTGGACCACTCGCAGAATAAAGACTTCGTCGTCTTTCAGGAGATAGACGATTCGGTAATTCCCGAAAATCACTTCTCGCAGGTCTGGACGACTGAATTCGGGAACGATGCGCCCGATGTGCGGATTCTTGAGGAGTGTGTCTGCAGATTCGACGATACGATCGACGAATGTAATCGCATGGAGTACAGAATCGCGGGCGATAAAGTTTTCGATATCCTGAAGATCGTTCCCGGCGGTCAGCGACCAGCGGACTTGCGCCATCGGGCCATTCTTTCTTTCAGCTCTGCGTGGGTGAGGACCCGACCCTCGGCTACATCCTGAAGACCTTTCTCGACTTGTTGTTTGAAGAACAGCTCTTCCATGATTGCGCTGGTGCTCACGTCGTCAGGTAGTTTCTTAATGAGTTCCAACGCTTCGGCCTTGGCTTTCGCCATGTATGCCTCCATTGTTGACTGCTATTCCCTAGGCTAGGCCCAGATACCCCAAAAAGCAAGTCTGTAGCATGGAGCGGTGAAAGGGAAAGTTGCGCACCCAACCATAGGCGTAGAGGACGAAGATGGGTCTGGAGGGCACGCGGCTGCTGAGGGTGTTGGATTGAAAAGTCTCATATGTATTCGGGAATTGTCCATGTAGTGCAATGCCACGAACCGACCCCCGTTTTTTATGTGGCCACGCCAGCCAACTTAAAACAATTACTGATGCAACAATTCCGCGCTCCCCAGCTGTCGCCAGAAATTGCGTTTGCTCAACTGAAGGGGCATCCCATTCTGGACACTTTACCTCAACAAAGCGAAGGGTCTCTCCCCGCAGGTCCCAGATGACCAAGTCCGGACACCCTTTTGGACACCTGCCCGACAATAGAGGTGGGTCAAAGTCTCTGACACAAACTTTGGGAGTTTAACGCGAACCGTTCGCAAGCGCCCGCTGGAATCCGGCTGCAGGTCAATTACACCTAATTTTGTGCTACGGGAATTTGAGCCAAGCACCCTGCTCGGACGACCGTGGTGGAGAGCCAGTGGCTTTTTCCACCACTTAACATTCGCACGATCAAGCAACAGCACATTCCCTCGCAGACACCAAGCGGGACTACCTAGCGCCTAGCCACTCATCCGCCGGCGAAACCGGTCGGTTGCACCGGTTTGTTGGGCGTCTTACGTCTATACATACTGCTGGAGTTCCCCTGCCACGCCATTTGCCACACGGGTGAACACGATACCGCGGTCCTTGCAGATAAGACTGCACACCGAGAAGCCCACCACAGCTGGATGGCGGGATGTAAAGTTACAGAGCCACGTGATGTCGCCAGTGCATAGCCGATGATCATTAGCCTTGAACTCAACTACAGCTGCTGGATCGTTGCTAGGCACACCATTGATCCAAACCGTCTCATTAGGATTATGCCAAATCACTAAGTCCTTGCGCCCAAGCATCTTTGCGCCGGTTCTCGGTAGTTGTTTTACCGCTACCTCGATTCCAATTCTGGATTGGTCAATCTCTTGTGCCAAGAAAGAGTGAGCAAACAAATTCACCAGTTCGTTTTCACGGCCGAACCACTTAGGCTCCTTTAAAAAACCAACCAAGTCGAGAAGTTTCGATTCGATTATTTTGCCAATGTCGCTCACGATGCAGCCTAAGACGCCCAACGCTGCGTATGAGCGATAAGCGAAAGCAGGACGAAGCGCCGACCTAGCATGTCCGACTCCACGCACTTGTTAGGCATCATCTCTCCGCTCGTGCTCCTCAAAACCGTGATATCGCTTTTGACCGCGGCTCTTACGAATACGACCCACTTTCGTGTTATCGATTCGTCGCTGAAGGAACGAAACCAAGTCCTCGAAGCTGCTGGCAGGGATTGTTTGCCACTTTGAGCCATACTCTCGCTGAATGGCGGAGTAGATGACAGTGTACTTTCGGCTGCCTTCCTTCTCTGTATCTTGCTTTTGATAGTCCTGATACTTTCGGATCAGATACTCAATGTATGAGGTCATCGCGGCGACCGCTCCAATTGCGTCACTAGGCGGGTTAAAGCGAACCGATTTCTTTGTGGTCTTGAGATTGACAGTTTGTGCTTGAATGGCTCCCGGGCTTTTGTACGCAACGTTTCCGCCTGAGTTGATGATGACTATACTTTCATACTTCTTAAGTAAGCCTTGGGCAACGGTATCCTGAGCAAGGCTTATCTCAATTGCTCCCTTTCTTTCATGCTCGCGCTTCATTGTCTCCAATGCAAAAAGAGGATACTCATCAACCTCAGTATCTATGATCGTGTGATGCCTGCCGCAAAGCAGCATTAAGTTGCTGAAGCTGTGCCTATCTTCGTTTCCCTGCACGGGATCGTATCTTGGCCCATTGGGTGACGCTGCACGAATATGCGCGATCTCTCCCGTTATTGTTCCTGAGGCTTCCACTAACGGACTTTGACAGTTGGGAAACGCACATTTATTGCCTGATACAGCGAAGAGGCGCTTTACGGTTTTGAGCGTGGGCGCATTCATTTTATTTAGTGCCTAAACGCCGAGGATGAGCGGCGGCCGGCCGCAAATCCACCCACACGAAGCGGCCTGTCGCCTCATCCCAATGTTAGACACCTCGCTACTCGATTAGTTTGCGTGGCAACTGTTGCTTCTTTAGTGAGGCGCCTTCAGTAAGTAACTTGGGAGTTTCCTTCTTCAATCGGCGCTCTTCAAAGTGCACACGCTTCTTTTCAACTGCAGCGCGAATACTGTTTTGAATTGGAGTGAGTCTGCTTTGGCTCGTTTTGAATTCAACGAGAGTGATGTCGGTAACTTCGCCCTGGTAGTAGCCATCAAATATCACGAAGTCGACGGGGTCAAAAATTGGGCGCACATCATATGGATGATGCCCAAATCCTGGAAACATTGGCGCAATTTTCTCTAGTGTTTTCCCGAGCTGTCCTGCTCTTGATTTTGCGACAGCATCCTGACGAATCTCTCTAATACGGGTACCAAGCCGCTTATCGACAGCTCTGTCAACCTTTTCTTACCACTTATCCTCGAGTTCTTTAAGCGCTTCCTCGTGTTCCATTTCCAATGAATCCAACACATCTTCATGCTCGGCTTCAGTTTCTTCAATTTGTGCTTCTAGCTGCTCCCACTCTTCCTTAATGCGGTCGCGATCTCGCTTTAGAAGTGTCAGTAGGTCCCGCGGCGGTTCCTTGCCATAGGTGAGTTTTACCTCGGAGAGCCTGAAGGGTTCATGGCAATGAGGGCAGCGGCCATAAATGTTTTTCTCGTGCTTATAGTAACTGAGCAACGAGCTGATATCCCCTGACATGTTTACGCGGGACATGTATGGCCTCCTTACACTCACTGGAGACGCCTAACGTTTAAACTCAGGCTCCGGCCCGTCGCCCCTGCAGCCAATGGTTATGCGATAGCGCACTAGTTGCACTACCACCAACTACGGATTTGCGGCCAACAACTCTTTGGCCTTCAGCAGCCGCTTAAGTACTGCCTTGTAGCGAGGCCCCTTTCTGACATCTGCGTACCTCTCATGGCCTGGCATGCGGTAGAACCCTTCAACGGCTTGAATGTATCGCTCGCTGTACTCAACTTCCTGGTGGTAATTTTTCTGCTTCCTTGAAAGGATAGCGACACGCTCAAAATAGAAAGGCGCCGCAACAATACCGGCAGTCATCATTGCCCGGAGTTCTGCGTCACAGCAGCGCTTCATGTACTCGATGTCATCTTTATGGGATTCAGCGTATTCCCAGGTTTGCTTGTCCTCAACGAGGTTAGTGCCACCGGTTACCTCGGCAATCAGCTCTCCACTTGTCTTAGCTCCACCATTTGTCTTCTTAAGCAAAGGGTTTGCCTTCTTAAGGAGCAGGCTCATCCATATATCTACATGTTGGAGATCACAGAACATCCTCATGCTGCATAACTATGAAGTCTGCTGCGGCCTACCCGCGCAGCGTCCAAGCGACATCATCTGAATGCTTTGCTTTGGGTAGCAACGGAGAATCATCTCTGCGCGATAGTCTGCCAGGAGCGAAGCTTCCCTCCAAATGATTTCGTGCAGTCTGCCAAGACGGAAACCGGTGGGGATTAGAAGATGTGAGGAACCATTATCCTGAGCGTAGAGAGGGAATTAGCAAACCTAGAGTCAACTCACTTTCAGGACCGATTAAGAGATTCAATTGTCAATCCCTCGATCAGCTCGAAGTGACGACGATTGTTTGTGAGGCCGTCAGGCCATACCGCAAGCCTGTTGCACCAATCAAGAGGTCGAAATCACCAACCGCTTTACCCAACTTCCGTAGGCGTCCTCGCTGCTGACCAAATATTTGCAGGTGTCTTCATCGAAATCCTGGCCAGCTCATGAACAGACATGTCATTGCTCTTCGTCCTCTTCGTCGTACCACTTCTCGCGATAGATCGGGCAGAAGCCTTTCGAGCGGAGAAAGTCGGTCACGTCCTTAATCATGCCGCCGTTTCCGCAGAGATACACGGCAAGGTTGTCCACCGTCTTGACTCGCTCCTGCACCAGCGCGGTGACGCGGCCGGTGGGACCGGTCCATCCAGGATCCGGACGAGACAATGTGATGGTCCTGTGAAACAGAGGATGCCGCGCCGACAGTTCGCGCAGCTCTTCCTGATAGTACAGATCCCGCTGGGCACGAAGACCCCATAGCAAGGACACGACCTGCTGAGTGGTTTTAGGTAACAGGGTATGGAGCATAGACCGGATCGGGGCAATCCCCGTCCCGGTCGCGACAAACAGCAGATTGCGCGGCGCATCGTCGCGCAGCCGAAAGCTTCCGGCCGGCCCTTTGAAATGGACCTGATCTCCCGGTTTGAGACCAAAGAGGAAGGTCGATCCTGGTCCGTGGTCCACGCGGTTGAAGACCACTGTGATAATGCTCCGTTGACTGGGCGGCGAGGCAATTGAATAGGCACGTATCATCGGATAGGGTTTCCCTTCGACGGGAATCTCAAAGGAAATGAATTGTCCCGGCTGAAAGTCCAATGTCGTGGGCGAAATCACTCGCAAATCGAGCTCACGGACATCGTGTGTGAGATCATGCGCTCGGACGACTTCGGCGGCATTCGTCTGCATCCTTGAGTCCTCCTTTTCGTTCGACATAGTCTGATGCGCACTCTTGATATCTTATCCGAGCCCGTGAGCATGAAAATAGGGACGAGCCGGATTCCCAAGCATCACCGTGATGCCAGTAGCCCGATAAGTTACACCTTATGGGAAAAGATCAGACGGTGGTGCGCTTCGAGCGGTCAATCTGTTGCCGCTGCGGGCCGATATATCTACAGCTCCAATCAGCAACGCCGCTTTCGGGTTGACTCCAATTCTGAGCTCATGCTATTCGCATAACTCACCCGTAGGCTATCAGTGGGATGACCGCACGCCTCAGGTGCAAAACGCAAGAAAGTTTCCATTTAGAGAGAAACAACCATATCATCACTTCCGCACGGATCACCCGCTCTATGGATCGATTCACGCACACTCGGCTGCTCTTTCTCGCGGTATTTCTCCTCGGACTCGGTAGCGCGGGATGCGCCTCCGCCGATCCAACGGACGGAGGAAAGACACAGACACCCACCTCCGATCTTCTCCTTCTTACCGCCTTGGAAACTCAACTGGATACCTCTACGACTCAGCAACCCCAGACCGATGATGCAGCCCCCGGTCTACCCGAGATCGATGAAGCTCTACCGAACCCCCAAGATGAGATCCCTGCGGCTGTCCCGCCCCAGGGCAACGAGAGTCCGTCACCGCCGCCATCCGATAGTGCTCCAGCCGCTCAGCCTCAAGTGGACAATCCTCCGGCTGCGCCACAGGAACCCGATCGTCCAACGCCCGTCCTCGGTGAGGTGAACCCCTCCATCAGGCTCACGGGCCGGGTTTGGCGGGCCAAGCCGGGAATCGTTTTCTTGAAAACACCGATCGGGCTCATGTCGCTCAGCTCAAAGACCACGCTCAAAACGCTCCCCGCCTCGCAAGAAGTGTCCTTTTTGATCCACGAAGACCACGTCGTCGTAGATATCGTGAGGCGAACCGATGGGGCTCTCGTCCACCGCTACCTGACCGGACCATTCAAACGAGACCACGAAGACCGCACAAAGTTGATGCGCTGGACTCCAGAAGGCGGTGAAAGGGCTTTCCACATGGGCGCGCAGGAGCGGGCGCTCGCAAGCCGCAAGGACGGCGAGCCCGTGACGGTGGAAGTTGACGGCACGGATACCGTCATCGGTATCCATGACCTTCAGTTCGACCTTCAGATCGGCCAGGCCGCCGCCAATGGGGCCAAGGCACATCTGTTGCTGACCGGAACCATCTCAAAACTGAAGTCCAATTTCATTTTCTTTCGGACGCCGATCGGCATTGTCAACGTCAACGCTAAAATCGGGATCAAGAATGCCAAGGTCGGACAGACTTTGACTTTGCGCATGCATGACCACCATGTGGTGGCGGATCTCTCCTCGTCCAGCGACTCTGCCCCCGTCCGACGTTTCCTCACGGGTCCATTGGAATTCGCCGCTCAGGATCGGGCCAGCGTCCGGCTTTGGACCCCGGAGGGAGAACAGATCTACCCGGCGGATCTCGGCAAATCGGCGCTGAACGGGGCACGGGAAGGGACCCCCATTACGGTGGAACTTGATGGGGAAGGCGACGTCGTCGAATTTCACCGGATCAAGTAAGTTCTTGAACCTCCGCCCTCGTCTTGACTCTCTTTTCCATCCCCTCGTAGACTGCGCGGCGTATGAGCGTATCATCTACGATTCGCCGCTCGACGGCTTCCCCTCCGATCGATTCCCAATCTGCCAAAACTTTTGATACCCTGTATAAGGACCACGTAGATCTCATGTATCGATTCGCCTATCGTTTGTGCGGCGAACCGGAGGCTGCGAAAGACTTGGTCCAGGAAACCTTTCTGAATGCCTATCGGGGTTACGATAGATTTCGCGGTGACGCGCAGGTTTCGACCTGGCTCTATACCATTGCCTCGCGGGCATGTCTGCGCATGCGGCGCAGACGGAAGGGAGCCCCGGAGCGAGAGTTGTCCCTCGAGGAATTCGTGCCCGCGTCCGACGGTGAATTTCGCTTACAGATCCCCATCGATGGACTCAGTCCCGAGGAGGCCCTCCACAACAAGCAATTGCGAGAAGCGCTCGATGCCGCGATCAACCAATTGCCGAAGAAGTACAAAATGGTCCTGGTGCTTCGAGACATGGAAGGCTTAAGCGCCAAGGAGGTCGGGGCCATCATGGGTTTGAACGAACGAGCGGTGAAATCACGCTTGCACCGGGCTCGATTGTTCGTGCGCCGGCAACTCAGCGCCCGGGGTCTCGGGGAAGCCAGCGACCATGAATAGACCTCACCGCGCAGCAGGGAGACACATTTACAATGGGCAAACGTAACGCGTCCAAGCGGCAGGCGAGATCCTCAACGACGCGACACCCCCACCCGCATGGGAAAAGCCGGTGTCTGCGCATTCTCCGCCAGTTGTCCGCCTATATCGATGACGAACTCTCCGCGGACATTTGCCAAGAAATTCGTCGACACCTGGGCGCCTGTCCAAATTGTGAAATCTTCGTGGCGTCGTTGCGCCAAACCGTGTCGCTCTGTCGCCACAGTCCGGCACCGTCGTTATCAACGGCCGATCGAGCGTTGATCCGCGAGAAAATCCTAACGACCGCCTATTCCCGGTAATCGACACCCACAACCCTATCACCATTTCTCATCATGAAGAAGAATCTCTTGTGTGGCATTGTCCTTCTCTCCGGACTGTGGGCAACCATTGAAACAACCCTGCCTGACCTTACGATGGCGGCATCCAAGACTCCTCGGAAGGCGAAAACCGATACCGCGCACCAAGCCGCCGTCGAGACAGCGCTTCGATATGCTGAAGCCATCGCGAAAGGCGACAAGATCACGGCGGGACAACTGGACTTCGCCTGTCAATACAAACTCATGCCGGTGTTGCCTCCAAATCCTCAGAAACCTCCGACGGCTGCGGCCTCGTATGAGAGTTGTTGGCAGGAACTGACCGCCGGCCACAGCTCTGTTTTGAAACGCTCTGATATTGGGATGGACATCCTCTGGCCCAGCACAGGTCCCCTCGCTTTTTATGGAGATGAACTTCCCCGGATTCAGGCCTCCGCCTTCGTGATGGATGCGCTGGGAATTTCGCCGCCTGGAACCGGCCTTCATCTCACTGTGACAAGCAGCCGCCCCATCCCGAACGGATCTTTCCGACTGAAACCGAACGGTAAAGTCCTCGGCGTTCCCACCACGCTGGTTGACTTGACGGTTCATTACCACGACCCTCTCACATCCCCGGTGACGTACGGACCAGGCTCCGTCCAATGGACGAATACGATCAAACGTGAACGTCGAGCCTTAAAATCCATCGTGACTCGGTGGGTGGTCTTTACCGGACTCCGCACCCATGGGTTTCCACACGATCACGCGGTGTTCCATCTCCCCGTAACCTCCAAGCCAGAAGCACCTGGTATGGTCGCTGAACGAATCCCATTCG
The DNA here is from genome assembly GCA_002083365.1 of Nitrospira sp. SG-bin1. Classification (NCBI taxonomy): domain Bacteria; kingdom Pseudomonadati; phylum Nitrospirota; class Nitrospiria; order Nitrospirales; family Nitrospiraceae; genus Nitrospira; species Nitrospira sp. SG-bin1. Next base: position 427,578 of record LVWS01000033.1, on the reverse strand, counting down.
CGACCGAAACAAGCCGAGCCCTTCCCGAGTCGATTGTCTGGTGGGGTTCTGATGATCAATCCGGCACACTGGCGGCGGCAGCCACCCAAGCCGCGGCGTTTCCCGAACTGCACGATCGCGTCGCCATGCTCAATCGTATCCTGATCATCGACCCGCATCATGCCGATGCGCTCACAATTCTCACAAAACATCTCCATGCCACCTTGCTTCAAGAAGCCGCCAAAGGTCACCGGTTAACCATCACGGATCCGGCGTTATCGCGGGCCGTCAACGAATTCTACTGGAACATCTATGCAGCCGCCGGTCGCCTCGACCTGTCGAACGCGATGGAAATGGGTGGACTCGCGCAGCCGACGCCCGCCGATTTCTTGTATCGGCTGTTACCCGCGCTGGAAACCCTTGCGACCATCCATCCGGACCAGTTGGATACCCGCTTCCGTCTCGGCATGGCCTATCGCTGGAACAATGACCAGGTGCCCATGATCGAGACGTTTGAAACGTTGGTCCACGACATTCCCGCTGACTTAAGGATGCCCAGAGCGTCGGCGCTGGTGCAGCTGGCCTGGTCCCGCATCAACAAGGTGGCATGGAATCGGATTTTGCACGACCCTGATAGTGTCCGCGCCTACGAGGATGCTCAGGCTTCATCGGCCATCGCCGAGCTGCCGCTCGATAAGTTTCTTTCCGAATACACCATGGCCTACAGCATGATTTTCATGCCCAACTACGGCGATAAGCGTCAGATGCTCCGCCATCTGACCGAGGCGAAACGCTGGTTTGACGAGATACCGGGGAAAGACGACGAGGTCTGGCGCTATTTCCTCCATAGCGAATTGCTGAAAGCCGTGCTCGACGCCGACCCGCTGTTTCAGCCCATCCTGGCCTCAGCAGAGGAGATCAAGGAGTAGTCGTCTCATCTCTATTAATTGTCATTCCATCAAACCGACAGCATCAGATAAATTCGGACCTTGAAGGTCCACTCCCGGACAATTTGACACATTCAAATCTCTAAGCTCGCCGCTTTATAATAGCTGTTGCTCAGTTTGAGATCGAATTCAGCTAGGACGAGCGCTCTCTAGGCTCCACTCGTATAACGGGCAAATGGAACAGTAGCTCTGCTGAAAGTGGCCTCCGGCATCTACCGTATCACACTGAGACCACGGGACTGGCGCAAGATGCTGAGCTTGCATGCGGAGTGTGAAATCCTATGCCTCTCAATGAGTCCGCCCTCTCGTTAGCGTGGCTCCTACGCGCTCTTACGCAAGGAGAAAGTACTGGACCGTCACACCAATCTCCTGGCTTTGGCCAGCGTTCAACTGAGGGTGCCGACACGCCGCAGCACCGGTGGCACGCCCTCTCTACGGCGATGCGCGAGCATCAGAATGCGCTGCCTGACAAGGATGCCGAACTGGACTCTGACATCTGGCTATGCAAGTCGCAGACTGTGACGGATGGGATCCTGAGGGCGATTTGGCGACCTCCAGACAACCTTGATGATTTCGCGCCTGGTCCGCTAGGTCAAGCCACGTCGGCAGGTTGGGATGTACGTCCTACGCAATCAGCGCGGCTCGACGCGCTCATCGCCGATCAGCCGTCGTTTCCAGACGAGATGTTGCTGGTCCGCTGTAACAAGGCGGTCGCCTCTTACATGCGACTGTACGAAGCCACTACTCCCCCGTTGGTTCAGCCAGAACTGAAGTCACTTATCATAATGATCAACCAGATCCTTGCATGGCTGAATATTGCGATCGGAGCGTATCTTCGGGGCATCGTCCTGACGCCCTTCAGAACACCTCAGGATCTGGAAACGCTAACCAGCATGGCTGAATTACGCATTGCCGCAGTCGCCGGAAGTGGGGATGACGACCCATTTCTGCAGACTTCTCTCGTTGGCATGTACAACACCACTAGGTTTCAACCGGACCAGCCATCTTCTACAGGACCGACTCACTCCGGGCAGGGCGAAGTCTGGCGGGAGCGCTGGGGTTGGCTGACTCAGGATGCGGCACCTGAGGACGCACGTACCGCCATCATCATTGCAGCCCAGCTGCTTGCTAACGTCGCGATCGTCAGCCCACTCATCAAGACGGCGGGAACCGCCAGCCAAAGAGATTCGACAGCGGCGCTTTGCTATCTTCGCCGCCTGCTTCTGACGCTGCGTGCCATGGCGTGGGCAGAGGAGGCCCTTCAAGTGGAGTGGCGGCTCGTGCGCCCGGCAGACCTGCTTTGTTTCGCCTATAGCGCCTTGAGGCCGAACTGGCCACGTCGCATGATTGCACTCAGTCACAGGTCGAGCACTGTGAAACCGCGGTTGTTTAGTACCCCTTTTTGGGACTCGCCATTCGCAGCCCTTGATGCCACTTATGCTCCGCAGTGGGAGACCAACATCGGGATGATCTGGGGCCTTTTCGCACCGACTCCAACAATCGTGCGCATGCCGTCGCCACCTTATCGTGAGTCAGAGTGGTGTCAGCGCGAATCGGAACTTCTTGACTATCTCGTCAACCGATGTGACTTCATGCGCAACAGGCGTCTGATCGATGCATCGGAATCAGACGCGACAAACCTAAGTAGCCTGCTCAATGAACCGCGCCACGAGCCTGGCTCTTGGCCGCGACCGGTTCGCCTGCTTCATTTTCCCCTTCTGAGCGCTGCCGAAGCCGCTCTGATGAGCGCGGCTGGCGCCGTCCGGTTGATCAGTGTTGCGGCAGCAGGGCGGACCAATGTGGTCGCTCAGGTGATTCGTACATTATGGCAAGGCAGCCACCCGGATCTCCCTTGTCTCACGAACAATGTTGGTGGGTGGCGTGATTACGTAGATATCTTTCGCGCGCTCCCATCCAGTACGGCTCAAGCGATTGACGACGGTCGTCTTATAATTGATGACCACTGGGATTTCGCGGATAGACTGAGATTCCTGGAATTGGCGAAGAACCTACCGGACTTCGGAGACCCTCGTGTCCCAGCACTTCGCGATCACTTGGCCGCGTTTGAATGGATGCTCGTCGAGGAAGAAGCGCTGCTGCGCGACTACGCCTATGCCAATCTTGTCGTTGATTGTCGGCATGTTTCCCGAGAGCATTGGGAGCGCAGCGCAGCATACACCATAGGTCGTGGATTGACGTCCACGGCGACCCGCGTCCCTGTCTGGTTCCTTCAGAGCGCGAACGAGCGCGTGGATCAATGGACAATGGTTGGCGATTATCGACCGATCTTCACCGAACATTTCGAAGGCCAGTTCTCATGGATGAATATCGTTTCTTTACCGGAAGGCTGGTTTGAACGCTATTCGGAAAGGAATGGTCTACGCTGGTAGCGTGTGGCGTCAGACTTCACACCTCGGTCCTGGATCCTGGTCCTGAGATATCCCCATGGACGGCTCGATCGTGGGGAGCAGGACCGCGAGGCCTGTGTGCACTATCCTATCGGAGTTAGCGTAACCCATCACCGCTAATCTTATCGCGTTTAATGTGGCATACTGGCTGTGTGCGTGTGCCGTGCTCAATCGCGAGTGGGCACGCTATATGTGCCTACGCTTTGAGGAAGATCCCATGTTCTAGTGGCGTGGGCAAAAAAACGTTTTTGTCCACCCTCCTAGGATTGATTCGACCACCCTATAGCCGACTGTTGCAAGCTACGGAAACGTGTCGATAGCTGACGCTGACTGCCAAATTGGAGCTGAACTACTACACCTCTTTCATGTTTCTCCCGGCATAGTCTTTTTACCCCGCTTCACGTATCGTAAGTCGCGATGGTTCGTTTACACAGACAAGATCTTCGTTTTCCACCAGTTGAGCAGGCCACTCCTGAAGGCTTGCTTGCCGTTGGCGGAGATCTCCGCCCGGAGCGCCTACTTACAGCCTATCGGCACGGCATCTTCCCTTGGTACAACGACGATCAACCCATTTTGTGGTGGTCGCCTGATCCTCGCGCCGTGTTGTTCCCCGACAAGCTTCATGTCTCACACAGCCTCAAGAGAACCCTTCGCTCGAACATGTTTGCCGTCACGCTCGATACCTGTTTTCGCCACGTCATGGAGCAGTGCGCGGGACCGCGTTCGCAATATCCGGAAGGGGGCACCTGGATCACCGGTGACATGCTGGAGGCCTACACACGCTTGCATGAACTCGGCTATGCTCATTCCGCCGAGGCCTGGCAGGACGGTCGCCTGGTCGGCGGATTGTATGGCGTGGCGATCGGAGGCGCCTTCTTTGCCGAGTCAATGTTTACACGAGTCGACGATGCATCCAAAGTGGCGCTCGTCAGGCTGGTCACACAACTCCAAGCCTGGAATTTTCGACTTATCGATTGCCAGCAATCCTCTCCGCATGTCATGCGGTTCGGCGCGGTAGAAATTCCCCGGCGAGACTTCATCCACCACCTTGCAGTTGCAATCACGCTTCAGGACCGACGCGGACGCTGGCAGTTCGACAAGGCATGAGAACCGGAGAGAGTGGAGAGGTCGGGTCAACCCGGCGGTGAAGCGCAATTGACAGCCTTTTCCTCGGTCGCTTATGATTTAACCCCAGTCACGAGGAGGAGGTCATATGAGCTTCACGATTACACCGAAAGAGCTGAAGGCTCGAATCGATAAAGGGGATAAGCTGGTGCTCTTGGATGTGCGCGAGCCGTGGGAGAACCAGCTTGCCAAGCTTGATAACTCCGTGTTGATCCCTCTAGGCACCTTGCCCCAATCCCTTTCAAAATTGGACCGAAACACGGAGATTATCGCCTATTGTCATCATGGGATGAGAAGCGGAGATGCCACGGGATTTCTGCTCCAACAGGGATTCTCGAATGTGAAGAATTTGATCGGGGGAATCGATGCCTGGTCGGTCCAAGTCGATGGGAGCGTTCCTCGATATTGATCCGTGACGCATGGAGAGACCGGCGGCTACGAGTCAGTCGCTTCGTCTGAAGTTGGCTAGGCTGGTACTTGTGTGACCGACTGCGATGATTGAGGTCGGCAGACTAGCGGCTCTTTCCTTGGAAAAATTCCACCGTCTCCTTCAGCCCCTCGGCAAGTCCCACCTTGACGTCCCATCCCAGTTCCTGCTTGATCCTTGACGGGTCCACCACACTGCGAATCTGCTCGCCTGCCTTGGCCGGGCCATGAACTTCCTTGGCACTGGAACCGGTCAGGCCGGCCAGCATGCGGAACAGCTCATTGACGGATGTCTCGGTGCCGGTTCCTACATTGTAGACGCCGTGGGCGTCCTGGGCCATGGCGGCGAGGTTGGCTTCCGCCACGTCGTCGACGAACACGAAATCTCGGGTTTGCCGGCCGTTTCCGTTGATGATGGGCTGCTCGCTGTTCAACATCTTTTGGATGAAGATGGCGACGACCCCTGCCTCTCCATCGGGATCCTGTCTTGGCCCATACACGTTGGCATAGCGGAGGCTGACGACTGGAATCCCGCTGACCCGTTGGAAGTAGGACAAGTAATGTTCGCCGCACAGCTTACTGATGCCATAGGGTGACAGTGGTTTGGTGGGATGAGACTCAACGGCCGGAAACGCTTCCTGTTCACCATAGATCGCCCCCCCGGACGAGGAGAACACGACCTTTCGGCACCCATACCGAACCGCTTGCTGCAGCACGTTCATCGTTCCCAAAATGTTGACCTGCGCATCGAACACCGGATCATCCACCGAACGACGGACATTGATGTGAGCCGCAAGGTGAAGGACGATGTTGGGCCGTTCATTGCGAAAAACCCGTTCGAGACGCCAACTGGTAATGTCGGTTTTGTAGAGACTCGCCGCGCGGTTCACGTTTTTCCGTTTTCCGGTGGCCAGATTGTCGACGATGACCACTTGATGCCCCTCTTCAACGAGTCGGTCCACCACATGAGACCCGATAAACCCTGCGCCGCCCGTCACGAGTACTTTCATTGGCCCTCCTGAATGAACGCTCAGCCGTTCCGATACTCCTTACATACCATGAAACGGGGTACCGTACTCAAAGATTGCTAATATTTCCTGATTCCCCTTTTTCCCTTTGACCGGGGACTCTACCGTCCTCCTCGTCTGCAACCCCATGTCGGCGGCGAATCGCACGATGCGCTGCACTGCCTCCATCCTTTGCGCATCGTCGCGCACGATACCCCCCCGACCCACTTGGCCCTTTCCCACTTCAAACTGGGGTTTAATCAAGGCGATGACGCGGGCCGCAGGCCGGAGAAATTGCGCGACGGGGGGAAGCACCTTCATCAATGAAATAAACGACACATCGATGACGACCAGATCAACCGGCTCCGGAACAGCCGAAGGAGGCATATAGCGTATGTTGGTCCGCTCAATCAGCACAACGCGCGGGTCCTGTCGAAGCCGCCAGTCGAACTGACCATAACCCACGTCGACCGCGTAGACCCTCGCCGCTCCCCTTTGGAGCAAGCAGTCGGTGAACCCTCCGGTGGAGCATCCGACGTCCAGACAAATCAACCCGTGTGGATCGATCGAACCGAAGTCCAGAGCCGCCTCCAGCTTTTCGCCGCCTCGGCTGACGAACGGTTTACTTTCTCCGACAATCTCGATGTTCGCATCGATGGGAATCACCCTGGACGGCTTGTCGACGATCTGTCCGTTGCTTTTTACCTTGCCGGCGAGAATCATCCGAACGGCGATGTCTCGACTCTGTACCAGTCCGCGACTCGTCATCACATGGTCGCAACGATCCCTACCGCGTTGTGTGTTTGTACCCATGAGAACGAAAATGGGAAGATGAGACAAGAACGATGATCAAAAGACTGATTGACTCTCAGTCCTCGGTGGAGCCCGCTACATCAATGTCATTGGAACTGAAGGCACGTAATTGCTTTTTTCCATTCGTATCCTGGACCAGCACCTCGACTTTCCGTTCAGCCTCTTCCAATACTTTCAGACAGTTCTTTGACAGGCGAATACCCTCCTCGAAAATCTTCAAGGATTCATCAAGCGGCAGATCACCTTTTTCTAATTCTCCCACGATGGCTTCCAATCGGGCCATCGCTTGCTCAAACTTCACACCAGCCACTACGTCTCCTTTTCATACAACAAGCCGTACATCATTAATTATAACGGAGTCTCGGTCTGCTTTTAAACCGACGAATCCGACATGACTTCCTCCACGGCACATCGAATGCGTCCCCTTGCCAGACGCGCCACAATTTTTGCTCCGACGGAAACTTGAGCGGCCTCGCGGATGACCTGTCGCCCAGGCGTCGTCTCCAGGATCCCATATCCCCGCCCCAGAATCGCGAGCGGGCTCAGTCCGTTCAATCTTCCGAGATAGGCATGGGTGTGCTCGGTCCGACACGTGAGACCATGGCTCACCGCGGCAATCAACCGCGATCGCAGCTGCGGAACAATCACCAGATCTCGACGCACTTGGTGGGCCGGGCTCTTCGACATCAGCGCCTGTGTCCAGGCTTGCGAATTCCCCATCGCTTGTTTCAGCTGTGCACGCATCGCTTCTCGCATGTCGGCCACGGCGCCGTCCACTCGCTGAGCTTCCGTGAGAACCCTGAACCGGATATTGTCTAGATGAGCGAGCAGGAGGTCAAGTCTCTGATGCTGCCTCAGACATTGCGAGCTGATGGCTTGTGAACAGCGGGCGGTCAACATGCCCAACCGTTCGACGATCTCGGTCAACACCGGAGCCACCATTTCAGCGGCGGCGGACGGGGTGGGGGCCCGTACGTCCGCGGCAAAGTCCGCTAGCGTCACATCCGTCTCATGCCCGACAGCCGATACAATGGGGATCCGAGATGAGGCGACGGCTCGTACGACCGTTTCGTCGTTGAAGCTCCATAGGTCTTCCAACGAGCCACCGCCCCGGCCGACGATGATGACATCGACAACGTTCAGCCGGTTCAATGCCTGAATGGCCGCGCCGATCCGCTCTGCCGCCTCAGGCCCCTGCACCGGTACCGGCGCGATGATGATGTGCAAGAGAGGACAGCGGCGGTGCAACACCGTGATCAGATCTCGAACCGCCGCTCCGGTCGGCGAAGTCACGATTCCGACCGTCCGAGGGAACACCGGTAGCGGCCGTTTGCGCTTTCGATCGAAGAGCCCTTCGGACTCCAGCCGATGCTTCAGTTGCTCAATGGCCAGTTGGAGGGCGCCCCGCCCTTTGGGTTCGAGATGATCGAGAAGGACCTGGTACTCTCCACGCGGCTCATACACGGAGAGTCGTCCTCGAACGACGACGTGCAGCCCCTCCTCCAGCCCGAACCGCAGACGAACGGCCGTCGAACGGAAAATCACTGCGCGAATCTGACTCGTCCGATCCTTGAGGGTGCAGTAGAGATGTCCGGAGCCTGGGGCCCGCAGGTTTGAGATTTCCCCTTCAAGCCACACCTCCGCAAAGTCAGTTTCGAGGGAAGCCCGAACCTTGGCAGTGAGTTCCGAGACGGTGAGAATGGGTCTCGAGGTCAACTCGGGAGGAGACAGGGACGGGCGAGGATACGTATTCGTGAGTCCTCTCCTTTTAAACGAGCTCGACGCTCATCGATGGCTGCGAGGTTGCCGCGCTACAGCGTAGCGTAACCTCTCACGGCGTCTCCACGAACTAATCGATGACACGAATCCGTTCAAACGCGACGGCCTTACCCAAGCGGGGATCGAGTTCAAGCAGAACCGCACAAAACACGGACGGCCCTGATGCGACTTCGAACCGTCGCGGCATCGCGGTCAAAAATTTTTCGATCGCCAATTCTTTCTTGACTCCGATCACCGAATGGAGCGGACCGGTCATGCCGATATCGGTGATGTACGCGGTGCCTTTCGGAAGGATTTGTTCATCGGCCGTCTGCACATGCGTATGCGTCCCGACGACGGCGACCACCTCCCCGTCTAAAAAATGCCCCATCGCCATTTTTTCAGACGTGGCTTCCGCATGCATGTCGACGACGATCGCGGACGTCTCCCGCTTCAACCGCGACAATTCGCGTTTGGCCGTTTGAAACGGGCAATCGATCGTCGGCATATATACCCGCCCCATCAGCTGCAAGACGGCCAGCCGCTCGCCACCCGCCGTCTCGATGACCACACTTCCATTCCCGGGAACTCCTGCCGGATAATTCGCCGGCCGCAATAAACGGGGCTCGCGTGAAAAATAATCGACGGCCTCTTTCTTGTCCCATGCATGATTTCCGGTGGTGATCACCGAGATGCCCGTCTCGAAGAGCTCTTCGGCCAGCTCCCGAGTGATCCCAAAACCTCCCGCCAGGTTTTCACCATTGGCGATGACCGCATCGATACGGTGTTGTGCGGTCAGCCGAGGAACGGCCCGAGCGACAGCCCGGCGGCCCGGCTCCCCCATGATGTCCCCGATACAGAGGACCTTCATTTGGCGTATTCCACGTATCGGCTTTCCCGAATGACGGTCACCTTGATCTGACCCGGATAGGTCAACTCCTGTTCGATCTTCTTCGCCAGCTCGCGCGAAAGCTGGAACGACTCCGCATCCGAGATGTCCTCTTGCCTCACGATGACCCGAATTTCCCGCCCGGCCTGGATCGCGTACGCTTTTTGGACGGCCTTATGCCCGGTCGCCAGTGATTCCAATTTTTCCAACCGCTTCACGTAGGACTCTAGAGCTTCCCGTCGCGCACCGGGGCGCGCCGCCGACAACGCTTCGGCCGCTGCCACCAATACGCTTTCCGGGCAAATCGGCTCCACCTGCTCATGATGCGCGGCGATCGCGTTGACGATCTTCGGAGATTCACCGTATTTCTTGGCGATCTCGGCTCCCAACATCGCATGCGGTCCCTCTTCTTCATGGCTGACCGCTTTACCGATATCATGGAGCAACGCGCCGCGCCGAGCCAGCCGGACATCAAGACCCAGCTCCGATGCCATGATGCCGCAAATATACGATGCTTCGCGGGCATGGTAGAGATTGTTTTGTCCGTAGCTCGTCCGATACTTGAGACGACCGAGTACCTTGATCAACTCAGGATGAAAATCCGAGAGCCCCAACTCGAAAATAATCTTCTCCGCCTCTTCGTACATCAGCTTATCGATGTCGACTTTTACTTTTTCGACGATCTCTTCGATGCGCGTGGGATGGATACGCCCATCATGCATCAGCCGTTCCAGCGAAACCTTGGCGATCTCGCGCCGCAGCGGGTCAAATCCGGAGATAATCACGGCTTCAGGCGTTTCATCGATGATCAGATCGATGCCCGTCGCCGCTTCAAGCGCCCGGATATTCCGGCCTTCCCGACCGATGATCCGACCCTTCATGGCATCGTTTGGAATGGGGACCACGGAGATCGTGGACTCCGAAACATAGTCGCGAACGACCCGTTGAATCGAGGTGGTAATGATTTCTCGCGCTTCCCGTTCGGCGGTCTCACGGGCCTCTTCGATCGTTCGTTTGGCAATGCCGACGGCATCGAGCCTGGCCTGCGATTCCATTTCAAGGATCAATTGTTTCTTGGCTTCATCAGCCGTCATCCCGGCGACCCGCTCCAACGCTTCGCGATGGTCGCGCTCGGCCTTGGCGCAGGCGGACTCTTTGGCGACCAAGCCCTCTTCTCGTTTTGCGAAATCCGCCTCGCGCTTGCGTGACTCGTTCTCCCGCTTTTCCAGGGCGGCGAGCTTTCCGTCAAGCCCGCCTTCCCGTTGGATCAAACGCTTCTCCATCGCCGAGAGCTCGCCAAGTTTTGTTTTCTGTTCTTGCTCGAATTCTGACTTTGCTTTGAACACCAAATCCTTGGCCTCGAGCCTGGCCTCTTTAAGAATATTCTCCGCTTCCCGCTGTGCGTTCTGCACAACCTGCTTGGCCAGATCGTTCGCCTCAGCCTGTTTGGCGCCCGTCATCCGTCGTCGCACAAGCTCAAAAACACCCGCGCCAACCACGGCGCCGAAAATCACCGACAGAATAATGTACATGACATTTGCGGTAGAAATGGGAGTCACCCCTTTCTTAATGGCAACCAGATCAGATGAGTCTCACTCGGGCACGCACATCGCGTCACGCTGGCGAGTGGACTAGGCACACACGATGTGAGGTGGAAAAAATGGAGGACCTTAGGAGAGGGCAATCCGCCTTGCCTGAAAACGCATGAGATCGTCGGGGTACGACACCACACCCGGTGAACTTCGCTGCCTGACCCTTCCCGGCCGTGGATATCTAGACATCAGCCATTGAAGAGGGCCAGCGATTGAAACAGGTATGGAAGGTAGATGCTCGCTCGATCCGACAGGCATCCGTCGGATCGCTTCAATGTCAAAAACCGGAGGTCGCTTAGCCGATAGCATTCGCAGTCCCAGCACGACCTCTTTCACCTCAAGCATCCACCGAATCAACACTTCGTATCCCATCAGGTAAACGTTCTCTCTGATTCTCTCAGCGTTCGTTTCCAGTAGATTGATTGACGATATCACCCTTCCCACTCACCCCTACCATTTCCGCACTCACATATCTATATGATAACAAAGGGACACTTTGAAAGCAAGGCGAATCACCGTTAACGAAAGAGGGATGTCGGCATCTGTTCGTCGATCGATTCCATCAACGTCACCATCCGTCGTTCGACATCGGCTTCCCCTTGAACTCTCTTTTTTTCGGACTCAAACAGCTGATGGGCAAGATTGATGGCCGTCAGTACCGCCAACTTTGATGGGGTCGTGGTCTTCATCCCCTCCGCCAGATGTTTCATATGGTCGTCGACAAAATGAGCCAGCCGCCGAATGTATGCGTCATCGCCCTCTCCTGTGATCGCGTACCGTTGACCATAAATTTCGACATCAATTGTCTTAGTCAATGGCCACCTCCTTAGGATCCTCGATACATTCCAGCAACTCCATTTCGTTCATGACTTTTTCGATTCGTGTCTTGATGTCGATCCGCTCCTTTTCCCATTTGCGATTCATATCATCCTGTGCAGCCAGTCGTTGGCGAGCCTCTTTGATCTCTTCCTCCAGCAGCGCATTCTTTCGTTTGAGTTCCTGGACGAGCTTCACCAAGTCACGAATTCGAGTTTCCAATGCATCCAATCGGTCCAACGCCATGATCAACCCCTCTTCTTTATTGCCCCAACGGATTGTGGCGCACTATAAAAACTTCACAATATATTGTCAAGAAACGGTTTTTTGAACCCCTGCCAGACGCAGGTATTCCTTGTAGCTACGCAGAACCCGTTTCACGTATTGTCTGGTCTCCTGATATTGGATCAACTCGACAAATTCATCCTCGCTTCGTCCCCGATTGGCCGCCGCCCAGCTAGCCACCACAATGGGACCGGCATTGTATGCGGCGATCGTCTGCACCACATTCCCGGCAAACTGCGCAAACAGTTGCTCAACATATCGGGCGCCGATGCGGATATTCGTTTCTTGATCGAACAAATCTTCTCGGGATAGGCTCGGAAGACGGTGCTGTTGGGCCACGGCATTCGCAGTGGCCGGCATGACCTGCATTAATCCGATCGCCCCGACACGAGAGACGGCTCTCCGATCATACTGACTTTCTTCTCGAATGATCGCTGCAACGAGAAACGGATCCACTCCGTTGGCTCCCGCAAGTTTAATCGTAGGGATCAATCCGGTGGGATAGGCCACGTTCCACAATCCATCTGCAACCGCTCCGCCGGTACGCTCCAACTTTTCGCGGAATCGAGACCGCACCAGACGCAAGGCATGGTGATAGGCACCGACCTCGTTCAACATCATCGACAACGCCGCCAGCACCTCAGGATCGCGACTATACCGATCCGTCAACGCACTGAGCTCCCTAGCGGCATCCTGCTCGAGACCAAGCGCTCTGAGTTCCACCGCCCGCCGGTATGCCGGATGTAGCTCGATTTGTGTCCGACTGATCGCGGGATTATCCTGAGCCGGCGTCTGATCCACCTCGGTAGCAGGCTGAGCGGCCGAGGCGGGAATGACGCTACCTTCCTGCTTGGTCCGGCGCGCTGCCGATAGACCTGTCTGTTCGCGTGCTAACTGACAATAGTAGGTAAATGGAAATCGCTGACAGAGCAGCGCAAAAATTTCCTTTGACTTCTCACCTCCTACATGACCGTACGAACGGGCAATCCAGTAGAGCGCCTGGGGCTCAAAGTCGTTGTCCCTCTGCTCCACAATCTGACGCCACACACTGATCGCCTCCAGATAACGAGCCGATCGGTAAAGCACCCACCCTTCCCGCCATTGGGCTTCCGTTCGTTGAGAAGCCGGTTCTCCGTACTTGGCCACCTGTCGATACCTTGCCATCGCCTCGTCGAAGCGTGCCTCATCCTCGAGCCAGATCCCTGCGAATAAATTGATTTGCCCCTTCTGTTCCGGAGTCAATGTCCGTTTCGGGAGCGTGCGGCAGAGATCCAATAACTTGTCCCCGAGTCCACGCCTGAGATACACCCTCCCGAGCCATACCGTCGCTTCATCCGCCCGAGGCCCTTCCTCAGCGGTCAGCGCATGAAAGATGTCGCGTGCCTGTTCATACTGTTTCAACCGAACTTGAGCGATGCCCAGTTTAAGTTTGGCATCGATGCGGTGCGGAGAAGAGGGATCACGCGCCAAAAATTTTTTCAACTCCTCGATGGCTTCCGCGTGGAGTGACTGCCCGAGAAAAGCCTGGGCACGCTCATAATAGATGTCTGGCCGCGGTGTCCACGGTACTCCCCCAATATTGTTCCCAAGCAGAGTCTCGGCCTCCTTGGCCTCCTTGGTCTGTGGAAACTTCGTCCACAGCTGTTTCAGCGTTTCTCGTGCTTCCGTCAATTGATTCTCTCGAAGATAACAGGAGGCCAACCGCAACCAAGCCTGAGCGATCTGAGGGTCCTTATCGTTGGCGTTGACGGCCTTGCTGAACCAGGACACGGCCTCGGGACAGCTGGATGCCTGATACCAAGCTTCCCCAGCTCGGAGCGCCGCCTGACTGGCAAGGTTAGAATCAGGGACAGCCTGCGGAACTCCTTCAAACATGCCGGCCGCCTCCTTGGCATCACCCAAACGCAGCAACGCTTCTCCGACCCAGAATCGAATATAATCGTCCAGTACGGGAAGGTCCCGTTGGGCCGCCCTCAGGTAAGGCAGAGCGCCGGCAGGAGTTCGATCGATCAACAGCACCCCGGACAACAACCCGGCACGCTTGGCCCACACGGTAGAAGGAAATTCCTCCGTGACCTTTCGGAGGCGTTCCAGCTTGATCGCCACCACTTGATCTTTCGTCAGCGCGTGCCCCAGTCGCTCCTTCGGCCACACCGCCGCCGCAAAGCAGTCTTCCGCCGTCGTACAGCTAATGGTCGTCGATGGTTCGGACATCTCAGCCTGCGCCGCATGCCCATCGCGTGAACAAAAGCCTCCGAGCATGAGTACCAAGCAGGATGCGGCCGCCAACCCGTAGTCATTGATGAAACGATATGTGTCATGGGTCTCCATGGTGCCCCTCATCCGCGTTCATTATATACAGAGCCGCCTGTAATGGAAGAAGTTTCGGGACCCGACGATGCCCGCCCGTATGCGCCACAGCCTCCGCTGTGGTAGGCTCCTAGCTCCCACACAACGATAATCCGATTTGATAACGACTTACCAATGACCTCACCCAGTCCCCTCACAGCGCTCTTGAATCTCACCGAACCCCAGATGGTGAAGTTTGTCCGAGCGCAAGGCTGGCCGACCTATCGCGCAACGCAAATTTTGCGCTGGCTCTATCAACGGCGCCTGCGAACTATTACCGATATGACCGATCTCCCCCTGCGTGATCGCATGACACTGTCTCGATCCGCCACGATCGGACGCTCGACCTCTGTCACGGTCTTGCCGTCCCAGGATGGAACCCGCAAATTGCTGTTGACCCTTGAGGATGGTTTGTCGATTGAAACCGTGTTGATCCCGGATGAGGACCGGCTGACGCTCTGTGTGTCAACGCAGGTCGGTTGCATGTTGGATTGTGGCTTCTGTCTGACCGGACGAATGGGGCTCAAACGTAACCTCAAACTGTACGAAATCATCGATCAAACCCTGACTGCACAAGACCAGTTGGGCTCCCATGAACGCATCACGAATCTCGTGTTCATGGGGATGGGAGAACCCTTGGCCAACATCGACGGTCTCAAAGCCGCCGTGTCGGCTTTGACCAACAAATCTTGGGGACTTGGATGGTCGCCCCGACGCGTAACGGTGTCGACGGCAGGGCTGACGTCCCGTCTGGCGGACGTCGCCCAGCTGGGCGTGAACCTCGCCGTCTCGCTCAATGCCACCACTGAAGAACAGCGGCGAGAGTTGATGCCCGCGGCGAGCGAGATCGCCTCACTAAGGTCACTCCTGGCCGCCTGTCGCCGCTGTCCGCTCGCTTCTCATCAACGCTTGACCTTCGAATACGTGTTGCTCGCCGGCGTAAACGATCATGAGGCTGACGCTCGACGACTGGTCCAATTACTGAAGGCCATGCGATGCAGGGTCAATTTGATCCCGTTCAATGAATTTCCGGGCAGTCCGTTCCGTCGTCCGTCCGAACAGGCGGTGCTTCGTTTTCAATCTATCCTCCGCAACGCCGGCCTTGAGGCATTTGTTCGAAAGAGCCGGGGACGGGACGTGCTCGGCGCCTGCGGCCAACTTGGAGCACTCCCGAGCAACCAAAACTCCCTTGCCTTGACACCCATCGAAACTCGTTGCTAGCATGACCAATCCCATTATTTTATTATGATGATCACGCGCATGATCCAGCATCAGTGGCACGTCCGCTTCTTAACACTTTTCTCGGCGCTTCTCGTTTTTAGCGTCAGCTCGATCTCGCTCGGAGCGGAACCGAACGAGTACATCCTCTCAAACGGGATGAAGGTACTGCTGGTCGAAGTTCCCAAGGCTCCGGTGGCCACCGTGCAGGTGTGGTACAAAGTCGGTTCGCGAAACGAGGTGATGGGACGGGCCGGACTCTCGCACATGCTTGAGCACATGATGTTCAAAGGCACGGCACGGTTTCCGAAAGGATCATTCTCGCGAATCATCAGGAAGAACGGCGGAATCGACAACGCGTTTACCGGACAAGACTTCACGGCCTATTTTGAGAATGTGGCAGCTGACCGTGTCGGGCTCGCTCTCGAACTGGAAGCCGATCGGATGCAGGGTCTCCTTCTCGATCACAACGAATTTCAGACCGAGCGCGACGTCGTGAAAGAGGAACGCCGCCTTCGATCTGAGGATGATCCACAGGGCGCGCTGGTTGAAGCGCTGTTCGCCCACGCGTTCCTCAGCCATCCCTACCATTGGCCCGTCATCGGATGGTTCGCCGATTTGGATGCCATGTCTCTCGAAGACTTGCAGCGTCACTACGACACATTCTACTCTCCCAACAATGCGACCCTCGTCGTGGTGGGCGATATCAAGGCCGAGGCGTTACTTCCGACGATTAAACGGCTGTTTGAGCCGATCCCGAGAGGCCCTTCACCCAGACAAACCTTGCCGCCGGAACCGGACCAGCGAGGCGAGCGCCGATTTTTCCTGAAACGCGAAGCGCAGGTTCCGTTTGTCATGATGGGCTTTCGGGTTCCCAATTATTCCAGCGACGATTCTTATGCGCTCGACATCCTCGAATCGATCCTGTCTCACGGGAAGAGCTCTCGCCTCTATCAAAGCTTGGTGTATGACCAGAAGAATTCGTTGGCCGTCGGCGCCGAATACAGTGTGCTACAGACGGACCCCGGTCTGTTTTATTTCTACTCAGTGGTGCATCCCGGCGCGAAGATCGAAGGAGTCGAAGAAGCGATCCAGCGAGAGATCGCCCGGCTCCAGAATGAACCGCCGTCCGAGGTGGAGCTTCAGCGAGCCAAAAACCAAGTGGAAGCGGCACGGGTCTTCGAGCAGGACTCGAATTTTCGCCATGCCATGTTGATGGGACAGGCGGAATCCGTGGGTGCCGGTTGGCGGCGGATCGATCAATTCGTGGAACGTATCCGCGCGGTCACGGCGAAAGACATCCAGCGTGTCGCAAAGCAATACCTCACCCACGATAATCGGACCGTTGGAATTCTCATTCCCCTGCCGTCTCCCGCTCCTGACTCGGCTCCCGCAGCCGTCCATGAAGGGAAGTTATAGAAGGACCATGGTGATCGATCCGGAAAACCAGAGGCGCCATTTTTCTGTCCCTCGATCCGTTCTCCGATGGGTAACCGGCACACTGTTACTGGTCTTGTGCGGAGTCTTCATTGCAAATTCAGGGCATGCCGCCGACATTTCCCCCGTGCGATTCACCACCCCCAATGGGATGACCGTCCTTGTACTGGAGCAACATTTCCTTCCCATCGTAGAAATCCATGTCCTCGTCAAGGTCGGCTCCGCACAGGATCCACCGGAAAAGGCCGGTCTGGCGAATTTGGTCGCCGGTCTCCTCGATGAAGGCACAACAACCCGATCCTCAAGACAGCTGGCCGAACAGATCGACTTTGTGGGCGGGTCGTTGGGAGTCCGTGCGGACGAGGACTTCACGACCGCGTCGGCGCGCACACTGAAGAAAGACATCGACCTCGGGTTCACGTTGCTCGCCGACATTCTTCAGCGCCCCGCGTTCCCCAAACAGGAGTTCGAACGGGTCCGTTCGCAGATCCTCGGGGAAATCACCAGTGACAATGACGATCCAGGCCATGTCGCCATGAAGGCCTTCAATCAATTGATCTTCCAGAATCATCCCTATCGTTGGCCGGTGAACGGAACGGAAGACACGTTGGGCAAAATCACCTTGGCGGATGTACAGAACTTCTATGCCAAAGAGTATCTTCCCAATCAGTCCATCCTCACGATCGTCGGCGACGTCACAGTTGAACAAGCGACGGCGCTCGTCCAGACACATTTCGGGGCCTGGAAAAAAGGGGTCGTACCGCCCCGACCAGCCAAGAAGCCGGCCGCCATCGATAAAAAGACCGTGCAGCTCATCGAAAAGGATCTTACGCAATCGACCATTGTCATCGGGCATCCCGGCATCAGTCGAACAAACCCGGACTTCTATGCCGTCACCGTCATGAACCACGTCTTAGGGGCTGGAGGGTTCTCGTCCAGACTCATGGATACCATTCGAGACAAACAGGGGCTTGCCTATGGCATCACCAGTCATTACGATGCTCGATTGATGCCGGGTTCTTTTTGGATCAATCTTCAAACTCGCACCGAAACGACCAATCAGGCCATCAACGGCGTCTTGACTGAAATGAAGGCGATTCGCGAGGCCCCCGTCACCGACCAGGAGTTGGCCGACGCCAAAGCATTTTTAATGGGCAGCTTCCCCTTGCGGTTGGATACGACGGCGAAGCTGGCGCAAGTCTTGGCACAGGTGGAGTTTTTTGGGCTGGGGTTCGATTATTTTAATCAGTACCCCAAATGGATCGAACGCGTGACGAAAGAGGATGTGTTGCGCGCGGCAAAACAATATCTCGACCCTCAGCATTACGCGCTCGTCGTGGTCGGCAATATCGCGAAGGCAAAAATTCGTCACTAGACCCACGGACAGCGGGATATTATGCAACCGTCCTCTCTTCACCAGAAGCTCAATCGGCTCCGAACCCTTCTGACGGAAATGGGGTCTGTCGTGGTGGCCTATTCCGGCGGAATCGACAGCACCGTTGTTCTCAAAGTAGCCCACGAGCAGCTCCACGAGAAGGCCATCAGCATCACAGCCGTCTCACCGACTTTTCCGTTGATTGAGTTGGAAGCTGCCGAACGGATCGCTCACGAGATCGGCGCCCGTTATGAAACCGTGCAGACGGATCAGCTCGCCATTGACGACTTCGTCAAGAATGATGCAAGCCGTTGTTTCCACTGTAAGACCGATCTATACCAGCTTCTAGGGCGTCTGCGGAAATCAATGGCGGCTGCCTATGTCGTGGACGGGACCAACCTTGATGATCTCGGGGACGACCGCCCCGGCATCAAAGCCGCCCGAGAATGGGACGTGCGCAGCCCCCTCGTCGAAGCCGAACTGTCGAAGGCCGAGATCCGCATTCTCGCTAAGGAGCTCCGCCTGTCGAATTGGGATAAGCCGGCCGCCGCCTGTCTCTCGTCGAGAATCCCACGTGGAATCCCGATAACACTGGAAAAGCTAAGCCGTGTCGAAGAAGCCGAGGCCGTGCTCCATCGTGAGGGATTCCGTCATTTTCGCGTGCGCAACCACGGCGAGATCGCACGGATCGAATTGGCGCAAGACGAACTACCTCGGCTCGTGGAAGCAGATCGGCGCGCGGAGATCAGCGCCAAGCTAAGAGCGCTGGGATTTAAATTCGTGACGGTGGATTTGGAGGGATATCGGCCAGGCGGAGTCACCTTGAAATGACCCCACCTGCAGATCTCATGAAATTAGCGGAGATGTGATTTCGAAAGCGCCTCAAGCGCTTCGTCTGCGAACTTTTTCTGATCCGCCTCTGTTAAGCTCCGTTGTACCACTTTTTCCGCCACCATAAGAGCGAGTTCCGTCGTCTGGGTTCGAATATCTTGCAGAGCTTTCCGGCGCTCCTGGTCAATTTCACGGGTGGCATCACCTTTGATGCGCTCCGCCTCCGCGGTCAGCCGCTGTTCATTTTCATCAAGCAACCGTTGAGCACGTTCTTTTGCCGCTGAAAGAATGGCCTCGGCTTCCTTTCCCGCCGCATTAAGTTTGGCTTCATATTCTTTGAGTCGCCGCTCAGCCTCGGACCGATGCTGCTCGGCCTGATCGAGACTGTCCTTGATTTTCTTTTCGCGCTCTTCCAAGGCGCTCAAGATGCCGGGGAATGCATACTTATAAAGCACGAACAAGAGGATCCCGAACGAGACGACTTCCCAGAAAATCAAGGATGAAAAAAAATGAGATTCAAACTGTGGCATGGTTCATATCAGAAAGACTGGGTCAGAAAAACGTTCTCGAACTCTACCCAGACTTAGCCTGCTCCTCTAGCCCTTGCGGAAACCCATGATGATGAAGGCGATGACCAAGCCATATAGCGCGATGGCTTCGACCAGCGCGAATCCGATCCACATGTACTTCGTGACGCGCGCTTCGGCTTCAGGCTGACGTGCCACGACTTCGATCATCTTTCCAAATATATAGCCGATTCCCACACCGGCCCCGGCAAACCCCGCCGCGGCACAACCCATACCGATCAACCCTGCTGCTGCTGAATCCATTATGGCTTACTCCTCTCTTGTCTAAACTCGCATGCGCTAATGCGCGTGCTCCTCATGGCCATGTAAATGAAATGCGTCTCCCAAATAGACGCAGGTCAAAATGGTAAAAATATAGGCTTGGATAAAGGCGATACCGAACTCCAGTCCGTATATCGCGACGGTAAACACGAAGGGCAACCACCCAATCAATAATCCCCCGCCGATGGTGAGGCTGAACAGCACCGCGAGCATGACATGGCCCGCCGTCATATTCGCAAAAAGCCGAACCGCCAGGGAAATAGGCCGTGCCAACTGGCTGATGATCTCGATCGGAATCATCAGCGGCAGCAGCCACCCCGGCGTACCGGGCGGGACCAGGATTCCCAGAAACTTGGCCCCATGCAACGAAAAGCCAACGATCAGGCTCAACCCGTACACGAGGCAGGAGAAAACGGCCGTCACGATAATCTGACTCGTCACCGTGTAGGTACCGGGAATCAATCCGATGTAGTTCGAAAACAGAATAAACACAAAGA
Organism: Nitrospira sp. SG-bin1; assembly: GCA_002083365.1. NCBI lineage: Bacteria > Pseudomonadati > Nitrospirota > Nitrospiria > Nitrospirales > Nitrospiraceae > Nitrospira > Nitrospira sp. SG-bin1. The sequence goes on along the minus strand of LVWS01000033.1, from coordinate 406,978 downwards.
GCGTGGCAACGAGCGGGAAAAATCGCATCCCGTCTTTCCCCATCGTTTCCATAATCATGTTGCGAATGAAATCCACCATCATCTCCGCCAGGCTCTGCAACTTGCCGGGTACCAGCTTGCGCGATGATCCCGCCATCACCATGATCACTGACGCCAAGGCGATAACCACCCACATGAAGACGACGGCCTTATTGATGGAGATATCCAATCCCCCAATCGAGATTGGGATCCAGTTATGAAGTTCGAACTGATGAAGCGGACTTTCTTCCATGACTATTCCTACTTATTCACGTTGTCCGACGGACCTTGCCACCGCTGTGCAGAGCGATACGCACTCCTCATCCCGGCCGCCAAACCGAGGACTAACCCGATGACGAGCCCCCACGGAGTTGTCCCGAAGAGATACGTATCGACGACCCATCCCAGCCCACCTCCGACGATCAACGCAGCGAGCAGTTCCGTTCCCATTCGAACGGCCTGACCGAGCCCCGCGTATAAAGGATCTTGTGGAGGGGGCATTCCTAACCCACGGAAGGCGAGAGCACGTGAGCAAAACTCTGCCCGATGGGGTTCGCAATTTAAGCAAAACCATGCTTGGAATGTCAAGCTGTTAGACACCTATGCGTGCAGAAATCACTGCGGTATAGTGATCTCTCTTTCACGTGGGACACGAGCATCTATGCCGAGAACCTCACCCTCCTCGATGCCTTTTTTACGCGGTTCTCCTTCGCCTCTCGTTCTGACACGCCCCGCTCCTGCAGCCAGTCCGTTCGACCTGTACAAGAACATCGCCTCAGCTCGACACCCTTCGTTTCTCTTTGAGAGCGGCACCGGCAATGGCACCATGGGGCGATATTCATACTTGGGCGTCGATCCCTATCAAACATTGTATGGGAAGGGGGATACCTTTGACGGTCGATCGATGCAAGGACTTTTGAACTCAGGCACCGCTCCGTTTGATCGTCTAGCTCTCCACTTGAACCGTCAACAGATTGTTCGTCCTCCTGATGTACCTCCATTTTTCGGCGGTGCGGTGGGCTACTTCAGTTATGATCTAGTGCGCCAGTTCGAGAGGTTGCCCTCCGTGGCCCTGGATGACCTTGCCAATCCTGATTTCGAGTTCGCATGTTTTGATCTAGTCGCCGCAATCGACCATGAACTGAATCGTCTGGTGCTTATGTTCTGTCCGCCGCGAGAACGATTCTTGGGCGAGCCGAGGGAAAAGCTGTTCCGCGAGGGACGGGATCGATTGGCCGAATTCGAGGCGCGACTGACCAGCCCCGATACGGTCGACGCACACCAGAGTGATCTCGGCCGTCTCACGTTCACGCCGGAGCAAGAAGAGTCGGCGTATCGGCAACGTGTCCACCGTTGCCAGGAGTACATTGCAGCCGGGGATATTTATCAAGCCAACCTCTCTCACCGTTTCAACGTGACCTGTCCAGCATTCTCCTCTCTTGGAGACTTGCAAACAGATGTGTCCGTCTATGAACGCTTGCGGGCATTGAACCCGTCTCCTTTCTCGGGAATACTCCGGTTTGATACGGTACGGCTCATCAGTTCATCGCCGGAGCGACTGGTTCGCCTTGATGGACGCCGTGCCGACACCAGGCCGATCGCGGGAACCAGACCCCGCGGCAGAAACGCCGCCGATGATCAACGACTGATCAATGAGCTTCGTGGCAATGAAAAAGAACGTGCGGAACATGTCATGTTGGTCGACCTGGAGCGGAACGACCTCGGTCGAGTCTGCCGCTTCGGAAGTGTCCAGGTGGGTGAATTGATGACCTTGGAACAATATTCGCATGTCAATCACCTCGTCTCACAGGTATCGGGCACCCTTAAGGATCATGCGACCGGATTTGATTTGCTGAAAGCCATGTTTCCTGGTGGAACGATCACCGGCGTCCCCAAGATCCGCTGCATGGAGATTATCGAAGAATTGGAACCAGTCCGTCGCGGTCCGTATACCGGTTCGATGGGTTATTTCAGCTGGAGCGGAGACCTCGACTTCAATATCCTGATACGGACGCTCGCCATGAAGAACGCTAGGGGTTATCTCCAGGTTGGGGCAGGAATTGTGGCCGACTCAGACCCGACACGTGAATATGAGGAAACGATTTACAAAGCTCAGGCCTTCTTCAGCGCCTTTTCATAGCCCATGTGGATCTATTTGAATGACAAGTTCGTCAGCGACAAGGAGGCCGTGGTTTCCGTCTTCGACCATGGGTTTCTCTACGGCGATGGAGTCTATGAAACGATCCGTTCGTACGGTCCCCGCATCTTCATGCAAGACGAACATGTATCACGGCTGTTCCGTTCCGCTGAGGCCATCGGCCTGACGATCCCGATTCCGAAAAACAATTGGGGACACATCCTGCGCGAGACGATGATACACAACGGCGTCGGGACGGATCTTCGAGATGCCTATCTGAGGATCACGGTTTCGCGAGGAGCCGGAGACATCGGGCTGGACCCGGCGTTGTGTGCATGGCCGACCGTTGTCGTGATGGCCAAACCTTTGGTTCCTCCGGCGCCCAATTTCTATGAAACGGGCGTCAAGGTGATCATTGCTTCCACCAAGCGGAATTTGCCAAGCGCTTTATCGCCACTGATCAAGACGACAAACTTCTTGAACAATATCCAGGCTAAACGTGAAGCAATCGCAGCCGGCGCATTCGACAGCCTCTTGCTCAATTGGGAACAACACGTGACCGAATGCACCGTCAGCAATGTGTTTTTCGTGACGGAAGGAACGTTGCAAACTCCCGCTCTAGAATGCGGCATACTCGACGGGATCACCAGAATGATCGTCATTCGGTTGGCCAGGGAACTCAACATCCACGTCGAAGAAGGTCATTATTCCGTTGACCAGCTGTACCGTGCCGAGGAATGTTTTTTAACGAACACCAGCATGGAAATCATGCCGGTCACATCTATCGACGGCAGACATGTCGGGAACGGAAACCCCGGTCCAATAACCGCGAAACTCAGAGAACAGTTTATTGTAATGCGTGGTACATGTAGCGACAGTTCTTCCTGTTGATGAATCCCATCATCCTGTTTTTCTTCAAGTCCTTCGAATCGCCCAAGGCATAGGATCTGCATTTTCTTGACAGACCGTGACAGACTGCTATCGTTGGACCATGCCAAATTGGAATAAGCCGCATCGGTCCCCTATCAACCGGCCTGGCATGGCCATCCTCGTCGCATTGATCAGTGTCCTGCTGACGCTTCAAAGTGATACCCACGCAGAGATTTACCAATATATCGATGCCAAAGGGACGATATCGCTCACCAACGTTCCCTCTGATGCTCGGTACCGACGAATCGACCTCCACCCAAATCGGTTGCATCCCGTTTTATCAGAGCAAGAGCTGGAACCGGTGATCAATCGATTCTCACGGCAGCACCAATTACACCCCGCCTTGATCCGCGCCATCATCAAGGCCGAATCGGATTTCGACCCCCGTGCGGTATCGCGAGCCGGAGCAATTGGATTGATGCAACTGATGCCGCAAACGGCAGTGAGGTTGGAAGTCCGAGACCTCTACGATCCGGAGGACAATATAAGGGGAGGAACGAAGTACTTACGCCAGTTGCTCGATCGATTCCGCGGCAACCTACCACTGGCACTCGCGGCCTATAACGCCGGAGAACATGTCGTCGATCGTTACCGCACGCTTCCGCCCATCGACGAAACCCGTCAATATGTCCGCAAGGTCCTGCGGTATTACCGAATCTTCCTTACTCGAGACCTCGCTGTGACCAGCCATGTCATTCCGTCTTCGGAGTACGCCCTGCCACAATCCGCCCCCCTGTCTTCGATTCCCGCCGGCCAGTAGCACGAACCTCGGAATACAGTCGGCTGTGCTGCTTCCATCCCGCTGAAGTGGTTTCCGTGAAGTCTGATCGGTAATGGGCGCCGACGCTGTTTTCTCTCCACAGCGCAGCCTCCGCCACGCAATGCGCCACTTGAACCATATTTTTGACTTCCAAATCGGCTCTCCCGGCAAAGGATCCGGACACCATCTGTTCCCACCGGGTAAGCTGGGCCGTGGCACGAATGAGCGACTCCCGAGAACGGATGAGCCCCACCTGTCCCCACATGGTCCGGCGAAGCGAACTCCGTATTTTTTCGGCATCTTCCAACCGCTCCAACCGACCGGATCTGAGGTGTTCCATATGGGAAGTCACATCGGGCATTGAGCGACGGATGGCCCAAGACACGGCGGCGACGCCGGCCCGCATTCCAAACACCAACCCTTCCAGCAATGAATTGCTGGCCAGACGGTTCGCACCGTGCACACCGCTGCACGCGACCTCGCCAGCCGCAAAAAGGCCCGGCAATGTCGTGGCTCCGTTGATATCAGTTGCCACCCCTCCCATCATGTAGTGGGCGCTCGGAGAGACCGGAATCCATTCTTCCGTGATATCGATATCATGACGCAGACAGGTCGCATAGATCGTCGGGAATCGCCGTTTGATGAAATTGGCTCCCAAGTGAGTTACATCAAGGTAGACATGTCGTGCACGGGTCGCCGCCATCTCCGCCCAGATAGCCCGTGCGACGATATCCCGTGGAGCGAGGGCACCGAGCGGGTGATACCGTGGCATGAACGTCTCTCCCCTATTGTTGCGCAGCTGACCGCCCTCTCCTCGCATGGCTTCCGACAGCAAAAACGGCGGGCTCGACGGCAGATACAGCGACGTCGGGTGAAACTGGACGAATTCCATGTCCTGGAGCTCCGCTCCCGCACGAAAGGCCATCGCCATGCCGTCACCAGTCGCGTTGGGTGGGTTCGTGGTGCGGGCAAAAATCTGTCCCGCCCCCCCTGTCGACAGGACAACGGCCTTGGCTGGAATGATGAAGTGTTCCCCAGAACCTTCATCAAGCACCACGGCCCCGCAGCATCGGCCGTCCTCGACCACGAGATCGACGGTGAAGTGGTAATCCAGTCGGACGATCCGCCTGTGTCGGGCAGCCTGCGTCATGAGAACTCGAACCATTTCGTTTCCGGTCGCATCGCCTCTCGCTCGGAGAATTCGGTTGCGGCTATGGGCGGCTTCACGAGCAAAGGCAAACTTGCCGCCGCTTTTGTCGAATTTCGCGCCCCAGCGGATGAGTTCTTGAATCCGATCCGGTCCTTCCTCGACCAATACGCGCACCGCTTCACGGCGACACAGGCCGTGGCCGGCCTTCACCGTATCCGTCATATGAATGGCGACATCGTCCTCTTCACTCAACGCCACGGCCACTCCCCCTTGCGCGAAGATGGAATTACTCTGTAAAGGATGGCCTTTGGTAAGCACGATGACTCGACCGACCCGGCAGAGTTCCAACGCAGCGCGAAGCCCGGCGACTCCGCTGCCGATGACCAAAAAATCCGCTTCCTGCACTGTCTGCGGCATCGTTATGGTAATGGGGCCGAAGGTGAGAGAGGTTCCGATAACATCAGTCTTGTGTTCATTCCGAAGGGCAGGTCGCCTTGTGCGCTGCGCAAGAGAATCGAGTGCGTCCCCACCCATTGCAACCGTGCGTGGCCCCGTTGCCGAATACCCATGTCACCGGCATCTCGCTTCCATGTCCCTTGCCAATGGATGAAGACATCGACATCATCCTTTTCGATCATGACCCGTTCGATCTTGAACTCGAGGGAAATGATGGAAAAGGCTTCAAAGTCCGCGTCAACCTGTCGCTTCAGTTCGTCCAGCGGCTCTTGCGGCAACAGCATGGAGTGAAACCCGGATCGATCCTTTCTTTGATAGGCACTCCGCAAGGATTCCAACGCTTGATCGATACGGAGGAGTCGCTCGTGTTCGGCCGGGTATCGGATGGTTTTCGACGGGCACCCCGCGACCGCCATAGCGAGCAGGATGGGCCACACGATGGAGGTGAGCAATGAGACACGACCTCTTCGGAGATACATGGCGGTGCAGTATAGCACAAGGGGAAAAGATGCCGTGAGCTTGCATTTTCAGGGGAAAGCTTTTAGACTCGGCCGTCCTTGAGGAGATACAGATATGTCGAGCGTCTTGAAAAAACGACGAAAAAAGATGCGCAAGCACAAGTACAAGAAGCTGCGCCAACGCCAGAAGTTTCTTCGCCGAAAAAGCTAAGCCCGGCCGGCGTGGCGGGAGGAGAGAACCGTGGCCGAGGGGAAGAAAGTCCGCATCCGCGTACGGACGGTCAATTCTACCTACGTGGGAGACTTCTTGGTCCCTCCGATGCGGAATCGTGTCTCCGATGCGATCAATGAAGAGGCACGTCTCTTCATCAGCCTGACCGACGTCGTGATCGACGATAAAGATCGATCGGATTTCGTTGCGATCAATAAGAACTTGATCGAGTCGATCGTTCAACTCTAATCGTTTTATCTCACCCCGTCCGCCTATTCGTTCATCGCCGCCATTACCCGGCATACGATTCCGTGTCTACTTACACGGACTGACCACGATGTTGATCTTCAAACGATTCCGCCCGTTCGTGCGCCCTTATTTGGCTCGCTTGATGTTGGCTGGGCTTTTGGTGAGCGGAGTTGCGCTTATTAACCTCGCGTTGATTCGTCTCGCCGGAACCCTTTGGGACATCGTCACCGTCCAACAGGACGCCGGTCAGATGACTCGGTCGATCGGCCTGTTCTTGAGCCTGGTGATCGTGCAGGGATTGTGCTCCATGGGTCACAGCTATCTGACGGCATGGGTGGCTCAGCACGTGGTCGCCGACTTTCGCAAACATCTCTTCGGCCATCTGCAGACGTTGACGGTCAGGTTTTTCGCGCAGCGCCGAACCGGAGAGTTGCTGTCGCGAGTGATGAATGACGTCACCGTCATTCAATCCATCGTCACGGAAACCCCCATCGACAGCGTCAAGCAACTTGTGACCTTCGTGGGTGGCATTAGCTTTCTACTGATGATGAATTGGCGCCTCTGCTTGCTGATTTTGATCCTGTTGCCACTCTTGGTCTTGGTCGCAAAACTCTTTGGCCGCAGGCTGAAGTCGCTCTCCACCTCCATTCAGGACCATACCGCCACGCTCAGCACCTTGGTCGAAGAAGTGGTGTCAGGCATCCGTATCGTCAAATCCTTCGTGCAAACACAACGGGAAGAAACCCGCTTCGCCACCCAGGTGAACGAGACGCTTCGTCTCACCCTGCATCGGGCCGGCATCATGGCCGTGTTCATACCGGTGATCAGCCTCGTCACCTTCTCCGCGGCCGCAGCGGTACTGTGGTACGGCGGTCGGCAGGTCATCGAAGGGACGGTCACGCCAGGGGAGCTCTTCGCTTTCGTCCTCTTTGCCGGCATCCTCATCGGCCCGTTCAGCTCAGGAGCCCGCATCTTTACGCAGCTTAAAGAGGCCCAGGGAGCCACTCAACGAGTCTTCGAGATTTTGGACGCCCAGTCGGAAATTGCAGATCGACCCGAGGCGCAGAGTCTCTCCACGATCGAAGGGCACGTCCGAGTCGAGGCAATCAGTTTTGGTTACGATCCTCGACATCCGGTATTATCGAACCTCTCCTTTGAAGCGAAGCCCGGTGAACTCATCGCTTTGGTCGGCCCCACCGGCGCCGGAAAGACTACCGTGATCAATCTGCTGCACCGCTTCTACGATCCGACGGATGGCCGTATCACGATCGACGGCAAAGACTTGCGCCATGTGACCGTTGAAAGCTGGTACCGACAGATCGCGTTGGTTCCACAAGAGACGATCCTTTTTGGAGGCACCATCCACGAGAACATTCGCTACGGCGATATGACGGCCAATGAAGCAGCCGTATTGGAGGCGAGCAAGGCCGCGCACGCGCATGACTTCATCACGAGCTTGCCGGCAGGGTATGACACCGTGGTGGGTGAAAAAGGAGTCAACCTCTCAGGAGGACAACGCCAACGGATCGCGATCGCGCGCGCGGTCCTGAAGAATCCTCGCATTCTGTTGCTGGATGAAGCGACTTCATCGCTCGATACCGAATCGGAACGGCTGGTTCAGGAAGCCCTTCAACACCTCATGAAAGGACGGACGACCTTCGTCGTCGCCCACCGGCTGTCGACTATTCAGCGTGCCGACCGAATTCTGGTCCTCGACAAGGGGAAACTGGTGGAGGAAGGCACCCACTCGCAACTGATGGACTGCAAGGGGTTGTACTACTACCTCTATACTCTCCGCCAACATGAATCGGCCTCTTAATTTCACCGCGTAATTATAACGGCAAACTCCACCCGACATCTTCCATATTTAACGAGTCTGTAACACAGGCAGTGTATCGTTATGGACACGAGCCTAAGCACACGGTTGGAGGAATTCTCTTGAACTCACAACGTCCCATGAAAATTCTGATAGTCGAAGACGAAAAAGATATTGCGCAGTTGGTCAAGCATTATCTTGAAAAGGAAGGATTCCATCTCAGCATCGCCAAAACCGGAGTCGAGGCACTGAACCTTGCGGTGTCTGAACATCCTGATCTAATTATCCTTGACCTCATGCTGCCACAGATGGACGGGTTGGAGGTGTGTAGCGCCCTCCGTCACAAGCCCGAGACCGCGCTGCTACCCATCATCATGCTGACGGCCAGGAAGGAAGAGTCTGATACCGCTGTCGGACTTGAACTCGGGACCGACGATTACATTACGAAACCCTTCAGTCCCAAAACATTGGTGGCTCGGATCAAATCCCTCTTCGTCGACTGGAACGGACAAACGATCATACGCCAACGCCCTTGGTATACGGCTCCTTGCAGATGGACCTGACTCGACATGAAGTAACGGTCCGAGGCAAAGAAGTGCTGCTCACTGCTAAAAGTACGGACTGCTGGAGCATTTATTGCGTTACCCTGGCCGGGTACAGACACGGGAGATGCTGCTCAACTCGGTATGGGGTTACGACTATTATGGGACGACGCGAACCGTCGACGTCCATGTCAGGCGGTTGAAAATAAAAATATCGCTCCTCAATGATTCAATTGTCTCGGTCAAAACGCTGGGTTACAAACTAGTGGACCAGCCTGGGGTGTCGTAACTTCGCCCGCTCTGCCTTATCTACCACTATCTATCAGTTCCAACCCCCGTTGCACCAGCGTCCCGAAATCTGATCCGTCAAAAACATCGAATTCATCCGCCTGGCTGATTCTATTTGAACTCATCAGAACGGAGATGAACACTCCGACACTGGCCGCCAACAACCCCCGGGTCATGATTCGTTTGTCGCGTTGTGCCATGATCGCCTTCTTTCATGCTCCGGACTGCGAGCGCCTTCCTAGGCAATGTTCGTTGTTGGAGGTGCTACTCATTTTTGTGTCGTCGGTGATCGGTCTAGAGATTCCTTCAGGTCACGAATGGACGAATCGGTATCGTTGACCTCTCGACAAACGGTTTCACATGTGTGGGTAATCTCTCACCGGGACATTACAAGTGAGTCAGACACCGGTAACAGCTTTGTAAAACCTTGTTCCGGCTCCCATTTGCCCTGGCAGCGTCGCATATCAAGGTGAAACCGTGAAACCCAGGACGCCGGGCGACTTCGATGATTGATACCCCATGAGCATTCAACGACTTGTTGGTCTCCTCTGGGGTCCAGTTTTTGACCATCCGGGAACAGCAGCCCATCATCCGTATATTCGTTGTTTTCGACGATCAATCCGCGCTGCGACCGCAGAATTGGAAAATAGACGATCCCATCGTTATGCATCCCCCACTGACGAGCCTGTTCTGCTTCCGTGTGCTTGCATCCTGTTTGAACGCGGGCCCGTTGGAGACCGGATCGCCCCAGGCAATTAGTACTTAGTACTTCGGCCGTATAGCCTTGGGGGACCACCACCTCGTCGGCAGAAGAGGCCGGCACACTTTCGAACCCGAGCACCGGCCGCCGTCCCCGCGTCCGTCTATCCTCGCATCTGTATCGTCGGCTTCCTCGGTCTCCTGTGCCGCAGCGGGGACGGCCTTTAACAGTGCTTCAACGCCGCCAAGCGACGCAACTGCAGCGGCCGCGAAACCGGTCAAGGAACTGCGTCGCGACAAGCGCATATTCACAATGTCCTGAAAATGTTCGTTGTCAGAAGTGTCACGCACACTCTCATCATCGATCATTAACAGAGACCCTCGTCCCATCAAGGTTCGGATGAATCTCTCGTTACTTACAACAGCAATGGGTTTGCGATCGCGACGGCTCTCGCATCGGACCGTTACAAGGCAGTCAATTACCGGTAACAATCTTGTTAAAAATCAGCCGGTTGGGAATGGTGCAGCCGTCCTTGGCAGGTTGGGCATGTTTCGGTTGTGCAAGCAATCGAACTGTTAGGATAATGATTCTAAAAGAATTCTCATGCATGAACAGATCACCATCTCCAAAGGAACCTGTTTTGCCCTGTTCGCGTACGATATCGGTCTCTCGATCAACATGACGGATGCGGAACGGTGGATTCTTGCCGGCAGCGAACGAGGCCGGTTGCGGCATAAGACGAGGGCTCCCCAATATTTCGAATACCGGCCGGCTCCACTACGGCTGGTGCAGGAAGGGAGCGTCTTCGATATCAGCCAGTATCGGGCCAGCCCCACGGTCGAAGTCATGGTGTACGATTTCGGCGCCGTGACCATTACCTATCGCTTCGCCATTGACGGGCCGTTCACGCAATTGCTGGAACTTAGCGAGTCACTCTACGAGAACGAACGATTGCTGACCGAGTCGCGCGCCCGCGTAGAGCAGCTGGTTCAGGCGTTAGGCCCAGCCATCGAACGGCCGGCTATCGCAGAAGACGTGGAGGACTACATCATGTTCTCGATCGAGTCCTCTGTACCGGAAACACTTCCGTTATGGAGAAACAACGAAACCGACTTGGCTCATCTCTTACGTGCAGAACGCGTACCGTTTTCCGAGGAAGAAGTGGCTGACGCAGTTTCGTGCCGTATTTCATTTGGGCAAGAGGACATAGCGTTTATCGACTGGCATTCCGCCGTCTTGTTCGGGAAGGAAATGGACGACGTCCGTGCGGTCCTCGAATTTGCCAACGTGGAGTTACTGGAGATGCGTATACTCGACGAACAACTCGATCGTGCACTGGACGAGGGTTATGAGGCGCTATCTCGAAAGACACGCCTCCTGTCCCTCCCCGGCTCTCACGATAAAGACCTGACGCACATTGCGCAGCTGCAGGTCGACAGCGCCTTGATTTTCGAACGTGTCACAAATACCTTGAAGCTGCTGGGCGATCAGTACCTCGCGCGCGTCTATCGACTCGTCTCCCAGCGCTTTCACTTGGAGGCGTGGGACGCCAGCATCCTTCGGAAATTGCAGACGTTGGAAAGCATCTACGGCAAGATGTCTGATCGGGCGGGCACGAGACGAATGGAGATGCTTGAGTGGATTATCATCATCTTGATCACGCTCTCCATCGTTATCCCGTTTCTCCCCATTGGGGTAGGTCACTAAACACTTGAGCGTTCGCGTCCAATTTGGACTCAATGTGGCGATCCGGCTCAGCATCCTAGAGGATTCTGGAACGGATACCCCTCTTTCCAAGGACTATGGGTACGACTACGCCCCTTCGCCCATTGTTGCTGTTCTTCCGCACAGCGTGCTTTTTTCTGACGTTGATCGCTTCACCTGTCGTCGTCACGGCAGACTCTCACTCAGAGGTGGCGTTATGGTTCGAATCAGGCATGGCTGTCGCCACGAGCCAATTGAGCGGCCGGAGGGAGATACCGTTGGGTGCACAGGAAGTCGTGATGAGTTCCGGCACAAGCGGAATAAATGGAATCGTGGTGACGTCTCGTCGACTCTTAGGGTTTTCGAGCCGCGCCTTGACCTGGACCAAGAAAGAGCTGGACGTGAATGAAAAAGTCCTCGAACGAAAGATTCTCCCCGCCTTCAGCCTCATCAGGACCGATCGACATCTATATGGCTTTCGAGGCGTCAATGGGCTATGGCTTGAAGAAGCGCTAAGCATGCGAGAAAAAGTTCAACGATTCCACAGCAATGACTATGGAGCCGTCTTTATTACCGATGAACGATTGGTCGGATTCAGCCCACTGCTCGGCGGCTTCGCCTCGAAACCACTCGATGTGCATGAACAGATCGTAGGAGTGGAGAACGACAATGGGCTCATCCTCGTGTCCACCACGAAGCGCACGTTGGTCTTCGGCAGCCGCTTGAGTGGATGGGAAGAATTCGAGTGATGGACTCCATACCGTCACGGCAAGGAGAAATGACTCTACCAACTGTCCCTACTCAGATCGATTCCCTCTCCCGGCCTTTCGGGCATGGCGGCCATCGAAGAACAATCAGCTGGCAACGCGCGTCGGAACGGCGCTCGAATGGGGCGAGCATTGTTGAAACGACTCGATTAAAAAACTACAAGGAACAAGAAACGATTCTACCGTGGCAATTCTCCATCTTTCAGAACCTATTTCTGCCTCGTTTTTTGTCTGAGAATATCACCCGACATATGCGCTTCATCCCGAATAAACTCAAAATCCCTGAAATAGCATGCTTTGCATGCGGATTTAGTTTTGAATAGGTTCTAGTCTTTCGCTGCTCGCCGCCATCGCCTCATTCTTCACACAGAGTTCTCTCAAACGTAACGTAAAGGAAACAGTTACCCCGTAGGCTTGCATCATGTCACTTGCGAAGAAATGTCGGCAGACTGTCCTGGCATTATCACAGCATGAAAGGAGGTGAACAACAATGACCGGATGGATCATTGAAGCGTTTCTATTGAGCGCCATTCTTGGGCTCACGTATACCGTGTTATCTGTGGGTCGTGAGTGAGTAGAGGATAGCAACTCATAAGGGGAGGACACCCGACAGTGGACAGAGGTTCAAACGAGAGTCGGAATGAGGGCTGATTGCCCCACCGACTCTCGTCATGAAAAAGCACCCGTCATCAGCGACCAGCCAAGATCAACAACTGCACCAGATCAGCTCGGTTTTTCCTTTATGAAGGATTCCCGTGCTCGAGATCCGAGTTCCGCATACAGCGCACAGATGTCGATCCGAGACGCATGAGGCGTTTGTAGACGAATGAGTTAAAGCACCTCGTCGTGATTGTGAAAGGGAACAGCTCGGTTTCCGCTGACAGCCGTTTCAATCCAGATCGGTTTCACAGCGTACGGCCTAGTGCCATTGGCTTACAGGGGGAAGGTGTACTTCACCGAGCCGGCCTGTGTCTAACGAACATGCCGCAGGCGCTTACCGTGGTTATGGCCAAGTAAATCAAGAGAGACTTAACGAGCAAGATTCCTACTCGCAACCAAGTAGCCATAATGTCTTCCTTTCTACTTTTTATACTGAGGTGCGAAAACACTTTGCCGCTTCATCAACACCGTATCGACAACTGCCAGAGCCTTCACGTAACGAGCCTATGCAATCACTGACGACCTTCCACTTGCACATCGCGCGGCGGACATGTTGCGACACGTTGATTCATCGCCACAGAGCGGTCACGGCGATCGATTCTCGAGCGTGCACCTAAAGTATCGTGGACAATTTATCTTGCACATGTCACCGGCTCATTGCCGAATAGTTAATATCGCGTGACATTCCTGCTCTCTGCCCCGGACAATTAACCAGCCTGTAATGTTCTTTTCATACTGACGCAATGCGTAGCTGGTAACAGTGAAGCATCAAGGAGAGTCAGATGCGACTTCCTCATTCGAAGCTGGTTTTCTACGTGCTAACGACAACTCTGCTGACAGGATTCACACCTTGCAGTCGGGCGGAGGTCGGTCCCGCAATTGATCCTGATATCCCGTCCTACATCGCTCAAGAGTCGCTGTCCGGCAGACTGTCTATTTCTGTTTCTGCGGCGACGAAGCCCCTCGTTCAGGCCTTGGCAGACGATTTGATTCGCCACTATCCAGAACTACAGATCACCGTGATCTCGAAACGCTCTCACACCGGCCTTGCGGTGCTCCTAGCGCATCGGACCGAGATGATGGCCATGTCCCGACGCATGACTTCAACCGAAGTCGGAAATTGTCTCCTTGAATTGGGATATAAACCCATCGCCGTGCCGGTCGCCCATCACACATCGGCCGTCTTGGTTCGAAACGACGACCCGAATGCCGAAACATTTTCTTCCCAACACGTCCAAACTACCGAATCGACATCGGTCATGCCGCACCGCAACACAAATCAACGTAGCATCGAGGCCATACCGACCAGATACAAATCTCGCACAGTGACGCCGTTGCGGATTAATTCGATGGAGAGCGAAGGATATGCCACACCGATTGTGTCACGCCAGGTGGACCGCTCTTACACCTTGAAACGAAGCCTCTACCTGTACATCGCCAAGCTACCGGGATCGAACGCCCCTGAAGCATCAACAGAATTAATCCGATACGCGCTGAGCCGGCAAGGTCAACAGCGGGCGCTGGATCTAGGATATGTGCCGTTGTCCTTTGAGGAAGTTATGCAGATGACATCCCGGTGGGCAGCGTTGTTACGATGAGCCGATTCACACATCCACCAGTCGGAGATGTCGTCGGAACAGCTGACGGCGATGACAAACGGTATCACCTTCGAGGAACCTTGAGTCAACTGCCGCTGGGTGGCGACCTCAATCACCCATACGCCTTCACCATACAAGCATGTTGGCTTGCTCGACGATTTGCCGGCCTCCTCTCACAAAGTCCCCGCTTTCTTCGCTGCCGGTCAGGTAACAGTCGCCGCGAACGATGCCGTGACATTACTCCAGCCCTAAAAAGCGGCGTTGCCGTAACGTCTCGCGAAGTTCCTCTCAATTGATTTTACCGGCTCGTAATGCTCATCTAACACAGGCGCAATTCCTCCTTGGTAGCTTATGGTCACTACAAAACTAGAAAAAGGAGGATCAGATGGTTACTGTCGGAAACTTGATGAAGAAAGAACTCGTAACGGTAGAAGCGAGTACGTCTGTTGTCGAGGCGGCAAAACTGATGCGGGTTTGCAATGTGGAAAGTGTGCTCATCACCCGCAAGGCACAGGTCATCGGAATTCTGACTGAATCGGATATCGTCAAAAAGTTCGTGGGAGCCGAAAAAGCGTCCTACTTTGTGACTGTGGAAGAGATCATGAGCAGCCCGGTGCCGGGGATCGAAGAACGGCGGCCGCTGACGGAAGCCGCCGACCTCATGGACAAACATCGGACGCTTCATCTCGGTGTAACGAAGGGAGGAGCGCTCATCGGTCTGGTGTCCGTGCGAGATTTTCTCCGGCCCGTCTCCATCGATGACTTTTAACGCCTCGACCTTGCTTGAGCCTGCCGACTATTTGGCGAAGCACACTTGTCTTCTTCCATGCAGTCGGTCGCATGGCCGACCTTCCCTGAATCCTTGACGACCCACCCAGGAGCTCCCACTGCCATGGCTAAGACAAGGGATTCTCCGAGTGGACCTGCCTGGATGACCATCTTATTAGTGTGAATCTTCCTAGGTCTGCTTTAAAGAACTCAAGGAGAAGAGGGCAACACTCATGCGAATGAAAACGGGTGTCATGAATCATCCCATTCTTCACACGATGGCCGTGGCAACTGCGTTATTGGTTCTGGCGAGCATCGCGTCGGCGGAGCCCACCTTCGAGGGTCGGAAGAAATGCTATAACTGCCACAAGAGTCAAGGAGAATCCTGGGATAAGACACTCCATGCGAAGGCCATCGAATCGCTAAAACCGAATACCCGGAAGGAAGCGAAGCTGAAAGCCAAACTCGACCCGAAGAAGGATTACACCAAAGACAAGGATTGTATCGGTTGCCATGTGGACGGTTGGGGCAAAGAAGGCGGGTACGCCATTGAAGAGCCGGACAAGTTTCTGACCGGTGTCGGGTGCGAATCGTGCCATGGGGCCGGGAGCGACTATCGGAAGCTCCATCGCAAAGCAGGGGAGGCTTTTGAAAAGTCCCAGAAAACGATGGAGCGAGAGAGATTGGTTGAAGCGGGACAAGATTTCGAGTTTGCTGAAAAGTGTCACGCGTGCCATCTGAACTACGAAGGATCACCTTGGAAGGGAGTGAAGAAACCCTATACGCCCTTCACTCCGAAGGTCGACAAGAAGTATGCGTTTGACTTCGAAAAAGCCGTTCGCAGCGACAAAGCCTTGCACGAGCACTTCAAGCTGGACGGCGTTTTCACGGGGCAACCCATACCCAAATTCCACGAGGAATTCCAGAAGAAGGCCAAGCCGCCCGTCAAATCCGACAAGGTGGATGAGGAATGATTAATGGGGAAATTACCTTGGAGGTGCTTCCCGTTCAAACGGATACGATTCCGGTCTTTCTCTAAGACAAGGCATGCTGCTTTGAAGTCGCTATGACGGCAGAATTTCAGAAGATGATTGTGAGCAATTGGCGCACGGACACTACAAGCGGTAAATAAATTGATCGCGGGCCGAGCTTGCCGGAGAAAATCGCGACACTTGAGAAACCAAGGCGTTCCGATCGAAAACGTAGTAGTTGGAGAATGACAGCGCTTACTTCACTTTCGAAAAGTCGGCGGGGATTCTGATCTCTTTTCCGTCTTGCAGGTTCACGACGAAGACCGATGAGGCAGTGGGGTCGAACTGTTCGTAGGCGAAGAGTGCCGTGAAGCGGGATCGGAAGACCGGACCATTGCCTTCGTTCTTTCGTCCCCGTTCGGCCTTGCCGATGTCGATCGGCTTAATCCGCTTTGAGCCTTGCTGCAATTCAATCAATGCGCCCTCGGCAAAATACTCATCGTCGCCGCACAGCTGCACTTCCATTTCCATGTTGGGCATGTCCATGACTTTTTGAATGAACTCTTCGGGCATGCGCACGTCCGTCTTGCGTTTCTTTGATTCCGCCGCCTCTTGGCGACCAAAGGCTTCCAGTCGATACCGTTTGGTGCGAAGGACGGCGCTGGCGCCGCAGGGATCTTTTTCCGGATCGGCCCCTACGCGAGTCACCAAGGACGCTTGCTGAAGGACTTTCTTCACGTCTTCCGGTGAATTGGCCTTTTCCATCGGAATTCGCCCGGTCTCGAGTGCCTTGTGCGCTTCGTCTGGCGATAGAGTAACGTCAATCGCCCACATGTCACTGTTCCCGACCGCAAGAACTCCGATCAAGCTCACCAGTGACACCGACAGCTTACGAACAGTCATGCCTTCCTTTTCTTCTATTGCACCGACATGGCGAGATCCAACATGTCTGACACAATCCGATGAATGGTGCATTGTAGGTGAACCGCCATGCCTTTGCAATTAGGCTGTGAACCGATTCCAGTTCGCATATGGCCTACGTCGATATAGGCCTTCGACATTCACCGGAACAGGATAGTCGGCGGATCGCAGAAGTCGGGCGACGAGTCTTAACGGCAATCCCACCACGGTCGTATAATCGCCAACGATTTGCTCCACCAGGTCCCCACCGAGACCTTGGATGGCATAGGCTCCGGCTTTGCCAAACGATTCTTCGGTTGCAAGGTACCGCTCATACGCGTGCTCGAGGTCCGGTTTCATCTGAACTTCGGCGGTGGCAACCTCCACAGATTCGAAATGGTGTTCGCAATGACACAGGGCAACGGCAGTATGGACCTGATGAGAACGGCCCGCCAGGCTGGCCAACATGGCACGAGCATCGACAAGATCTACCGGTTTCCCGAGTAGTTGTCCCTCAAGATCGATCACGGTATCGCTGCCAAGCACGAGGGCCCGAGGCCTCACGAGAGCCACGGATCGTGCTTTTTTCAGGGCGAAGTGCCGGACCTGTTCTATAGGTGACAACCCGACCGTGGGGTGCTCGCGGAACTCCGACGGACAGACTTCGAAGGAAAGCCCCAACAGGGCCAGAAGTTCCTGGCGGCGAGGCGAACTCGACGCGAGTACTAGCTGCATCGTGAAGCCAGCACGCCCGGCTCATCGGGTGATTGGAGCGAAGAGAGGTCCATGGCGGCATCCGGCCGAGCGTGAAACTCGGCGAGGATAGCCTGGAGCTCTTCGACGGAAGAGACCCGCACCATCCGTGCACGAAGCGCGGCGGCATGCGGAAACCCTTTACAATACCAACCGAGATGTTTCCTCATACGATAGAATTGCTTTTGTCCGAGCATTGCCTGAAACTGTTTGGCGTGGTCGACCAACACGGCGAACCGTTCATCCAGCGACACCTCGCCGGGATCTCGCCCGATGTCGATACCATTGATATCCCGGTCTTCCAGACGGGTCTGCTCTTTCTGGCGAAAGAACCACGGGGCCCCAAGCACTCCCCGCCCGACCAACACTCCATCGACTCCGGTTTCCCGAACCCGTCGCGCGACGTCGTCCAGGCTCTGAATATCGCCATTTCCTACGAACAACGTTCCGGTTCCACGCACCAGTGCCGCAGCACGGGCAATCGCGGACCAATCCGCCAAACCTCGATACATCTGTCGAAGCGTTCGCCCATGGAGCGAGATCACGGCCGGTTGTTCCATCAAAAGTTCTTGAATCCATCCCTCGACTGCCACCTCGTCATAACCAAGGCGGGTCTTCACGGACAAGGGCAGTCGGCGTCGGGAGGTTGGGTTGGTCTGACCGCGCTGTCGATTCAGACGTTCGAAGAGGGCAACGCGCGCCGGTTTAAAACCTGCTTGTTCAAGAGTCTGTCCGCCAGCCCAGTCCTCGATGCCGCGTTTGGTCGCCTGCATGATCGTGCGAGCCAGTTCCGGAGTGCGGATCAGCCCGGCGCCTGATCCGGACGACGCCACACTCTTCGATGGGCAACCCATATTGATGTCCAGTCCATCGAAGCCCAATTCACACACCGCCTGGGCCGCCATATAGAAAAGATCCGGGTCTTTCCCATAGAGCTGCGCCACGATGGGACGCTCCTTCTCACTATACAGGAGCGTCTCCAAGTGAATCTCCGACCCATGACAGACGTCATGGACATGGGTAAATTCCGTAAAACTGACGTCCGGCTTGCCTAGTTGTGCGATGACGGATCGAAAGCAGGCATCGGTGACGCCGTCCATCGGGGACAACCCGATGAACGGACGTGGGAGACTTAACCAAAAATTCATATCAGCTCACGTATGCAGAAACATCGGGTTCGTTGGCGAAACGGTAGGCCTGCCGAAGTTCCTCCGCCTCTCGCTCGGCCACGCATTGCAACTCAGGCGCCACCTCCCGGACAAACTCGACAAACCGTTCGACCTTCAGCAAAAAGAAATCGTACGTGTCGGCAAGAGGCCGTGGCTCACGGAACCAGAACGCAACGAATTCATCGAGCGGCACATCTCGCGCGCTGAGCCGGCGGCAGGATTCTACAAACATGTCCTCCAGATTCCCCCCCCAATGAAGAATCTCATAGGGGAGATAGATAATGCGGTAGAGGTCCAACTCTTGGATACCGGCCTTGTCCAGACTCCATTCCAATCCTGTCGGTTCGGTCTTTCCGACCAGGACTCGTGCATAGCGATCGTAGGCCTTTTCGAGAGACTGTGTATTCGATGTCTGCAGCAGATCTTCCAGCCGGGCGCTGGCCTCACGATCCGATGCAGCTTCTTCAGCATTGGTCAGCCGGTCGAACACTCCACTATAGCGTCGGGAGAACTCCGTGAATTCAGCGACAATCAATTCGGCTGGTTTCGTATCCACCTCCAGAGCAAGGCCCTTCAGATTCGTGAGTCGTGAATGGTAGAGAATTTGATCGAGCATCTCGAACAAAACGGGCGGAATGGGGGCGGCATGGGCATCGACCCAGGCCGGGAATGCATCAGTCTCTATACGATTCCACCGTGAAGCCGGAGCCTGGTGTGATTCATGAATGGCCAGACCCGCCACATGGATTTCAACCACGCGATCCATGGGGAACTCGTCGAGAAAGATCTCGGTAAATCGTGTGAGCGACATGGTTCGATGCGCGCCGGAATAGCGAAACACCGTCCAAAGATGGCCCACATCCAAAACCAGTCCACAAGAAGTCTGCTCGCTGATGATCCGGAAAAACGCTGGAATGGACATCGTTCCTGCGACAAAGTACGTGAGTGGCGGCATTTCAAGCAACATCAACGGCGTGCTCCCATTGGTCAGACGACACTGTTGATCGAGCAAATGTTGAATCACTCGTGTATTGTCGGCCACCACGTTAGCGCTTAACGGGGTGTAGAGCGGAGGAAGATAAGTCCCGTAGTGATAGCCGGCGACAGATTTTGTAGCACATTCGTGATTCAGCCAGGCACTTTGCAACAGCAGGAGGTGTTTTGCGGCTTCAGCAACTTCCCGTTCAAACGCCGCATGATTGACCATGTCGGGCTGAGTGACCCACAGCCCCTCTCCATGATAGGTCAATAGTTCGTCGCCGACATCTTTCCTGGTGGATGCCAAAGCCCTCGATGTCGTACGAAACACTTCCAGGAAAGCCGGCGGCACTTGACGTTCTTGTAGACTTCGCCGCAAGCTAGCGAGGTCCGGAGCATGGACATCAACGGAAAGCCCGAGCCCATGCACGGGGATGGTCCCGAGCCGATGAATGAATTCCCTATGGTAAGGCCCACTCGACGCCATCGTTTCTCTCTTGTCGATGGTCAAAATATGTTATTAGTGTATGCCGTCAAACTATTGAATGACAAGGTTTTCAACCTCTCATGGCTCCAGGGAGCCTTCTGCTATACTTGGCATACATTGCGGCCAGGAGGGGGGCAGATTCGTGAAGAAAAGGGACTTCGCTGAGAAATGGCGGACCACGACGATCACCAGCCCAAAGCCCAAGATCCCCAAGCCATACTGGTCGCACACATGATGACGCCCGGCGTAGTCCAGATTCCAGGAGATGTATCGGTCACCGAAGCGGCATCGCTCTTGGAGCGCGAGCGAATGCCTTGTCTTTTGGTCAAGGATACGGAATCACGGTTCGGACTCATGACGCCGACTGACATTGTCAAAAAGGTCGTCGCGCAGGGTCTTGAACCGGATAACATCGAAGTCCGAACCATCATGACTCGACCGGTCCAATTCATCGAATACGACCGAGCGATGGACGAGGCATCGGCACTCATGATGTCCACCGGAACACCGATTCTCATCGTTACGAAACAAGATCAACCAGTCGGCGTCCTGACCGCGAAAGACCTCATTCTTTCTCCAAAGCGATGCGCGACGAATATCTCCGCCATGATCAGTATCATGGAGGAAACGGGCGTGGGAGATGAGCATCAAGTCGCCATTTCACAACTCAGCCATGCCGGCGCCTTAGTGGCGGCTGCCGCACTGTTGCTGCCGGGAACCAAGGTCATATTGAGCTTTTGCCTCTCTGAGACGATGAGCCCGATGACCATTCGAGGGACTGTCTTGAACAACGCGCGAGTTGAACCGGTGTCCCGCGCAATGGATTCCCTCACGGCAACAACTCATGGTGTCGAAATACAATTCGTCGATCTCTCCCCTGCGGATCAGTCAAGAATCAAGGCCTGGGTTCAGACCAATCTGCCTAAACCTTTCGACGCTTCATAGACCGCACGCGATCCCGGTAATCTTTGACCAATACCCGATCCATTGGTACAATTTTTCGTCTTACTCATTGAAAGAGGACAATATGACCACAACCGGGAGATCTCCGCAGATTCGGCAGCGTCCCACCTTGTCACGAGAGGAGATTCTGCAGCAAATTGGGACCCTTCTCGACGGTCGTGAGGACGACCTGCACGCTGCTCTCATGACGGAACTCCTCACGGGGTTGCTGAAACTCCATGATGCCCACCTTGATCTTCTGGATGTGAAAATCGTGAATCGCGCCGTCAAAGAACTTCGCCATGCATTCGGCGTCTTTCATGGGTATCGCGATCGCCAAAAAGTCAGCATTTTCGGCTCTGCACGAACCCTCTCTGACGATCCCAACTATCAACTCGCCTACCGGTTCGCCCACGCCATCGTCCGGGAAGGCTTCATGGTCATCACAGGAGGAGCCGATGGGATCATGCGTGCGGCGCAAGAGGGTGCCGGACGCGAAAACAGCTTCGGCGTCAATATCATGCTTCCGTTCGAGCAAGGTCCTAACTCCACGATCGCCGATGACCCGAAGCTCATTACCTTCAAATACTTTTTCACCCGCAAATTGATGTTTCAAAAGGAAGCCAACGCGATCGCGCTCTTTCCTGGAGGGTTCGGCACACATGATGAAGGTTTTGAGATTCTGACCTTGGCTCAGACCGGTAAGAGCGATCCTCAACCGATCGTTTGTCTACAGGCTCCCGGCTGCGATTACTGGGATGATTGGTCGAGGTTTGTGACGAGGCAACTACTGAATCGGAAACTGATCAATGAAGAGGACATGAGCCTTTTCGTCATCGTGGATTCTGCGGAAGCGGCGGTGAGCCACATCCGTGGATTCTACCGTCGTTACCACTCGATGCGTTTTGTGGGAAGACAGCTGGCGATACGCCTCAAGCAGACCATTACCCCTGAACAACTCGAGCAGGTACGAGACCGATTCGCCGATCTCTTATCCGGGGGCACGTTCGAACTTCGAGGCCCCCTGGCGGAGGAATTAGATGAACCGGCCCTGCGCGCTCTCCCTCGACTCGTGTTTGATTTTAATCGACGCAGCGCCGGGCGGCTTCGCCAGCTGATCAGTCACCTCAATGAGTTGTGAATCACTTTTCGTGGAAGACAGGGACACGACAGACACCTTTTAGTCCTGACTTGGGCATGCTATTCTCTCTCCATTCTTATGGGTAACATATCCTCCGTCCTCCTCTTTCATGGCTCTCCGGACATTGTCCTGTACCATGCCGAATGTTCCGATGGATTCGGAGCAGCCTGGGCACTCTGGAAAAAGTTTCCGAGCGCGAGCTTTTTGCCTGTCAAGCACGGCCATCCACCCCCTCCCGATCTCAAGGATCGTCGTGTCGTTATCGTGGACTTCAGCTACGCCCGCCCAGTCCTGGAAGCCATGGCATCCGAAACCAAGGAGCTGCTCGTTCTGGATCACCATATCACCGCTGAACGGACGTTGGACGGCTTTGCACATGCGTACTTCGACCAAACAAAGTCCGGTGCAGTCCTGGGCTGGGAATGGGCTCACGGCACGACAGCCCCTTGGCTGTTGCAGTATGTTCAGGACAAAGACTTGTGGACTTGGGCTTTGCCGGCAAGCCGTGAAATCAATGCCGCATTAGCCTCCTATCCGTTCGATTTCAACGTGTGGGATCACTTCGTTCAGTCGACGCTCGAGCAAGAAGGTCGAGCCATTTTACGCTACGAGCATGAACTTGTCGGAAAGCTCGCAGCCCAAGCCTCGCTCGTGGAGTTTCAGGGTGTCATCGTTCCTGCTGTGCAAAGTGCCGTCCTGACCAGCCAAATCGGTGAGCGCCTGTCGCCTCATTATCCCTTCTGCTTGATTTGGCATGACCGCGATGGTCGACGCTATTTCAGCATGCGTTCCCGATCCGACGGCACGGATGTGGGGACTATTGCCGCCTCATTCGGAGGCGGCGGCCATACTCATGCCGCTGGGTTTTCCGTTCCACTCGAGGGCGATGGATCACCTCCGACTGACCCCAGATTACCTCGTGCAATCCCCGAACGCCGTCGGATTCCCTAGTTCCGGACTGCCATGATTCCACTCCACGACGATAATCCCACTCAGCGGCCTCCCATCATCACAATGATCTTCATTTTCATCTGTGTCGCGGTATTTCTTTATCAAGTGAATCTTCCTCAGGAGGCTGCCGAGCTGTTCGCATTACAATACGGCGCCATCCCTGTCATTGTTTTTGGCCAGGCTTCATTCCCTGATGGAGTAACTGCTTTCCCGGCCTCTCTCACCCTGGTGACCAGCATGTTTTTGCACGGAAGTTGGATGCATCTCCTCGGAAACATGCTCTATCTTTGGATTTTCGGGAATAACATTGAAGACGCCATGGGTCATGCGAAATTCATCGTCTTCTACATCGTATCCGGTATTCTCGCGGCGCTGAGCCATGCCTTGACGGATCCTTCCTCACAAATCCCGATGGTAGGAGCCAGCGGGGCCATCTCGGCCGTACTCGGTGCTTATCTTCTGTTATTTCCTCGCGCTCACGTGCTGGTTTTGCTGCCGGCGATCGGGATGACTCGAGTGGCGGCGGGCGTAGTCTTAGGCATGTGGTTTATTACGCAGCTGGTCAGTGGAGGCATGAGCGTGGGAGCTGCTGGAGGCGGCGTCGCCTTTTTCGCTCATATCGGCGGATTCATTGCAGGTATGGCACTGATCGGTTTCTTCAAACGGAAAGATGTACGGTTTTTTTCTCCAGGTCGTTCGACATGGTCTCAATAGGCCACCCTATCCGGAACCGGCGGATGATTCACGCAGCGTCCAAAAGCTCTCTGATCCTCTCGACTAATCCGGATTGGCGGTAAGGATGCTGCAAAACATACCGCTGGTTGATCCGGTGGTATTGGATTGTTTCATCATCATAGCTGGAAACAAACAACGCTTTCATCAGCGGATGCTGGTTCAGGAGTCGGCGGGCCAGTTCACGCCCTCCGATTTCATGCATCACCAAAGGACTCACGGTCAGATGAACTACGCCTTTATATTGCCGAGTAAGCATCAACGCTTCGACCGACGAGGCCGCCTCCAAGACTTGATAACGATGGCGCTGTAAGACCGATCGCGCCAGCTTCCGTTCGATTTCGTTTTCCTCCACAAGCAGGATGGTTTCATCTCCTTTGGACAGCATCGCTCTCGGGATCACTTCCTCCCGTATGTCCGGTGCCGTGGCTGCGGGGAAGATGACTCGAACGGAGGTCCCCTGTCCTGATCGACTATCCACCTCCAGCCTCCCTCCGTTTTGTTTGACGATCCCGAACACCGCAGTGAGGCCAAGACCGATGTTCGTTTCTTTCGTTGAAAAGAGCGGTTCGAACATATGGGCTTGGGTATCTAAGCTCATGCCGGTTCCGGTATCACTGATTTGAATCAAGACCTGGGGGCCTGTCATCCTGCCCGACGACGGCCATGACAAGTCCGAGGGATGCTCAATCTTCTTGATCTCCATCGTCAGCATTCCTCTGTTCGACATGGCATCCCGTGCATTGACGATTAACTGGAGCAGGACGGTTTCCAGTCCTTCCCGATCCACTTCGGCGTAGGCCATCTGCTTATCCATGTTGATGGTCAGTCGAATATGATCGGGCAACAGACTTACGATCATTCCGTGCAGATCAGCTATTACCGCTTGGACCGACAAGACGTGTCGCACGGGCTGTTGCTCGATTTCGAGAGCGATGAGTTGGGCCGTGAGCGTGGCGGACTTTTCCCCGGCCTTAAAGATCTCATCGGCCGATGACCTGAGAGGATCGCTTGGTTGCAGATGCGACAGCATGAGACCTGTTTGTTTTCCGATGACGGCGAACAACGCCCCGAACTCACCGGCAATTCTCGCGGCCACTCGTCCGACAGCCTCCATCTTCTGCGCCTGATGAAGTTGTCGCTCCAGCCCCTGCCGGACGACTTGTCCTTCGCGCAATTCGGTATTCGTTTTGGATAGATCTTCTTTCAGTCCCTTGATTCTGGTTTCGAGTTCGGTTTTGGCGGCTTCTAGTTCCACTTCCGTTTTTTTCAGCTGGTCGACATCTTTCTGTAGCGATACCTTTTCTTCCTGGGCGACGGCCGCGCCTTCTAAGGCCACTCCATAGAACACCGCCATGACGAGAAGAACAGGGATCCCCAAAAGCTGTCCTGTGGCTAGAACCCCGGATTCTAAAATACCTTCATACACGACCACAGCGTACCCAGCACTCAAGAGCAGAGAGAGACCGAGCAGATGCCCCAACCGCCGGACCGACGCCGCAATTAGCACCAGCACAAAATAGGTGATGTAGAGATCCGATCGGGCGTTTCCTGAAAGATAGATGACGCCTGTCACGAGGAGTGTATCGAGGGTGACGAGACCGGCACTAAACCAAGGGGCCCTCAGAACGGTCTGGGGCAACATCGCAAGACAGAGGATACCCAACCATAGCCCTATCACTAGGCTATTGCTCATGAATCGGCTGATGACTGATTCGACACTGAAGATCAATTCGTACGATAAAGTGATGGTGACGAGCCCTTGAAGCACGAGGAATCGAGTGCCTGGCTCCGTAAGCCATCGGCAGAGCCTATCCGATGTTTGCTTGGAGCCGGTTTGAGCCAAATTTTGTCTCATGGTTTTGCGCCTCCGATGGCAACAGCTCGTGTGAGCGAGCAAATGTCATACCTTCGTGCGCCAAATCAACCTCATCATTTACGTGGCTTTTTCTTCTCGTCCCGATCTCTTGTGAACCACGTGTTGACAAAATCGAACGTCAGGAACTTGTATGCTGCCAAGGAGGCTTTCTCACCACATGCGTTGCTGTATCGGATGGATTAGGAAGAGCGTCGGATGCGTGCAATGAACTGGCGAGCCGTTTCAGTGGCTGTTTCTACTTGGGAGGCGGTAAATGTCACATGCCCCATCTTTCTACCAGGACGCATGATCCGCTTACCGTATAGGTGCAGTACGGCCCCTGCGGTCGCATGGAGCGCATACAACCCTTCACCGGATGTCACCGCCTGTACTTCCTCGCCGATGAGATTCACCATGACTGCTGGGCTTAAGAGTCTCGTTTCTCCCAACGGCAGGCCGCAGGTCGCTCGTACCTGCTGCTCGAATTGTGAGACCGTACAAACGTTCAATGTATAGTGGCCAGAATTATGGGGGCGAGGCGCAATTTCATTAATTAGGAGGGAGCCATTTGTGGTTTGAAAGAGTTCTACACAGAACACACCAACGCCTTGTAGCGCCGTGACGACCTGCTTTGAAATTTCCGTCGCCGTTTCGGCGACGTCAAGAGGAATGGAGGCCGGCACGAGGGTTTCCCGTAAGATGCCCCGCTCATGCCGATTCTCAACCACCGGATACACACACTGCGCGCCATTCCCGCCTCGCACGACGAGAACCGAAAGTTCTCGGACATACTCGACGAACTGTTCCAGAATCCACCGGCGACCGGCGTTCGCTGTTCTCAAGATGTGTTCAACTTGTTTTACGTCAGAAGCGTCGCGGAGCACCCACTGCCCTTTCCCGTCATATCCACTTCTCGCCGTCTTACAGACGGCGGGAAGGCCGAGGCGATCGACGGCTGACCTAAGTTGCAGGGCTGATTCGACAATCGAGAATGCGGGAACAGAGAGGTGCCGTGACGACAAGAACTGCTTCTGCTCAATTCGGTCCTGGATGACCCGCAGAACAGCTCCGGAAGGTCGCATCGGACATCCCCTTTCCAGCCATTCACAGAGCTCCGCCGGCACATTTTCCCATTCGAGAGTGACGGCATCGGCGATGCGGGCAAATCGGTCGCGGACGTTTACGTCCGAAAAAGGTGCGATGAATGAGTGGGTGGCAATCCGATGAGCCGGCGCGTCGGCATCTGGATCCCAGACTGCCACACCATACCCCATGCGGCGGGCAGCCTCGGTAAACATCATCCCCAATTGCCCTCCGCCCAATACCCCCAGAGTGGAGCCTGGCTTAAGGATTCGTTCCGTCACAGCGGTCGGCTCATCTCATCGGCTCCGGGGTTGCCTAGTCTGGTGGCCTTTGGCCTCCGGAGAGTTGAGAACGCTTTCGGTTTGAGCCGTCCGGTAATGCTTGATACTGACCGCAATTTCAGGATGGCTTCCGGCAAGAATTTGTCCGGCCAAAAGGCCTGCATTCTCGGCGCCCCCTATCGCCACGGTGGCAACGGGTATGCCCTTTGGCATTTGGACAATTGATAAGAGAGAATCAAGGCCACGGAGGTTTTCTGTGGGTATCGGCACACCGATCACCGGAAGGTCGGTCTTGGCCGCCAACATACCGGGGAGGTGAGCCGCTCCTCCAGCTCCCGCAATGATGACCTTGATTCCTCTGCTAGCAGCGCTAGTGGCGTACTCGAAGAGCCGATCCGGTGTTCGATGAGCAGACACGACGAGGAGTTCATAAGGAATACCGAGTTCCTTCAAGATCGCTCCGGATTTCTCTAAAACCGGAAAATCTGATTTGCTGCCCCCCAAGATTCCGACCAGCGGCCGCTGGTTCGTGAGCATTTGGCTCAGGCTTTTCAGAGACTGACTCACTCCCCGCTGTTTTTTGACCATTGTTGATCTCTCCCGCTTCACAAGTGCTTCTGCCGTCAGTCGTGCAATACCGGCACCTTAGCGACTCCTTTGGATAGGGTCAAGGCGATCGGAACTATGACTATCTTCTTGTGTGGGATGACCGATCGCTGATGCTTGCGTGATCGGACCAGGGCAGCAGCGATGTTGCCCACTCGCAATGTCCGAGTCGAAAGAAACCGTAGTGCATGCAATCGTAAGCAGCACACTGGAGAGAACGTTACAATGGGACGCACTGACGAGGAAAGGAACTACACTGCCACCGTTAACGAGTAGATGGCTCAGGGCGAATCCCTGAGCCATCTATACCGAGAAGGAAAACGATGTGCCGCATTCCTTGTGCGGCACGATCAACTATTTGCCACCCGGGGCCGCCACCTTGGGCGCGAACATTTCAAATACACTGGGCTCCCGCTGCAGGTAGTCCGGCGGGAAGAAGTTGAATCGCCGCCACAGTTCGTACCAAAGAGGGACACGATTCATGATCACCCAGCCCAAGACTTTGGTACCCTGTCGCACTTGAGCCTGTTCAGGCCATGGTTGAGGATCATCCGGGTCCGGAACGACCCAAAACCGATAATTTCCTTTCCCATCGTCGATCTGGTCAACAACCTTGATCACGCCCCCACGAGTACCCGCCATCAACCCAGGCCAGGCAGGCAATGGGATGGCCGGCACTCCGAAGAACAAGATGCGCACTTTCCGCCCAGGCTTCAAGAGCGGAGAATCCAACCCCTCCGCCACCATTTCAATTGCAGGATCCGAGGCAAGCGGAGAAATAGTAACCAGATTTTCTCCCTGTTTGACTGTTTCATTGATACCGACTTTCGCCATCTTGACGACGGTCCCATCCATCGGCGCAATGAGTTTCGCGGCCTCGATTCGTTGCTGGACGCCCTGTTGCCGGTAAGAGATATCCGCCAACGATTCCGTAGCCTTCGCCGCTTCCGCCACTGCAGCATCGCGCGATGCTATGGCATCCATGAGCCGTTGCTGCACATCCGCGGTGATTTGGTCACGTCCGAAACTCAAGGCAGACCGAGCCTGCTCGGCAGCCAATAAACTGGCCTGTGCTGCCTGCAAACCTGCTTTTGTGCCAATTTCCGTCTGAATCGTCAACTCGAGTTCTCGTTGTGAGACCAGTCCGTCTCTGACAAGTTGCCGATGCCGGTCGACGTTGAGCTGCGCCGTGTGCACGTCAATCTTGAGCTGCTCGACCTTTTGTTGCGCTTCCCGTACCTTATTATCCGCCTCGACCACTCTCGCTTCCGCCGACGGAACGGCAGCTTGGACTAACTTCCTCATCTCTCCGATTCGCTTATTCAGTTGATCCGCCCTGGCCAACGCCGCCTGACGTGTTTGTTCAAGCGCTACCTTACGTTGTTCGAACAAGGGAAGAATTTCCGGCGCCATGAAGGTCGGGTCGTAATCCTCGAGTTCACCGACGAGGTCGCCCTTCTTGACTTTGACGCCTTCATAAATGTGCCAAGCTTTGACACGACCTGTAATTCGAGATTCAATTTGCTGGGGACGATCATACGGCGTGTAAGCTGACACTTTCCCAGACGCCTGGATGGTCTGTGTCCATGGTACGAATTCAAGGACGATCAGAAAGAGCAAGAGAATCGTCAGAATCGCACGAGAAGCCGTGAACATTCCGCCTGGAATCTGTACAGCCTCCCAGCATGGCAACTTGGCCAATGCCGGTCCTTGTTCGATGGTGATCGCCTCCAAGCCGACCCCTCGCCGGACCAGCGCACGTTCTCCGCTGCCTTCGACACCGCGACCTAGGCTAGCCATGGAGCCTCCATTCATTTACCGGTGTTAATTTGCCATTCCGAACCGTTTACGCATGTGCATGATGCAGCATGATACGACGATCCGCATGATCCGTAAGATTGGGATCCGTCGACACGAAGATCACGGACCAGGCTTCATCCTTCGAGCACAGCCGACGCAGGACCCGCTCGCGCAACGACGGCTCGAGCGAGTGAATCAAGCCGTCAAATATGAGCACTTGCGGACGTCCGAGAATCGCTCGAGCCAACAGGATCTGCACGATATGGGTCGGTGACAGGGATTCACCCAAGGCTGAAATATCTGACTTGACCCCACGCGGCAACCCTTCGACATCTTCTTCAAGCTCAGTGAAGCGAAGCGCCCAATTGAGGTCGTCATAGGTGACATACGAACGTCCCATGACGATATTTTCCTCGATCGTCCCTTTCACCAATGACAGCTGAGAATCGATCATCACGCTGCGGCATTGGTTGATGGCATTGCCGTCGATATACCGGAGATCAACCCCATTGTACTGAACGACTCCGTTCGTTGGGACTTCGAGGCCGCCCAACACTCTGGCCAAAGCTGTTTTGGCCGCCGTGGTCCTGGCGTAGATCCCGAGCTTCTCGCCCGGGGCCACGTCCAAGTTGAAACCATCGAACACCGAGACCCCGCTGTGAACCAAACTGACACCTTTACAGGTCACCCGGACCCCTTGAGTCAAGTGCTTTGGAAGA
Organism: Nitrospira sp. SG-bin1; assembly: GCA_002083365.1. Taxonomy (NCBI): domain Bacteria; kingdom Pseudomonadati; phylum Nitrospirota; class Nitrospiria; order Nitrospirales; family Nitrospiraceae; genus Nitrospira; species Nitrospira sp. SG-bin1. Next base: position 376,395 of record LVWS01000033.1, on the reverse strand, counting down.
GCGACAGCCGATTCGGTTGAAACCTGATCCTGCTCTTGACTAAAGACCTCATCAAGGTGGGTCAGCGACGCGAAGAAATAATATACATGTCCCATGTTCTTGATGAGAGAGTCGAAATTGATGACGAGTGCACTCACCACCGCTTGAACAGCGACTAACTGCCCAAGGGTCAACTGCCCCGATGCCATGAGCGAAGCTGCGAGGCCAAGCGCACCGGCTTGCGCGATGGCTTGTCCACCGACTGAACCAATATATTGTCGTACGAGAACGGCAAACCGCGCCTTCCGTGTTTCAACATAGCGACTGACGAGATCGTTCGTCTTGTGCATGAGAAACGGGCGACTGTCAGTGGCCTTCAACTGAAGCGCATTCCGCGAAACCTCTTGAACAAAATTAAAGACATCGTACTTCGCATGGGACATGGCGAGAGTCGTCTTGAGAGCACCACGGGAAAGCACGAAAAACGTGAGCGCGAACCCAGCCATGAGCAGAAGATTGTACATGAGAAAATAGGGATGGTAGACGATCAGCACGACCATGCCGACCGTGCCTCCCACCACGACATTGATCAGATCGATCAGCAACGTGGATAAGGCACGTTGCATGAAGACCGTTTCGATGAAGTAGTTCGCCAGTTCAGGTTTCGCTCCTTTAAAGCGATTCCGAGGAAGCTGCTCAACCATCGCAACTGTGACTCGTGCGAAGATCCGGCGTTGCACGACATCCACCGCGTAGAAATGGAATGTCTTGAAGAGGCCGACAAACAGCAGAACCCCCAGCATGATCCCCGTCAGGGTCCAGATCATGACCGGCTGCACCGCATAGGAGAAGGTACTAACCAACTCCTGTACGGTCAATGGAATGATAAGAGAAAAGAACCCGACTGCCAGGGCGTAAGAAAAAATCAAACTCATGATTTTTTTCTCAGCCCGCATCGCCACGGACAACTGCTTCATCAGTGCTTCGAACAGGCCCCTATAACCTTCGCCCTGAGGTTCTTTCATGAGCACCCCCAGTAATAGGTCTGAATGTGAATCATGCGCCCCTTGCCAAACTTCATCACGGCTGCACTACACCACGTTTGAGAATCGACTTCCAAGCCCATCGAATGAACTATACGGTAGTACCACCCCTTCTTCCTGACATCAGTCGCGTCCCGGTAGTTTACGACCGGACGAACCGGCTACGTGCAGTGGATCCCCATACTTGCTTAACACCTGGTCGGAAACAGGTTTCGACAGCGCCCCTCTTGCCCACAGCATGCCTCCACGCGACACGGCATAGTCAGCTTGGGCGCGGTAGAGCTCGTAAGCCGCTTGGACGACCGCACGCTCTCGTAGGTTGACGAAGAGCACGCTCGTTGCTCCCATATTAAACCGGGCTCGTTCGCCTTCTTCCAAGGTCTTGGCCAAGCGCAGAGCTTCCGTCGCGACCTTCACGCGGTCCCGGGCCCGTACTTGGGCTGACAACCAGTTATCAACGTCGATCTGAACTTGTCGCTCGGTATAGGCTTGCTTCCAAGCCAATCGTTCCTGCTGCGCTTCTGCGTGAAGGACCTTCCCTCTGGCACCCCGATTGAACAGCGGCATACTAAAGAGAGTCGCCATTCGGTAGCCGACCCCTCCAACCCAATAGATAGAACCGATCGACGGACCCCCCTCAACCGTGAGCTTAGGAAGCAGGCTATTCTTCGCCAGTTTGATTTCGATATTGTTCAATTTGGCTTCAATGTAGAGGTCGCGCACTTCCGGACGATCCTCCGCGGCTTCCACCTTGAAGGCCGCCACATCCTCGTCACTTGGCAACGTCGTCTCCCCCTGGAATTCCGGCGCCCACTCCGGTCTCGGTGTTACCGGCTCGCCGTTGTCCCAGAGAAACAGCGCCAGCTTATACTGCTCATACTCCACCTTCCGTTGCGCGGCAATGGCAGCTTCTCGACGCCGCTGAACTTCTTCTCGGGCTTCGACCACGTCTATCGGAGCGACCGCGCCGGCTTTGGCTCTTCCCTCGACCATGCGATAGCGCTCCTCGGCGACGGCCAGCGCACGCTTGACCACATCGGCTTGCTTGACGGCGACCTGCCAATCCCAATATTGCACGGCCCCGGCCAAGTAGAGATCTTGCCGTTTCTGGGCGACCTTCACCTCGGCTTGCGGCCCGGCGAGCTCAGCCTGTTGCAACCCGGCATACTCTTCGTTGACCATGAATCCCCGCAGGAGATTAAATTTCCCGCCGATTAGGGCCAGTTGTTGCGGATAGAAAAGTTGCAAGTCTTGAGGGAGCGCGACCCCGGGACTCTGGACGTTACGGTCGCTTGGGTCTATGGTATTTTGCCCACTGAGCGTCGCATGATCCCCAAAGACGTTCCGGATACCGACGAAGAGTTCCCACCCGATAGGGTGCCCGACCTTGATAAAAGTATCGTTATAGCCAGAACTTAAGTGATTCGGCGCACCACTGACGTTCGTCAGATTGAACGTTTGATACCGGTCGAACTCGACTTCGTTCCGAACCTTCGGCTCCCACGCACCCAAGGCTTTCAAGATTTTCGCCCGAGCCTGCGCTCGCTCCAGTCCGGTTGCCTTAAGCAGCGGATGGGTCAACTCAATTCTGGCCAACACCTCTTCAATGGTCAGGGGAGCGGTGCGAGTAGACTGAGCTCGAACGACGCTCGAGTCGATCACTGTTTCCGCCCCTGCGGTCACCGGCACCATCATCAACGAGAACAGCAAGAGAAGGATCAAGGGAGGATGCTCCTTTGTTGCTGAATTAATCGCGTCCCGGTCGTTTGAAGCCGTTCATGCCTGCCGCCGTCAGCGGGTTCCCGTACTTGCTCAACTCGCTTTCGGGCCACGGCTTCGACAACGCGCCCCTCGCCCACAACATGCCTCCACGCGCTACGGCGTAGTCGGCTTGCGCCCGATACAGCTGGTACGCCGCTTCCACCACGTTACGCTCACGGATGTTCACAAAGAGGACGGTGGTCGCGCCCATGTTGAATCGGGTCCGTTCGCCCTCCTCCAGCGTCTTCGCCATGCGCAGCGCTTCCGTCGCTGCCTTCACCCGGTCTCTGGCCCGCACTTGGGCCGAGAGCCAGTTGTCCACGTCGATGCTGACCTGCTGCTCGGTGTACAGCTGTTTCAGGACCAATTGCTGCTGGTCCGCTTCCGCGAACAGAACTTTCCCACGCCCTTCCCGCTGGAACAGCGGCATCGCAAAGGACGATTCCATCCGATATCCGACCCCCACATTCCAGTCCGCGCCGGCTTCCATTTGTCCCCCCTTAAAATCAAACTTGGGGAGCAGGTAGTTCTTGGCGAGCTTGATGTCGATATTATTCATCTTGGCTGCGATGTAGAGTTCTCTCACTTCCGGCCGATCTTCTTTGGCTTCCACTTTATAGGCCGCAACCTCGTCGTTGGTCGGGAGCGGCGTTTCACCTTGGAATTCCGGCGCCCATTCCGGTCGCGGCGTCACCGGCTCGCCGTTCTCCCACAGAAAGAGGGACAGTTTGTACTGCTCATACTCCACCTTCCGCTGGGCGGCGATGGCGGCTTCTCGCCGACTCTGAACCTCTTTGTTCACCTCGACGACATCGAGCGGCGAGGCCAGCCCACGCTTGGCCTGCCCTTGTACCTGAATGAGGCGCTCTTCCGCGACAGCCAATGTCCGTTTCTGCACTTCAGCCTGCTTCACCGCCACTTGCCAATCCCAGTACTGCACGGCCCCGGCGAGATACAGGTCCTGTCGTTTTTGGGCGACGTGGATCTCTGCCTGCGGACCCGCGAGTTCGGCCTTCTGGAAGTCGGCATACTCCTCGTTCATCATGAAGCCGCGCAGTAGGTGAGCTTCACCACCGACGAGGATTTGCTGGTTCTGCCAGAAGAGCAGTCCATCATTCGCGAGGAGCGCATGGGCGCCTTGGTTGGTGCGATCCCCAAACCCATTGCGGATCCCCCCATGGACCGTGAAGCCCCAGGGATGCCCCATCTGGAGAAGGCTGTCGTTAAATCCCCCCGTCGTCTCATTAATAAATGCCAGGAAATTCCAACTCTGATACCGATCGGCCTCTGTCCTGTTCTTGAACGTCGGTTCCCAGGCTGCGAGCGCCTTCAAGATCTTCGCCCGGGCCTCCATCCGTTCAACCCCGGTCGCCCGAAGCAGCGGATGAGTCAGCTCAATCCGGGCGAGCACTTCGCTGATGGTCAGAGGCTCGGTGCGGGCGGACTGCGCCTTCAACGCGCTTGAATCGTGCACCGGCTCCGCCAGTGCCGCCACGGGAAGCAAGGTCAGAATCACGAGTAATAGAGCGGCCATCGAAGGATGCTCCTTGCGTCGGATTAATCGCGGCCCGGTCGTTTGAAACCGTTCATGCCCGCCGCCGTCAGCGGGTTCCCGTACTTGCTCAACTCGCTTTCGGCCCACGGCTTGGCCAACGCACCCCTCGCCCACAACATGCCTCCACGCGACACGGCGTAGTCGGCCTGCGCCCGATACAGCTGGTATGCCTGTTCCACCACGTTGCGCTCACGGAGGTTGACGAAGAGCACACTGGACGCGCCCATGTTAAACCGAGTCCGCTCGCCCTCTTCCAGCGTCTTGGCCAACCGCAGGGCTTCCGTCGACGCCGTCACCCGGTCTCTGGCCCGCACTTGGGCCGAGAGCCAGTTGTCCACATCGAAACTGACCTGTTGCTCGGTGTACAGCTGTTTCAACGCCAATTGTTGCTGAGCCACTTCCGCAGCCATGACTTTTCCACGCCCTTCCCGTTGGAACACCGGCACCTCAAGGTGCACACCGACCCGATACCCGAGTCCCACGACCCAGTCCGCAGCGCCTTTGGTGGGCCCGCCCTCAAGATCCAACAACGGGAGCAGTTTGTTCTTGGCGAGCTTGATGTCGATGTTGTTGATCTTAGCTTCGATGTAGAGCTCCCGCACTTCCGGCCGCTCTTCTTTGGCCTCCACTTTATAGGCCGCGACCTCGTCGTTATTCGGGAGCGGCGTTTCGCCCTGGAATTCCGGCGCCCATTCCGGTCGCGGCGTCACCGGCTCGCCGTTCTCCCAGAGAAAGAGGGACAGCTTGTACTGCTCATACTCCACCTTCCGCTGGGCGGCGATGGCGGCTTCTTTCCGATTCTGAACCTCTTTGTTCACTTCGACAACATCGAGCGGCGCGACCTTCCCGCCCTTGGCCAATCCTTCGACCTGGACCAAGCGCTCTTCGGCAACCGCTAAGGCGCGCTTCACCACCTCGGCTTGTTTGACGGCGACCTGCCAATCCCAGTACTGCACGGCCCCGGCGAGATAGAGGTCCTGTCGTTTTTGGGCCACCTTGATCTCCGCTTGCGGCCCCGCGAGCTCAGCCTGTTGAAACTGGGCGTTCTCCTCGTTGACCATGAAGCCCCGCAGGAGATGGAACGACCCGCCGTAATAGAAATGCTGCTGTGGATAGGCGGCCAGTAGATCAGGGGGGTACGCAATCCTCGAGGTGGCTTTATCAAAGAAGCCGCTGCGGAGCCCGCCTTCGACCGTGAAGCCCCAGGGATGCCCGACCTGGACCGTGCTATCGGCATAGCCAGTGGTATGTTGACTCGGAATGTCGAAGGCCGTCGTGAGGTTCCAAGTCGTATAACGTTCGGTCTGTGTATAGTTCTTGATCTGCGGTTCCCAAGCCCCAAGCGCCTTCAGGATCATCGCCCTGGCCTTCGTTCGCTCGGCTCCCATCGCCCGAAGCAACGGATGCGTCAACTCGATGCGCGCCAGCACTTCTCCGATGGTGAGGGGTTCGGTGCGCGTCGACTGAGCCTTCAATGCGCTGGAATCATGAATCGGGTCCGCCAGTGCGGTCATTGGCAGGAGAGTCACCAGGGCCAATACCAGAGCGATCATGAGGGATGCTCCTTTCACATCGGGTGGCGGACGGCGCTCACAGTAGCAATCTCCTGCTTATTTTTCAAAATAGATAAAACGGATTGGAGTTATCGGCTAATCCGATGTATAGTGCTTCCCTCATTCAAATCCTAGGGCCATATGGATTGGCTGAACTATCATCATCTCCTGTATTTCTGGTCCGTCGCCCGGCACGGGACCGTGACCAAAGCCTGCGAAGAACTCCGCCTCGCGCAGCCCACCATCAGCGGACAGATCCACCTCTTGGAAAATACCTTGGGAGAAAAGTTATTCATACGGACCGGCCGCCGCCTGGCGCTGACGGAGATGGGCCATCTCGTCTTCAAGTACGCCGAAGACATCTTTTCGACCGGACAAGAGTTGATGAACACGGTCAAAGGGCATGCGAATGGACATCCTGCTCGACTGATCGTCGGCATCGCGGATGCGGTTCCCAAACCACTGGCCACCCAACTCCTCAAGTCCGCTCTGAAACTGCACCGGCCGACCCACTTGATTTGCCAGGAAGACAAATTGCGCCAACTGTTGACCGATTTGACGGCCCATCGATTGGATCTGGTGATCGCCGACACTCCGGCCCCCTCCAGCATCAAGGAGCATACGTACAGCCATCCATTAGGCGAATCAGGAGTGACGCTGTTTGCTACGGCGAAACTGACGACGCAATATCGCCGAGGCTTTCCCCAATCCTTAAGCGGGGCACCCATACTCCTTCCGACATCCAGTGCCATGCTCCGGCGCCTGCTCGACCAGTGGTTCGTTAATCAAGGACTCCATCCGAACATTGTGGGGGAGTTCGACGACAGTGCGACTTTAAAGGCCTTCGGCCAAGATGGATATGGAATCTTCCCCGGTGTGTCGGTGATCGAAAAGGAGATTTGTCGCCAATATCGGGTGCAGGCGGTCGGACAGTTGGAGTCTCTCAAACAACATTTCTACGCCATCACGGCCGAGCGCCGGCTGAAGCATCCGGCCGTCCTCGCTCTTGTCCGCGCCGCCCGGCAAGAACTGCTCGGGTAAGAACCTCCAGCGGCAAGCGCGCCCGTCATGCGCCGTCTCTTCCCACAGCCTGCATGAGTCGTTCTCGCTCCTGACTCGTGAGCTCTCTCCACTCACCCACGCCCAACCCCTTGACCGAAATGTGCATGATCCTCGTCCGGTGCAGCTTGCTCACTCGATAGCCAAGCGCTTGGCACATCCGCCTGATCTGTCGGTTCCGTCCCTCCGTCAGAACAATGCGAAATTGATCACGGGCCACGCGCATCGTGCGACAGGGCTTCGTGGCACTTCCGAGAATAACGACTCCGCGGGACATACGATCCAAGAAGGATTGGTCGAACGGACGGTCCACCTGCACCAGGTACTCCCGCTCATGTCCGAATTCGGCGCGGAGGATTTCGTTCACGATGTCGCCGTCGTTTGTCAGCAAGATAAGCCCGGACGAATCCTTGTCCAGGCGCCCGATCGGGAAAATCCGCTCCGGGTGTCCGATCTCCGCAATGATATTTCGAGGGACATGCGATTCGCTCGTCGTCGTGACCCCGACCGGCTTGTGATACTTGATATAGAGTGTCGCTTTGCCCCAGGGAATCACACGACCCTCGCGGGCGACGACATCCGCGGGCCCGACATGGTCGCCGAGTTTGGCCACCCGGCCGTTGATCGTGACGGCGCCCGATTCAATCAACCGGTCTGCCTCGCGCCGGGAACAGATCCCATGCTCGGTGAAGAACTTGTTGATGCGAATGGTGTGCGCCACGAGACGATGGAGGGACTTGACGGATGATACGGACGGTTAAAGCACGCGCCGGCCGGTCCCGATACGGCCGAGCATACGATAGATCAACCGTGCGATGGAAAATTGCGGCGCCACGAATCCTTCGATCGGTGCGATTTCACTGACATCCATGCCGACGATGCCGGGCCCCTTGGCCAGCGCCGTGATGAGATTGATGGTATCGTACCATCCAAGTCCGCCGGGCTCGGGAGTGCCCAAGGCGGGCATGATGGACGCATCCAGCCCATCGCAGTCAAAGGTGAGGTACACGGGCGTTCGGCAAGCCGCGACCACGTCGGGGATCCAGTTCGACGCTTTACCTTCATACCGGCCGGATGGGTCGAGGATGGTCGCTGCAAAAAACGTCGTGATGCGGTCTGTGGCATGGATACGAGCGACCTCTTCTTCGCTTATCGATCGGATGCCCACCTGCACCAGCGGCAGTCCGCCGTCCACCACTCGCGCCATGACACTGGCATGGCTGAAGGGATTGCCTTGATAGGCGGTGCGAAGATCGCCGTGGGCATCGATCTGCACGACGGTCATCTGCGGGTATTGCTTCGCATGGGCCCGAATCGCGCCCAATGCCCCGGTGTGTTCGCCCGTCAGGGTGATGAGAAACCGGCCGGTTCCCACATGCGGGGACACAAACGCTTCGATGGCCTCGACCGCCGCAAGATCGACCTTCCCCTCAAGGTCCAACGGCGAAGCCGTCGCGATCCCGCCCCATTCGCGATAGGGTTCGCGCCCCAGTTGTTCGTCGTAGAATTCGACTTGACGCGAGGCTTCCAGGATGGCGGACGGGCCCTGGTCCGACCCGCGAATATAACTCGAGGTGTGTTCGTAGGGAGCCGGTAGAACATAGACACCCGCGTGATGCGGATGGCACCAGGGTTCCTCGATCCCCAGAAAATTGCGGTCGGGCCCCTCCCAACCCATGGGAAGCGTCATGGGTGTGCTTCCCTTGGCGAGGCCGACCGAGGCTTCCCATTCCAGGCAAGAACCACGGACCTCTACCTGCGAGGACGGTTGGGCACGTTCTCCGGCGGAATGAAGACCGCCAGCGCGATGACGGTGATCCACTTCCCTTTCTTCCCGACGGCCGACTGGGTGATGTTGAGGGTCTGCACGATCTTCCCGCCCATTTTAAAAACCTGCTCGCGCTCTTTCCACGCGACATTGGGATCGAACTCGACGCCGAGGGTCGTCGCCAGCATCTGCGCCGCCAGATCTTCCGTATACTCTCCCGTTTCTTCGTCCGTCTCCCCGTGCGCATGGTGCTCCGAGAGATAGCCGTATGTGCCGCGGTCGGTGGGTTTCGCCAGTCCGACGGAGGCCGAGATGAGCCGGTTCCGTTCATTCGTCTCCGAACGCGCCATGACGCAAAACGTGATTTCTCCCGGCTTCAGTAGTTTCTCTCCGCGTTTTCGCGGGATGATTTTACAATGGGGAGGAAGGATGGATGAGACGCTGACCAGGTTGCAGTAGGCCACACCGGCGCTGCGCAGCGCTTCTTCGAAGGAGGCCAACTTTTCTTTATGGACTCCCACTCCTCTCGTTAGGAACATATGCGTAGGTACCATCTTCTTCCCTTTCCTCTGCTAATCGACCTGTCTGGTTGTTCGAAGGTTGTTTGGTGACGTGTTCGTAAGCGGCCAGCCAGACAAACAAACCGGACCAGAGCCACGGCGGTATCGGGCGCTTGTTGTAGCAAGATTGAACCGGCTTCGCAATATCTTCTAGACACTTTTTTCGGATGCGCCGGGCGGTTCCTTCAGATTCATGATGAGCATGCGTGGCTCGGTCATGTCTTCGATCGCGGCGCGCACGCCCTCCCGCCCCAACCCGGAATCTTTCACGCCGCCGTAGGGCATATGGTCCGCGCGAAAGGTTGGAATTTCATTGGCCAAGACCGCTCCGACTTCCAGATGCCGAAAGGCGTAAAAGATTTTGTTGATATCCTGCGTGAAGAGACCGGCCTGCAATCCATAGTCGGATTGGTTGAGCATCGCCACGGCTTCGCTGAGCTGACGGTACGGCGTCACGGTCACGACCGGACCGAACACCTCCCGACACGAGACCTTCATGTCGGGCCTCACGTTCGACAGCACCGTCGCTTCAACAAGAGCCCCCATCCGTTTTCCACCCAACAAGACACGGGCGCCCTCCGCCACGGCTTCGCCGATCCAACTCTCCACTCGCTGAGCGGCCGCGAGATCGATCAACGGACCGATGCTCGTCGTCTCGTCGGCGGGATCGCCCACTTTCAATCGAGCGACGTGCATGAGCAACTTGGTCGTAAACGCATCGGCGATCGAGTGATGCACGAACACCCGCTGCACCGAAATGCACGTCTGACCGGCATACCCGAATCCCCCGGCCGCGCAACGCTGGGCCGCCAGCTCAAGATCGGCATCGGGCTCGATCATCACGCCGGCGTTGCCGCCGAGTTCGAGCGTGATTTTTTTCTTGCCGCACTTGGCCTTCAACATCCATCCGACCGACGCGCTGCCCGTGAAGCTCAACAACTTGAATCGCGGATCGACGACCATCCGCTCGGCAAGCACGTTCTCGCACGGCACTATATTCAGCCCGCCGGGAGGAACCCCCGCCTCGAGCGCGACCTCTCCAAGGAGCAGCGCCGTCAACGGCGTTTGAGGGGCCGGTTTGATCAAAATCGGATTGCCGGACGCCAGGGCTGGTGCCACTTTGTGCGCCACCAGATTCAGCGGAAAGTTGAAGGGGGTAATGCCGAGAATCGGACCGATGGGGAAACGGCGGAGCAGGCCGAGGTGAGTATCGAAGCCAGGCGTCCAATCCAATGGGACCACTTCCCCTGCAATCCGCCGCGCTTCCTCGGCCGCCACGGTAAAGGTCTGAATCGCCCGATTGACCTCCCGCTTCGCATCGGTGATCGGCTTGCCGGCCTCGGCCGTGATGGCCCGAGCCACTTCATCTCGACGCCGATAGAGCAACGCGGCGACCTGTTGGAGGATATTGTATCGGGCATGACCCGGCAGCTGCTCCATCGCCGCCGCCGCACTGCATGTGGACGCGATGGCTTCATCGACATCGGATTCGGTCGCGTGGGTGACCTGCGCGATCAATTTGCCGGTGAACGGATCAACCACAGGGGCCGAGAGCGCGCCTGACTTCCACTGGCCATGAACGAGGAACGGACGGGATTCCTGCACGGGAAGACTCGCTGGAGTCCGAGCTGAGGTTGGTGTTAGTCCGCCGCTTCAACCGGCGCGGCGGCTTCGGCGGAGGGTTGAACAATCGTGGCCGCTTCTTGTGCGGCGACGGCCTTGGCGATCAATTCTTCCGTGCCCCAATCACGGATCGCCTCCAAGGTAAAGCCCTCGTAGGTCGATACACCGTGACACGTCGGACAGTCCGGCATCGGCACCTTTCTGTAGAAGACTTCCGTCAAGCACGACATACACACCCAGAAATCGTCATCGCGATGGGAGACGGGCCAGAACGATTGCATCGAAGCCATATGGGTACCCTACCTTTTTATTAAGGGAGAGGACTATCGCACCTGAGTACCGATGTCAACCCTACCGGCACTGTCCTGCCTCATCTCTCCTGCACCACCGCGGTTACTTTTTGTCGCTTGCCAGCAGTCGATCGATTTCTTCCGCGAACATTTCGAATGGAAAGGCGCCGGGGATCGCAACGGCCGGCTCTTTTTCCGTCGGCTCATCGGCCGTTCGCACCAGGATGAATCCCGGGGTTCCATGAAACCCCCACTGGTTGGCTTCCTGGCGATCTTCGAAAATCGCTTTCGTATACCGCCCGTCGTTCAGACACCGTTCAAACGCGGCTTGATCCAAACCCAAGCCCGCAGCCTGTCGGAGATACACCTGCCTGTCCAACCGACCCCCCGCGGCAAACAAGCGGTCATGCATCGCCCAATACTTGCCTTGAGCACCCGCGCATCGTGCCGCTGACGCAGCATCGACTCCAGGACCCTGATCGGCTCGCGGATAATCCTTGTAGAGAAACCGGACCTTTCCGGTATCGACGTAACGAGCCTGAATCCGTGGCCACGTATCCTTGAAAAATTTCAGGCAATAGCCGCATGTGAAATCAGAGTATTCGATCAACGTCAGCGGGGCGTTGGCTTGTCCTCGTACCCGCGCATCGGCATCAAGGGCATTCCCCGCCGACGCCGGAGAAGGCCACCCGAGAGTGCTGCACGCGAAAACCAGCAGCCACCGCTGTCCGATCGGCCAGGTCATGAGCCGCGCACCACACCGGCTTTTTTTCTCTCCAGAAGCCCCATCATCAGCAAGGGCCAGACGACGGTGGCATCGCTCAACACTTCGGCGAATCGTCCCCCGTCCTTCGGCGTCACAAATTTTCCCCAGGAGAGCCCCTCCTGATAGGTGCAGCCGCTGAGTCCTCCCCAGTAGTCCGGCTCCGGACAAATTCTCACGCCATAGTGGAATCGAGGCGGCTTCACGTTCAGGCCCAACCGAAGATTGCCGATTTCAATGTATGGGCCGACCTGCTGCGCCCAGTTTCGCGGCACCCCTCCTCCGATCGTGAAAATGCCGAGCCGTTTCGCGGAAAGGACGTGATCGGCATAGCTGTTCAAGTCCAGGTACGGATTGAAGGACGGGCAGGATTGATGGATCGCCCGGAGAACGTCGAGATCTTTCCCCGGCCCTACCCGAGACTTGGCTCGATCCACCTCCTGAGCCATGGCCCAGGTTCCCATGTCCAGGCCCACTTCCGAATCCGTGAAGGCCGGGATATAGACCGGTACCTTTTTCAAGTAGGCGCTTTTCAGAATCCCGTCGCTGTCCAATTCCTCCGCCAACGTCTTTCCCAGCTCTCTGGTGAGAATTTCCGACGAAAGCGGCTGATCATGGGTCAGACGCTTCAACGTTTGTGCGACGACGTGCTCGACATAATTCAAATTCGCTTCCATCTCGAGCGTGTCATAGACGCGGTTGTACCCTTTTCGAAACAGCTCTTCGTCGCTCATCGACGGGTCGTGCCGATAATGGGTCTTGCCGACCGACTCACTGAGACCATGCGCCATCAAGGCCCCGGTCGAGACGATGCATTGCACCATGCCTTCGTCGATCATCTTCGTGATGATCTTGCCCATCTTGGCAATGGTCATCGCACCGGACAACGTCATCACCACCTGGCAATCGGGATCCTCGATCATCGCCCAAAGCACATCGAACGCGTTGCCGAGATGTCGTCCTCCGAACGCCGTCTTGCCCATGGCCTCCAGCAATTCGCTGAACGAGGTAATCTTGTCGGGATCCAGCGGCTCGAGCGCTTCTAACCCGTCTTTTGCACCGTCATGAAATTCACGTGCGTACATAACGATCCTCTACAATTCTTGCGTGTGCATTTGTTTATACACAACCAAGAATGGAGGCGTCAACGAATGGTTCGCTCGTCTATGCAGTTCCGCGTCCTCGCAAGAGTTGACTGCGCGCGAACAAATCGCTCATGCCGCGTTGCCAAGCACTCACAAGTCGCGTAGGCTCACGATGAGGCCACGAGCTCGCCAGGAATCGGACCACGTCGAAGGTTCGTGCCAAAGTATCTGCTCGTTGCGAATAGCGAGGGAAGGCCAAGGTGCCAAAACCAATTTGCATTCGTGCTCGCTTCCGTTCGATCAGATTGCGTTGGGGGTGTCTCAGCAGTCAAGCCCGCCGCGCCCTCACGAGCAGAGCGATTACTTGTCCTGAAACTGGTGATCCCGATAGGCAGCCAAGGTAGAGGCGAGGCGACCTTTGAGATCCAGCCGTTTGGGCTTGCCTGTCGCGGTGTACGGCATGTCCTGACCGAAGAGAATCACCTTGGGCCGTTTGCAGAACGGCAGCCGTTTCCGGCAATGCTCCAGCAAGCCGGCCTCACTCACAGGACCGGCTTCCTCTCGCGGCACGACATAAGCGGCAATCTCTTCGCCATAGTACCGGTTCTCAAATGGGACGGCCATCGCGAAACGGACGGCAGGATGAGTCCGCAACACCTCGTCGATTTCCAGCGGAGCGATGTTGACACCGCCTCGAATGATCAATTCCTTGAGGCGACCCGAAATGAAGAAAAACGGTCGTCCCCGCTTGTCTCGGACATAGAACCCCTCGTCTCCCGAACGGAACCAGCCCCATTGAAACGCCGCCTCGTTGGCGTCGTCGCGCTTGAAATAGCCGGCACACACGGTCCCGCCGCGGATGCAAATTTCCCCCCTCGCCATTTCCGGCAGCGGGTGTCCATCCCCGCCCAGAATCGCCATTTCGTTATGTCGCAGCGGGACTCCGATCGAGGGAAACTCATAGTCTCCGATCCAGTGTCGATGCTCATGGGACTGGAGATCGTTCGGTAGAAAACAGGAATAGCATGTGGTTTCTGACAACCCATAACCATGGCGGATCGGAAAGCCGAATCGATCTTCGAATCGGACGGCGGTGTCTTTGAGCAGAGGACCTGCCCCGCAGATGAATCCACCGAAACCGTCCAGCTTGTAGGCGGCTACATCTTCATTCGCATCGAGGAGAAACTCGAGCAAAGTCGGGACGACACTGACACAAGTGACGCGCTCTTCGTGCAGCCTCCGCCAGAACGTGGCACTTTTGAATTTGCGATTCAAGACGACGCTGCCTTTGCAGTAAAACGGCGTGATCAGGGTAACGACCGTCCCATTCACATGATGAATCGGGAGCACGCACATCAACCGGTCGTCCGCTCCGAACTGATGCCAATCGGCGATCGCGTCGGCATCGAGGAGCAAATTCTCCACGGTGAGGACGACGCCTTTGGGCGGACCGGTGGTGCCGGAGGTATAGACAATGAGCGCTTCACCATCCAAGCCGAGAGTGTGCGATGCTGTGCTCATGGAAGAAGAGGACGGTGTCGGCTTAAGCCCTGTCCTATGCTTCGGGCCTCTCACGAAGCCGTCATCATTCAACGCCATCACATGCCGTAAAGCAGGAAGGTCTCGCTGAAGGTCGCTTAGTTCATCAAGATAGGTGTGCCAGCAACAGACGGCCGTCGCCTCGGAATGTTCCAGGATATAGCGTTTCTTATCCGCCGATTCTTCAACGTTGATGGGGACGATCGTGACACCCAAAAACCACGCCGCGAAATACAGCACCACGGTGACGTCATGATTGAAGAGGATCGTCGCCAGCCGGTCCCCTCGTCGCAAGCCGACCTCGTCATGGAGAAACGTCGCGACCAGTCGGACCACCGTCCCGAATTCCGCATAGCTGCAGGTATAGCGAACAGCCAGATCATCGTCACAATAGGTTAGAAATGTCCGGTTGACCAATGCGCGATCAGAAACGCGGGATTTGAAGAAGTCGGCGAACGAATTCCATGGGAGCGGAGGGGCAAACCCTTCGATTTTCCGTGCCTGCGCGATGTGCTCCGGTAGCCCCATCAATGGAGACATGTTCACTGTCCCGTGTGGAGGGCACGCGGTCTCATCAACCGCTGCGGCGGTCAAGGGGGACATATTCCCTCCTCGACGGTCCCGTATAGAGAGCGCGCGGCCGCATCAATCGATTGTGGTCCTGTTGTTCGGTGACATGGGCGCTCCATCCGGCGATGCGCGAGCAGATGAACAGGGGGGTATAGAGCGTTCGGGGAATCCCCATCAGGAGATACGCCACCGCCGTGTAAAAATCCAGGTTTGGGCGGAGGCCTTTCTCCCGCTCCATGACATGGTCGATGGTCGTCGCAATCTCGTACCATCGGCGGTCGCCGCAGATTCCGCTCAACGATTCGGCGTGCCGTTGGATGATGGCTGAACGGCTGTCGCCCTTCTTGAGCACGCGATGGCCGAAGCCCATGATGCGCCGTTTCTTCGCGAGAGCCTCCCGCACCCAAGCTTCCGCTCGCTCATGGCTCCCGATATCGAGAAACATCTCGGCCACCGCTTCGTTGGCGCCCCCATGGAGCGGCCCCTTCAACGTCCCGATTGCCGAGGTCACGGCCGAATGCAAGTCGGTCATCGTCGACGCAGTGACCCGGGCGGCAAACGTGGATGCGTTGAACTCGTGTTCGGCATACAGCGTCAGGGAGACATCGAGGACACGAGCCATGGCTTTCGCCTCATCGTTTCCCCTCCGATCGGTGAGAAGGTACAAGAGATTCTCGGCGAAACTCAGATCCTCCTGTGGCCGCACACGCGGTTTGCCGTTCACCAGCCGATAAGAGGTCGCGATCATCGGCGGGATCTGCGCCAACAGCCTGATCGATTTCCGAACGTTGACATCATGCGAGTTATCGTCCGCATCCGGATCGACCATGCCCAGCAAAGACACGCCCGTGCGGACGACGTCCATCGGATGGCAACCGGAAGGCACTGCGCCGAGGAACACGTCGAGGAGATGAGGAAGCACGGCCTGCTCGATGAGTCGTGCCGAAAAGTCTGTCAGCTCCTGCCGAGTCGGCAAGTGACCGAACAAAAGGAGATAGGCCACCTCCTCAAACATGCCGTGCTCCGCCAAATCACGGATCGCATAGCCGCGATAGAGGAGACCGGCTTCTCCTTCATCCACGAGACACAGAGCCGATTCTCCGGCAATCACGCCTTCGAGGCCGGGACTGTAAGCAGGATGGTCTTTCGCCTCACTCTTGAGAGACTCGGTCATGGCCGTGCTCATGGATCTTCCCTTCCCGCTGCTCCTGAACATCCGAGTACCGGAGCAGTCTGTACAGTTCCTGTCGCGTCATCATGTGATGGAGCCAGTCCTTCTGAGACCCGAACAGTTTGAGTTCAGCCAACAACCTATCGACGGCTTGCAAGGCCGTCCGTAAGGCGGTCACGGGAAAGAGCACGCCGCGGTACCCCAATCGTTCAAATTCCGCGACGCTCAACAGAGGCGTTTTTCCGAATTCCGTCATATTAGCGATCAACGGAACGACGACTCCCCTCGTTCTCATGTGACGAGCAAAGATCCGGAATTCTTCGGCCGACTCCAGTGCCTCAGGAAACAGCGCATCCGCGCCCGCCTCTATATAAGCCGCCGCCCGTTGAACCGCAGCTTCCAGCCCCTCCACCGCACGGGCATCGGTGCGGGCCACGATCATGAAATCCCGATCCCGCTTGGCGCGAGCGGCTGCCTCGATTTTGGCCGCCATGTCGCCCACAGGCACCAGATGTTTCCCGGAAAGATGGCCGCATTTCTTGGCCGCTTCCTGATCTTCGATCTGCATGCCGGCAAGACCGGCCTCCTCAAAAACCCTCACCGCTTCCGCGACTTCCGACGGGCCACCGTAGCCCGTATCGGCATCGACGATGACCGGAATCGACACGGCTTTGGCAATCCTGCCCGCTTCCGCCGCCATCTCGCCGAGCGTGATGAGGCCGATGTCGGGCACACCTCGGCAAGCGGAGACCGCCGCCCCCGAGACATACACAACTTCGAAGCCGGCCTTTTCTATCTGCATCGCAACCAGCGCGTTAAAGGCTCCGGGAATGGCGAGGGTCCGTGTACTCAACAATTCACGCAAGCGAGATGCCTTCGTCTGCCCCGTTTGATCCATAGTCATCTTTCCTACTATTCCTGAACTTCAACCTGAGCCTCAACCTTTCACCCTGAGCAGCGGCATGAGGGTGCCGATGTCTCCGACTCGATCGAGCGTCCATATGAATTCAATAAGCCGGTCGATACGGGAGCGACTCAATCGGCCGGCGGCTAACCGCCGAAACTTCGCTTCCAGATCCTGGTCCGACATTGGATTGCCGGGATGGCCCACCGGGAGATCGACCTGACTCACGTAGGTTTTACCCGCGCCAGTCTTGACCGTGATCCTGGTCGGCATGGTCTTAGGGTAGCGTCCCACAAATTCGGGTTGCTGCACGACACGGATCTTCTTCATCAAGTCCCGTAGGACCGGATCTTGTAATCGTTTCGGGCCGAATGATTGCAGCGTCACGTGCCCCTGGAGCAATGCCACTGCGACGCAATAGGGGAAGCTGTGGTCAGCCGTTTCCCTCGTGGCCGGCTGCCATTTCTCCGGATCGCGCCCGATGATTTCGATCGCCACGTCATAACTTCCGATTTCAACATCCATGACATGATCGATCGCACGCGCGCCTTCTGCTTCGATCAGGTCATTGCGAAGCGCGACGGCAGCCTCGACCGCGGTCTGCGCGTGATACTCCACCGGGTAATGCTTGATATAGGTGTCCAGGATCTTGAACGGGCCCATCGCAGGCGCCTGTCCCGTTTCTCCTCCCAACGCCGCCAGGTCGAACGGCCCCGAAACGAGTTTCATGAACCCCTTTTCACCTTCGAAGATAGGCGACGGCCCTGTCATGCCCGACTGCGCCAGCATGGCGGCAAACACGCCGTTGCGCGCGGCGTTCGAGAAGGCGCAAGCTTTCCACATGGACATATCCCCGACCCGCGTTTGCCGCAGTGCCACATTCGAGATACCTGCCAAATTGATGGCTTGTACCGTCTGCGGCTGTGAAAGCTTCATGAGCTTCGCGACCCCGAGGGTGGAAGAGAAGGATCCGTACGTCACATGGTCCCAACCGCGGGGTCGTAGCGCCGCGGCGTCACAGAGACGGCACTGAATTTCGTAGGCGAGGACGATGGCTTCAATGACACGTTTGCCGGACGCGTGGACTGCCTCACCGACCGAAAGAATGGCCGGAATATTATCGGAAGGGTGCGCCGGCTCTTTCGAAAGATAGGTGTCGTTGAAATCGAGATACCGAACCAACCCCCCATTGGCGAAGGTCGCCAGGTCGGGAATCGTCTTGTGACCTATGCCCCACAGCGTGGCGCCCTCGGACACCTTAACCGCCAGGGCAATCCGTCGAGCGACGCGGCAGGGCGCTGCATTCCAAGCCCCGAGCGCACACCCAAGGCTGTCGAGTACACGCCGTTTGACTTCGTGCACCACGGCATCCGCTACATCGCCGTAGCGTAACGTTTGGCAATATCGAGCGAGGCGATCTGCGAGCATCGGCTGCCTCTTTCCGATCTCGTCTTACGAATTCAGGCTTCTGTCTCGGCCCATTTCGGTTGCCGCTTTGCCAAAAATGCCTGCACAGCTTCTTGCTTGCCGGGGGTGACGCACAATCGACCGAATAACTCTGCCTCCCTGGCCAGGCCTTCCGACAGAGGGATGTCGATCCCCCCTCTGATCGCATGGAGTGCAGCTTCGACCGGGGTTTTCCCGTGGGCGATAATGGAAGCCGCGATGCCTTCAACCTGCGTGATCAACTCGTGTGGCGGGACCACTCGACTCAGCAGACCGATTCGTAGCGCTTCTTCCGCGGACAAGCTTTCGCCCGTCAGAATCATCTCTGCCGCCTTGGAAGGCCCTACGATCCGGGGCAACCGTTGGGTGCCTCCAAAGCCGGGAATGAGACCAAGCTTGATTTCGGGCAATCCCAGCATTGTCCCGAAGGCTGCCACTCGGATATGGCACGCCAGAGCCAATTCGAGACCGCCTCCGACACAGGTTCCGTTGATGGCGGCAAGGACCGGTTTGTCCGACCGCTCAATACGGTTGAGGAGGAATTGCCCGCGTGCAGCAAATTCCGATCCGCCATGTACCGTATTGAGATGACCCAGCTCGTTGATGTCGGCACCGGCGCAGAAAAACCGACCCGTCCCCGTCACGATGACCACGCGGACGTACTCGTCTTCCTCCAACTCGTTCAAGACGAGCTCGAGTTCCTTGAGCACGGAAAGATTCAGCACGTTGGCCGGCGGATTATGGACAGTAATCCGTGCGACGTGGTGAGAAATCGTCAATAATTGATGCGGCATAGATCCTCCATACCTCACTTCGTGTGGTCCGCCGGCTCATGGGCACAGCCCACTTTATTGTCACGGCCGGATAATCGCCTTCGACTTTCCTCTTCCATTCCTCACTCCACCCGTGCGGTTCCACCGACGCGGACAGCTCCTTCTGGATGGCTCCTGCCTCGGGATTGTTGATGCACCCCGATTGCAGCAGCGAGCTCTGAAATCCCCTCGCCTGTTGTCGCCACCGTACGTATGACATTCGGGTACCATTCCTGGAGATCTCGTACCGTACGATCCGCTTCAGGAAGGTCCCCCTTGTTGACGACGACAATGTGTGCAACTTCCAATAGTCCAGCCTTCATAGCTTGAACTTCGTCGCCCAGGCCCGGTGCCACCACTGCCACAACGGTGTGGGCGAGGTCCATGATATCGACTTCACCCTGACCAACCCCGATGGTCTCAACCAGGATCACCTGATATCCGGCTGCGTCCAATACCAGCGCTGCATCGCGGATCGTCGGGGCAAGTCCGCCATGATGTCCCCGAGTGGCCATGCTTCTGACATATACCTCGTGATCCAACGCATGATCCTGCATTCGAATACGGTCACCCAGCAGAGCACCGCCCGTGACGGGACTGCTGATATCCACCGCCAACACTCCGACTTTCAAACCGCTCCGCCGATAGTGGTGCACTAAGCGATCGACCACCGTACTCTTTCCAGCTCCGGGGTATCCCGTTACCCCGATGACCCTTGTCTCCCGCGAAGTGTTGTTGAGGAGACGCAGCACTTCTCTGGCGCCCGGATGGTTCTCCAACAAGGAGATCAGCCGTGATACGGCACGGACGTTTCCGGCTCTCACCTGCTCAGCTAAGATCATCAAGCCCTGAATGTCGCACACGAACGGGCGTGGACCGAGCAGACTCATGCCACACCTTCATACGCGGTTTGTTCGGTCTGTACCTGCGAGAGGCGCGACGACAGTCTCCGATTCAGCACCTTCCCGATCTCGCGTGCGGCCGCAATAACCTTCCGCTCATCCACGGCAAGCAAGGCACCGGATGCTTTCAGCGCATAGACGACGTCTTCCGTCGCAACGTTCCCAGACGCCCCTGGCGCATAAGGACACCCGCCGAGCCCCCCGGCAGCCGTGTCAAACGCCTCGATGCCGTACTCTGTCCACGCGGTCAGGACATTGGCCACCGCCATGCCGCAGGTATCATGGACGTGCAACGAGAGCCGGCTCCGATCGATACGTGGCACTATTTCATCCAATAGTCCTCGGATATCTCGAGGAGCGGCCTTTCCAACCGTATCTCCTAGAGAGATTTCGTCGACTCCCAGATCGAGTAGTCGACGCATCACGTCCAGGACCTGGGACGGATGGACAGCGCCCTCAAAGGGACAATGGGTCACGGTAGAAACGTACCCTCGCACGATCATTCGATCGAGTTTGGCACCAAATACCACCGGTCTGAACCGTTCGATCGACTCGTCAATCGTGCAGTTGATATTCCGTCGGGTAAACGTGTCGGAAGCCGCCGTAAAGACCGCAATCTTGTTCACCGCCGCCGCCCGTGCCCGTTCCAATCCTCGTTCATTGGGAACCAGCGCCGAGTAGATGACGCCGGGCTGCCGCTCGATCCTCCGGAACACCTCATCGGAATCCGCAAGCTGCGGGATGGCGCGGGCCGACACGAACGATCCCGCTTCAATCTCCGCTACACCGCTCATGGACAAGGCATTCACAAACGACACTTTGGCGTCCGTCGAGATGACGTCCGATTCGTGCTGGAGCCCGTCTCTCGGACCGACTTCGATGATCCGGATTCCTCGCGAATTCCGGTTCTGGCGGTTGCTCTCTGGCTTGTGGTGGCCTTCCACAGTGTGCCCTCATCCCCTGCCTGACGGCATGGCCCAGTTCGGTGTTCGGCGTTCGTGAAAAGCGCGAAGTCCTTCCCGTGCCTCTGGAGAGAGGCGAGCCCGAACGTTTGCTTCGACACAAACCTTCCAGCGTTCCTCATCGGATAGACGGCGAAGTCGACGTAGCAGTGCCTTCGTGTCTCGTACAGCCTGCGGAGCAAGGAGGGAGATCCGCTCGAGCAATGCCGCGACACGGGCGTCAAGAGCAGCTGGCTCAACCACATCGTGGATAAGACCGCCCTCTCGAGCGAGTGAGGCGGAAAACGGCTCGCCGGTGAAACAGAATCGGCGTACGAACGAGTCGCCGGTCTTCGCGAGGACAAAGGGCGCGATCACCGCCGGCACTAACCCCAAGCGGACTTCGCTGAACGTGAAGGTTGCCTCCGTAGCGGCCACGGCGATGTCACACCCGGCGATCAACCCGATTCCTCCGCCATAGGTGGCTCCCTGGATGCGTCCGATCACGGGACAGGGACATGCATCGATGGTGCGGAACATCTCGAGTAAGCGCTCGGCGTCCTGCTGCGCTTCCGTGGCGGAGACGGTCCGTTCCGGTCCCATCCACCGGATGTCCGCTCCAGCGCAGAATGTGGAACCGGCGCCGGCCAAGGTAATCGTACGCAGCGAGTGATCTTGTCCCAATGTACGAAAGGCCTTGCACAGCTCCTCCACCATGAGCGCGTCGAACGCGTTCCGACGATCGGGCCGATTGAGCGTCACTCGTGCGCAGCCTGTATTCGACTCGACGAGAATAGACGTAAACCGCTCCATCGGCTCCTCACATGCGGAAGACCGGGTAGTGCGACAAGCGGACCGGCGTCGTCAGCGCGACATCCAGACACAGGCCGAGAATCTTCCTCGTCTCCACCGGATCGATGATGCCGTCATCCCAGAGCCGAGCCGTGCTGAAGTAGGGACTGCCCTCCCGCTCATACTGTGCGTGAATGGAGTCCGTGATCTTTCGCTGCTCGTCTTCTGACAGGGCGGCCTTGTCGCGGGCACGCTGTTGCTGTTTCACCGTCAAGAGTACCTGCGCTGCCTGTTGCGCCCCCATCACCGAGGTTCGAGCGTTGGGCCACAGGAACAGAAAACGCGGCCCATAGGCCCGTCCGCACATGGCGTAATTGCCGGCACCATGAGAGGCGCCGATCATGATCGCGAACTTTGGGACATCGGCGGTCGCCACCGCCTGTACCATCTTGGCGCCGTCCTTAATGATCCCGCGTGCCTCATACTCCTTCCCGACCATAAAGCCGGTGATGTTTTGGAGAAACACGAGAGGCAATCGCCGCTGAGCGCAGAGTTGTACGAAATGCGCGCCTTTCAGGGCGGCTTCGGAGAGAAGCACGCCGTTGTTCGCGACGATGCCGACCTGATGCCCCATCCAACGGGCGAAGCCGCATGTGAGCGTTCGGCCGTACCGAGCCTTGAACTCCTGGAATCGACTGCCGTCCACCAGGCGAGCGATGACTTCACGGACATCGAATGTCTGGCGCGGGTTGCTTGGGATGAGTCCATACAGCTCGCCAGACGGGAAACGCGGCTCTTCGATCGCCGCCGGTCTGCGAAGGACCGGCCGTCTAGGCAGTGTGTCGACAATCGACCTGCAGATCTCAAGCGCCTCATGGTCATTGTCCGCCAGGTGATCGCTCACCCCCGAAAGTCTCGTGTGAAGATCTGCCCCGCCGAGTTCTTCGGCGGTGACCTCCTCGCCGGTCGCCGCCTTGACCAGCGGCGGTCCCGCCAGATAAATGGTGCCGGTCCCTTTGACGATCACGTTTTCATCGCACATGGCCGGCACATAGGCGCCACCCGCAGTGCACATCCCCATGACTGCGGCAATTTGAGGAATGCCGAGGGCGGACATGCGCGCCTGGTTATAAAAAATCCGTCCGAAGTGCTCCTTATCGGCGAAGACCTCCGCCTGCATGGGCAGGAACACGCCTCCGGAATCCACGAGATAGAGCGCGGGCAGCCGATTTTCCAGCGCGATCTCCTGGGCCCGAAGATGTTTCTTGATCGTCATGGGAAAATAGGTCCCGCCTTTGACCGTCGCGTCGTTGGCCGCGATGACACAAGGCCGCCCCGACACGTAGCCGATGCCGGTGATCAGGCCGGCGGCGGCGATGAGGTCGTCGTACATGCCGAATGCCGCCAGGGGACTGAGCTCCAGCCAAGGCCTGTCCGGATCGAGTAACTTCGCTATGCGCTCCCGAGCGGTCAGCTTGCCTCGCTGTTGATGAAGCGCGACTGCTTCCGGTGGTCCTCCTGCTCGAGCAAGGCCAAGATGTTTCTGGAGGTCCGCCATCAGCCCCTCATAGTGTGCACGATTCGACGCGAATTCGCTGCTCGTGGCAACGACTGAAGTCGTCAATGTACGCATGGTGCCTCAGCTCAGTTTTTGAGTCCTTTGACGAACTGCACGATTTCCTGGATCGGCGCTCCCGGCCTGAACAGGGCCTTCACACCGGCCGCTGTGAGCGCCGGAACGTCTTCATCGGGAATGATTCCACCGCCGAACAAGGCAATGTCGTCGGCATCCTGTTCTTTAAGGAGTTCGAGGACGCGCCGGAACAGCGTATTGTGCGCGCCGGAAAGAATGCTCAAGCCGATCGCATCCACATCCTCTTGGATCGCCGTACTGACGATCTGTTCCGGCGTCTGGTGCAGACCCGTATAAATGACTTCCATGCCGGCGTCTCGCAATGCGCGCGCGATGAGCTTCACACCCCGGTCATGACCGTCGAGGCCCACTTTGCCGATCAGAATGCGAAGGGGCTTGCTTGCTACTGCCATGCCGCCACCTCCCGAAGCACATACTTGCCTTCCTGATCCTTGTGAACATGCCCGGCCTGGACCACCGGATCATGCTCGAAGAGCAGCAGCCATCGCTCTTCGAACGCGCGATCCAACACCCATCGTTTCGTCTCCAAGGTCTGGATGGGGAAGAGATCGTAGCTCATGATGTAGGGAAGCGGCAGATGGGACACGGTCGGAATCAAGTCTCCGAGGAAGATCGCCACCTGCCCTTCCGATTCGATCTTGACGCTCTGATGGCAGCGCGTATGGCCGGCTGTGACGACGGCGGTCACGCCGGGAACCAGTTCCGTATCGCCGTGCAAGAATTCCCACTGCTTGATGTGATCGATCGGTGTAAAGTTCTCCGGGCGATAGCTTGCTCTGGTCCGTTCGTTGGCGCGGGCCGCATCTTCAAATTCACCACGTTGGATGACGTAGCGTGCCTTGGGAAAGGCGGGCCTGATGCGCCCATCCCCTTCTCGTATGGTGTTTCCTCCGGCATGGTCGAAATGCAGATGCGTATTGATCACTAGATGGATGTCATCCGGTCCCAGTCCTAATCGCTTCAATGATTCGAGGATGGTCGGCGTCCGCTCGACGGCGAACATGCGCTGAAACTTCTCGTCCCCCTTCGGTCCCAGCCCGGTATCGACCAGGATGTTCTTGCCGTTCGCCCTGATCAATAGAGCCGTCAGACTGAGTGAGATCCGGTTCAGGTCATCGGCGGGACAACACTTCTCCCACAACACTTTCGGCACGACCCCGAACATCGCTCCGCCATCCAGCCGAAACCGACCGTCACTCACCGGATATATTTCAAACGCGCCGAGCTTCATAAGATTTGTTATTTGTTATTTGTTATTTGTTATTCGTTACTCGTTACTCGTACTCTTGCTTGCTCTCCTCTCCACTTTAACGGCTCAGCTGAGAGGGATGGGCACCGAGCAGAGCGCCTGCTCCTCTACATCCTCTCCTTCGGCAGCGGATGACCGTGATGCCTCCCACTGCGCGCATGCGACTGGCAATTCCTCCCCCTCCCCTCTAACGGCTCAGCTGGAAGGGATGGGCACCGAGCGCGGAGCCATTGCGTCGAATTTGATTCAGTAGCCAATAGCGGCTCCGGACGCGACGGCTTTGCACCCACAGGGCGCGGCCTTTGAGGAGCGTCCGGCCAACAGGACAGAACGCAATTGGCCGCACGGCTCTGTCGCATAATGGCGCCCGCGAGGCTGCCCGCCCTTCGCCAGCTGAGCCACCCATCACAACACCACTGGCTCCCGATACGTGCCCAGCACCTCTTTCAACGCCGTGCAGATTTCCCCTAACGTCGCCTTGGCCTTCACCGCCTCGATGAGATACGGCATCACGTTCTCGCTGCATGAAGCTGCTTCCTGCAGCGCCTCGACAGCACCGGCCATCTTGAAAGAATCCCGACATTTGCGGAGGTCTGAAAGACGCGCCACCTGTTCGCTCTCGACTTCCTGTCCGATCTTGAGAATAGGGATCGGCCGTTCGTCCGGTTCCACATATTCGTTGACCCCGACGACGATCCGCTCCTTGCGTTCCAACTCGCGCTGATACCGTTGCGAGGCGTCGAGGATTTCACGCTGCGGGAATCCCCGCTCGATCGCCTGGACCATGCCGCCCATGTCATCCAACCGACGGAAGTAATCCAGTGCCGCTTCTTCGAGGCGATTCGTGAGGGTTTCGACATAGTAGGAGCCGCCAAGAGGATCGACGCTGTTGGTGACCCCGCTCTCCTGCGCGATGATCTGCTGTGTGCGCAACGCCAGTTTCACCGCATCTTCGGTCGGCAGCGCGAGCGTTTCGTCCATAGAATTGGTATGGAGGGACTGCGTGCCGCCCAAGACCCCCGCCAGCGCCTGAATCGTCGTCCGCACCACGTTGTTCATCGGCTGTTGCGCCGTCAGAGAACAGCCGGCGGTCTGCGCGTGGCAGCGGAGCTGCATCGAGCGGGGATCGCTCGGCCGATACCGGCGCGCCATTTCGCGTGCCCACAGTCGGCGGGCCGCGCGGAACTTGGCGATCTCCTCGAAAAAGTCGTTGTGGGCATTGAAAAAGAACGAGAGCTGCGGAGCGAACCGGTCCACGGCAAGACCAGATTTCACCGCTGCTTCCACATAGGTCAGGCCGTCATAGAGAGTAAAGGCAAGTTCCTGCACCGCGGTGGAGCCGGCTTCTCGTATATGGTAGCCGCTGACACTGACCGGGTGCCACTTGGGCACATGCTCAGCGCAGTAGGCGATGGTGTCGGTGATCAAGCGGAGGGAAGGTTCCGGCGGAAAGAGCCACTCTTTCTGCGCGATGTATTCCTTCAGAATATCGTTCTGCGAGGTGCCGTCCAGTCGCTCAAGGCTGATGCCGCGCTTCTCCGCGACCGCGAGGTACATCGCGAAGATCACGGCGGCCGGACCATTGATCGTCATCGAGGTGGTGACCTGATCGAGCGGAATGCCGTCGAAGAGTCGGTCCATATCATTGAGCGACGAGATCGCCACGCCGCAGTGGCCGATCTCGCCATGTGCGCGCGGATCATCTGCGTCGATCCCCATCAACGTCGGCATGTCGAACGCGACGCTCAGTCCGTTTTGCCCATGTTGAAGGAGATATTTGAAGCGGCGGTTGGTGTCCTCGGCCGAGCCGAACCCGGCGAATTGCCGCATCGTCCAGAGCCGGCCGCGATACATGGTCGGATACACGCCTCGGGTGTACGGGAATTCGCCCGGTGCTCCTAGCTGCTCCTCCGGCGACCAGTCCTTCAAATCGTGGTGGGTGTACACACGGTCGGTATCGAATCCTGAGAGGGAGGTGAATTTTGTTTTGCGTTCTTGCATCGATCTGCTCCAGATCGTGGTGGTGAGGAATCAGATCAGGACCTACTGTTGATTGCTTCCTGCCGTTCATTCCTCCCTTCATAGACATAAAACCCACGGCCGCTCTTCCGCCCCAACCACCCGGCCTGGACATATTGCCTCAGCATGGAACATGGGCGAAATTTGGGATCTCCCAAGTCTTGGTACAGCACTTCACAGATGGCCAGCATTGTGTCCAAGCCGATGCGATCGGCAAGGGCCAGTGGTCCCACGGGATGATTGGCGCCGGTGGTCATCGCCAGATCGATGTCCTGGACAGATGCCACGCCTTCCTCCAAGGCAAAAATGGCTTCATTGATCATGGGGATCAGGACTCGGTTTACGATGAATCCCGGCACATCCTTGGCCACAACCGGCGTTTTCCCCAAACGCGTTGCCAAGTCGAGCACGAGTCGCACCGTTCGTTCGGATGTCTCCAGTCCACGGACGATTTCCACGAGGCGCATGACTGGAACAGGATTCATGAAATGCAATCCCACGACACGGTCGGGCCGGCCCGAGGCAGCTCCCAACTTCGTGATTGAGATGGATGAAGTGTTGCTTGCCAGCACCGCCTGCGACACGCAGATTCGGTTCAATTCGGCGAAGAGTGCCCGCTTGAGCGGGAGATCTTCAGGGATCGCTTCGATCACGAGCTGGGCATCTCGTAAATGATCAAGCTGTACCAGCGGGTGAATGAGGGCCAGCACCTGACCAGCTTGGCGATCAGTGAGACTGCCCCGTTCAACCGCCCGTTCTAATCCGTCTCGAACCTTGGAAATGGCCTCCGTTACTGATTGCTCGCTCACGTCTACAAGAAGCACTTCAAAGCCTGCGGTGGCGCACACTTGACTGATGCCACGGCCCATCTGGCCGGCTCCCACCACTCCGATCGTCTTGATCTCGTCGAGTGTCATGTTTCACCGGCGGGACGAGCGAGACGTGGGCGAGAAGCGCGAGCCGCGACCGCTCGATGCCTTTCTTCTCGATTCCGCATTGCTCGCACGTCTCGCAATTCTCGCTATTCCCGCTCTACTATGATCGCCAACGCTTCTCCCCCGCCGATGCAAAGGCCGGCTAAGCCCCGTCTCGCCCCACGCGCGGCCATGGCATGAAGCAACGTCGTAAGGATGCGTGCTCCGGTTGCCCCGATAGGATGTCCGAGCGCGACCGCTCCACCGTTCACATTGACCCTCTTCTCGTCGAGTCCCAATTCCCTGTTGATCGCGAGGGACACGGCTGAAAACGCTTCGTTGATTTCGAACACATCGATGTCCCCAATCGTCAGGCCCGTTTTCTTGAGCACCCGTTTAATCGCGTCAATCGGCGCGATCGTAAACCATTCCGGTGCCAGCGCCGCTCCGGCGTAGCCGACAATACGCGCCATCGGGACAAGCCCGAGACGTGCCGCCTCCTCTTCCGCCATGACAACCAACGCCGCCGCACCATCATTACAGGAGGGGGAATTACCCACGGTCAGGACGCCGCCTTCCTGGAATACCGGCTTCAACTCACGCATCTTGCTGAGGTCGACTCGATTCGGCTCCTCGTCCTCCGTTATCGCCACTGCCGGACCTTTGCGTTGCGGTACCTCGACGGGCACAATTTCCTCCTTAAAGATTCCAGTCGCTATCGCCTCGCGCGCGCGCCGATAACTCTCGAATGCAAAGTCATCCAGTTCTTTTCTCGTCAATTGATACTTGGCCGCGCACAGTTCACCGCCGTTTCCCATGTGGAAATTATTGTAGACGTCCCACAACCCGTCCTTGACGAGACTGTCGACCAACTCCGCATGCCCTAACCGATAACCCTGTCGCGCTTTCTCCAGCAAATACGGCGCGCGGGTCATGTTTTCCATCCCACCCGCCACGACGACGCTCGCTTCTCCAAGTGCAATAGCTTGGGACGCCATGATCACCGTCTGGATGCTCGATCCACAGACCTTATTCACCGTCGTGGCACCGATCGAGTGTGGAATTCCGGCTCCGATCGAGGCCTGCCGCGCCGGCGCTTGTCCCAAACCGGCGCTGAGGACGCAACCCATATAGACTTGGTCCACCTGATCCGGCGACACGTGGACCCGCTTCAATGCTTCGGCGATAGCGAGACTACCCAATTTCGTCGCCGGCACCTGGCTAAACGCACCATTGAAACTTCCCATCGGCGTCCGCACGGCGCTCACGATTACGGCTCGTTTCCTCTCGTTCACAACTTTTTCCCTCCACTCCTTACTCACATTACTCACAAGATCTGCTCCCAATGGCTCTGTTCGAGATAGTGTTTGACCTTCCCCATGTATTGATCCGCCGTCGCCCCATCGATGACCCGATGGTCGAACGACAAGCTGAGGTAGCCCATCGGCCGAATGGCAATCGCATCGTCAATGACGACGGCTCGTTTCTGAATCGCGCCGAGGCCCAAAATCGCAATTTGCGGCTGATGGATGATCGGGGTGCTGAACAAGCTGCCGAACCCGCCATGGTTCGTGATCGTGAAGGTTCCGCCTTGTACTTCCTCTGGGCTCAATTTCTTGGACCTAGCCCGTTCCGCAAGGTCCGCGATTTCCTTCGCCAGCTGTGTCAGTCCTTTTCGATCGGCATATCGGATCACCGGCACCAAGAGTCCGTCCTCAAGGGCAGTGGCGATTCCGATATGAATGTCTTTTTTGACCACGATGCCTTGCTCGCCCCACGACGAGTTCACAATCGGGACATCTCGAATGGCTTTTGCAGTGGCACGGACGACAAACGGCAGATAAGTCAGGTTACGGCCTTCACGGAATTTGGCGATATGCGAGAAGTCAGCTTCGAAGAAGGTAGCGACATGGGCCGATGTCTGCTTGCTCTTGACCATTCGATCGGCGATGGTCTTGCGCATCTGCGTGAAGGGGAAAATTTCTTCGCCCATGGAAGGCTCACCAACTGCTGGAGGGACCTTGGCCTGAGTTCCGCTTTGCGCGATAAAGTCGAGGACATCCTTCTTGGTTACCCGGCCACCAACCCCGGTTCCCTTCACCTGCGCAAGATCGATTCCGTGCTCCCTCGCCAGCTGTCGAACAGCGGGAGAATGATGTTGCTCACCTCCTGAGGGTTGTTCCATAGGGCGAACAACGACCCCTCCAACCCGGTTAATGACTTCCGAAGGCGGCGCGCTCTCAATGCGTGCCAGCAGGGTGCCGACGGGAACCGTCTGACCCTCATGGACGATGATCTCATTCAACCGCCCCGTGGCGGGGGACGGAATTTCTAAGGTCACCTTTTCAGTTTCGACTTCCAAGAGCGACTCGTCCTTCTGAATCATCCCTCCGACGGGGACCAGCCACTTCACGACCGTCCCTTCGGCGATACTTTCTCCGAGCTGAGGCATGATGATGTCGGTCGCCATCTTGGGAACCTAGGTTAAGGACAAGGTTGAGGTTCAGCGTGATTGCAAGTCTTAGCTCAGCCTGAGCCTTAACCTCGTTTCCTTTCTAATAAGCCGCCAATCTCCGTGCCGCAGTAATAATGTCGCTCGTTTTCGGGAGAAAAAACTCTTCCAGCGGCGTGCTGAACGGCACCGGCGTATCCGGCGGCGCGATCCGCATAATCGGCCCGTCCAAACAGTCAAAACAGTCTTCCGCAAGTCGCGCAGCGATCTCGGCCCCGATGCCTCCGGTTTTGTTGTCCTCGTGCAGGAGAATGGCTTTGCTGGTTTTGCGGACGGACGCATAAATGGCTTCCTTATCGAACGGGATCAAGGTGCGTAAGTCGACCACTTCCAGATCGATCCCCTCGTCGGCCAATGTCTGTGCGGCTTCGAGCGCCAGATGGACCATCGCCCCGTAGGTAATGACCGAGATGTCGTTGCCAACCCGCTTCACGTCGGCTTTCCCGAGTGGGACGACGAACTCTTCTTTGGGCAAGACGGATTTAATGCGTCGGTAGAGAAATTTGTGCTCAAAGTAGATCACCGGATTGGGGTCGCGAATCGCCGCCTTGAGGAGCCCCTTGGCGTCGTATGGCGTGGACGGGGCGACCAACTTGAGTCCCGGGGAATGGAAGAACCAGCCTTCCGGACATTCAGAATGGAACGGCCCGCCATGCACGCCACCGCCGAACGGTGCGCGGATAACCATGGGCACCGCGGCTCCCCACCGGTAATGATTCTTGGCCGCCACCTCAGTAATCTGGTCGAAGGCGCAGGAGATAAAATCCGCGAACTGCATTTCCACGACCGGACGCAACCCCATGATGGCGGCGCCAATCGCCGCGCCGACAAACCCGGATTCGGCAAGCGGCGTATCGAGCACCCTCCACTCACCATATTTTTGGAGAAAGCCCTCGGTGATCTTGAAGGCGCCTCCGTAAGTACCGATATCTTCGCCCATCAAGAATACCCGCTCATCCCTGGCCATTTCCTCGTCCAAGGCTTGCGAAATCGCCTCCAGGTAAGTGACTTCCCGCTGTTCCTGCATCGTGTCTGTCGTCATGGGATCGCTCCCTTCCGAAGAAGCTCCGCGTCGTCAACTAATGGCTGCCGGCGCTCTCCGCATAGACTCCCTCCAACACTTCCGGCCCTTCAGGCAGAGGACTTTGCTCGGCAAATTCCAGACCGGCCTCGACTTCTTTCTTCACCCGTTCGGCTACTTCCTGGAAATACGACTCCTCGCCATAACCGAGTTGTTTGAGCTGCTGCTCGGCTTTCAGAATCGGATCTTTCTTCTTCCACTCCTCCAACAGCTCGCGCGGGACGTATTTGGCCGGGTCATGTTCGGAATGGCCGTGCATCCGCATCGTCTTGAATTCGAGAAAGGTTGGTCCATCTCCTGCACGGGCTCGCGCGATCGCTCGTTTTGCCGCAAGATAAACCGCGGCCACGTCGTTGCCGTCCACGATTTCACCGGGCATGCCATAGGCTCTTGCCCGATCGACGACGTTGGCGACCGCCATCTGCAAACGAAGCGGCGTCGAGTAAGCATATTGGTTGTTGTTGCAGAAGAAGACGACGGGGAGTTTCCGCACCGCCGCGAAGTTCATCGCTTCGTGGAAATCGCCCCTGCTGGATCCTCCATCACCGGTTCCCGTACAGACCACGCGAGATTCGCCTCGAATCTTGAATGCGAGAGCTGCTCCGGTTGCCACAGGCAGATTGTCGGCCAGATGACTGACGAATCCGAACACGCCCCGCTTGAGGTCTCCCATGTGGACATTCCCGTCTTTTCCTTTGGTCGGCCCGGTCTTCTTTCCAAGATACTGCGCGAGGATCTCGCCGGTTGTGAAGCCTCGAATGAGAAACGCGCCCATGTCCCGGTGAAAAGGAGCGATGATATCGTCACGTTCAAGGGCGGAGGCATACCCGACGGCAATCGCTTCCATGCCGTGGCTGGTGTAGACTCCGCCCACGATACGTCCCTGCCGGTAAAGCGCCGTGATCCTGTCCTCCAGCCCCCTGGTAAGTCGGAGGTAGTAGTACATCTGGCGCAGATCGTCTCGCTTGATCTCCTTGGCGATAACGGCAAGCTCCATGACAACCTCCACGTCGCCGCCCTACAAGGCCGGCATATCCTTCCATGACAATAAGGGTGTGTGTGCTCTGCACAGAGGACAGTGAACCGGCTCCCACTGCGGCATGTCGAGATCCGTGGTGTAGTAGAAGGGATATTGCGCGATCAACTCGCTCATGAATGGGAATTGGCCGCTGTCGCGGCGGGCAAAGACCATCATTCCCGCCAACTGACCTCCATGGTCCGTGACGACGGTGCCGAGTTTGCTCACACAGTTGCCGCGCGTGGTCACATCGTTGAGCGCCACAAATCGTTCACCGGCTTTGACGGCACCGACCGCGATGTCCGTTCCTATCCGCCCCGTCTCACAGCTGTACGGCGTCAACACCATGCTCAGTCCCATCGTGTCACGAAGCTCGGTCACGATCGCTTCAGCGAGCGGTTCCGCGGCCGAACTCGTCGCCACCAGTCCGGTTATTGGATGGTGTTGAAAGGTTTGCCTGATCCAGGCAGCCATATCTCGAGCTACCTTTCGGATCAGCTCCGGAAAACGCG
This sequence comes from Nitrospira sp. SG-bin1, assembly GCA_002083365.1. Classification (NCBI taxonomy): domain Bacteria; kingdom Pseudomonadati; phylum Nitrospirota; class Nitrospiria; order Nitrospirales; family Nitrospiraceae; genus Nitrospira; species Nitrospira sp. SG-bin1. Next base: position 343,320 of record LVWS01000033.1, on the reverse strand, counting down.
CGATGGATTCGAACCGCAGATAGGTCGCCGTGTGATGTCCGGACACGACCTCCACATGGGTATCGAAGAAGATCGATCGAGAAACCCGCAGGATATGCAGAACCTCCTCTTCCGTCAGATTCGTATGCCGACCGGCGCGGATAACGGCCTTCAACTTTGCATCGATCGCCGGCCCTTCGTAGAGCATGCGATGCCGTTCCACCACCCCTGCGAGAACCTGCTCAACCGTGCTGACCGGCATCTTCACCCCCTTGCGCGGCGCTCACGACCTGAGTCCTGAGCACTCCGATCGGCTGGATTTCCAACTCCACCACATCACCCGGCTTCAGATAACGATCCATTTCCAAGCCACAGCCCCCTCCCACCGTTCCCGAACCGAACACATCTCCCGGATAAATAGTTTCACCTCGCGACACATGCGCGATCATCTGGGGAAAAGACCAGTGGATGCTCCCGAATCTCCCTCGCGACCACTCTTCTCCGTTGACTCTCGCGATCATCGTCAATGCACCGAGGTCAGCAATCTCATCGGGGGTCACGAGACAGGGACCCAGTGCCGTCGCGAAGTCCTTGCCCTTCGCCGGACCGAGCCGGCAGGCCATTTCCTGGAATTGGATGTCGCGTGCGCTGAAGTCGTTCATGATCGTATAGCCGGCGATGTAGTCCACTGCCTCCCGTTCTGAAACATCTTTTCCCTGGCACCCGATCACACAGGCGAGCTCCAGCTCATAGTCCAGCTTCGTCGTGTCGAGCGGCCATGGTAGGGCCTCATCCGGTCCAATAATTGTGCGATGGTTCCCTTTGTAATAAACGGGAGCCTTGTACCATTCCGGTGGAATCGGTTGTCCCCGCTTCTTCGAAGTCGCGGCGATGTGATCTTCAAACGCAATGAAATCCCGGAGCGACGGTGGATTGGGAAGGGGAGCGGCCAGTTGAACATCGGCGGCCGAATACAGGATCGTCTCACCGGAGGGTCCTTTCACTGAAGCGGGAAGCGCGGTCACGTAGTCTTTCGCGCGGCGTGCGGCTGCTATCGTGGAAGACCCTCCTTCGAGAAATTCCAACATGGTGGGCGGAACCTGTGCACCGGCTAAGCGATACGGTTGGGCTTCCTGTTGGTCCGCCAACCAGCGCGCATAGGCCATGTTCAAATCCACGATCTGTTGCCGATGTATCGCACCCACCCTTGTGAAGGTCCCTACAGGAGTTTTGACTCGAAAACTGACGAGTTTCATGGGCGGCTCCAACTCAATGCATAGTCCTTGATCTCCACCGCGTCCATCTCCGGTTGCACCGTGAAGGGAGCTTTGGACTCGACCATTACCGCCACTTCGCTGGTGTGAGTCTTCGTTTTGCCGGCCTGGACCGCTTGTGGTTGCGGTCCATGGTGAATTCCCTGTGGATGCAACGTGAGCATCCCCGGCTGAATCCCCGCGCGGCTGAAGAATTCGCCATCATGATAGAACAGGACTTCATCGTAGTCGGTATTTCGATGGTAAAAGGGGACACGCAACGCCTCCGGATCGCTTTCCAAGGGCCTCGGCACAAACGTGGAGATCAAGCATCCGCCGGCTTGAAACGTTTGATGAACGCTCGGCGGCAGATGATAGCGGGGACTGACGACCGGCCGAAAATCCCGCACATTGAGCTTCGCGACCCAAAGGTCCCCTTTCCACCCGACGACATCCATGGGATAGAAGGGATAGACGACCCGCGTCCAGTCGCCCTGGCGCTTGATGTGGACTTCCCACGCTCGACCATTTGCTTCCACCGGCTCCATTGTTTCCAGATCGGGAGCGACCAGGACGCCTTTATCGAACAGCGCATGTTGCCCTAGCGCTCCTCGCTCCGGCACTACTAATGGAACCGGAGTCTCGACGATGAGGAAAAAAGAGGGCGCTCCATCGCCGTGAGTGCGATAGGTTGTACCCTTGGGGATCACTACATAATCGCCTGCCTCGTAAGACAGAACGCCATAATCGGTCTCAAATAGACCTCGGCCCTGATGGACAAAAAAAACCTCATCCCCATCCGCGTTACGCACGAAATAGGGCATCGTCTCTCGTCGCCGGGAGATGTAGAGACTGACATCCTGGCTTTGCATCATCAGTACTGATCGTGTGGTGAAGGATAATGCGGACTCGGGAAGCTGCGCGCAAGCAAAGGCTCGCGGCTTCAGCTTTCCCTCGATGCTGATCCATGCTGTCGGAGGATGAGTGCGGTAAAGATGGGACACCGACCCCGCAAAACCGTTTCGTCCATGTTCTTCTTCATACAGCCCTTCGGGAATGCCGACATGGGCTTGGTTGGGAACTTTTCCTCTCCTTGTGAGATACATGGCTCGCTCCCAAGAAAGAGTGGACCGCCTGGTTAGGATGCCTTTTTCAGCGGCTTTTTCTGTTTGTGTTCGGACATCGAAGACGAGTCGTAATCGATGATGGTCTTCTCAACCCCGGACACTTGGTCTCGTTCGATATCCTTGTACAGTGACTCCACCGTGCTTCTGACAAACGTCCTCGCCGCTTCTTCACCGTGCTGCCGTTGGGTCAATTCGATGAACAGTCCGCTGTGCGGGAAAAGAGGATAGGTGAAGCGTTGTTTGAGGGGTCCGAACCCGTCTCTCCCTTCTTTCACCGGTCCACTGAACTTCACACCATGTCCCTCCCACTCTCGACATACCGTGTCGATATCGTCGACTTCGAGGGCGACATGTTGAACTCCCTGCCCGTACTTTTCGATAAATTCGTTGATTTGGGACTTCCCCGTCTTGTCTCGACCCTGCATGAGGGCGATCTTGGCGGTTCCACGTTGTACGACGACGGTATCCATCGATGAGGTGCTGCTTCCCACATCTTTCGCTGACCAGATCACCTCAAAACCTAAGATTTTGGCGAACAAGAATTCTGCCGCTTCAAGATTGTCGACACAGAGGGTGACGTGATCAAAGCCGATGGTCTGTTTCATGGTGCCTCCACATCGCCCTATTCTTGTTACAAGACCCCTTGCGATTATTTGTGCTATCACATGATAAGATATTACTATCATACAAGGGCCAATACAAGATATTCTGACGAGAAAGTTTTATCCGCTAGAGATCAATTCGCACATCTATGAGCATACATATTAATGATCTCCCGCCTATTGCCATGGTGATATAAAAGCTATATCATGTACCTATTCGACATCTCCATCGCAAAGATATCCGGAGGTGCCCATGACGTTTCACCAAGAAATGAGACGACTGGTGCTCGAGCATGGTGCCGTCAATAACCCTTACTTGGATCGCTTCCGAGCAGGGAAACTCACCGATTCAGACCTCAAGGAGTTCGCATTCGAGTTCTACAATTTTTCCCGTTTTTTCCCTAAAATCCTGGTGTCTCAGCTTGTCAATACCGAAGACGAGCGGGTGGCCGATGAACTGACCAAGGTCCTGTACTCTGAATTGGGCGACGGACAAACCAGCCGGCGGCACGAACTCCTCTATCGAAACTTTTTACGATCCGTAGGCATCGACATCCATGAAGCCATGGCTCGACCGATGCTCGCTTCGACCCGCGCCTATATAGATGGGATGGAACGACTCTACAGCGACGCCAATCACGCCAAAGCGTTGGGAGCTTCCTTTGGACTCGAGAACATGGCCATCACGATGTGGGATCATTTGATTCCAGGTCTCACCCACCTGAAGCTCACGCGCTATCCCCAAATGGACCTCGCCTATTTCACGTTTCACCGGCAGCTTGAGGGCACTCACGAGGAGGCCATGGAACAGGCGGTCGCGGCTGTACAAGGAACGGATGAGATCGGGATGTCCGAACAGGACGAAGCTGATTTTCGTTCCGGCGTCAACGCGGTGCTCAGCTATCTGGAAGGATTTTGGGTGGGCTTGGATCAACGGAAGACGAGCGCTGATAACACATGGACTGGCTTAGCTCGGCGGCGTGCGAGTTAGCGCCTTGAGTGATATGGCTGGCGGGATAGTGGGCTGGAGGATCATATGCCGAAGACCTGGATCAGCAGATATGATTCCGGGGTGTCCTCAAGCTTCAACTATCCGGAATGGACTGTACCGGATCTCTTGCGACACTCAGCGGACCGTTTCCCGGACTCCCCTGCACTGCTGTTTTATGGCACATGCATTTCGTATAGAGAGCTCGACGATCTCACGACCCGATTTGCGCGTGGGCTGCGTCACCTCGGCGTCAGTCAAGGCGATCGGGTCGCCATCATGCTCCCTAATATCCCGCAGGCGGTTATAGCCTATTACGGAATTTTGAAAGCCGGCGCCGTCGTGGTACCCACCAATCCGCTCTACGTCGAACGAGAAATTCAGACGCAGCTGACCGATGCAGGGGGGAAGACGATGGTGGTCCTTGATCTACTCTATTCTCGCGTCCGGGCTGTGAAGGAGGCCACGACGCTCCCCGAGCGGATTATCGTCACCGGCGTTCAGGACTATCTTCCTTTCTTCAAGAAGCTTTTCTATCCCATCAAAGCTTGGTTCGCCAAACGTTGGGTTTCCGTCGAGAAAGCCCCGTGCGTGTATGATTTCCTCGGGCTCCTGCACATCGACTCAACGGTAAATAGTACGGATCATTTCGCGGATTTGCCTCTCGTGCGACCGATCGACCTCGCACAACTGCAATACACCGGTGGGACGACGGGCACGCCAAAAGGCGTGATGCTGACGCACCATAATGTGGTCGTCAATACACTGCAGGGGCGATACTGGTCCCCGGATTTTCGTGAGGGGCAGGAAATCTTTCTGGGCGCGATTCCATTTTTCCATTGCTACGGTCTGGCCACCTGTCAGAACCTCGCCATCGCGACAGGCTGTCCAATAGTCCTCCTCCCGCGGTTCCATGCGGACGAGGTCATCAAGGTCATCCATGCCCATCGCATTACCATGTTCTCTGGCGTGCCCATGATGTATTCGATGATCGTCGAACATCCTGATGTCAGCCGCTATGACTTACGCTCATTGCGCGTGTGTTTGAGCGGAGCAAGCCCCCTTCCTGCAGATGTTCAAGGGCGGTTCGAAAACCTCACCGGTGCAAGGATTTCAGAAGGCTACGGCCTGACCGAAGCTGGTCCTACGACCCACTGTAATCCACTCCTAGGGGAACACCCGCCGAGCTCGATGGGCCTTCCATTCCCCGACACCGAGGCACGAGTGGTGGACCCGGACACCGGACTGGAAGAGGTACCGGAAGGAGAAACAGGCGAATTGATCGTGCGAGGACCTCAAATCATGCTGGGATACTGGAACAAGGAAGACGAAACGCGCGCCGTGCTGCGCGATGGGTGGCTGTACACCGGCGACCTCGTTCGCCGTGACGATCGCGGATACTTTTATTTTGTCGACCGCAAGAAGGACATCATCAAGTCACGTGGAGAAACAGTATATCCGCGCGAGATCGAAGAAGTCCTGCGTCAACATCCGGCGGTGTCCGACGCCGCCGTGGTTGGAGTGGCGGACCACGACTACGGTGAGATCATCAAAGCCTACGTCGTGGCAAAACCGGAATCGCATGTCACTGAGGAAACATTGATCACCCACTGCGCCGGATTACTGGCGCGATACAAGATTCCGTCGTCTATTGAATTCCGTCATGAACTGCCTCGAACGGTCATTGGCAAGGTGCTGCGTAGGGCGATGCGCGCCGAAGCGGCTCACGCGAATGCTGAGGAACAGCTTCAACGGCAGGCGGTGTGAACGTTCGTATGGAGGACCTTGTGAGAGACCTCGTAATCGTAGCCGGTGTACGGACACCGATCGGCAACTTCGGCGGCGCGTTGAAGGACGTTCCCCCTGAGCGACTCGGGGAACTGGTCGTTCGGGAAGTCATTTCCCGGAGCGGATTTGATCCCAGGCTGATCGAGGAGGTCATCTTCGGTTGCGTCGGACAGCCGAGTGATGCGTTGAACATCGCCCGCGTTATTGCCCTCCAAGCTGGTCTCCCCATTACGACACCGGCGTACACCGTGCAGCGCAACTGCTCCTCGGGACTCCAGCCGTTCGTGAACGCGTTCCAGAACCTTCAAAGTCACGATGCGGACGTGCAGATCGTGGGCGGCGTTGAAAGCATGAGCCGCGCTCCGTTCATCTCTCGCGACATGCGATGGGGCAAGAAGCTTCGACATGCTGAGTTTATCGACAGTATATGGGAAGGATTGACCGACCCCGTTTGCGGCCAGCTTATGGGACGGACAGCGGAAACCTTGGCTGAGGAGCTAGGGATCAGTCGGGAAGAACAGGACCGGTTTGCAGTCGAGAGCCATCACCGTGCCTTCAAAGCGGTTCGCGAGGGTCGGCTGAAAGAGGAAATTCATTCCGTCACGGTATCCAAATCAGTTGGAGGCCGGGCGGTTGCCCCGCTCGTGGTCACGAAAGACGAAGGCCCCAATGTCGCTCTCACCGAACCGCAACTGGCTCTCTACCCACCTCTCTTCAAGGAGGGAGGAACCGTCACAGCGGGGAACAGTTGCCCGCTCAACGATGGGGCAGCGGCAGCACTCGTCATGTCCGCTGAGCGTGCGCGAGACCTCAGCCTGCGGCCGCTCGGCCGTATCCGAAGTTATGCTTTTGTAGGAGTCGATCCGGCGCATATGGGCATCGGACCGGTGCAGGCGCTACCGGCAGCGCTTAAACGGGCTGGTATCCAGCAGGCAGATCTTGGTCTGATCGAGGTGAACGAAGCGTTCGCCGCTCAGTACTTGGCCGTCGAGCGGCAGTTGGGTCTCAAACGCGAGATCGTCAACGTCAACGGCGGTGCCATCGCGTTGGGCCATCCGGTCGGAATGACCGGCACGCGGCTCGTCATCACGATGCTCTGTGAAATGCGCCGGCGCAGCGTGGCACTAGGTGCCGTGACGATGTGCGTAGGCGGCGGGCAAGGCGCAGCGATGGTCTTGGAGCAGTTGTAAAACGGCCTCGGCATTCGATTCCCAACCGATGACTCGATGCCGAAGCCTGAGGAACCAACAGGCGGACCGGAGCAAGCTATGTACATCTATAAAGTCGGCGTCGTCGGGGCCGGCACCATGGGCGCGCAAATTGCGGAAGTGGTGAGTTACGCCGGGGTGCCGGTCGTTCTGGCCGATGTGAACCCCACTTTGGCGCAACGGGGTATCGATGCCGTGCGGGCGATCTATCAGGCTCGGGTGGACAAGGGCAAGATGAGCTCGGAGCAATTGGAAGAGAAAATGTTGCTCGTCATCTCATCGTCCGGCCTGGTAGGGCTCAAGGATGTCGATCTGGTGATCGAAGCGGTTTCGGAAGACATGAAACTCAAGGAACTGGTGTTCCGCGAGTTGGACCAGGTCTGCCCGCGTGGCGCGATCTTGGCAAGCAACACGTCGGCACTGTCTATTTCTGGACTTGGCGCCACGACGAAACGCTCGGACAAGGTACTCGGTCTCCATTTCTTCAATCCGGCTTATGTCATGCGGCTCGTCGAGGTCGTGCCGGGGTTGGCCACCTCCCCGCAAACCGTCGAGGATGTAGTGAGCTTCGTAGAAGGCGTCGGGAAACTGCCGGTTGTCGTGAAGGAGTGTGCCGGATTCCTGGTTAATCGCGTGTTGATGGCTTATGAGAACGAGGCCGTTCGTGCCTTGCAAGAAGGAGCCGCCACGCGACAAGAAATCGATCAGGACATGGTGGCCTTCGGCATGCCGGTTGGTCCCCTCGCTCTGCTCGATGCGGTGGGTCTTGACATCTCATTCGAGGTCGCACGCATCTTGTACCGCAGTTACGGACCTCGCATGACGCCGGCTCCCCTCCTTGAATCCATGCTGAAGGCTGGCCGCCTCGGAGTCAAATCGGGACGTGGCTTCTACGACTATGTCAGCGGAGAGGAAGGCGGTCGCGACCAGGGGATGGAACACCTTCTCCGCGAAGCCCGGCAACGTGGCGAAGGCGGCATGACTCGATGGAGCCGGTCTCGATTGCTACTGGCCATGACCAATGAGGCCGTCATGGCGCTCCAAGAAGGGGTCGCTTCCGCAGCGAACATCGATCTGGCGATGATGGCCGGGATTGGTTATCCCAAGGAAAAGGAAGGTCCGCTGCATTTCGCAGATCGGCTGGGCATTGATCAGGTTCTGCACGAGCTTGAGGATTTCACCGAGACGTTGGGTCCACGCTTTTGGCCCGCGCCGATGTTGCGGAGAATGGTGGATGCCGGATTCACGGGGCAGATGGCCGGACGGGGATTCTTCACATACTGAACGTCGCCGGATCGGCTTCCGAAACGAGCGATGAAGGAGACACGTCATGACCACGATGACGGGAGCTACGCACAGTTGCAAGATTGAAGAAGGCGTTGCCCTCGTGACCCTCAATCACCCACCGGTCAACGCCCTCACACCCGAACTGCTGACTGAGCTGGCCGGCACATTCGACTCGCTCGCCACGGATGATGCCGTGAAGGCTGTGGTGCTCACCGGTGCCGGTCGATTTTTTATCGCTGGAGCGGACATCCGAGTGCTGGCCTCCATTCCGTCGTCAGTTGCGGGCGAAGCGATGGCCCGCCAGGGGCAGATGTTGTTGAACAAGATTGAGGCACTCGAAAAACCGGTCATTGCGGCGATCAACGGCGCTTGTTTGGGAGGAGGTTTGGAATTGGCGATGTGCTGTCACATCCGCCTGGCAGCAGAAGGCGCCAAACTTGGCCAGCCGGAAATCAACCTGGGCATCATGCCGGGTTTCGGGGGTACTCAACGCCTTTCTCGGCTGATCGGCCAATCCAAGGCCATGGAATTGATCCTGACAGGAGAACCGGTCTCAGCTCGTGAAGCCATGCATCTAGGGTTAGTGTCCCAGGTGGTGGCCGTTGATGACCTGCTGCGACAAGCGCAAGGACTGGCGCGCACCTTGGCCATGAAAAGCCAGGTGGCGCTCCGTGCGTCGCTTCGGGCGATCCGTCGGGGCGGAGAGCTGCCGCTTTTCGAAGGCCTCGCCGTGGAAGCCCGTCTGTTCGGCGAATTGTGCGATACCGAAGATCGGAAAGAAGGAACGGCGGCCTTCTTGGAGAAACGGCAGCCTCGGTTCAAGAACCGTTAGTCTCCAAGAAGACAGCGGGGAGATATTATGCAGGCCCGACGTCCGACCAAATTGGCCTTGGCGCTGGCAGGAGGCGGCTTCACGGGCTATCTCTTTGAAGTCGGCGCCTTGACATCGTTGGATGATCTCCTCGGTGAGTCGTGTACCACCAACGATTTCGACATGTATGTCGGCGTGAGCGCGGGGTCGGCAGTCGCTGCCTTGCTTGCACAAGGAGTGAAACCGGAAGAGATACTCGAAACCAATCTCTCCGGAAAGCGTCCCTACTACTTCGACCACCGAGACATCTTCCGACCCGCGATCGGAGAAGGGGTGAAGACGATCTGGCGGGTGATCCAGCAACTGATCCCGTTGTTGAGGCTGTATGTGCGCAACTATGAGGAGATGACGTTCATCGACCTGCTGGACAAGGCTCAGGACGCATTGCCCAGCGGCATTTACCGATTGGAGCCCTTTGCCAGATACCTCGAAAAAACGTTCGCGGCCAAGGGGCTTGGGCTTCGGTTTACAGACCTTCACAAGGACCTCTATATCCCGGCCATTGATTTGGAATCCGGGGAAAGCGTCATCTTCGGAGAGGAAGGTTGGCGCGATGTTTCGATCGCCCAGGCGGTAACGGCGTCCTCCGCCGCACCGATCTATTTCTGCCCCGTGCACATCCAGGGTCGCGATTATATCGATGCCGGCATCGGGCGACCCGCGTTCTTCGACCTGGCCATCGCCAAACAGGTGGATCTCATGGTCATGATCAATCCGATGGTTCGTATTCCCCTGCCCAGTTCGTCATGGCAAGCCTCGACTCCCACGAAGCGCCCCTGTCGCCTGCGGGACAAGGGATTCTTGACGATCGGCGAGCAGGCCGGCCGTATCAATCTCGATGCCCGTATTTCGCAGGCCCTGACCATGTTCCGACAGGACTATCCCGGCAAGGAACTGCTTATGATCACACCGGGTCCCCACGATGCGCTCCTGTTTGAGCGGAGTTTTCTGAGCTATCAAGACAGAGTACACCTCCTGCGAGCCGGATATCAGTCAGTCGTGACATTGGTGTGTAACGCATACAAAAATCTTCAAACGCAGTTCGCTCGCCATGGGATCACTCTTGAACGAACCAGATTTGACGACCGTGCAGCATCACGCATGGCACAACTTGATCAGCTGATGACGGTTTCCACTCCTCCCCCGCGACGGGACAACGATGCGGCAATCGGACTAGGTCCTTCTCGTGCCGCCTTGCATGAAGCAAAGTAGGATGCGATGGCAAAGTCGGATAAGAAGCCGTTCATTCAAGGATCACTCGCCGTGGCAGAAGCCTCACGGGATCAGACTCCCTATTCGGGATTTCTGGCCGGCCTGTTCGAGGGAGTCGTACGCCGCGATCTCTACCGATCACAGCCGATCCCGCCAGTAAGCGACACTGCGAAGGACTTCCTTGAACACTTGCGCCTTCTGCTGATCGCGAAAGTGGACCCGGAGCACATTGACCGAGAGGGAGAACTCGGCGAGGATGTGTTGGCGGCGCTCAAGGACATCGGCGCCTTCGGCCTGAAAATTCCAACAATCTATGGAGGACTCGGCTTTACCCAGTCGGAGTATCACCGTGTGGCGACCTTGCTCGGGAGCCATGACGCCGCAACCACGGTGCTGATTTCAGCGCACAACTCGATCGGCGTCGGGGAACCGGTCAAGCTCATCGGGAACCGCGAGCAACAACAACGATTGTTGCCGCGCCTTGCGCGTGGCGACATTTCCGGCTTTGCGCTCACGGAAAAGGGAGCCGGCTGCGACATATGGGATCTAAGAAGCTATGCCATCCCCGTACGCAAGGACGGTGTCCTGGTGGGTTATCGACTGACCGGAGAAAAATTGTATACGACGAATGCGCCCAGACGAAACAATGAGTTTTTGGCGTCGCTCCTGGTGGTCATGGCTCAAATCGTAAACGCCCCCGATGATGTGATTCGCCCTAAGTCGGAACGCCGGTTCGGGGCCTTCGTCGTCGATACCCAGACACCCGGATGCCACTGCACCAGGCTCCAGTATATGGGTGTGCGCGGCATCTACAACGGCGCAGTCCGGTTTGACAATGTCTTTGTTCCGGTGGCCGACCGGTTAGGAGAAGAGGGGGAGGGGTTGCGGCGGGCATTGGAAAGTTTGACCGTAGGCCGGCTTACCTTGCCCGCCGCATGCTTGGGAAGTATGAAGCAATGCCTGTGGCTGGCCCGAAGCCGGGCGCAACAGCGCGTGCAGTATGACCGACCGATCGGTGAGCATACGGACATCGGGGCCAAGATTGTGCGCATGGCAGCACGGGTCTTTGCGTTGGAATCGTTGGTGACGGTGACCGGAGCCTGGGCCGACGCCAAAGTCGATGTGAGGCTTGAGTCAGCCGCCGCCAAAATCCTTGCGACCGAATGGCTGCTCGAATCGGTGCTCGATCTTTTCCGCATCTATGGCGGACGCGGGTTTGAAACATCGGAATCGCTCCGGCTTCATGGGGACCTGCCTGCACCGATCGAGCGCATGGTTCGCGACTCACTGATTAATGTTATTTGGGAAGGGACGAACGGTATCCTGACCCTCTGGATCGGACGTGAAGGATTGGCGGAGTACGTCTCACAAGGTAGAGCCTTCTTGGAATTCCAGATCAGCGGGATGGTCCAGGCTCTGCCGTTCTTCGCCAAAGTCGCAAGCCGCTCCCTCAATCGCTTGCCTCCGATCGGAGAATGGCCGGCCTCTGCCGCATCCGAATCGGCGTGGGAAAGGTTTGTCACGAAGAAGTCCCGAGAACTCGCGCAGAAGTCGCTGTGGGCCGCAGCCCGTCATCGTCAAGGCCTTGCACGTAAGCAACTCTTGATGACGCGCCTGGTCAAAGCCGGAATGCAACTCTTTGCGATGGAATCGCTATTGTGGTACGCATCGCGACAGCAGCCCTCCCGGAATGATCAGTTGGCCGACGGGCTGGTACAGCACTTCTGTTCACAAGTTGAAGATGAGTTCAATCCGAAGCCCTTGCTCTCTTTTAGACCATCGTTACAGCAGGACGACTCGCGCGTGTTCCGTTTGGCGCAGGATATTCTCGCCGGTAAGGCAGAGTGGTTGGAAGACGGAATCTTGGCCTGGCACCCGGCCGGACACAGTCAGGACGACCAGCTCGGGTCCACGACGAGAGAACAGTTGGCCGGATTTCGCATGCAGCACTGAACGAGAGAAGTTGGAACGGCGTTTCATCCAGATCGCCTCTAGATTATGAAGATCACCCCATGGTGAGGTCGGCATGACGGAAATGGCGGAATACTTCGAATTAGTCAAGGAGCGGTATGGGTTGAGCAGCGATTATGCACTGGCAGAGAAGCTTGGGATCGCCCAGCCGGAAGCCAACCTGATGCGCCGTGGACTTAAAATTCCCAAACCTGAGTTGTGCATCAAGATCGCCAAGCTGCTGAACAAGAACCCGGTCGAACTGCTCCTGATCGCTCAAAAGGACAAAGCCCCGAAACAAGCAAAGGAATACTGGACCCTCGCGCTGACGGCAGTCGATGTGATGCTCCATGTTCCCAAGAGCCCCAAATATATTCCACGTAAAGTGGCGGCCATCGGAAAAGAACTGCGTGAGCTGGAAACGCAGACCTTAACCTATCGAGGAGCCGAGGCGAATGCCGAGGCCGTCCGGTTGGTCCAAACGGCGGAACATTCGATCGATGCGTTGATGGAGCGATGGAATATCTGGAAGAAGGGCGAGGCGCTCTATCCGAATTACCTCTTGGCGAACCAGGAGGCCGTGAAGCGCGGTGTCATCATCCGCCGCTTATTGGTCCTGACGCGAGAACAAATGACCGAGGAGCCGGTCGTGACTGACGCCATACAGGTCATGGACGATCAACAGCGGGCCGGGATCAAGATACTCTATGCGTTTCGAGAGGAGTTGGAACGTGCTCCTGCGTTCAAGCGCTTTGAGGAAGATTACAGACGACAAGGCGCGGCGAGGGATCTCAATGCCGCCATGTTCGACAGGGAGATTCTTATCTTCTCCCAATCCTACGGCCAGGTGCAGTTGGGGGTGGTCGGCCCGCCGACCCCCATCACGATGATCAACCAATTGGAGATCACCTGGAAACCGGACTTGCTGCGCGACCTCGATCCCGCTCCCCTCTTCGACATGACCCGATATGTGTTCGAATATAGCGACGCTCACGCCTTCAGGACGGAATTGGCGCGATTCAAAAGGTCTGTCCGATGAAATTTCCCTCCGAGCCGTTCAAGATCAAGGTCGTGGAACCTATTCGTCGCACGACGCGCGAGGAGCGGGATCGATTGCTCGGCAAGGCAGGGTACAATCTCTTTCAGGTCCCCGCCGAGAGTGTCTACGTTGATCTGCTGACCGATAGCGGGACATCGGCCATGAGCGACCGGCAATGGGCGGGACTGATGATCGGGGATGAGTCTTATGCCGGCAGCAAGAACTACTACCACTTCGAAGAGACTGTTCGGTCCATTTTCGGGTACAAGCATGTCATTCCTACGCACCAGGGGCGCATGGCCGAGAATCTTCTCTTCTCGACGGTCGTCAAGCCGGGCATGTGCGTCCCCAACAACATCCATTTCGACACGACGAGGGCCAACGTCGAACATCAGGGTGCGGAAGCACTCGATGTCGTCATCAAGGAGGCGTACGACCCTCATCGCGAATTGCCGTTCAAGGGCAACATCGATCTGGTTCGATTAGAGGCAACGATCGCTCGAGTGGGCCCGGACACCATTCCGCTCGTGATGATGACCATCACGAATAACAGCGGTGGAGGTCAACCGGTTTCGATGGAAAATATCCGACGAACCAAGGCACTGCTCGATCACTACGAAATCCCCCTCTTCTTCGACGCCTGTCGATTTGCCGAAAACTGCTACTTCATCAAAGAGCGTGAACCAGGATACGCCGACATATCCATCCTCGACATCGCTCGGGAACTCTTCAGCTACGGAGACGGCTGTACAATGTCCGCGAAGAAAGACGGCCTTGTGAACATCGGTGGATTTCTGAGCCTGAACGACGGGCAATGGGCGCAGGACATTACCAACATGCTCATCCTGGTTGAGGGCTTTCCAACCTACGGGGGATTGGCGGGCCGTGATCTTGAAGCGATGGCCAGAGGGTTGCAAGAAGTATTGGACGAGGATTACTTGAGCTTCCGGATCGGGCAAGTGCGCTATTTGGGAGAGTTGCTGGATCAAGCCGGCGTGCCCATCCTCAAACCGATCGGCGGCCACGCCGTCTATCTCAACGCCAAAGCGTTTCTTCCGCAGATTCCGCAAGATCACTTTCCCGCGCAATCGTTGGCCGTCGCTCTCTATCGGGAATATGGGATTCGAGGAGTCGAAATCGGCACGGTGATGTTCGGGAAGAAGGAGCCGACAACCGGCCGCACGATTCATCCCGAACTGGAGATGGTCCGGTTGGCTATTCCGCGCCGAGTCTATACGAACATGCAGATCACGTATGTCGCGGAGTCGATCATCGAACTCTACCGGCAACGTGACCGGATTCATGGCCTGACCTTGACCTATGAAGCGCCGATGCTGCGCCACTTCACGGCGCGATTTGCTGAGATCCAAGAATCATCATCCCCGGAACCGATGACCGTCTGAGGAACCATCATGGCCACCCTATTCAAAGGGTTCGAGCGGATCGAAGAGGTCCGAGAGCGGTTGACAGGCCAGAGTTTTATGGCGGGGCTGTTTGCCGGAATGCCCGACTTTTCACTCCTGCTCATGCCGGAAGAGTCACCGGAAGATGAGGCTGCGTGGGAAGCATTCCGCCCCCGCCTGGAAACGTTTCTCACGACGCATGTCGATCCCGATGAAATCGAACGGACCGTGAGGATCCCCGACTCCGTTCTGAAAGGACTCTTTGCACTCGGTGCCTTCGGCATGAAGATCCCACGAGAGTACGGCGGGCTCGGATTCTCGTACACGAACTACGGACGCGCCCTCATGCTCATGGCGAGCTGGAACAACGCGCTGGCTCTCACCGTCGCCGTGCCGCAATCGATCGGCATCGCGATGCCGATCCTCATGTTCGGCAGCGAGGAGCAGCGGCGCACGTACCTCCCCCTTGTTGCGCGGGAAGCCGTGTCCGCTTTCGCCCTCACGGAACCGATCACCGGGTCTGACGCCGCAAACATCGCGACGGAGGCTATCTTGGATGCCACCGGGACGATGTTCGTCGTAAACGGCGAAAAGCTGTGGTGCACGAACGGCCCCATCGCCCGTTATGTGACGCTGATCGCACGGGTGCCGGCCAAGCGGACACAACAGAACGGGCAGACCGCGTGGGAACCGGTTCCCAACGGCGAAGGAGCCGATGAGCAGGTTCACACCGCCTTCATCCTCGATATGCAGGCATCCGGCGTCCATATTCGACAGCACTGCCAGTTCGAGGGCTGCCGAGGCATCGAAAACGCCCACATGACGTTCACGGACGTTCACATTCCTGCCGGGAATGTCATCGGTGAAGTAGGTCGAGGGCTCAAGTACGCGTTGAGCATCCTCAACGTCGGCCGGGCGGTCAGTATTCCCGCCATTTGCTTGGGCATGGCGAAACAAGCTTGGCAACCCACGCTCGATCGGGCCAACCAACGACTCACCTTCCAGCAACCTCTGGGCACAAGACAGACGCAACGCATGAGGCTGGGCCGCATGGCTGCGAATCTCTTCGCCATGGAGGCGCTCGCATTGACGGCATGGCGGATGGCGGATCAGCACACGTTTGATGTCCGGATCGAGGCCGCCGTCGCCAAACTCTTCTGCTCCGAGAAGACCATTCAGTTTTTAAAAGACGCCCAAGTCCTCTTCGGAGGGATGGGGTACGAAACAGCCCATTCGAAGTGGCTTCGTGGAGAGCCTGCGTTCGGCATCGAACAGCTTGTCCGCGATGCGGAGATGTACCGAATCGGAGAAGGTGCCACGGATATCCTACGACCATTCGTCGCCCGTGAGGGGCTCAACCTGCATCTGGAACGGGCCGGCCATCTCTTCGATGAACACACCACAGGCATTCGTCAATTCATCGAGTTTCGGCGACTCCTGAAATTCTATGCTCCTTGGTACGTGCGCCAATGGAGACGCCGTCGATTACCGCTGCACCCGGCGTTCCGACATCCGATGGTCCGCTCCAACTTGCTTTTCGTCGAACGTACCAGTCGACGACTGGCCAGAACGATATTTTACGCCATGTTGCTTCATCGGCAGGCGCTTCGAGACGATCAAGGACGGCAAAACCGGATCGAGATGATCGGCGAGGATCTTCTGGTGATCGCCGCCACCGCTCTTTACGCCGAAATGCAGGAACGGATCGGTGCACATCCGGAGATTTGGGATCTCGCAGAAGAATATTTTCGAGAAGCCAAAGACCGTCTCGAACAAAACCTCCACGAACTCATTCGCAATCAGGACGCAGGAGTGACGTCCGTCGGAGTCAAAGCCCTCAGCGGTCGATACGCTGCACTGAAGCATGGGATCATACGACGTGGCCTTCAAGACTACCTGAGACGGGAGAGCACCTTGAAGACCGACGAAGAGCATATCCGTAAGGTCGTTTGATTCTGAATGGGACGTTCCAGGAGAGTGCTCGAAATCTGTCATCCATCACAAGATTCCCCAAAGCAAAGATCGGCCTATGCGTGCCTGGTTGATGGATTCCTATAATGGAGTGGAACGGTTGAGGCTCGGCGAGGTGCCGGATCCTCAGCCAGGGCCGACAGAGGTGTTGCTCAACATGAGGTATGCCGCGCTCAATCCCGCCGATGCATTTCTGGCACAAGGACTGTATCCGGCAAGACCCGTCCTGCCACACATCCTCGGACGTGACGGGGTGGGTGACGTGTTACAGATAGGAACTGAGGTAGACGGCATCTGCGTGGGCGAAACAGTCGGGATCCTTCGCTGCTCGGCGGGAGTCGACATGCCAGGCACTCTGGCGGAGAAAGTCGTGACACCCGCCGAAAGTCTCGTTCGAATCCCTGTCGGCTGGTCTCTCGAAGAAATGGCCGGCGCCCCGCTGGTTTTCCTAACCGCCTGGCAGGCCCTCACACAATGGAGCAACCCACCTGCTCCGCCATTGGAAAGATCCATGATCCTCGTCACCGGTGCGTCAGGCGGTGTCGGGGTGGCATCAGTGCTGCTGGCAAAATCGATGAATCTGGCCGTCGTGGGTTTGTCCCGCGATGCGGAGAAACGAGCCAAGCTGAAAACGCTCGGAGCTGATTTCGTGTTTGACTCGGAGGATAGAAATCTAACGAAGTCTGTCTCTGCTGTGATCAGTCCAAGGAAAGCGGATTTGGTTATCGACTGCGTGGGTGGCAGGTTGTTGCCTCGCATGATCGCGCTCCTCGGCTACGGCGGGCGGGTCAGCATCGTCGGTAGGAGCGGAGGGACGGTCTCGGAGTTCAATACGGCGACCTTATTGTTCCGTCGCATTCGTATAGGTGGTGTCGCGGTCGGTGACTATACGGCCCAGGCAGCCCAAGCTGCATGGAAAGAGATTGTCGATCGGCTGGAAACGATCGGACGCCGCCCACTGGTAGACAGCATCGTTTCATTCGCGGAGATCAAGAAGGGATTCGCACGATTGGCACAGGGGCCGATGGGGAAAGTGTTGATACGGATCCCAGCAGATGGTTGCAATCATCCAATTACCAGGCAGGCAGTCATATAGTCCCGCACCAGTGTTCTCTGACCGTGACCTCGCCCAAAGAGCTGCCGTCACTATGGATTCGCCAAGTTTCGGTCTTGCTCCTGTGCTACTGGGCGGCGCCACAACGGCAGCTCTTGGCAGGAACGGAGGGAAGGTGCGTCCAGAGGCTGGCAGCGGGGCACCGGACGGCAGGTGTACCCCACGAAAGGTTTTCGAACCAGGGGAGGCTGATGACCAGCTTAGGAACCAGGTTGCTGAAAATACCTACCGGCGGTGTTTATCCGTGGCGCTAAAAAGCAACCTGGCCATCGGCACGAGCTCTTTCCGGCGCCATCAACTACGATACATAGCTAATTCAGCTCGGGTTTCGCCGATTTTTCACAAGCCGGGAGTCGGTTCTTCATTTTTTAGTCTGGAACTCCACGTTGACGAGTCTTATCTCTGAGAGATCCGCGAGCCGTGGGCACCAACGTGTGCCGGCACGCCACAAGGCCGAGTCCAGTTGGTCATAGATCGTCCCTGGGTGCTCATAGTGAATGCCATAGGCATGTGTGGCCGCACAGCGACACGGGAACACGAAGGATTTCGCCGAGTCGTCGGACTCCACCTCGAATCGTGTCACGGCAAGGTCAAATGTGAGCCGAATCTTGAACCAACAATGCGCATGATGGTCGTCGACTTGCATCGATTGCTGATAGCACTGCAACACATCACGGACGGTCACCATGGCCAACGACGTGTTCCCCGAGAGGACCTCGGCCCGCTTGTCGAGCATCAAGGCCTTGGCCAGGGACAAGGCGTGTCCTACTTGAATCGGGTTCAGGAGGTCGAACGCCGACTCATAAATGGTGATGTTGGGATCGACCTTGAATTCGCGTAGGGAGCCGCGCTTGGCCAACTCGAGGTTCCAATAAAAGTCCACGGCCTGGGACTGGCGGAAGCGAAAGGTCAGGAGGTTCATCATTCACTCCCTTTCACTACGGTTAGCTATGGCTGGAACCTTCAGGCAGGTACTCAGTCATAGCTAGCCTACACCACCTTCTGCCAGATTTTCAGCTCCTTATTTGACGGAGGCGTGAACTTCACCGGCTATCCAGGGAAAGGAATGGGTGGTGGTCCCAACGGGATTCGAACCCGTGTTTAAGCCTTGAGAGGACCGACCAAACTGAAGAAAATCAACAAGATGATATTTCGGAAACATCCGATGAGTAGTACTATTTTACAACGAGTTACAGAATGCGTGTCCTATATAGGACACGCTTCTGAATCCATCTTGCCGTTTCGAGCCATCTACATGAACTTGTGTCCCAGGCCTAAGGCCGTTGAATCATATTCCTTTCCGAGACGTAATCCAAGTGGTGCGCAACGAGATGTACAGGATAGAAGTTCGGAAAGCTTGCGAACACATGATGCGTAACGGATTGCACATCGCCAGTGAGCCCAGCGGCTTCTCGATCCCGGCTGATCTCATTACGCAGACAGTCGCAATCCTCGCTCGTAAGCGCGTCGGGAAGACCTATACGGCGTCAGTGATCGCCGAAGAGTTCTGTAAGGCCAAGCTGCCGTTTGTTGTCCTTGATCCGACCGGCGCTTGGTGGGGCCTTCGTGCCTCTGCGGACGGCAAAGCGCCGGGCTATCCGGTGATCATCATCGGCGGACCGCATGGCGATGTGCCGTTAGAGCCGACCGCCGGCCGGGTGATCGCGGATCTCGTCGTCGAACATCCTGGGCATTACGTGATCGATCTCTCCCTGACAAATTCCAATGCGGAACAAGATCGATTCGCAGCGGACTTCGCGGAGCAACTCTACCGGCGAAAAAGCCGCCAGCCGGATCCGCTGCATCTGTTCATCGACGAGGCCGACAGCTTCGCGCCTCAGCGGCCGTTTCCCGGGCAGCAGCGGATGCTCGGAGCCTTTGAAGCGATCGTGCGCCGGGGCGGAATGCGCGGCATCGGCGTGACGTTGATCTGTCAGCGCGCGTCTATTCTAAACAAGAATGTGTTGACCCAAGCCGAGGTGTTGATCGCACTGCAGACCACCGGCCCACAGGATCAGGATGCCGTGCTCGAATGGGTCAAGCGGCATGGTACCCCAAAGCAGCAAGAACAATTCATGTCGTCTCTCTCCGGTCTGCAAAAGGGCCAAGCCTGGATCTGGTCACCAGCCTGGTTGAATGTTTTTAAGATGATGAAGGTCCGTCAGCGCGATACCTACAATTCCTCCGCTACGCCGGAAATGGGGATGGCACACAAGGCACCCAGCATCCTGGCGCCAGTAGATCTTGACGCGCTGAAGGGAAAAATCGCCGCGACGATCGAAAAGGCCCAAGCGGACGATCCGAAGACGTTGCGGGCGAAGATTGCTCAGCTTGAACGGGATCTGTCCGTAGCACGCTCAATTGCAGAGACTCCGTCCAAGGTCGAGATCGTGGAGGTTCCCCTCATTAACGAGAGCGATGTCAAGCGTCTCGAAACCGCAGCCGCCGCACTCAACGGCGCAGCCTCGACCTTGGCCGATTCGATCAAACACTGTCGAACAATTCAAGGTCGTCCTACCTCGCACGTAATGAACCGCCCGCCGGCTCGCCGAGCAGGCAAAGCGATGCACGGCCAGATGTGTGACCGAGGCGATCAGGAGCTGGGAACGGGCGGCTTACGCCGAATGCTGATCGCGTTGGCGCAGCGCCCACAAGGCCTCAACGATCGGCAGCTGGGAGTGCGTGCCGGTCTGTCGTCCTCCAGTGGATCCTTCGGGACCTATCTAGCTAAGGGGCGGACGAATGGTTGGATTGAGGGGGAGCGCAAATGTCTCACCATTACCGAGGACGGATTAAAGGCGTTGGGAGCATTCGAGCCACTGCCGGCAGGGCATGACTTGTTACAGTATTGGCTGCGCGAGCTCGGCGACAGCGGCGCTTCGCGTATGCTGGAAGCCTTAGCGGCGGTCTATCCGAAAGTCTTGACGAAAGAAGAATTAGGAGCCAGAGCAAATCTCTCGCACTGCAGCGGGTCTTTTGGGACGTATCTCAGTAAGTTGCGGTCACTGGAATTAGTCGAGGGCCGGCAAGATCTACGGGCTACTTCCGAGTTTTTCGTGTGACGGATGTAAGGCACGGCGCCATTTGCAACATGGCAGTACGGCTGGTTTATGGTCCCCAACGGGATTTGATGGAGTTTGCACCCTAGCTTCCAGCGCGTGGTGTATTCCCTTCCAAGGGATAGTTCTATCTGCGTAACAGCCTAGGGGGATGGTGGGTGCTGTCTGCTGGTAAAGAATAGGATCGGGCGGTGAACGATTACACAATCACAGCGGGCAAGGTGCTTAAACATACTTATTCGAAAGGGTTATTGAATCTCATTTGACAGAAGCCTAAACGATAGGGCCCATACGGAGGGCCCTATATGAGGTCTAAAATCATCAACATAGATTTTTTTGAGGTAATCCTTCCTCCCGATTCCGTCATGACATTTAATAAAATACTCGAAACGGTTTCTCAGTCTCCTGACGACGACTCCAGAGTTGTTGACCGAGGCGACGCGCCTCTTAGGCTGCAAGCCGCTAAAAAAGAAGGCCATCATTGGGAAGGTGAAATGATTCGCATCCGTATGAAAGACCTCCCAGTAAAGGCCGCGATCGATGGAACAACAGAACCTATTGAATTAGAAGACAATGAAGGTCTAGGCGAAGAAACTGCCTTTCTTTTCAGTGTGCCCACAAAAACTTTGGCTTTACAACGGAACAGGCACGGCGTTTCCGCCTCATCATTCGCCAGCTACTTCACCAAAAAAGGCGGTGTCGAATTTATCGAACTGCATCCAATCCTCCGTCGCGATGCCTTAAAGGAGCTGGCAAAGATGGACCTGGTACGAAAATTCGATGTCCGAGTTGCTTCAGTTACGAATGGGGCAGCTGCTCGAAGTCAATCGGCCGGTGTGAACGCGATCCTCGACATCCATGATGTATTTAAGGCTCCTAGCGTATCAGTGAGTGTTTCCATGAAAAGGAAGCCAGGATCGCTATCGTTGCCCCAGATCATGCAAACCGTCAAGCAGTTCTGTAAAGGGATAGACAATGCAGTAGTAGAGAAAATACTCATTACTGGACAGGATGAGGACGGTGAGACGGCGTTACTGGACCTGCTAAAGTGGCGGATCGTAGAGACAATAGTTCTTCCCGTCTTAGATGATGACCGGCGGATATCTGCAAAAGATCGCCGCCGGGCCGTTAATCAGGCATGGGAGAATAAGAAGGGCGAGATTACATCCCTAGTACATGCAGAAAAATCGTGAAATCGAATTTCTTCGAACGCTGGTATCCGCAGTGCTTTGGCTCTTTTGTAGCGATGCTGTTTCTTTACATTTATACATCTTGGGAAATGTCCTTTCCGCAATCGACGAAGGACATGTTCCAGGCTGTCATAAACATAAGTGCGATAGCGGTTGGTTTCCTTGCTACGGCATACTCATTTATTCTTGCGCTAGACACAAACCGACCGGTGATTGCATTTTTGAAAGATGCCGACGTTTACGATCTGATGATAAAGTATCTCATGTCCGCAATCCGCTTCTCCTTTTTGACGACAATAGTAGCCGTCATCTGGCTCTTACTTGATGACTTCAAGACTAGTCAGTGGTACCTCTATGGCTTTACTGCTTGGCTATTCTTGGCAATAGCTGCCATTTGTGCTTGCCAACGATCTATATACCTCTTTTCAAGAATAGCCTTAAACAGGTAGCTGACCTGGTGCTTGGCAGTTGTTTTAGGCTTGTTGGGCGTCGCCCTGTATTGCCTTTCTCGATTCATATTTTGAATCGCTGAGCAGGGTGTCTGGCTGTAAGGCTTTTGGATATTTGCGTCGATAAAAATACAGGATAAAGAAAGAGAGCAGAATATAAGCAGAGCCCGCTGCAAGGGCAAACGCTGGTGAAGAGAATACAAAACCTACGTCATGCATTTTAGCCAGAGTCGTCGGAAAAATCCCAACAGCGACCATCAGTATTCCACCGATTAAGTTCGCCCAGGCTATGATGCGGGGATGCATTCTGAAAGACCATGCTTTTCCGCTCATTGACCGAATGTTCCCCAGATCCTCAATGCCTTTTGGCATGCCTCGGATAGTGCCAAGGAACAGCGGAAAACGATCGTCGCTTGTATGCAAAACTTCAATGAGCGCGCCATCTCCGGTATCAAGATATTCAAAGCGCAGGAAGAGGGAATTGCCTGGTTCGGGAATAAGAATGGTCTGAAGTTGGTTCACTGCTCTTGTTTGTTTCAGAACTGTAGCCGAAAGTACCTGTGAACCCTCGGCAAACACTAGTTGTAGCGGATCAGATGACACTATCTGGTCGGCTAGTATTGTGTTCTCTCCAGAGTTCCAAACTAAAACTAGTGTGCGAGTAAGTTTGGTAATCTCCTTGCCTCGAAATTGAAGGGTTATGTCGCGAGGTAGAGCACCAGTAGATCCCAGCAATTGCTGTGCGGTGTATGCAAAGGCAAGTCGTGTGCGTTGTCTTGTGCGGAGATAAATGAAAATTGCTATGGCTATGCCAAGCAAGCCAATAACAGAGCCGACCCACCCAAGACTGAAGATGCCTAGTAGGCTATCAAAGTCACCCATGGAAAGGACTGAATGAGGGCCGTAAGTTGTCTATCTGCTTATAGCGGTTTCGTCTCAAGATGACCTACTTAGATCTTTCCCGGTACTTCTTCAGCAAATCCCGCGCGGCCTCTTCCAGTAGTTCGTTGACATATTTATCTTCATCTGTTGCCAAGTGCTGAAGCTGCACCATTAGGCTGCGGTCCATTCTGACGCCGAACAGCTTTCTCTCAGGTTCTTTACTGATTCTTCCCATTAAGGTCTAACTAGTTATGTCACGTAATATACTCCTACATACAAATGAGGTGATGCCATGGCGATGGTGAAGCTGCTGATCAGCGTGCCGAAGCGGATCAAAATTCAACTGGATGCCTTACGAAAGGAGGGAACCTCGGCCAGTGGGTTTATTCGGAGTCTACTCGAGCGAGAGTTCAAGCATCGAAAGGAAACACATTCATGAAAGGGTCATGTCTATGTCTACTCTGGACGGGCCTGGGTTCCGCCAGGATGGGCCGAGTCTTGGCAGTTTGAAGACGGCTGAAGAGGTGGCGAAGGTGGTACGGCTTTCTCTGGATAGGATTCTTGAACTCAGTCGGGCGGAGGTGCTCCCGCATTTCCGCATTGATGGCGGGGAGCCTCTTTTCAGTGTGCCGACCTTAAAAGCGTATGTACGACGGTATCTGACGGTTGAATGCGAAGGGGCGCCGCTGCCGTTGGATCTCCGGCCGGTGGTGCTCAAGCCAGTGCACACGTCTGCACCACTCGCGCTGACTATGGTGCAGGACCGGCTTTGTGAATGTCCGGCGATCGATGTCCCGCCTTGTGTCTACTTTTTGATCGATCGGGAGACCATTCTCTACGTCGGCCAGAGCTGCAATCTCCCCGCGCGGCTCGTACAACACAGCCAGGCCGGCCGGCAATGGGAACGAGCTCTATTTCTCCCTGTGCCGGAATCGGAGCTCTTACAAGTCGAGGCGCACTGGATTCGAGCCCTCAAACCATCGTGGAACAGATGCAGAACTGCAAAGCCTCAGAGCAATGAACCATAAAAGGATGGTGAATGATGAAAACACGGAGCACCAAAAAGACATCCCGCCAGAGTTCTCCTCGGAACGTGGTGCAGCACGAACACGTCCCGTACCCCAGTGATCTTCTCATTGAACCGATCGAGCGTTTGAAAAGGCTAAAAGGCACGGTAACCCTCCTGGCCGCGTTGGGATCAACCGACCATGAATGTACTGATCCTGAAGCGATACTAAGATTCTCCGAACTCGTTGAAGAGCACTTAGAGGTGAGTTTGGAAGAATTGGCTGCAGTCCAGAAGGCTCTTGCTTAATTTGAATAGGGGATGGCCGTGCTGAGTCGCGCAACATCTAAAATGAGGAGGGCAACCATGGCGAGGAAATCTACCAAGAAATGTGATCCGCTTCTGATGCTTCATGGACGGATTTTACTCCGAGGTCGAGATGGCGAGATTACTGACGTCACTGAGGAGAGCGCTTATGCCCTGAAGAAGTTCGCTGAGGACGGCTCGTTGGTTATCCATATCCTGAACCAGTGCCGGAAGCGGTTGGATCTACTTTCTATGGCTGCGGAGAATCGATCGCAAATGGATGCGAGCCTCGTGCGACTCGCCATTCAAGATGTACAAGCCGATTTGGAAGACGGAAGCGATCTACACGGCTATATTCATCTCACCCAGGAAATGTTCGAGCATTCCGAGGCGCTCCCGCCGATCCCTATGCCTGGCACTTGGAGTGCCGGCCGCTCCTTCACCGTCGTCAAACCAGCATCATGACGGATGAAGGTATATGTTGGTGAACCGGTGCGCTGGGTCTTGGATACTGCGATGAACCTCTGTTGAAGAGAAAGGATGGTGACCGTGGGTCGAAAAAAGATCGTCAAGATACGGTTTGACATGGCCAACGAGCATGACGTCGCAACCTATCAGCGCCTCGCTGAATCAGCACAACGGGCTGATCGCAGAGGACGCGGCAATCAGGCGAACTATCTCGTCTCTCTTATGCTGGGAGTTCGAACCTACAGTGGTTTGAGGCTGGCAGGCTTGACGGAGAGACCTCAATTCCCGCCTGGACTCGATGAGGTGATGAATAACCTGTCAGCAAGGGTTCAAGAACTTTCACGACGCATAGAAGACATGTCGGTACCAAGACAAGATCGCGCACCAGTCCTTCGGCTCGTCCCGACCAATGGCGAGGACCCTCAATAGAGCGCCTGACGCTCGGTAAAGTTAGTTTTGTCACGCTAAGGCAAGGAGGTTCCGATGCTGCTCCAGCACATATATTACGAGATCTGTACCGAGGACCAGGACGGATTTAATCCTCGCGAGGGCTCCTATGATTCGCTGGCAGAGGCTCAAAAAGAACTCGCCCTTTTCCGTCGACGCTGGCCGAGCGAGAACGCCTTTGTAGTACGACTCACAATGACCAGGGTGTCAAAGAGCCGGCACGCGAGGCTGAAAGCTGTGTAGCTGGATCAAGGCTAGAAAGGAATGGTGGATGATGCCACGATCTCAAGTTTTGTATCAGGTGTGTGATGTGAGTCCCGATGGCGACTGGGAACCGTTGGGGCTGCTGTTCAGTGACAGAAACCAAGGGGAACAAGCGTTCAGGCTGTTTAAACGTCGTTGTCCCAGTCCTACAGCGTTCCTCGCTCGTGTGGTGTTCACCCGGGTCGAGGGAACGGCGCCACGGCGCAGGCTGAGGGCTGTCTAGCGGTTGATCTTTCCCGCCTGGCGGGTTAGCGTTCTGCGGGGCAATGGCGGGCCTCATGAACCAGCCGGCGGGCGTCTCCTGCCAGTCGCATGCAGTTGTCATCTGAAATTTTTGAGGATCATGGATAAGTTTACCAAGAGCAATGAGAACCTTCGGAAGGAATTGGCGGCGCTCGGCAGCGATGATTCTTTCGTAGAAGATTTGCGTCAACTAAAAATTAGATATCCGGAACGTTACCTTAAACACTATCTGAAATATCAAGAGGAATGGCGCGAGATAGCCCGTCGGGTTGCGGAAAGATTATGGCGTCATATTAGTTCTTCCTGTGTTACTTTCCTTGAGGAGTGCCAAACCAAACGGCTAATGATCCATGGTCCAACTGTTCGAATACAATTCGAAATAGATGTAATAAAGCTATGCGAGAAGTGGTGTTTACGGTGGCAATTTGATGTAGACAACAGGACGGCCTGTTATTGGGTTTCATCCGTGCTACTTAATTGGAAACAAACTGATGATAGGCCAGATTTGGCCGCAGCCTCATGTCCTCCCCAAGGCCTGGTTGTGCCGATTGTTAAATCAGAATTTAAACCGCTCGGCAATTTGCTCCATCAGCGACGAAGTGCACACGTCTCGGAAGTGCACATAACGGCCAGATCAACAGTTGGAATGAGAGATCTCACTGAAGCTGCGGCACGAGCCTACGCTTCTTTAAGATATCCCTATCCCATGATTTCTAACGTGCCTTTAAAAAAAAGGGGTGGGCGTCCAGGCATTCCAGCCCTAGCAAAAAAGATGATTCTCGACTCGTTTATAGATGAGCTTAGATCCCATACCGGGCTGGACAGGGAACTGATAATGGCAGTGAGTCAACGGCTAGCTCCTCAGATAGGCGGGACGCTATCCATAAAGTCCTATGAAAAACTGCTTGCAGAGGCGAGAGCACAAAGCGGAGCAAGTAGTACACGGAAAAGATATCTGACGGCTAAACTCGACAGAAGAAAGTAATTCCTCCTCCTATAAAACGCCTACGTTTTATAGATTTCGCCTTCTTCCTCCTCCTTCTCTAAATTCTATTGCACCACAGCCTATGGTGAAGGGGGTGCATATGAACATTCACAGGTTGAGATCAATCAGACATGAACGAGGTCTTGCACAGGCCGCGATCGCTGTTCGTTCTGGTGTAGCTGTAGGGACTCTAAATTTAATAGAGGTCCATGGCTATGAGCCTCGTCCACAAACGAAAGAGCGGATTGCCGCAGCTCTCGGCGTCGAGGTAAAGGCGATCTGGCCGGACGCCGGTCAATCCGATTCACCGCCGGCGGCATGATGCTAGTCCGTCATTCCATCATGATGTACGCGACACACGCCATGCGTTGGTTGGGGAGTCACCTTCGGCAACTAAGCCCGGTCGTTGCTGCGGTTCGAGCGTCCATCGACCTGCTCGATGTCATTCTGTTGTCCGCGCTTGCTCTCATCACTATCGGCGCGGCGCTCCTCTGGGGAGCAGGGACCGCGTGCCTTGTTCTGGGGTCACTCTTACTCGGCATGATCGTCTTTGGCGTGCCCAGCGCGGGGAAATCATGAGATCGCCGACGCTTCCATCCGAGAGCGGACACACAACCATGGAGCAGGCAGGTCGGGCCTTCATGAATGAGCTGGAGGCCCATTTTCATCAGGATCGCTACTTCAACCAGGACCATTCATTACAGGAGGAGAGCAATTATGAGAGTTCCGCTCTTTGAGAAGAAAAAAGAGAGTGTACCGCCTCAAGTGAGTCTGCAGCCGATTTCCGCGTTTCCTGAATTTCGGACGCAAGAAGATCTCGTCAATAAGCTGAAGGGCGAGCGCAACCGGCTTTCGAAAGAAAAGACAGACGCGATCGATCGCCTCAATGCATGGCGCCAGCCGCGAGTCGAGGTCATTGCGGAGCAATATATGACCGGAGTCGATTCGGTCGATATCGCCGCGCGCCCGCATCTAGGCAAAGTGCTTGATGACCTGAATCTGAAAATCAATGCGCTGACGTTGGCGATTCAAGAAGCCGAGAAGAGGCTCGAATCAATTCGGTACAAACTTTCGGCGGTCACAGCGGAGGAACAGCGCCCTATTGTGAGGACGGCACGCCGGCGTGTGCTGGCTGCCATGCTGCAACTGCAGGGTGCGAATAGTGATATTGCGGCCATCAATGAAGAGCGCTTCCTGCTCGGCTATAACGTAGCATTCAGTCCCGCAGGACTTTCGCCGTGGCCATACTGGGGGGACCCCAAACAGGAGAACTCAGTGTGGCGGAGGATTCTGAACGAATTCCTCGATGCCGGCGACATCTCCCCTGTGGAGCACCATCGGATCATCAACGGCGTGCCAAGCTTTGACCCTGAAGATTAAAGGAGGTGTGCCGTGAGTAGCGAACGACGAATCCTCGGATCGAAAATGACCTTGCGATCAGCCGGCGGTGCGCCAAAGCTGGTGGGCTATGCCGCCGTCTTCAACCGTGACAGCGAGTTGCTGGATGGCAGCTTCATCGAGCGGATCGCTCCTGGAGCATTTGCAGAATCGATTGCCCGACCAGATGACGTACGCGCCTTGGTGAATCACGAGCCGACACTGATTCTCGGCCGGAATCTCAGCGGCACCTTACAGCTACAAGAGGACAGCCACGGGCTGCTCTCAACCATTACGCCCCCCAAAACCTCGTACGCGCACGATATTTTGGAAAGCACCAGACGCGGCGATATTTCTCAGATGAGCTTCGGGTTTCAGACGATTACGGATCGATGGGAACGCGGGATGCATGGCAGGCCGGATGTCCGCACGCTACTTAAAGTGCGCCTGTTCGATGTCAGCGTGGTGACCTATCCGGCGTATCCGGATACGGATGTCGCGGTGCGGAGCCATCAGAGCTTTCTCAGCGGCCATAGCGAGACCGCTCACGGCGTGTATGAGCCGTCACTCGCGATGCGCCGGCTGCGATTGCTGAATGAGATTGTTGATCTTCCACTGTCTGGAAATTGGCCTGACGGCACGTCAGACCTGATCGCAGGTCGGCGCCGTCTGCTCGACATTATTCAAGAAGACCATGCGCGCGATGAACGGCGGTTTCGACAGTTGGAAATTGATTTACGACGGTTGGAACTGGATCGCTTGTTGTGGGAGCCATCTGAGAGCCAGCGAGCCGGGCGCTGGCTCTATGACTATCTCAATGCCAAGATCGAGGCGGCGTAGCGTTATTCAGCACCATGCCGGAGGAGGTTCATTGTGTGGACGATCAGGAAGGCAAAGCGGTCCGATGGGACAACGCCTCAGCGTGAGGTGCAGAAGCCGCCGAGTGACGCGGTTCCCAGGTTTGCAGCGCGGCAAAGCCTGATGCTCTTGCGGATGACGGTTTTTGCATTCGATCATATGGAGCGTGTGTTTCGCGCTCTACCCCCTGATCAACAGCCCCTCTATGAACATCTGGCCCACATCGAGGTTCGGCCGGCGTTCATTGACGTTATGAAACTGATCGATTTGAGTGAAGAACGCGGCCTATTCACATTTGATGAAGCGTCCTCAATCCGAGCTGGGCGTGTTGGCGGCATCGACAATCCTATCCCGGACTACGAAAGAAATGGCGATGACGTACGCGCGTAGGGTGGAACATGGTCGTGTGGTCTCGACCATCTCGTCGTGTGTTGTTCTATGAGCGTGGAGGCCATGATGTGGGCGTTTAGGCAG
Organism: Nitrospira sp. SG-bin1; assembly: GCA_002083365.1. Classification (NCBI taxonomy): domain Bacteria; kingdom Pseudomonadati; phylum Nitrospirota; class Nitrospiria; order Nitrospirales; family Nitrospiraceae; genus Nitrospira; species Nitrospira sp. SG-bin1. Next base: position 313,520 of record LVWS01000033.1, on the reverse strand, counting down.
CCTGTTCCGGCCGGGCCCAAGGTCGTCCTGTTAGCGGTGGCGAATAATGCAAACAAGAATGGCGAGAATGCCTATCCATCCCTCAAGTTGCTCGAAGAGAATTGCGCTCCTATGGGCAAGCGGATGATTCAGCGTTACCTTCGCTGGCTCGAGCAAGCCAAGCTGGTTTCGATTGTTCCTCGCCATACTGATTCTGGCCGTCAAACGTCGAACTGTTACCTCTTGCACATGACTACTACCTATTGCGGTGAGGGCGTCAGAAACGACGCCCTCCCTCAAAAGGCCAAAAGCAATATGGACCATGTCGGAAATGACATGGGGAGGGTGTCGAGAGTGACACCCTCCAGGGTGACACAGCTATGTCAGGGGGAGGGTGTCATAGCTATGACACCCTCAGATAAGAATCTTGATCCGGTATCTGAACCCAAAGAAAGAATTGCCGGTGACGAGGGGACCTCGCTCCGGCGCCTGGCTAAGAGTGCTGCCACCTGGGAAGGATATCGGAAGGGGTACTACAAGCGATATGGCATCGATCCCGTTCGTGATGCTCGCATGAACGTGGATCTGTGCAGGCTCGTTGATTGCCTCGGATCAGAGGAGGCGCCGGCCGTGGCGGAGTTTTACGTCAGTCTAGAAAAGCCGCTGTATCTGCAAGCCGGACACCCGACGACGCTCCTGCTTCGAGACTACCAAGTCCTTCGTACGCAGTGGAAGACGCGAGTAATTCGGGCGCCGGTGGTGGGACCCAAGGCTTTTCAACCAGCGCCGCCTGTGGAAAAGACACTGGCCGAATGTCCTCCTGAAGCAGCAGCGGCGCTCTCGAAGATTCTGGGCCGAGATGCGTTCAGCTTTTCTACCGATCGCAAAGGATCTGCCTAATGCCGATGCTGCCGAAGCGTCCCTGTCCGGTTGCCGGATGCCCGGTGTTAGGCCCCTGTGCGGTGCATCGTCGGCCTGCCCTGCCGCCGGCGGAGAAGCCACGGCTGTATGACGATCGCCGCGGGAGCTCGGCTCAGAGAGGGTACGATCGGCAATGGAGAAAGAAGCGGGCCGAGTATTTGAAACGCCATCCCTTCTGTCGTTTGTGCCTAAGGAGCAGATCTGTGCTAGTGGATCATATTCGACCAAAGGTCAAGGGTGGGACTGACGACGAGTACAACCTGCAGGCCCTATGCAATCATTGTCACAACATCAAGACTGGATTGGAGAAACGTAGACAATGAGAGGGGGTAGGGGGTCAAAATCTCTACAGGTTTTCAGCGTAGACCGACCGTCTTCCCTCAGCGCATGCGCTGGCAAAATGAAAAAAAGAAAAAGCCCTAGGAGAAGCTATGTCACGAGGTAAGACCTGGCCATTCAAGGAGGGTTGGCCGGACAAACCGGACTCGATCGAAGAAGGGTCGGCCGCCGATGCAGAGTGGACGCGCATCTGCACGACGCTGGCAGCGCGAAACCAGCTCTCGCCCGCCTGGGGTTCAATGATTGGTCTTGCAGCTGGGATATTCGAGACGATGCAGCGATTGAATCAAGAGATGACCCGGCACGGACGCACCGAGGAAATGGCCGAGTCACACGCCGCTTGTGTCGCGCAATATCGTGAGGTGTGCCGCGATCTTTTAGTTGAGCCTCACACGTCCGCAACCGTGCGGCCATCTCGCCAGAACGGAGGCATGTAGGATGCCTGGACGACGTCCTAAACCAAACAATCTGAAAATTTTACAAGGGACGCACCGCCCGGATCGATCGCGTGTCCGAACAAGCGACGCGCCATTTGAAGCTGGGGCCCCATCAAAGCCGAGTTGGTTGGATGCTGAGGCCGCAGCGCAATGGGATGAGCTCGTTCGGGAGCTGGCCGACGAAAGCGGCATTCTTAGCCCTGCCCATTTCGGGATCGTGCTCGTGGCGTGCCAATACTTCGCACAGTACCGGCGGGCACAACAATTCATCGAAAAAAATGGCGAAACGTACGAGACAGTTACCGAGTCGGGTAGCCGCATGATCAGAGAATACCCGCAAATTAGACAGCGTGCCGAGGCCCTGGCCGGCTATCGGAAGTGCCTCAACGATTTGGGCGCGACACCGACGCAGGGTCCTCGGGTACAGCGGTTGCCGGACGGCAATCAAACAGAATTGCCGGGGATTGCTCGGTTCTTAAATAGCTGACGAAAGGAGACAGATGGCCAATAGACTGGCGCTCGAACTCACTGGCGATGCCAACAGGAAGATCTGAGAGGATCAGTAAGCTTTTCGCGTAGGCCATCAAGGAGAGGGATATGAATCGAATTGCTCTGGAGCTAGTTGCAGACAACAATCCACTGCTGAAGGCGCTGAAGGTGGCGGATGACGCAATCAAGAGTTTCATGGGGTCGACAGAATCAGCGAGTCGTCACTTCGATGAGGCGCAATCCGGCCTACGCAATATGGGGATGGGCTTTCTGAAGGTGGGCGGCCAGATTACCGCGACGGCCGCGGCGCTGGGAGCTTTAGGGCTCGCGGCGGCGAAAGAGCTGGGGTCATTTGCCGAGAATATCGAAATCCTCTCCCAACAGACCGGCATCTCCCAAGAGACCATCCAAAAATGGGACTTCGCGCTGAGCCGCGTCAACCTGTCGGTGAATGATCTCATTCCGGGATTCAAAAAACTGTCAACCCTGACGGCGGATGCCTTCGCCAGTGAGAAGGGAGCGCTGGACAACCTGGACAAGATCGGTTTGAGCGTCGATGCGTTGCGCGACAAAAATCCGGAGCAAGTGTTTCTGACACTCGCGGGCGCAATCGCCAAAATCCAAGATCCCCTCCTGAGAAACGCCGCCCTGGTGGATACCTTCGGGCGAGACGGCCTGAGCCTGGTGCCGATTTTGGGTGAGGTGGCGGATGGGTTTCAAAAATCAGGACAACAGGCGGAAGCCCTCGGCTTGGTGCTGGCAAGTGGCGCCCTAGCCTCGGCACAACAGCTTGACGATAGCTTCGGCGACCTCGGGCGGACCATGGCCGGGTTCAGCCGCACGATTGCCTCGACGTTTGCCGGGCCATTGCGCGAGGTCATCGACGTGTTGACGCAAACCCTCGGCGCGTTCAATCGGTGGTGGCAGGGACTCGACGCCGGAACGCAGCAAGCGATCACGATCTTCGCGGTGGCGTTTGCCGCATCAGGGCCGATCATTGCGACCATAGGCGCCTTCATGGTGGCGGTGTCGGCAGGGCTCGGGCCGCTCATGGTCGGCGGGGCGATCGTCACGGGGATCGTAGGGGCTGTCGGCGCCATCGCGGCGAATTTTACCAGGCTCAAGCAATCGGTCATCGAAACTGTCACGGGCATGGTCGAAGCCATAAAGATGTGGCTGTCCGACAAGCTCATGGCGATCGTGGCCCCGGTTCAGAAAGCGGCTGATGCGGTGCTGAACATCTTTAAACGGCTGCGTCATGAAGTGGTCGGCGGATCGGAAGTCCCGGACATGGTCGAGGAGATCGGCGATCACATGCGGATGTTGGATAAACGGATGACAGCGCCGGCCAGGGTGGCCGCGCAAGGGACGTGGGAAGTCTTCCGTGAGCTCGCAACCAATATGGACAGCACGTCACGGCAAGTCGCCAATACCGTCATGAGCGTGTGGACCAGTGCGAGCAGCACGATGTCGAACGCGCTTGCGGCGCAGATCATCAAGGGAAACGACTGGAAGGCCACCATGGAGTCTATTGCCACGACGGCCCTCTCCGCATTCATTCAACTCGGCATCGGGTTGGCCACGCAGAGCGCCCTGCAGCTGGCGATAAACACGACGAAGAATGGCGCGATCGTCGCCGGCGATGCGGCGGCGGCGGGGGCCACGGTGAGCATTTGGGGTGCGGCTGCTGGAGCAATTACCGGTATATTTGGAACCGTGAGCGGGGCCATCATGGGATTCTTCACTGAGACGCTCATCCCCTTTTTCGTTGCCATAGGGAAAGCCCTCATGGCCTTTTTGTCGTCCATTGCAGGCGCTGCTTCATCCACAATTTTCGGCATTCCCTACGCGGTGGCGATTCTCGCCGGCGTGGCCTTGATCGGAGCCGCGATCGGGACGCTGATGGCCTTTGCCTTTGCCGACGGCGGCATCACAACTGGGCCGACCCTGGCAATGATCGGCGAAGGTCAGACTAAAAAAGAGGCGGTGATTCCATTGAACAAGCGCGGCGCGGCGTTCATGCGCGACGCGATGGGCGGTGGGGGTGGCCGAGGAGGACCGGTGACGATCAACGTTGAACTCGACGGACGCACCATTGCGAAGACCGTATTCGACAACATGCAGTCAGTGATGCACATCAGAGGGGTACGGGCTTGACGTTGGGAGTCTGGATTTCTCGTCGTAACTTTATACCATTGAGTTGATTCAACAGACAGCGTGACTGTGCATGAGACCCTTGAATCTTCAAGAAGCCGCACGGTTTCTCCGGATGTCCTGCTCCAACTTGTACCAGCGGAAGGACATTCCGCGGTACCGGCGCCCTGGCTCACGAGTCCTATTGTTCGACCAGGAAGAGCTAGAGGCGTGGATGAAACAAGGCCGCGTAGTTGTTGAGAATCAACCGACACCTCAAGCAAAGATTCCGGATACTTGGGGCGAAAAGTATTCAGGCATCGTGGACATTTCCGTCCCACGCGTTTACCATCGCAGCGCTCGATATCGGTAACCCAAGCTATGGCCTACACCATCACCACTCGGCAGACGAAGAAAGGCTTGGCCTTTGACCTGTACATCCGATGGAAAGGCAAACGGTACCGTCCGCTCCTTGGGTACAACCTGACCAAGGAGCAGGCCGAAGAAGCGGCGATCGCCATGATCGCCAAGATTCAGCGGAACGAGCAGCAGGTTACACCCCGCTCCGTCTCCCTCCTCTTCAAAGATTTTCTTCCCCTGTACTGGCAAACGATGCGTGTGAAGAAACGGTTTGATCTGGCCAGACCGGAATCGGTGATTGAAACTCATCTGCTTCCCCGGTTCGGAGATCGTCCGCTTGATTCCCTCACGGCTGAAGATGGGCTGGCGTACATTACCGCCCGTCTTGCTGCGAAGGCAGCGCCCTGGACGATTAGGCGCGAGTGGAACGTTCTCATGCGGATTCTGAATCTGGCCGTGGACTTCGACAAGCTGGATAAGAACCGACTGAAGCGGGTCGAACTGCCCGACGTGGTAACCCGAGAGCGAGTGGCAACCATCGAAGAACTGAAGGTGATCAGAGCCAAGGCGGACGAGCGCCGGCTGAAGAAGATCGGCGGCCATGAGTATGACCCAGCCGAGTTCTGGCGAATCGCGACAGTTGCTCTCAACACCGGACTTCGAGAAGCCAAGATTCTGGAGATCGATCGGACCTGGATGCGGAAGCGGGATGACGGCTGGTGGCTGATCTTGCCTCCATCACGGAGCCGGCTGAAGCAGACACCCCGTGAAATTCCCCTCACGCCTGCCGCCTACGCAGCCCTACGCGGGGCGATCACCCATGTAGACGGGAGAATATTCAGGCGGTGGACTCCTGCCGCGTTTAGCATTTTCTGGAGGCGGTTGGCGACGGAATCGAAGGTGATCGATCTCCACTTCCATGATCTCCGCCATACTTTCGCCACATGGCTGCAGAACCTCGGCGTGCCACTGGAAGTGAGGGCCACCCTATTAGGGCATCGGCTGCGGGGAATGGGACCCGATCAACTTGGTGGCGAGTCGATGACTGCAGCGTATTCGCACGGCGGCTATGGCTGGAATCAACAGCTACGGGCTGCAGTTTCTCTGCTTCACAACGCCCTTTTGTCCTATGGTTTGTCCTATGGAATTCCGGCCGAGGAGAGAACGGCAGAGACAAAAGTGGCTAACTCGCGGAGAGATGAAGAGAAAGGGTGGTGGTCCCAACGGGATTCGAACCCGTGTTTAAGCCTTGAGAGGGCTCCGTCCTAGGCCAGGCTAGACGATGGGACCACTCCCGAACTGATCGAAAGCTGGACCGTAGCATAAGCGGTTTTCAGTTTGCAATGAAGCCTCTCTCTTGGTGAAGGGCTCTGTGAGGTCGTCCATTCGGGCCTACTCCACATGGCCATAATATATCCCGATCCTCGCGTACGGGTCCTTGACAGGACTCCTCAAACATCATAGCCTTCCTAATATTCGTGTTGACCTGCGAACCTTCGCGGGTCTTGGAACTACCGTGATTTGAGGTTTGTATGAACGATCCGGTGCCGTTCCGCAAGACCGAATCGCTTGGCCATGCGGCAACGGCGGGGGTGCTTTCCAAACCCAGACTTGAACTTCGCATTGGATCCAATATCTTTCGCAGCACCAACGGTGTCGTCACCATTCATGGGAAAGAGCAACTCGTCGTCGAGGTGAGACCGGAGCAAAGGCTGCTTCTCGCGACCCTCGATCTTTACAATGAACACGGAGTCCGTATCGCCCATGTACGAAGAAATGTTCTCACCGTGAACGAGCAGGGGCGATTTACCGTCGACGCTCCTCCCGCCCACAGCCTCTCGTCACAGGATGGTCCCTCTCTACGAGTCATCGATGTGCGGTCAAGCCACGTCGTATTCGAAGCGCGAATGGTATCGGAGCAACGAGTCGATCTGGCTCGTGGAACGCTGTATTCACACAAGGGAATACTGGTGGAGGTCACCCCCCACTATTGCCGGGTCGGTTCAGGCACCGCATTCTTTGGGAACATCGCGGAAGCTCGAGGCGGCCCTGCCATCCTCGGTTGATCTTATTTCGTTTCCCACGACTCGACTTCTCGAGTACACTGCAGACACTCATCATCGCCTTTGCAAAAAAACGAGAACCGTTTTACCGTTATCTCACCTTTTCCTACAATACGAAACATGACTGACCTCCCCACGCCGACGGTCCAAGCCTTTCTCGTGTGCGACCAAGTCATCGAGGACAGCCTCACGAAAAAGAAAAGCTTGATCGGCATCTTTACCCATCTGCAGGCCGCCGCCTTCCCGTTCCAGCATCAGCAGATGGGGCTCTACTTCTGCCTGACCGATGCCGAGGGCCCGTACCATTTTGATATCGACTTGATGTACCTCAACACGGAGCAACTGGTCTGTCGGGCGACGCTTCCGAACATCGAGATCGACGATCGCCTCCAGATATCAGATTTTGGAATCAACATTCCCCTGTTGATTTTCCCCGCGCCGGGGCGGTATGAATTCCGACTGCGCATGGACGGCCATCTCATCGCCCAAAAAGATTTCAATGTCATGTCAACATCGACGTCGACCCCTTCCGCTCCCGAACCATCCGTCTAGCCGTCCCCATTCCTCCTGTCCGCCCGTCTATGGTAGAACTGCAGCCTGGACCCGTCATCCGCATATGATCACGCCAAGACGTTCTCACAAGATTCCATGAACACACCGGAATCCTCAGCCGCGTCGAATTTCATTCGGGATCTCGTGACGGCCGACCGTGCGTCGGGCAAGCATGGAGGACGCGTGGTCACACGATTTCCTCCTGAGCCCAATGGATATCTCCATATCGGCCACGCCAAATCCATCGTGCTCAATTTTGGGATCGCCAACGAGACTCCCGGAGGGATCTGCCACCTGAGATTCGATGATACGAATCCCACCACCGAAGACCTGGAGTATGTTGCCGCCATACAGGAAGATATCCGATGGCTGGGATTCGAGTGGCATGACAAGATGTTCCATGCGTCGGATTATTTCGAGCGGCTCTATGCCTTCGCGGTGGTATTGGTCAAAAAAGGCAAAGCCTACGTCGATAGTCTTACGGCGGATCAAATCCGTGAACACCGGGGCACGCTCACCGAACCTGGCCGGAACAGTCCTTATCGCACGCGCTCCGTCGACGAGAATCTGGAACTCTTCGCGCGCATGCGAGCCGGTGAGTTTGCCGACGGCGCCCATGTCCTGCGCGCGAAAATCGACATGGCTTCCCCCAACATCAATTTGCGGGATCCGATCCTCTATCGCATCCGGCATGCCGCCCACTATCGGACCGGCACCGCGTGGTGCATCTATCCCGCGTATGACTTCGCACACCCCTTGTCCGATGCCATCGAAGGAGTCACGCACTCCATCTGCACGCTGGAATTTGAAGATCACCGTCCGCTCTACGATTGGGTCGTGGCCGAGACCGACGCTCCCCACCGTCCGCAGCAAATCGAGTTCGCCCGATTGAATCTGACCTCCACCGTGATGAGTAAGCGCAAGTTGCTTGAACTGGTCGGCAAGAAACTGGTGGCCGGCTGGGATGATCCGCGTCTTCCCACCTTGAAAGGCCTCCGTCGCCGAGGAGTGACGCCCGAAGCGATTCGGGCTTTTTGCGAACATATCGGCGTCGCGAAGCGCGACGCGACCGTCGAGGCGCAGCTGCTCGAACACTTCATCCGGGAGGATTTGAACAAACGATCACCGCGCGTGATGGCGGTACTCCGACCGTTGAAGGTGATGCTGGACAACTATCCGGAAGGGGTCGTTGAAGAGCTCGAGGCCGTGAACAATCCGGAAGATAGCTCGGCGGGCACAAGAAAAGTTCCCTTCTCGAAGACACTCTATATCGAACAGGATGATTTCCGGGAAGACCCCCCGAAACAGTTCTACCGTCTCGCGCCCGGCCGGGAAGTCCGATTGCGCTACGGGTACATCATCAAGTGTGTGGGCGCGACGAAAGATCCTCAGACCGGTGCGATCGTCGAACTCCATTGCACCTACGATCCGGAGACAAAAAGCGGATCGTCCCAAGAACAACGCAAGGTGAAAGCCACCATCCATTGGGTATCGGCATCCCATGCCGCCGCTGCAGCCATCCGGCTCTATCACCCCCTTCTGCTCAGTGACCAGACCAAACCGCCGGCTGATCAAGACTGGACTCGGTCCTTGAACCCTCAGTCATTGGAGTCCCTCACCGGCTGCGTGGTGGAGCCGAGCCTGCGCTCCGCCGCACCCGGTACCCGCTTCCAATTCGAACGTCAGGGGTACTTTTGTGTCGATCCCGACTCATCCCCCGAGGCGCTCATTTTCAACCGAACGGTGTCGCTTAAAGATGCCTGGGCCAAGGTTGAGAAAGCCCAGCAAACGTCCCGACGCTGACATTCGCTCAGGGGTCACAACCTGAGACCGTCACGTCCGTGTCTCAGATCAAGCTACGTTCCACGGCTGTACTTCACTCGAATCCGGCAGTACACTTATTTCATGATTTGCCCGCTGTGCCATCAGCCCACGACGTGGGAAGTAAACCCCTGGCGTCCATTCTGTTCCGAGCGCTGTCAACTCACGGATCTTGGAACGTGGGCCGCCGAACAATACCGCATCCCAGGCCCGCCGCTCACGGCTGAGATCGTCATCTCCGAATCCTCTCCGGACACGCATCGGAGTGAGGGCTCTACCAAGAGCTAAGGCCGTCACGTCGGCTCCTCGCCCGCTTCCTGCAGCGACAGGATCATGTGCCATCCCGCAACGCTGATGCGCATGGGCTCCGCACTGTGATCGAAGATACTGTCCATGGCAGGGTCCGATTTCTTCACTATTGGCAAGTTGGTGTGAACTTGCTAAGGTCAGATTCTTGCTCACGTCCTACCGAGGGAGTCGAAACTATGTTCGCGACCAAAGGTTATGCGGCGATGGCTTCCAAAGAAAGATTGCAGCCGTTTTCCTTCGAACGGCGCGACGTCGGCCCACACGATGTCTTGATCGCGATCTCGCATTGCGGCATCTGTCATTCCGACATCCATCAGGCCCGGAATGAATGGGGCATCTCTCTATTCCCCATGGTACCCGGCCACGAAATCGTCGGAACCGTCGCACAAGTCGGCACGGCTGTGACAGCCTTCAAGGTCGGTGATCGGGCCGGCGTCGGCTGCTTCGTAGATTCCTGTCGAACCTGTACCGCGTGCCGCGAGGGCCTGGAACAGTATTGCGACGGCGGCACCGTCTGGACCTACAGTGGACAGGATGGGACCGGCCAGATCACGCAGGGCGGCTACTCGTCTCACATCGTCGTGGATCAGAACTATGTGCTCCGGATTCCTTCGGCGCTCTCACTGACGGGAGCGGCACCGCTGCTCTGTGCCGGAATTACGACCTACTCCCCTCTCCGCCAGTGGGGCGTGGGGCGCTATCACAAACTCGCCGTCGTCGGCCTCGGGGGCCTCGGCCACATGGCGGTGAAAATCGCCAAAGCGATGGGAACCGAAGTCACGGTGTTGAGCACCTCGGAGAGTAAACGGGGTGACGCGAAGCGGTTGGGAGCCGCGAACTTTGTCGTGACATCCGACAGTCGGTCCTTTACCAAGCTCCAAGGATACTTCCACTACATCCTCGACACGATCTCCGCACCCCACGATTACAACGCCTATTTGAATCTCCTCAAGACGGACGGCACCATGATCCTCGTGGGGGCGCCCGAAACGCCGACCCCCATTCAGGCGTTCTCGCTCATTTTCAAGCGACGGCGTCTGGCCGGCTCCCTGATCGGGGGGATCAAAGAAACGCAAAAAATGCTCGACTTCTGCGCACAGCATCGAATCGAGTCGGATGTGGAGGTCATTCCAATCCAACAGGTCAACGAAGCCTATGAGCGGGTCCTCCGCGGCGACGTGCGGTACCGGTTCGTCATCGACATGAGCTCATTGAAATAACGAACGGCAGGAACCCAGAGACAGTTTCCCAACTTCTATGCGTCACTTGACCAACAATATAGACGGGTCTACAGTGCTGTTCGAACCATGAAGCATAAGGCCACTACCGTCGATAAGCATTTTGATCCACGCGAAATCCCCTCGTATGGCGTCATGGAAGCCGCGCATTATCTACGCATTCCGCGCACGACAATACGAGACTGGGTCTCTGGCCGTCACTACCGCAGTACAGCTGGTGTTCGCTTCTCAAAACCGATCATCCAAGTTCCCGATCCAACAACCAAGTTGCTTTCGTTCATGAATCTGGTGGAAATTCACGTCCTAGACGCTATTCGTCGCAAGCATGACATCCCATTAGAAAAAGTCCGAACTGCCATGAACTACCTGGCAAAACAATTTCCATCGAGACATCCTTTGGCTGATCAAGAATTCGTGACTGATGGACTGAACCTCTTCATTAAGAAATTCAGCCAATTGATCAATATTTCCCAGGAGGGACAATTGGCCATCCAAGAAATCCTCCAGGCACACCTCCAGCGCATTGAGCGGGACTTCAAGGGTATCCCCATCAGACTATACCCATTCACACGAAAACGGGACCTCCATGGAGAGCCTAGAATCGTCGTCATCGACCCACACATCTCATTCGGCCGGCCTGTGCTTGCAGGCACCGGCATTCCCACGGCGGTGATTGCCGAACGCTACAAGGCCGGTGAGTCTATGGACGACTTAGCAGAAGACTATGGACGACGGCGGCTCGAAATTGAAGAAGCCATCAGGTGTGAGCTCTCCGTCGAAGCCGCCTGAACCACCCATCTTCTTTCTCGACCGTTCTCTGGGAAAGAAGCGCGTTGCTACTGCCCTCCGCCAGGCCGGTGCCACCCTCCATATCCACGACGATCACTTTCCACCCGATGCAAAAGATGAAGCCTGGCTTGCAGAGGTTGGACAACGCGGTTGGATCGTCCTCACCAAAGATCACCGCATCCGATATCGACAAGTGGAACGACTGACGCTCATGAAGGCTGGCGTCGCGGCATTTATTCTGACATCAGGCGATCTGCAGGGCGAAGAAATGGCTCGGATTTTCGTCAAAGCACTCCCAAGAATCACACGGTTCCTAAAAAACACTCGAAACCGTTTATCGCGAAGATCACAAAAGACGGTGTCGTCTCGATGCTCTTTCACTGAGTCCATGCAATGCGAGCCGCATCCTCTCATAGTCACCCATTGCAGGCTTTCTGATCGGCGGCATCAAAGAAACTCAACAGATGCTCGACTTCTGCGCGCTACAGCCAATGAGCTTCTTGAGCGTAAGATTAGTGCCTACGAATAGCATATCGGCAGAGGGATCAACGAAAAACTTCACCTCTCTCCAGGTTGCATACACGATTGCAACGCCAATCACAAAAATCAGCAAAAACCAAAAAAGAAAGAATACCAGTCTGGAAAAGTCACCACGTCTTTCATATTCGCAAGATCGAGAAACGTACTTTCTGCGCTAGTGAGCTTAACACTCATTTACTTAGGACTAATTACCACACCGCTGTTACAATGCCTCGAAGGAGTCGGGATTTGAATTGTGCATACCGATCTCCTTAATTGCCAAGGTATAGGCCAAGGCGTCTCGCATCTCTCAGAACCCTCTATCTATCATGCCATATAGACTAAAAAGATCAGCCACTTCATTTTCTACAGGAATTGTACCCGTCTAATTACCAGATTCAATTCATCTTGAAGATTTTTGACTCGAGCGGGTAACAGTCTCTTTCCACAGCTGCTTCTCAGAAGCTCGCGAATGAGAATGGGAGAAAGGTGGCTGGGGGACTAGGAATCGAACCTAGGTAGCCGGCTCCAAAGGCCGGCGTCCTACCGCTAGACGATCCCCCAGCGCGGTACGAAAAAAACCACTGACGGTAAGGGCTGAGAAAGATAAATTGGCTGGGGGACTAGGAATCGAACCTAGGTAGTCAGATCCAGAGACTGACGTCCTACCGCTAGACGATCCCCCAACCGAGGTTCAACGTAATATAGGACCGCACAATCCGTCAAGCCTGACCGGCTTCAGCGCGGCCAATGCCCATTCGTAACCGATGTAAGGTCCGTTCCCGGCCGAGCACTTCCATGACTTCAAACAGACCGGGGCTTGCAGCGCGACCGGTGAGCGCCACACGAATAGGTTGGGCCAACACGCCCATCTTGATGCCCTCTTCTTCGACCAATTTTTTGAAACTTTCCTCCCAACTCGGTTTGCTAAAACTGGGAAACGCTTCGAAGCGCGACAGGAGCTTGCGCAGCACCGGAGCGACCGCGGGAGTCAGAAATTTCTTGGCTGCCTCCGCTTCCAATTCGGCATCCTGCCCAAAATAAGGCATGACCCAATCCACCATATCGACCAACGTCTTGGCCCGCTCCCTTACCAAGACCACCAGTTGTGCAAGCCATTCGTCCGAAGCCGTGCGTAGGTCGCCTTTCAAACCCGCCTGTTCGAGGTGTGGCCTCAGCGCCCGGGCGACTTGACTCGGTGGACTCGTCTTGATGTATTCGGCATTCATCCAGAGCAACTTGTCCGGATTGAAGACGGCGGCCGACTTTTGTACGTGATCCCAGGAGAACTTTTCGATCAGCTCCTGACGAGTAAAGAGTTCTTGATCTCCGTGCGACCAGCCGAGACGAACCAAATAATTGATCATGGCCTCAGGAAGATACCCCATGTCTTTATACGCCATGATCGAGGTGGCTCCGTGGCGCTTGGAGAGCCGAGTTTTGTCTGACCCCAAAATCATCGGCAGATGTCCGAAGCGCGGGACGGCAAACCCTAGGGCCTCGAAAATCGGAATCTGACGTGGTGTATTCGTCAAATGGTCGTCTCCGCGCACAACGTGTGTGATCCTCATCAAGGCATCATCGACCACGACGGAAAAGTTATAGGTGGGGTAGCCGTTTGATCTGAGAATGATCACATCGTCCACGACGGTGTTGTCGAAAACAACCTTGCCCTTAATCAAGTCATCAATCACGATCTGGCCCTCTTGCGGAGCCTTGAATCGAAGAGCGGCCTCGCTTGGCGGATTTGTGATTTCCAAATTGCGGCAGCGGCCGTCGTAGCGGGGGGAGAGACCTTTGGCTTCCGCTTCTTTTCGCCGAGCTTCCAACTCTTCAGCTTTACAGACGCACCAGTACGCATGTCCCGTCTCGAACAGCTGCATGGCGTGGCGGCGGTAGAGATCCATTCGCTCTGTTTGACGAAACGGGCCTTCATCCCAATCGAGCCCGACCCATTGCATGCCTTGAATGATGGCCTGAATCGATTCATCCGTCGAGCGACTTTGATCGGTATCTTCGATGCGAAGGATAAACACGCCCCGTTGCTGGCGCGCGAAGAGCCAATTGAACAAAGCCGTGCGCACGCCTCCGATGTGGAGAAATCCCGTCGGACTGGGGGCAAACCGGACGCGAACTTGATTCATGACCGTGCCGTTCCTTCCTTACTCACGATCGAATGAGCATCTATACCATGCTGCCCAAATTCTTGTACATCGTCCTGCCCTTCCATCTGCCGACGGCTTCTGCTATGACGATGCGGCGAGTCAATCATGGCGGAGCTCATTCAACCTGCCACGGTGCTTTCAGTCACCGATCTCACACCCCATGTCCGCCAGCTCGTGATTAAACCGAAGACCAGCAGAATCACTTTTCAGCCGGGGCAGTGGGTCTCTCTCAAACTGCCGGTTGGACCAAAGCCGCCGCTCAACCGCGCCTACTCTATGGCCGATCCCTCGTCGCCGTATGGGGAATTGACGCTGGCATTCGATCGGGTTCCCGGCGGACTGGGTTCCAATTATCTGTATGGGCTGAGATCAGGAGATGAGGTCGTCCTGTCAGGGCCCTATGGTAATTTCGTCCTCCCTCAACCACTCGACCGAGAACTGCTGTTGATCGCGCGCTATACCGGTCTTGCTCCGATGCGGTGTCTCCTGAAACAGATGTTTTTTTCAAAAGTTCAAACTCCCGTCCTATTGATTGCCGTCGCACCCAACGAGGACGAGGTCTTGTTCCATCAGGAATGGCTCACCATGGCGATGCAATATTCTTCCTTCCGCTATCTCCCGTTGGTGGCTCAGCACGGGGAATCGGAAGCCGTGGAAAAGACCTTGTCCATGCTCATCCCGTTGTTAAGAGAACAGCCCAAAGTCGTTCCCATGATTTGCGGGACTAAAGCGTTCGTCCGTCCCCTGCGTGGGTACTTCATGGAGGAAGGGTACGACCGCAAGGAAGTAAAGATAGAAACGTACGACTAGAAGCGGATGGGCAGAATCCCTTCAAAATGGCCCATTGATGAGCCCTGCTCAAAGACTCTCCCCGATCAGTGGCCCTCTCGCACGAGATTTTTATTGACGGCTGGAATTTCAACGATGACATCCTTTGTTCCGTTCGGCACACACTGACATCCCAGGCGGGACTGGAGTGTGGTCATGGGAGCCTCATCCAACTGATCATACTCATCGTCTGTCCCTTCATTGCAAGTTTCCAATCCCTGCTTCACGATGACGTGACAAGTCGAACAGGCGCACACCCCGCCGCAGACATGCTCCAAATCGACTCCGTGGCCCATTGCGATATCTAAAATGCTCCCAGGCAGCCCGGTGACGCCATAGGGAATCTTGTCCGGATCAACCGCAACGGTGGTCGAGCTTCCATTTGGCTGAATGAATGTGACGGAATAGGAGACCTTGGGAAGTTCGTAATCGGCTTTTTCAATATAGGGGTTCGTTCCGCCCATGTGCCTGTTCCTTTCTGAAACAAGTTAATTCCTGACCACGTATTGACACGATTCAAATCTCCATGCTAGTCTTAATCCGACCATATTGATCGGAGATCATTATAGTCTCCGATTAAATAGATCGGCAATAGATATGTTGAAGATATCAAAAAAAGCTGACTACGCGTTGATGGCGCTTCAGCACATCGCTTCTGTCCAGTTTGGTGATATCACTCCTGGTCGTGTGGTGAACACGAAGGAGATCGCCGAGGAATACAACATTCCGCTGGAATTGTTGGCGAAGGTCCTTCAGTCCCTCTCAAAGAACGGCCTCATCGAAAGCCACAATGGTCCCAAGGGAGGCTATCTCTTGGCACAAAGCGCCAGACAGATCACGATTGCGCACATCATCGAAAGCATCGAAGGTCCGCTTGCCATCACGGACTGCTCGCACGAAAAAGACGGAGAATTCTGCATGCAACGCGAGCACTGCAACATCCGCACACCGCTGCTGAAAATTCAAGACAGCATCTACCAGCTCCTGAACAACATGACATTGCAGGACATGATGGGCGGCACGCCCCTCATTACGATTCAGTCGCCCTCGGCACAAGGAGTCGAACGATGAAGCTTCCTATTTTCCTCGATAACCATTCCACCACTCCCATGGATCCACGAGTTCTGGAGGCCATGTTGCCCTATTTCGTGGAAAAGTTCGGTAACGCCGCCAGTCGCAATCATGCTTTTGGTTGGGCCGCAGAAGAGGCGGTGGAACAAGCCCGCAAACAGATTGCGAAGCTCATCAAGGCCGATTCAAAAGAAATCGTTTTCACCAGCGGCGCCACGGAATCGGACAACTTGGCGTTGAAGGGCGTCTTGGAGATGTACAAGGAGAAAGGCACCCACATCATCACGTCGTCCACGGAACATCGGGCCGTGCTCGATACCGCCAAATCGCTTGAAGCCAAAGGGCTAGCGACGGTGACCTATCTGCCGGTCGATAAACACGGCATGGTGAATCCCCAAGACGTGCACAATGCCGTCACCGACAAGACGATCCTCATCTCCGTCATGCTGGCCAACAACGAAATCGGCACGATCAATCCCATTCAGGAAATCGGGAAGATCGCAAAAGCAAAAGGCGTTCTGTTTCACTGTGATGCCACACAAGGCGTTGGAAAAATCCCGGTCGATGTCCAAGCCATGGGTATCGATCTCATGTCGTTCTCGGCCCATAAGATCTACGGCCCCAAGGGAGTCGGAGCGCTCTACGTCAGAAAGCGGAATCCTCGCGTTCGGATCGCGGCCCAGATGGACGGAGGGGGCCATGAGCGCGGCATGCGGTCCGGGACCTTACCGGTTCCATTGATCGTCGGATTTGGAAAGGCCTGTGAAATTTGCGAGCAGGAGATGGCGGCCGAAACGGCGCGGCTGACAAAAATGCGTGACCGTCTCCAAGCCGACATCATGGCGGCGTTGGAGGAAAGTTACCTGAACGGCCATCCGACGAACCGGTTGCCGGGCAATCTCAACATTTCATTCGCCTACGTCGAAGGAGAGTCACTGTTGATGGGCATGAAAGACATCGCGCTCTCGTCCGGTTCGGCCTGCACGTCGGCCACACTGGAACCTTCGTATGTGTTGCGGGCGCTCGGTGTCGGAACGGAGCTCGCCCACTCCTCGATCCGTTTTGGGCTGGGTCGTTTCAATACCGATGACGAGATTGACTATACGATCAAGAAGGTTATCGAAGTCGTGACTAAGTTGCGTGAGATGTCCCCCCTCTATGAAATGGCGAAAGAGGGTGTGGACCTAAAATCCGTTCAGTGGGCGGCACACTAACCGAGAAACTATCGTACATTCGGAGGATACCATGGCATACAGCGATAAAGTCGTCGATCATTTCAACAACCCCCGGAACATGGGGAGCTTCAAGAAGGACGAGGAAGGGATCGGTACCGGAATGGTGGGAGCTCCGGAGTGCGGCGACGTGATGAAGCTGCAGATCAAGGTGCAGAACGACACGATCGTCGATGCCAAGTTCAAGACCTTCGGTTGCGGATCGGCGATCGCGAGCTCCAGTCTGGCCACCGAATGGCTCAAGGGGAAAACGATCGAAGAAGCCCAGAAGATCAAGAATACGGACATCGTGCAGGAACTCAATCTTCCTCCGGTCAAGATTCACTGCTCGGTCCTCGCGGAAGATGCCATTAAGGCCGCATTGGCCGATTATCAGAAGAAAACGGAAATCCAACCGGCCGACACCAAGTAGCGGTTACGAAGGGAGCACCACCATGGACACCACGAATGTCGAGACACAAGCTCCGATTATCTCGCTCACTGACGCAGCCTTGAAAGAGGTCAAACGGCTCATCAATGTCCAAGGGATCGAGGAAGGCGGGCTCCGCCTCGGCGTGAAGGGAGGAGGCTGTTCCGGTCTCAGCTACACGATTAACTTCGATGACAAGATCGGACAGTACGATCAAGTCCATGAAATCGATGGTGTGAAAGTGATCATCGATGCGAAGAGCGCCATCTATCTCCAGGGAACCCAATTGGACTACCAAAAGGACCTCATGGGTGGGAACTTCAAGTTCCTCAATCCGAACGCCAACAAGACCTGCGGCTGCGGAGAGTCTTTCTCCGCTTGATTTCAGACGAAGGCCTAAGGATCGCATCTGAGGAAGAGATAAGAAGGGCAGTCGATATGTCTGTTTTTTACTCATGAATCACGATCAACCGTCAACTCATCCGGATACCAGCCGCCAGCTGCGGATGGCCCGCAGCATGTGCTGGCATTGTCAGTCGGAAGTGACGGGGGAATACTTCTGCGAACGGTGCGTGAAAGTTCAGCCGGTTTCAAAAGAGACCGACTATTTCACCTGCCTGGGGTTTCCGCGGCGCCTCACGCTCGACCCGACGAAATTGGAGGCCAAGTTTTACGAACTGAGCCGGACATTCCATCCGGATTTTTATCAGACCAAGAGTCCGGCCGAACAGACGATCAGTCTCAGCAATGCCGCAGTCCTCAACACCGCCTATCGCACGCTCCGCGACCCCATTCAACGAGCAGAATATCTCTTGGCCCTAGAAACCGGCTCGGTGAAAGACATTCGAACCTCCCCGCCGGCCGATCTCTTTGAAGAGATTCTTGAACTGCAGGACATTCTGGAAGAGTACCGGTCATCGGATCGCGGTTCGGATCAGGGCCATCGGCTCCGCGCCAATCTTGAGGCTGAACAGGAGGCGTTGGAGCGACGCAAGGAAAAGATGGAATCTCAACTTCGGCAACTGTTTTTAGAGTGGGATCAACTTCAAGACCGCGGCGATGCCACGAGTCAAGCCCGGGCGGAACGGGACAGAATTCTTAAACAAATGCGCGATCTGCTGTCTCACCGCACCTACATCCACAATATCGTCAACGATTTGGCGGCAACCATCGCCTGACGAACTCTCAGCATCTTTACCATGGCACGGATAGTCGGCATCGATCTCGGCACAACCAATTCGCTCGTTGCGTACATGAAGGACGGTCAGCCCTGTGTCATTCCAGATCGCAACGGTCGCACGATGGTACCTTCCGTCGTCGCGCTGACCGACAATGGACTGATCGTCGGCGATTCGGCGAAAGAGCATTTGACGCGCAATCCCGAGCGAACGGTCTATTCCGTGAAACGCTTCATGGGCAAGGGGCTGGCCGATGTTCAAAGCGAGCTGGCTTATTTCCCGTACCACCTGACTGAAACCGGGGGAGTCATCCGAATCCGGCTGGGTCAAAAGAGTTACTCGCCGCCGCAGATCTCCGCCATGATCCTCAAGGAATTGAAGTTGCGCGCGGAAGCCCATCTGGGCGAAAGCATCACGAAGGCCGTCATTACCGTTCCGGCCTACTTTAACGACAGCCAACGACAGGCCACCAAAGACGCCGGTCTCATCGCCGGATTGGAAGTGTTGCGGATCATCAATGAGCCGACCGCCGCTTCTTTGGCCTACGGGCTCCAGAAAAACACGCAAGGCACGATCGCCGTCTATGACTTCGGTGGTGGAACATTCGATATCTCCATCCTAAAGTTGAAAGACGGCATCTTTGAAGTGCTGGCAACCAACGGCGATACACACCTTGGCGGAGACGATCTCGATCGCTTGCTGGTCGATCTGGTTGTCGCGGACATCCGAGCACGCGAAGGTATCGACATAAGCAGCTATCCCGATCACGCACAAGCCGTCCGACTGGAAGCGGAACGGGCGAAGATCCGCCTTTCCGATGATCTCAAAACCGAGATCGTCATCGAGCTCCCGGAGGACAAGGGACGCTTCACCAGAGAACTCATGCGTGATCAGCTCGAATCCATGGCGATGAGTGTCATCGAACGGACCTTGACTCCCTGTCGTATGGCGTTAAAAGACGCGGGGCTCACCCCAACAGACATCGATGAAGTGGTCTTGGTGGGCGGCTCCACCCGCATGCCGTTGGTTCGGCAGCGCGTCGAAGCCATCTTCGGGAAGCCACCACATTGTCACCTGAACCCGGATGAAGTCGTCGCCCTTGGAGCGGCCGTGCAAGCCGATATTCTCGGCGGCGGGACAACGGATATGCTGTTGTTGGATGTGACGCCCCTGTCTCTCGGCATCGAAACGATGGGCGGCGTCATGAGCAGTCTGATTCGTCGCAATACGACCATTCCGGCAAGCGCCAAGGAAATGTTCACTACCTATGTCGACGGCCAGACCGGCGTTGATATTCATATTCTGCAAGGTGAGCGGGAACTGGTCAAAGACAACCGAAGCCTGGCCCGTTTCCGTCTCAAAGTGCCGCCTCTACCGGCCGGCGTCCCGCGCATCGAAGTAACTTTTTTGATCGACGCCAACGGCATCTTGAATGTCACCGCGACAGACATGCGCATGGGCCAAAGCCAGTCCATCGAGGTCAAACCCTCCTACGGATTGTCCGACACGGAAGTGGAACGGATGATCGAGGATTCGTTCAAGTTTGCGGCGGAGGATATCGGCGCCCGCAAACTGATCGAAGCCCGGTTGGACGCCGAGGCCTTGCTGAAGACGACCGATAAATCGCTTGTGGAGGCGGGACACTTGATCACCAGAGCAGAAGCCGATGCCATTGGTATGGCTTTATCCCAGTTATCCGCCGCGAAGGACGGGACAGACGCCCGTGCCATCCGCGCGCGCATGGCGGAACTCGAACAGGCCGCGAAGCATTTGAACGTCGTGATGTTGGACGACTCTCTCAAGAAGGGCCTGCAAGGGAAGAAAGTATCGGAGGTGTCGTGACGGTGGAGGAACAATGATGGACCTGAAATGGCAAGACGCCGAGGATATCGCCATCCGGCTCGTGGAAGAACATCCTGAGACCGATCCGCTGACCGTTCGCTTTACCGACATGCACGCCTGGATCGTCGCGCTGCCGGATTTCAAGGACGACCCAAAGAAGTCAAACGAGAAGATTTTGGAAACGATTCAGATGGCCTGGCACGAGGAATATCAGGACTCGCAATCGTAGCAGGAGCTGTTACAAACTCCCCTCTCCGACCGGTTGTCCTTCAGGGATCTGGTCCAGCTTGTAGAAATCCGTCGGATCGAGTCGACGCTGCGCCGATTGAGTCGGTTCGCTGCCCTTCGTAAAGAGCTCGACCGTTCCCTTCTGCCCTTCTCCTTCTTGTTCAGATTCCAGCAATCCTGTGGACGCATCCACCTTAACGAACGTCACCCCGTCGGGGATTTCGAACGGCACGACAGGAAGTTGCTTGAGCGCCTCCTTCATGAACGCGATCCAGATCGGCAAGGCGGAACGGGCCCCCGTTTCACTTTCTCCGAGCGAGCGACGGTCGTCGAATCCGACATAGACACCGCACACCAGATTTGGTGTTCCACCGATGAACCAGGCATTGATGTAGTCGTTGGTCGTGCCGGTTTTCCCGGCGATCGGACGCCCCAACGCCTTGGCGGCTTGCCCGGTTCCCCGTTGAACGACATCTTCCATCATGTTGGTAATCAGATACGCGGTTTCTTTGGTGATGGCTTCGTGGGGCTCGGGCTCCGTCACTTCGAGTGTCTTCCCCGTGTTGTCCTTGACCGATTTCACGGCAAAGGGTTCAACTCGAACCCCTTGATTCAGAAAGACGCCGTACACCGAAGTCAACTCCAGCAATCCGACCGACGATGTGCCCAGCCCCAGGGACAGGTCGGCGGGAAGCGGACTCGTCACTCCCACGGTGCGGGAGAAATCGATCACATTCTTCACGCCGACGTTGTCCAACAAGCGAACCGTCGCAAGATTGTGTGACTGCGCCAGCGCATCACGGAGACTCACCATGCCGTGAAATCTCCGACCGTAGTTCTCCGGTTTCCAAATCTTGTCCTCCTGTTCCTGCTCATAGACGACCGGCGCATCGAGGATTTGTGTGGCGGGACTCAATCCCTGGCTCATGGCCGTGGCATAAATGAGCGGCTTGAACGCGGACCCTGGTTGTCGATGCGCCTGAACCGCACGATTGTATTCACTGCGCGAGAAGTCATAGCCGCCCACCATCGCGCGGATCGCCCCCGTTTTCGGATCGAGGGCAATCAATCCGCCCTCGACGATCGGCGTCTGTTCCAGTGTGAGCAACACTCCGTCCTTGGTGAGCTTTTTCACGCCGATTTCGATGACATCTCCCGGCTTGAGGAGTGACTTGAGATTCGGATTCACCACGAAATCCACGGTGGGGTCCGGCCCCTTGAGCATCCGCTTGGCCCAGGCCATGTCCTCGAACGCCAGCTTCGCGGTGAACGCACCGACCTGAACCACATAGTGATCCTTCGCAACCTTTAAGACGACCCCCTCACCCAGATATCCGGGCTTGAGCAGTTGATCCCCCTGTGCCGCAGCTGAGGGCTGGAAAGTCTCCACATCCACGGTTCGCCGAGGTCCTCGCCATCCTTCCCGTTTGTCGAGCTCGCGAACCCCGTTCAAGAACGCGGACTCCGCGGCTTTTTGCATCTCCAAATTCAAGGTCGTGTAAATTTGGAGGCCCCCCTTGTACACCATCGACTCCCCATACTTCGCCACGAGCAATTGGCGGATGTATTCGACGAAGTACGGTGCCAGATGTTCGCTGCCGGACCGACGGAAATTCAGCTTCTCACGGGCGGCCGCTTCCCGTTCCGCCGCGGTGATAAACCCCACCTCCTCCATTCGAGCGAGCACATGCTCTTGACGATTCTTCGCCAAGTCATAGGCGCTGAAAGGGGAAAATCGGCTGGGTGACTTCGGCAGACCGGCCAGGAAGGCGGATTCGGCTAGGTTCAGGGCTCGGATGTCTTTCCCGAAATAAGAATGAGCGGCCGAGCCTACGCCGTAGGCGCCTTGCCCGAAGTAAATTTGATTCAGATAGGTTTCGAGAATCTGTTCTTTTCCCGAGACCACCTCCATCTTGTAGGCCAGGATGAGTTCACGAATCTTCCGTTCATAGGACCGCTCAGACGAAAGAAAGAGCGAACGCGCCAATTGTTGCGTGATCGTGCTGGCGCCTTCGACCTTTTTCCCCCCGTGGCGAATGTTCGTCCAGGCCGCCCGCAGCATCCCGATAAAGTCCAAGCCGGGATGTTCGAAAAACCGCGCGTCCTCCGTCGCAATGATGGCCTGGGTCAGCGTCTTGGGGATCTCGGGCAGCGGCGTCAGAATGCGTCGCTCGATGAAAAACTGGCCGATGGGCTGGCGATCGTCCGAATAGACGGTGGTGACCAAACTCGGCTGATAATTTTGAAGCAGGTCGAGCGAAGGCAGATCCCGGGAAAAATGCCAGATGATTCCCGCGACCGTCGTCGCCCCGACGATACTCACACCCACCACACTGATCAGAGCGATCTGCCACCAGCGCAGGCGACGGCGTGGCCGTTCTAAGCTCATTTCAACGAATCGACTATCTTTTGGCATCGGGGTTGGGGTCCTGTCGACGTGTGTCTGAGGTACGCAAGAACTTACAACGCGCCTTGCGAAAACTCAAGCAAGATGGCGATCAAGCCTTCAGCAGGACTTCCTGCTAATGCGGCGTTTCATATCCCCTAATAGATTCCGCAACCTCTCCTCACACCCAAACGGCACAAAAAACGCTTTTTACTTTCCATCTGACGTTCCTCATTGTACTTAAGGATTCCTGTCCCGACATCGTCGGACATCTGATACAGGGCAATCCGTAATCCTTGACTCGGATCTATCCACGCACCAAGGATGGAAACACGCTATGCAGAGCGCCCCGCTGCCTGAGAACGAACCGTCCCGTCTCGGCGAATTACGACGATACGAGATCCTCGACACGCTGCCGGAGGCAGCGTTCGACGATTTAACCGCGCTTGCCGCCCAGATCTGTGGGACACCAATCGCACTGATTAGCCTCATCGATACCCATCGCCAATGGTTCAAATCCAAGGTGGGAATTGACGCCACGGAAACGCCACGCGACATTGCGTTCTGTGCCCATGCGATCCATCAATCCGACCTCTTCATTGTGCCGGATGCCGCCGCCGATCCGCGCTTTGCCGACAACCCGCTGGTCACGGCAAACCCGAACATTCGATTCTACGCGGGACTTCCACTTGTTACCCACGACGGCCACGCGCTGGGGACCCTCTGCGTCATTGATCGAATCCCCCGTGAACTGACTGCCGAACAACGACAAGCACTCACTACGCTTGGACGTCAGGTCATGAGTCTGCTGGAACTCCACAGGCGTCAGATCCAGCTGGAGGGAGCTGCGGCTGCAGCAGAACAGGCCAGGCTCACTCAAGCCAAACTCGGCTTTGCCCTCGACCATGGTCTCGATGGAATGGCACTGCTCAACCGAGAGGGGCGCTACACCTACATGAACCAGGCCCATGCCAAGATGTATGGGTACGAGCCAGCCGATTTGATCGGGCAGCCATGGACTGTCCTCTATACATTCGAATGGCAGCGCAGAATTCAAGACTCGTATTTTCCGATTCTCCTTGATCAGAGCCATTGGTGCGGCGAGCTCATCGGGAAAAAGAAATCCGGTGAGAGTTTCTCCGTCGAGATTTCCTTGGCCCTTCTTCCTCCACACAATGCCCTGGGTGATTGGTTGCTCTGTACCTGCCGAGATATTACGGAACAGAAGAGAATAGAATCGATCGTCAAAGCAAATGAAGAGCGGCTCAGCCTGGCCGTCAACGCCGCAAACGTTGGCATCTTTGAGCACGATCACCGGAACGACAGGCTCTACTGGTCGCCTATTCTGCGAGACATCTACGGTGTGAACCCCGCTGAGCCGGGCTCCCTGCAGCGCTATCTCAGCCTGATTCACCAAGCTGATCGCGACCGAGTCCTCTCTGCAGTGCGACAGGCCCATGACCCAACCGGAGACGGGGAGTTTCACATCGAGCACCAGATTGTCAGGCCCGATGGAAAGATTCGACACCTGAGCCTGCACTCCCATACATCCTTCGTCGGTGAGGGTATGACACGAGTTCCCACCCGTACGATCGGTACGGTCATGGACATCACCGAGCGGAAGTGGGCGGAAGCGGGCGTGTGGGAGCGGGAGGCGCGGCTGCGCGCCATTGTGGACCATGCCGTCGACGGCATCATCACCATCACTGAACGCGGCGTAATCGAGTCATTCAATCCCGCTGCCGAACGACTCTTCGGCTACAACTCTGAAGAGGTGTGCGGACAAAACGTCAAGATCCTCATGCCCGAACCATATCAGAGCCAGCATGACGGCTATCTGGCCCACTACCAGCAAACAGGACAGGCCAAAATCATAGGAATCGGCCGAGAAGTGCTCGGCCGCCGCAAGAATGGCTCCACCTTCCCACTCGATCTTGCCGTCAGCGAAATACGTCTCGGCGACCGCCGCCTCTTCACCGGCATCACCCGGGACATCACCGAAAGAAAAGCTGCCGAGTCGAAACTGGAGCAAGCAGCCCAAGACATGGAAATCCGCAATCAAGAACTGACAGCAGCGCATGAGCAATCCCTTGCGGCCACACAGGCCAAAAGCGAATTCCTCGCCTTCATGAGCCACGAAATACGCACGCCCTTGAACTCGATGATCGCGATGGCCGACCTGTTGAAGGGTACGTCACTCTCGGTCGAGCAACAGGAATATGTCGGCCGGTTCAGCCGTGCCGCGACCAGTCTGCTTGATTTGCTGAATGACATCCTCGATCTCTCCAAGATCGAGGCCGGCCACTTGGAGCTTGAATCGACAACTTTCGATCTCCGCGATCTCATCGAGAAGACCGCCGAGCTCATGGCCGTCCGTGCCCATGCGAAACGGCTCGAACTTGTGGCGTTCGTGCATCCGGAGATTCCGACTTTCGTCACTGGAGATCCCACGCGTTTGCGCCAAGTGCTCGTCAATCTGATCGGCAATGCCATTAAATTTACGGAACACGGAGAAGTCGTCGTTCGACTCGTACCGGACGAAACCCACCAAAACAGTATCCACTGTTCGGTCTCCGATACCGGTATTGGGATTCCCGAAGACAAGCTGCAGATCATTTTCGACCGCTTCACTCAGGTGGATTCTTCAACAACCAGGCAGTATGGTGGCACCGGACTCGGCCTGAGTATTTCGAAGCGCATCGTGGAATTGATGGGAGGCCGGATACAGGTTGAGAGTCGCCTAGGGGCTGGCACCACATTTACGTTCGTTGTGCCGTTGCCGGAAGCCCTCGGCCGAGACACCCTCTCGCCGCAGCCGAGTCTTGACCTATGTGGGCGACGCATTCTCGTCGTAGACGATATCGAGATCAATCGGGTCGTGATACGAGAGTATCTGTCCCGATGGGGCGCCTCAGTGATCGAGGCCGATGGTGGGACAGCGGCTCTGACGGAACTAGACCGCGCTGAGCGCGAGGGGCAGACCATCGACCTCGCGGTAGTAGACTACCACATGACAGGCATGAACGGATTGGGTCTCGGAGAGGCTATCCGCAAACGACCTCGTTACACGGCATTACCCTTGATCATGCTGGTCTCGGACATGCTTGGAGAGGCCTCACGACAAGCCGCCGCCCTACGAATCGCCAGCTATACCTACAAGCCCATCAGCCGCAAGCAACTCCTCGAAGCACTGGCGTTCGCACTGGGCCTAAGACCGACCGTGCCGGTAGCAGCGGATCATGACCAGACCGGGGAGCAACTGGGCAGCCTTCGTCCGCTTCATATCCTGCTCGTCGAGGATCTTCAAGAAAACCGCGAAGTGATGAAACTCTATCTGAAGGCGACCCCCTATCGAATCGAGATGGCTGAAAACGGCCGGATCGCCCTCGAGAAGTTTCAAGCAAGCACCTATGATTTGGTCTTCATGGATATGCAAATGCCGGTGATGGATGGGATGCAAGCCACGGCGGCCATTCGCCGCTGGGAACGGGCGCAGCAGCGCCGACCGACGCCGATTGTGGCCCTGACCGCCAATGCGTTCAAAGAAGAAGCAACCAAGAGTTTGGCCACCGGCTGCACTGCCCATCTGACGAAACCGATCAAGAAGCAGGTGTTGCTCGACACGATCCACCTCCACACCGGCACCGTCGAACGAGACGCTGCCGATCCCGCCACGGCTACCATCGTCACTAATCGTGCTCCGACGAATGAGACATCGAATGGAGAGACCTGTATCGTATCGATTGACTCCGACCTCAAACCGCTGATGCCCATGTTTCTCGCTGGCCGAAAAAAGGATATCGTAGACATGCGAGAGGCCTTGGCTCGGCATGACTTCCACACGACCGGCCGAATCGCACACGGCATGAAAGGTGCTGGCAGTATCTATGGCTTTGAGCGCGTCGTCACTCTGGCCACATCGATTGAGCAGGCAGCAACGGCGGGATCAGCCGCTTCTATCGAGACCGACCTTGATCTTCTTGTCACCTACCTTGAACACGTTCAGGTTGTGTTTGTCTAGCCAGGCGAGAGCCCCTGGAACGTCCACACAGAACAACTCCCGTTGGGGAAACAAGATCACGATCAAAGGGAATATCCTACCTTGTGAACACGAGATGCTTCGGTTATACTTTGAGTGACGCCTCGGCAGCGGGGCGTCTTTTTTTTGTCACCCGCGGAAACGACTACGACTATGTCAACGATACGTGCCCCTCACGACCGCCGGAACGATATCCGCAACATCGCGATCATCGCCCACGTCGATCACGGCAAGACCACGCTGGTCGATGCGCTGCTGCGCCAAACCCATGTCCACCGCAAGATCGACGATATGGGCGAGCGCATCTTGGATTCGATGGATCAGGAGCGTGAACGCGGGATCACGATCCGAGCCAAAAACGCCAGCGTCATTTACAACGGGGTCAAAATCAATATTGTCGACACTCCGGGCCATGCCGATTTCGGCGGCGAAGTGGAGCGGACGTTGCGCATGGTCGACGGCGTGCTGTTGCTGATCGACGCCAAGGAAGGCCCGATGCCGCAGACGACCTTCGTGTTGCGCAAGGCGCTCGCGCTCGGACACAAGGCCATCGTCGTCATCAACAAGATCGATCGGCCGGACGCCGTCATCGACGACGTGGTCAACCGCACGTTCGACCTCTTCGTCCATCTGGGAGCCACCGACGAACAACTCGATTTTCCCATCGTCTACACCTCGGCGATCAAAGGCACGGCCACGCTGGACATCAACAAGCCCGGCGTCGCCATCGCCCCGTTGCTCGACGTCGTGCTGGAAAAAATTCCGGCCCCGGCCATCCACGCCGACGCGCCGCTTCAGATTCTAGTCCTGGCCCTGGCCCAGGATTCGTATAAAGGCAAGTTGGGCATCGGGAAGATCCAATCGGGATCGATCGCTCGGCGGCAAAACGTGCTGGTACTCGGCAAGGACGGGGCACAGATCCCCGGCAAGGTCTCGGACTTGGCCGTTTACTCCGGCCTCGAACGAACGGATACGGAGCGCGCCGAAGCGGGAGAAATCGTCGCCGTGGCGGGACTTGACGAGGTGAGCATCGGCGACACCATTGCCGATGCCGAGCACCCGCTCGCCCTCCCTCGCGTGACGATCGATGAACCGACCGTGCAGATGACCTTTTCCGTGAATAACAGCCCCTTCGCCGGCCGGGAAGGGAAGTTCCTCACCTCGCGTCATTTACGTGAGCGCCTGTTTAAGGAACTGGAAACCAATGTGTCGCTCCGCGTCAGTGAAACGGACAGCGCCGATCGTTTTCTCGTGGCAGGCCGAGGCGAACTTCATCTCGCGGTGTTGATCGAACAGATGCGCCGCGAAGGATACGAACTCCAAGTCTCGCAACCGGAAGTCATTCTCCATCGGGAAGGCGGCGCCGTCATGGAGCCGTACGAGGAGTTGACCATCCAGGTTCCGGAGACCTATCAAGGCACGGTGATCGAAGAAATAGGGAAGCGCCGGGGTGAAATGCGGCACATGCGGCTCATCCACTCCGATGTCGGGACCAGTGAAATGCACTTGGAGTACCATATCCCGACGCGGGGCATCATGGGCTTAAAGAACGTGCTGCTGGCCAAGACGCGTGGAACCGTCATTATGCACCATGTCTTTGCCGCCTATGAGCCGGCGGAAGAACGGGATCTCATCGTCGCCCCGCATGGGTCGCTCGTGGCGTTTGAAGACGGCGTCAGTACCGGCTATGCCATCTTCATGACCCAGGAACGCGGCGCCATGTTCATCGGACCCGGCGTCGAGGTCTATCGGGGAATGGTCGTCGGCCAAAACAGCCGGGATGAAGACCTCGATGTGAACGTGTGCAAGGAAAAGCACCTCACCAACATGCGAGCCTCCGGTTCCGACGAAGCCTTGGTGCTCACACCTCCGCGTGAAATGACCTTGGAGTTCGCGCTGGAATATATCGGGGCGGATGAGTTGGTGGAGGTCACCCCGCAGAACCTGCGCTTGCGCAAGCGCCTGTTGCACCCGGAAGATCGTCGCAAGGCAAAGAAAGCCGCAAAATGAGGATTCGAAAGAAGTCGCCCAAGCCATCCGCCAAACGACCGCCTCTCTATTTCATCGGCTATCGTGGCACCGCCCCCTCTACCGAAGAGGTGAAGCTCCTGTATGAACGGGAGTATGGCGTTCCTTTGGCCATCCGACATGAAGAGGGATCGACCGAATCCTGGCAGGCGACGCACGGCCCTTGGTCGGCCCACGTCGTGATGCCGCTGCCGATGAGCCATGTCGCCGAGGTCATGAAGCAGTTGGCCTGGGAACATGACCTCATGGGTGCCGTCGCACCGTCCATCGTCTCCCCCCGCGACATGCCGGATACGGTTCTCCTTGCCGCACGCCTGGCCCGCTGCCTGACCCTCTTGTCACAAGGCACGGCCTATGACGTCATTACACAAGCGTACGTGAATCCTACGGACTGGCAGCCTCGGACGCTCACGAGTTTTCTTCTGGATGACCACGTATCCATCGTCCATGACGATACGTCTCAACCGGACCGAGTATGGTCCTACTCCCTCGGCCTCAGCAAATTCGGGCTGGACGAGGTGGAAGTGTTCATGGCGAAAGGACTGCCCGACAGCGCGGCGAAGGAAATGTTGACGGAGTCCGCCGGCGAATTGCTGCGGGCGGGACAGTCCCCGAAAGTCGGAACGGCGCTCGACCTTCCTCAATTGCGTCGCACGATCCGCATCCGGAATTACCGGACCGCCGCACCCGCCGGACGGATGCTGGGATTCCGAGAACTTCAAACCTCCTAAGTCCATCGAAAACTCAATACGTTATCATTCTCTTCCGCATGCTAGGCCTATCGGACCGTTGACATCCTTTGAAACCACAGGGTACAAGTTTATGGTTCAGGGTGGGGTCCTGCCAATCCGAGACCTCAGTACAGCATCACCCATACAGATGTTTTAATTAAGGAGGTTTGCGATGAGCGACGTAGCACCGGAAATCAAGGTGGGCGATACAGCACCGGACTTCAATCTCAAGGATCAAGATCAGAAGGACGTGAAGTTGAGCGACTACAAGGGCAAGAAGAACGTCGTGCTCTGCTTCTATCCTCTGGATTGGAGCCCCGTGTGCCAGGGTGAAAACAAGTGTCTGACCGACGACTTCCCCCAGTTTCAGTCCGCGAACGCAGAATTGTTCGGCATCAGCTGCGACAGCTTCTTCTCGCATAAGGCTTGGGCGGATTCGCTGGACCTGAAGCATCGCCTCTTGTCCGACGTCCATCGGACGACCGCCAAGCAGTATGGCCTCTACTTCGAACCGCTGAACTGTTCCAAGCGCGCGACCGTGATCGTGGATAAGAACGGGAAGGTCGCCTACGTGAAGGTGCAGGAGATCAAGACCGCGCGTGAGGACAAGGAAATCCTCTCCGCGCTCTCGAAGCTGAACTAACGATACAGGACGGAGCACGAGGACTGAGAACTGGGGGCTCCGACCCTCAGTTCTCAGCACTGGTTCTCAGCACCCGTTATGAGCGGAATCGTCGAAGACGTCAGCGACGCCAACTACAAGGAATTCACCGAGAGCGCCGGCGCGATCGTTGCGTACGGCTTGGCCACCTGCGAGCCTTGCATGGCGTACGATCCCATTCTTGAAACGACCGCCGCAAAATTCCCCGGGATCAAGATCGGCAAGGCCAAGATGCATGTGCCGGGGCGTTGTCGTGAAATCAAGAAGACCCATACGTTCGAAACATACCCCACCACCCACTTCTTCGCGCATGGTAAATTACTGCTCGCTCGTGAAGGAGTCGTCGAGCCGGCCGAACTCGCCGCACTCATTTCAGATTACTTACTCAAGTAGCACCGATGCCGCATCGTGAGTGTTGCACTCAAGAGACATCCACGACCGCCGGACCGACAGCAGCGTGGTGCGGTCAATGAGCCAGGAGGTGAGCGGAGCATGAACAAGACCATTGCCGCATTGGTATTCGGCATGACCCTGACCCTGTCGATGCCGGCCGGCGCCCACACGGACGAATATTTCGAGTCAGTCGAGGCGCCTCATGGCGGGCAACTGCGCATGACGGGTCCGTTTCATCTGGAGTTGGTGACCAAGGATGGAGACCTGACCGTCTACGTCACGGACCACGCCGACAACCCCATCAGCGTCGACGGCGGCCTGGCCAAAGCCAACGTCGAAAACGGAGCCACGCGGACACAGGTCAACTTGCACCCCGTCGGAAACAACATCCTCAAGGGATCCGGCACCTTTTTGCTGACCCCCGGTACCGTGGTGGTCGTGTTCATGAAACTGCCGAATCAAGACGGCTATGCCGCCCGCTTTACCCCGTTGAAGCCCAAGGGCGAACCGGGGGCGAAAGCCCCGTCTCATGCTGACGATGCCGGACCTCACCACCATCATCATCCCCCGAAGCATTGATGATCGAGTTCATTATGGAGCCGGCTTTCTAGGAGGATCGATCATGACACATCGGCTGCGGAACGTGGCTCTCTGCGCAACGCTGCTCGGTGCGGTGCCGGCCGGAGCCCATTCGGCGAAGCACTCAGAACCCGTGAAGGCTTTTCACGGAGGGCAATCGCTTGCCGCGGGACCTTATCATCTGGAGCTGGTCGCCAAGGACGGGGAGCTGCTGCTGTATGTGATGGATCATTCGGACAAGGCCATCGCCACCGGTGGAGCAAGGGCCAAGGCCACCATCCAGCACGGGTTCGAGAAAGACACGACTCAGGTGGAGTTGGAACCGTCCGGTGACAACATCTTGAAAGGCACCGGTTCATTCACGATACAACCCGATACCGGAATCATTGTCTTCATGAAGCTACCGGAACGAGAGGCGTACGCCGCCCGCTTCACTCCGCTCAATGCCAAGAGCGGAGCCGCATCAAAAGCCGAGTCCCTTCACAAGGGGAAACAGTAGTCACAGCCGTTTGGGCTCAACCGTGAAGACATCAGGGCAGCAGGTTGGATGAAGGCTTGTCGAGATAGGTCAAGAGCGCGATCAACCCCGCGCCGATCAGCAGCCACACGAAACCGCCTTTCCAATTTCGCTGGCTGAACGCGAAGACACTGATCAGAAACAGGAGCGATCCCACGATACCGATGAACAACGAGCCGTTCGCACTCATGACTCTTGTGTAACATGTCCGGAGGAACGAACTCCAGAGAGGTGGAACAGCGTAATGACACGCCCCTTTGAAACTGCAGTTGATAGAGATACTTCTGAAACCCTACAAAAACCTTCCCAATCCCTTCAGGCTGACCGAGATCGCTACGGCATCGGCGATGGCGTTGCGATACTTGAGCTTAAGCAACGGTGACAGTTTCTCTTGGGCGAGTTCTTCCACTCCCACTTGGACGTATTGAGCGAGAACAAAATCCAGAAAGGCCTGCTGTTTACGATTGAAATGAGCACTGATCTCTGGTTTGGCTCTAGCCGCCCGCTCCTCGCGCGTGAGTGGAACTAGGGCATAGGCTACATGGGCCAGCACGTCGAAGAGGTCGCTATTCTCAGCATCGATGATCCGTTGCATTTGGCGAGCCGATCGAGCCAGAGCCATCTGTCCATCCCATCAGGATCACTGAAGTGGTGGTGCGCCTTCACGAAGTCGTAAATCGTAAACTAGCCCTTTCCGTCATAAAGCCCGGTTCCCCCGCCTTACGCGTTTTTCCCGGAAGAAACCAATGCTACCGAAGGGAAAGAAACTCCACCCTTCGACAAGCTCAGGATGAGGCAAAAGATTCTCGTCACAGACATGTGAAGAGACAGGGCATGGTGAGGAGGTGAGTGGCATCCTAACGTCATGATGCTATAATGCCACAGTCATATATGAAGGAGAGCGTCATGCCATCGGACACCCGCACGACAATCTACTTGAAGCCCAAAATCTATCGAGCCCTCAAGGTCAAAGCCGCCACCACAGACCGGTCCGTATCAGACTTGGTCAATGCCGCCGTGCTGGAATCTCTTCGAGAGGATGCCGTGGATCTGGAAGCATTTGAGCGCCGTGCGAAAGAGCCGTCGCGCTCGTTCGAGAAGGTTCTCGAGGAATTGAAGCGTGACGGAACCTTATAGGATCGTCGTTAAGCGATCCGCCGAGAAAGAGCTGAAGGCAGTACCTTCAGCTGACCTCAAGCGGGTCGTCGACCGCATTCGAGGCTTGGCCCAACAGCCTCGGCCATCGGGATGCGAAAAGCTCTCAGGCGAACCCGAGCGTTATCGCATTCGTCAGGGTGACTATCGCATTGTCTACGGCATCGACGATGTCGCCCATCTTGTTGAGGTCGTGAAGATCGGACATCGGCGCGAGGTCTATCGTTGAACTATGCCCCGTTATCAGGGCGAGTGTGATGATGTCCTTTTGACGACAGCCTGATTCAGGGAAGCCGTCCACTTAGCCCGCGTAGTCGTAGGCCAGATCGCGGGAGGGAACCAATCGGACGTTGGTTAAGGTTCCTTGAGCGAGGCGGGAGGAAAGTTCCTGCCAAATGTCTTGAGCCAAAGCTTCACCTGTCGCAGCCTGGCGATTCAGACCGAGCGACAGATCCTGCTGATCGAATTTCTTAACAACACGGTCCTCCACCAGTCGATCCAAGGCTCCGATATCGGTGACCATGCCGGTCACGGGGTCGATCCTCCCGCGTACCGTCACAAAGCAATCCCAGTCTCGCCCCTGCTGATTGTCCCGGGCCGCATTGAAGGTGTAGCGCCTGGTCACGGCGGCGGCATCCGGAAGGTCGGCGGCGGTGACCTCAGCATAAAGATCTTCGTCCTCGCAGAGTCGAAGGGTGTGGAGAGCCCCGATATCCCGCGGGACAGCCAACTTCGTCCACAGCACGTGCGCGAAATTTTCCGAGGTGGGAATCCGGTCCTTGAAGTAGGGCATGTCCAGGTTGAGGTTCTTGTGATCGAATTCTTCGATCACGTCGAGGAGCACCCGCTTGAGGTCGAACAGATTGACGACCATGCCGGTCTTCGGATCGATTTCGCCGGACACGGTCACTTCAAGCAGATAATTATGCCCGTGCGCCGGAGAGTTGTAGCAACGGCCGAATACAGCCCGGTTCTTCGCGTCATCCCATTCCGGCCGGGCATAGCGATGCGCGGCGGCGAATTCGATACGTTTCGTCAGTAAAACAGGAGGCATGGTGTTGAATCGTCAGCCGTGAGTTTTTGGTTTCAACGCGGCTCGGATATGACGAAGAATGGAACAACAAAACTACCACTTCATTTCAAGTCGGCCAGCCATTCTTCTCTCATGCTGCCGGGCACCTGGACCTCTTCGCGGTAGTCGCCATGGTGTACTCGAATTGTAACCGGCCGTGTCAGGTCCGCAAAGGTCCTTTTCATCGAGGCCGTCGGCCGAAACTTGACGAAATGGACCGCGCTGATCTTGGTTTCGTGGCTTCGGCCGCCTTCGAATTCACCGAAGGCTTCTTCTCCATCGGCGACAATGGCCACCTTGTCTCCGTGATCCAGTCCCATGAACTGATCGAGCCGTTCCTTGATCCTCGCGTCCTCCGTGATCTCGATCAACAGCGTCGCGCTCAACTCCCCCGGCCCCGGAAGAAGCGCATTGTACACATTCAACTCATCCTGAACCTTGGCCGGGTCGAAGATCCGTTCGACGCGGATCATCTCCTGAACCTGGAACCGTACCGTCTCGCGATTCTCGAACACCATGGTGAGACAGGGACCGACCGAAATGCGCCGCCGCTGCTTCAGCGCGATAATCTTCGCTCGAAAGGCTTCGCGCTGCCGTTCATACTCCTCATGAGGAATGACCTCTTCCGACGCGATCGCCTTCACCGATTGCCTCCTGCCTTCTCCTTCGCCCGGCATCAACGCCGACGCTTCCCTTCACTCCGAACTGGGAAGTCCATAGGCATCGCGGACGATCTGGATCGGATGTTGCACGCTTGTTCCTCCCGCGTGAGCCGCCGCGCCGGCCTGATCCAACTGCAATCCCGCGAGAGGGCAATCCGACGCGACGAGATCGGCCGGCCGGGACTCAATGGCGCGTACCGCCTTCCCCGCGATTTTCATCGACAGCGGAAAAAATTCCGTCTTCGCGGACCACGACCCGTCATGCCCGGAACATTGTTCGATCAGCTCGACCTGTGCCCCGGCGCACTCCATGAGTTCCTTGGACTTGAATCCGATGTTCTGGTCGCGGAGATGACAGGGAATCTGGTACGCGACTCGCCCCGGCTTCATCGTGAAATCGGTCGTCAAATGACCGCTTTTCTTCATCGCCATCAGATATTCACAGACATCGAAGGTCCGCTCCGCCACCTGTTTCGTCTGCTCATCACGTTGGAGCTCGGGATACTCCCGTTTCAACATCAAGCTGCAACTGACGGCCGGTACCACCACATCGTAACCTTGCAGCACCCACCGGTGCAATGACGCGATGTTGCTCCGAGCCGCCTCTTGAATCGCCCGGGTATCCCCGATATCGAAACTGGGCATCCCGCAACAGCGCTGCTCGGGTACCACCACTTGGACTCCGTTCTTCTCCAACACCTGCACCGTCGCCTTGCCGACATCCGTGGCCTGATAGTTCACAAGGCAACTGGCAAACAAGGCGACTTTGCGGACAGGCGGATCGGCCATGGTCGCCTTGGCTCGACGGCCGAACCAACGGGGAAAGGTCTCTCGGGAAAAATGCAGGAGCCGGCGGTCCCGATGAATCCCCATGACTCGTTCCAAGAGGATGCGCACGAGCCGATTCCCCAACAAACGGTTCGTGATGGAGGCGGTGGCACTGCCCAGTCTTCCGATCGCATCGGTCATGATCAACAGGCGATCGCGCCATCGAACCCCCCGCTCCGCCGCAAGGCGCTTCTTCCAGGCGACCATCAGGTGCGGAAAGTCGATTTCGTAGTGATGGGGCGGCGTATAGGGACAATGATTGAAACAGAGCTTGCAGTAGTAGCATTCGTCGACGACTCGATGATGGTCGGCCGGAGTGAGCTTCGCGACATCACCCTCGTACCCGTCGATTCGATCCAGCAACGTGTTGAATGAAGGGCACAGATTGAAACAGCGCCGGCAACCGTCGCAGACCTCGTAGATCCGCAGGGTTTCTTTATCCAGCTGCTTGGCGTCGATGGGCGAAATCAGGCTGATGCCCTTCATGATTCGTCTCTTCGGAAAACAATCAGCGGCCAGCCCTCGCCGACGGATCCTCGCCACGTCGCCGAAAACTGACCGCTGAACGTGAGCTGATGCGTGTCGTTAGCTCTTCAGAGTATCCAATCCCTTTTGAAACCGATTGGCATGGGACCGTTCGGCCTTCGCCAAGGTCTCAAACCACTCAGCCAACTCAGGAAACCCTTCGTCCCGCGCGGTCTTGGCCATTCCGGGATACATCTGAGTATATTCGTACGTTTCGCCCTCGATGGCGGACTTGAGATTGGCGTCGGTGTTCCCCATCGGCACACCCGTGGCCGGATCGCCCACCTCTTTCAAAAAGTCCAGGTGGCCGAAGGCATGACCCGTTTCAGCTTCCGAGGTGTCCCGGAAAAGCCCGCCGACGTCCGGATAACCTTCAATATCGGCCCGCCGCGCGAAATACAGATACCGTCGGTTCGCCTGTGATTCCCCTGCAAACGCATGTTTCAGATTGTCGTGACTCTTCGTCCCTTTTAAGCTCTTACCCATGTCATCCTCCTCGTTGTTCGAAGGCCCACCCTTACCCTCGCGAAGATTTTCGCCGTTGGTAAACCGGGCACTAAGATAGCGCAGCCGTCGCCGGAGGTTCAAGGGGATTCGCGACCGCAGGACCGACCGTTATCGGAAGCGGTCGTCGAGAGTGCCCGACAAGCGAGCTGATGTTTGTACGGCCGGGGATATGCTAGACTTCCACGGCTGAGATGGAGGAAAACCTTTATCCTCGAGGACTCATGTGAAGACCACTTTTCGCCACTTCCTCTACCGAACCGCCGGAGTCGTCTCGTTGTTCATCCTCTTTCTATCCGGCTGCGCACAGGACCCCTATCAGCGTCGAGCGGATGTCATGAAAGACCACGTCGAGAACTTCTACACGCACCTCAAAGCCAATCGAGTCGCGGCGGCGGTTCACGAGAACGAACAAATCGAAGCCATGGCGGACCAGATGGCGGACACCGTCAGGAAGCAGGGGCAGGCGCAGGGAACGTCGCAGGTCGAGCGGGAGTTCGCGCTGATGAAAACGGCGCGAGGAACGGCCGCTCAGAACTGGATTGCATTGGGACAATATTTCGCCATCAAGCAGCAGCCGGAGAGAGCCCGTGCTTCCTATCAACGCGTGATCGAGACCTACCTGGAACCGACGGAACGCCCTTACCGGGAACAGGCCGCCCGAGCGTTGAAGGACTTGGAGATCGTGTCGGAGCCCGTTCCCGGCTCGACTCACTGATCGCGCAAATCCGAACCAGGCGGGCGGAACCGCC
This sequence comes from Nitrospira sp. SG-bin1, assembly GCA_002083365.1. Classification (NCBI taxonomy): domain Bacteria; kingdom Pseudomonadati; phylum Nitrospirota; class Nitrospiria; order Nitrospirales; family Nitrospiraceae; genus Nitrospira; species Nitrospira sp. SG-bin1. Next base: position 275,786 of record LVWS01000033.1, on the reverse strand, counting down.
GCGCCCATCTTTTACGTGCCGATGACCCGCTCGATGCCGTTCAAGATCTTCCTGCTGGCCATATGGGTCGCATGCGCGGGCTGTGTTCATCGTATTCAGATGGCGCCGCTGCACCCAAACGCGCCGTCCCTGACCATCCCGAGAACCGTTCAGGCGGTCATCGGACCCATTTCAATGGAGGGTCCGGACCATCGGCCCGGCATTGCCTTGTTGGAATGGTCACAGCTGGACTTGACTCAGGCGATCCTCAGATATCTGCAACAACGAGGCACCTTCGTTTCAGTGTCGCCCGATCCGGCAGACTTGACCATGGATGTGGCCACGAAGCTGTCGCTGACGTCCCGACAAAATCGTTACCATTACCGCATACTGTTACGAGCGGACATGAGCGAAGCCGCCGACCTGATTAAGTCCTATCGTACCGAACAGACGGCGGTGGGATCATCGGCACGGTGGGTCACGGCTTCGGACCGTGATCCTATCCAACAGGCGTTACAAGCGGCTTTGGACGACCTCATGAGGCAGATCGAGGCGGACGGACCACTCTACACCAGTCGCAAGTCGGACTGAGCCATGCACCGGTCACAAGGACTGTCCCTGTCAACGGTCAGCCGGCGGTAAGTTCGGGGGGTTGGCCCAGGCTCGGAGCTTTGTGCCCATCGGCTTTGTTGCTCGAACCGTCCGCCGGACCTTCCACATACTCCGGACAATCGAGGCGGAATGCCTGATCTCCGAACGCGGCATTATAGAAATCACAGTGATGCGGTTGATCCGATTCCGCATAGGCATGCGGGCGGAAGTGCTCGCACGAGACGCACATGCGCGCCACAGGAATTTCTCCCTGCAATTGAAGCGCGCGAATCAGTTTCACGAGCGCCGTCAGAAGGGCGACCTGCTCTTGCATCGACAAATTCTCGGTCGCGGACGCCAAGATCTCCGGCCATCGATTTTCCACATGACCTGCCTTAGCTCCAAGCGAGGTAAGGTGCACGGTCACGACACGGTTGTCGAGTTCCCGACGACGCCGGCGGACCAAGCGTTTCTGCTCGAGCGTTCGGATGACTTCGGAAGCGGTGGGCAGCTTCACCGAGAGTTCGCGGGCGATCGTCGAGACGGTAGCCGAGTGATTCGGTCGAGATCGGAGAAAGGTCAGCACTTGAATTTGCAAAGGACCGATCCCCTGCCGTCCCTTCCGTCTCCATGCACGGCTCTTCATCGCCAAGCCGATTTTTGAGAGTCCCGTCACCAAACGATCGGGGAGCGAGTCTTGATCGATCTTCGTGAGTGCTGTCATAGTTCCCTCTCCTAATTGTTACCAGGGGAGGGCGGTAGTCTATTGCGCGCTCCTCCTTCCCGTCAAGCGGTTCCGCGAGCCACTGGCCATCCCCTACTTAAGATGATCATCACCGCACCACGAGTACTCCGCAGTGGGCATGCTGCACCACGCGGGACGAGACGCTGCCGAGCAGCACACGGCGGAGGGCGCCCATCCCCTTCGCTCCGGTCACAATCAAGTCCGCCTTGTCCAGTTTAGCCACCGTCAGGATTTCGTCCGCCGGCTTCCCCAGCCGCAGGGCTTCACGGACTTGGAAGCCGGATTTCGCGAGCTTATCTCCATAGCGCTGCACCAGCGTTTTCCCGCTTTCCTTCACTTCGGGATACTTAAAATAAGGGACCGCGTGCGTCACGGTGACCAGAACCGGTTCGCGATCCGGACCGTCGGGGGTCGGATTGACATGGCGCATCAGAAACTTGACCGCCTTGTCCGAAGCCGACGACCCATCGATCGCCAGGACGATATGACGGACGGGACGGGGGCGTTCCTTCACCACCAGGACCGAGCAAGGGGCATGGTGGATGGCATGGGTCGAAATGCTGCCCAGCATGAATCGGTCCAGGGCATCCAAGCCTCGGGATCCGATCGACAGCAGTCCGACACCGCGTTGCGCGTGCTTCATGATCGTGCCCGCCACGCCGCCTTGGTCGGTCGTCACGGTTCCGCCCAAGCCCAGTGTGGACAACAGTTCCTCCGCTTCTTTTTTTGTGGACTTCGCCGCCGTCTCCATCCGCTTGACCTCGGACTGGATGTACCGTTCAGTTCCGACGATCACCGGCTGGATCATGAAGGGGGCCCGAACGCTGGCCACGTCGATAACATGGAGCACACGCACCACGGGTCGGACGGCAAACGGCATCTCTGCCAACCACTCGATCGCCCACTTCCCATACTTCGATCCATCGGTCGCCACAAGAATCTTCATGTCAGATATCCTTTTATTCTGCGAATGCATCCCCGCTGTTCATATTCAGAGGACCGCGCCGAACCGTTCTCGAAACGCTTCGATGGACAAGTTTGCCAAGGCGGCATACCGGCCCGACGCATCCTGATTTTGCAAATCCCCCTCGGTCAGCCGAATCATGTATTGCCGGGCGATTTGATAAGACTGAGATTCGACATCCACCATCCTCACCCTGGTCCGTCCCGTCGAGGAATCCACCATCTGCTCGAACGGAATCGGAGTGAACCGTCCGTTTTGAATCGAGACCATGGCCGAAGTCCCGCCGTCGAGCAGATGTTGCGCGGCGCAATAGCCGAGATCACGCGTGTATTCGATGTCGTATGGAATGGGGTCGGCGCAACGAAGCTCATACCCGACATTTTTCGCCACCACGCTGGCGGAAAGCCCCATCCGGTGAAGCTGTTTCATCACTTCACGTCGCACCATCTCACCGATATCCACATCGTTCATTCGCAAATGGCCGTGTTCATCTCGCTCCACCTGCTCCATCCCGGCAAGATCACGCGGGTCGAGAATTTCGATCAGTCCTTCGGCCAGCACCGCAACCCCGTCGGCTCGGCCGTGATCCAACCGCTTCACCATGGCCCCGATCAAGAGATCGACGACCCGTTGCAGTCTGATCGGGCGCTCCCGAAACTCTTCCGGAATAATCGTCACCGTCGCCCCCGCCGCCTTCCCTATCCCCAAGGCAAGGTGGCCGGCTTTGCGTCCCATGGTCACGACCAGATACCAGTGTGAGGTGGTCCGGGCGTCTACCATGAGGTTTTTCACGATTTCGACACCGACGTGCCGGGCCGTTTGAAACCCGAACGTCGGAATGCCATGAGGCAGATCCAGATCGTTGTCGATCGTCTTGGGAACGTGCACGACTTGTAGTCTGCCGCCGGCCCGTTCCTCCAACGTCATCGCGGAGAACGCGGTATCGTCGCCGCCGATCGTCATCAAGCGCGTGACACCGAGTCGCGACAGGGCACACAACACGTTGTCGAGGGACTCTGCGCTTCTGGTCGGATTCGCGCGGGACGTACCCAAATGGGAACCGCCGCGGAAATGGATGCGGCTCACGTCTTCGATCGAGAGCGGCCGGACCTGTCCCGTCCCCCCGTCCATGAGCCATTTGAACCCATCGATAAGCCCCAGCACGTCCGACCCTCCGAGAAGACTGCGGATCGTGGCGGCGCTGATCACACTATTGATGCCGGGGGCCGGTCCGCCGCCGACGAGAATTCCGACGATTGGACGCTCCGCCGTCATCGGCCTATCTGTTGGGCGATCACCCGGGAGCACTCCGATTCCTCCATCATCTGGGGCATGGTTGTATACTCGATCTCGTCAAGAGGCAAGCGGTGCCGCTCGAACTACTCTGGCAGTTCGTCCAAGCCCACATGGGCGCGGAGTCGATTATAACCGAAGGCCGGTTTCCCTGACCGCCGGCGGCCCGGATCATGCCGTTCCATGTCGTCGATCAGATCACCGACCTTCGCCCGCAACGTCGAAGTCGCAGCCGCGTGCCGAGGCGTTTGGCCACCGAGCGCAAGGTGCGGCTGGTCCGACCACTCCAAGTAGACTTTCTCCAGGAACTGGTTGAGGAGCGTCCGGTCTTCCTCCGGCGTCACGACCACCGTCGGAGGCTCGTCGGACATGAGTTCGGCCACGGAGAGCTGCCGGGCCGGCGGTACCACCGTCTCGCCGCGGAAATGGAGGGAAAATCCCAACGAGGCCGCGAGTCGATGCTTGATCTGGTCCAACCGCGGCGGGCTGTCGCATTCGACGATGAGCTGAAACGCGGTGAGCGTGAGTCGGGCGACAAGCCGACCGTCCTCCCGCTGGACCCAGTGCTGGACCATGGGCGAATCCCCCGCCGCACCCCGCTTGTCATCCGCACCAGGCTTCTCCGTTTGAAATTCGTTCATCTCGGACAAGACTTGGGCGAAGAATCGAGGCTCGTGGTGGTCGTACAGGGCCACCGCATAGAGATAGGGCTGCCCGTCGGGATTGCGATATCCGATATGGACGACGGCTTCCACCAGCGCATCCAGCCGCAGTTGGGCAAAGGCCCAGAGAATCATGTAGCCGTATCGCTTGGCAAACTCCCTCCATTCCCCCAGGGCGAAGGATCCGGTCGTGATCTCCATTTCGCGGCGCCATTCCGATGTGATCGTGAGTAAGGCCTCCGCATCGGCTTGTGTCACTGTCACGCCACAGCCGGCCCATACGGCCTTGCCGGATTCCAGGGGGGTGTTCGGATCATGTATGACCCTTGTCAGCAACGGACGGTCCGCCGCAAGATCCTTCACGAATTCTCCCCAAGGGAAGACCGTCCTCGTTCCATCGGCCAGTGATTGAAGGGTGAGATCGCGACCAGATTGTGGCGGAGAAATCGGCTTGAGGACATCGAAATAGGAATGCTTCAGAGGATCGAGCCACTGCCGCTCTTCTTCGGGAATGTGTTCGGTGATGACATCTCTCAGCTGTTCGATGAGCGTGAGTTGTCCGTCATCCGGATAGTAGTCGCAGAACAGGTAGAGATTCGCCAGCTCGATTTCCTGTTCAAGGGGCGTGACCAGCCGTCCCGCGCCCCCTTCCAAATACGGCTTGAGCGCGCGAGCCTGTGCCAACTCACGTTGCAATCCGAATTCCGGTCTGCGGGACAGACTCTCCAGCCGCGACAGCACGCCGTCCAGGGACGGAGGTCGTGGAGTCCAAAATCCCGCCGCCCGGTCATTCGCGGGCTTCATGGATTTCTTCCATGACGATTTCTTCCGCGTCGAGCCAATCTCGAAGCGCGTTGCCCTCCTGGCGGCCTCGCTGTTCCCAAAGCTCGTATGCTTTCCGCGAGATCCGCTCCCACATTCCGTCCGGCAATGCGATGGGTTTGTCGGCTCGGGCCGGTGCGGAGGCGCGCCGACTCGTTGCTTTCTTGCTTGTGGGCCTGCGTGTTCCCATAACTCGCTCCTGGGTTAAACGTTGGTCGGCATCGAGTGTTCCGAGAGGACACGACGATGGCCTGACGGAAACTTCGGACTCCGGACGGTGAGAACAGGACAGGAAGATCTCCGAAGGACGGACTCCGCGACGCTGCCGAACAACAGATGAGACACGCCGCGGCGGCCATGAGTTCCCATGACGATCATACCCACGGACCGTGTTCTGGCCGCATCAAGAATGGAATCGGCCGGCAGCCCACCGGCCATCAGAGAATCGGCTACGAGACCGACGGAGCCGAGCGCGGAGACGAAATCCGATAACCGCTTCCTGATGGCCGTTTTGCCCGATTCCCGCTCGGCCATATGAGCGAGTGTAAAATCGAGTCCGTACGATACCGGCTCCAAGACGTGAAGAAGTGTCAGGGAGGCGTTCGATCGTCGTGCGATCAACGCGCCATACTCCACGGCATCGACCGAACAGTCTGAAAAATCGATCGGCACGAGCATTCGCTCCAGTGCCGGTTCCGGCTTCTCGATGTTCGAGCCTCCGTCTGCGCGCGGCTTTCCCATGGGAACCGTCAACACGGGACAAGGAGCCAGGCGAATGATTCGCTCAGCCGTGCTGCCCAGCAAGATGTGCTCGAGACCGGTCTTCCCTCTCGTTCCAACCACGATCAAATCGGTCTCTTGGTCACGCGCGACGGCCAACACTTCCTCGCTCGGGATTCCTGTTGCGATCCGTGATTGCGTGGAAATCCCCTGGGAGACCGCCCGCGCCTTCAGATCCGTCAATTTCTCCGTGGCTTCCGTCATCAAGCCATCCAGGTACTGCCGATTGACCGCGTAGTTCGGATCCATCCCCGGAGGAAATTCCAGCACGCTCATCACCGTCAGCGAGGCTCCCCATGACCGGGCCAACGCGCAGGCATAGGCTTCGGCCCTCGCCGACCCTGACGAGCCGTCGGTCGCAAACAGGATCCTTCGCTCCCCTGCCGATGCACTCACACCGCCTCCGCGCTCAACAGAAGCAATTCCCCGCTCATCGTCGGGTGAATGGAACACCGAAAGACATGCCGACCTGGACGCGTCATATCGAATCGTATCGTGGCCTCCCGTTTCGGATCGAGAAAGACGCCCCCCACGCCACGGCCGTACACCACCACGCCTTCTTTTTCAATCTGTGTCGGAATACCCTCGAACATGGTGGAGCTGAAATCATGTCGCTCCCCATCCTCGTTCCGTACCTTGATGACGGTGGGAAACCCCAGACGCAACGGACTCTGCTTCGTCACAAACCGAAAATCCTTGATCGTCACCTCCACCACCTGTTCGGATTGCGCCAAAAGGACGGCGCCATACAACAACGCCAAGCATGCCACGGATGCCATGGCTACCATCAATCCCACGCTCCGCCACCGCGCCCGATATTCTCCCATCGTCATGATGTCCTCCCTCCTGTTCGTCAGCCTGTCGTGTTCCGTTGTCCGGCGGATGTGGCAAGCGGCACGGTCAGTACGGGACACCCCGCGGTGCGAACGACTTTTTCCGCCGTGCTGCCGAAGAAAATTTTGTCCACGCTGCCGGACCGGCCACCATAGCTTCCCATCACGACCAGATCGATACTCCCCGTGCGCGCGACTTTGGCGATCTCGACGAAGGGAGCCCCTTCCACGATCAGGCGTGTGATCTTTACCTGTGCGGCGACTTTCGACTCCAACAACTGCCTTATGTTGAGACGGGCATGATGGCGCAAGCGCCGCCGTTGCGGGGCGGCATCGGACGGAACGGCCAGCAATCCCAATCGATGGAAGGCGGCCAGGGCGCTGATATCGATCACGTGCAGCACGAGCAGCACCGCCCCGCACAGCCGTGCGACCTGACAGGCAACGCGGAATGCTTCATTTGAACAAGGGGAGAAATCCACGGGAACCAGGATGGACTTGAAGAGATCACTATCCTTGTCCATGAACGATCCTCCCGTGGGAATTTGAGCAAGGGCGATGCCATGGACCAGAACTGATGGCTGATAGCTGATGGCTCGAAGACACCACGCATTTGTCACCTTCGCCTTGCCGTCAAGCCATCGACTATACGCTCCTCCTCCGCAAGAAGGGGCTCTCTGCCACAGCGATCTTTCGCTCCCTGTAGCAGAAAGCGCCAGAAGATGTGAGCGGATCGCCGGTGTGGCCAAAGTTTTTCCGCCGCAACACGACTGTTCCCTTTCACTCCTTACGCGTCTCCCTTCTCCGCTGATGATCTTCTTGTAAGCGGCATTGGACTTGCTGAAGATCCACTAGGAGAGCGGCATGACACGCGCACGGTGGCTCCTGCTGGGAGCGATAGGCTTAGGACTCGCAATCGTCATGTACCTTGTTTTCTTCTGCCCCGCAGATTGCCGGTAACGATCGGCTCAGAGGAAATAGGATGGCGACAGCTGCAGACTTGATGACGCTGGACATTCCCCGGAGCGATAGACACCGCACGGTCGGCGAAACAATTGAATCGCTTCGGGGCCGCAGATGGGATGAGGTGGGACATGTTTACCTGGTCGACGATCACGCCGTGCTCGTCGGACAGGTCCCGATTGAACGGCTGCTTCAGGCCGAGGAACAGACTGCGCTGGCCGATCTCGAAGGGCTCCCTCCCATCGAGGTACTGCCGGGCGACCCCGCCGAGACGGTGGCGCTGCGCGCGGTCGAACGCCATGACGCGGATGTCGCCGTCATCGATGGGAGACGGCGGTTGGTGGGCGCTATTCCGATCGGACGACTGTTGGCGCTGCTGCATGAAGAACATGTGGACAACTTTCTGCGCATGGGAGGGCTAAGCAGGATCGACCATCTTGATCTCTCGCTCGCAGGACAACAGACCCTCGCGGCCGTGCGTGCGCGTCTCCCATGGTTGATGGTCGGCCTCGCCGGAGGATTTTTGGCCGGCGGCGTGGCCTCGGCATTCGAAGGTTCGTTGAAACGTGAGGTCGCCCTCTCCTTCTTTCTCCCCTTGGTGGTGTACATGGCCGATGCCGTCGGGACTCAAACGGAGACCGTCTTGGTTCGCCGATTGGCCTATGGAGAAGTCGCGCTCTGGACTCAGCTGATCAGAGAAGCCTCGATCGGGGCGGCCATCGGAACGATTGTCTCGGTGGTCGCTGCGACGGGACTGTGGATGTGGAACGGGCAACCGACCTTGGCGATAGTTGTGGGTGCCTCGCTGGGGATCACGGCCGTCGTCGCCGCCATCATGGCCAGTGTGCTTCCGCTGGGACTGGTGCGCCTTGGCGCGGATCCCGCCTTGGCCAGCGGACCGATCGCCACCGTCGTGCAAGACATTTTGAGCGTGGGAATTTACCTCACGATCGCGACGACCTTGCTGCCCAGGTGATGCGTGGTGAAACGGGACGGAGGATCTATCCTTTGAAGGTGACGCTATGAAAATGTTGCTCACTGTCGACGGATCGGACCATTCGTACGAAGCGGTTCGGTCTCTTAAGTATCTGGCTCGCGCCGAGGCCCTGCACCTCGTGCATGTCCTCGATGTCCCAAGTCCGGCCTATCCTATGATGATGCCGGAAGTCGCACAAGAACTCTACGAGACCGTCGAGCGAAACATGCGCGACGACGGAACCCGTCTGTTGGATCGCATCGTGTCGTTGCTTCCCCTGGATGCCGGCCCGGTCACGAAACATTTGGTCGTCGGGTCCCCCGCGGACCAGATCGTGGCCTTGGCGGAACAACTCAAGGTGGACCTGATCCTGTTGGGAAGCCGAGGCCTTGGACCGATCAAGGAACGGCTCGTCGGAAGCGTCTCTCACCGAGTGTTGACGTTCGGGCCCGGTGCGAAACTGATTCTTCCCGGTCCGTTGAAAACCCTTCGCCATATCTTGCTTCCTTTACAAGGAACCTACGATGCGGACCATGCCTTGGCCTTTCTTCGACGGAAACCCTTTCGTGAACCGCCCATCATCACCTTGTTCACCGTTCTTCCCCATACCAGGCCGCCCTGGCCGGTGGATGCCGTCTCGGCCGAGCACATGGAGACCCATTCCCTCGGCAAAGCCAGAGACTTCCTCGATGAAATGGCGACCACGCTTAAACCCAATGGCTACCAAACCCGCGTGGTGACCACATTGGGTACTCCCGTTGATGGAATTCTCGAGGAAGCCAAGGCCTTGAATCCCGATCTTATCCTGGTAGGGTCCCGGGGGCGCCGCGGCCTCACCCGTATGGTACTCGGCAGTGTGTCCCATGCCCTCCTCCACCAGGGGACCTATCCGCTCATGATTGTTGGCTGATGATCGAAAGGGGGCGCACCATGCCGATGTACGACTATCAATGCCTCGAATGCGGGAAGGAATCGTTGATCGTGGTGACCTTGAAGGAGCATGAAGCGGGCGACGTCCAATGTCCGGCGTGCGGAAGTAAAAAATTGCGGCAGCTCTTCAGCCCGTTCATCGCTCACACGACGAAAAAGAGTTAAGCCCCATGCTCACAGTTTCGCGGCGGTTCACCGGGCATCGATTCGTTGCGGCAGGGCTCTGTGGAGTCCTGCTGGTGAGCGGTCCGTCGATATCCTCCCTCTCCGCCCAAGATTATCCTCCCGACCCTGCACGTGGGAAAGCCGTGTACGAGCAACATTGTGAAAGTTGTCATGGACCAAGCGGCCGTGGCGACGGACCTGCCGCCGCTTCGCTGAAAGTTGCTCCGGCCGATTTTCAGCGCTTTCAATCGTTCCTGAAGTCCGATGAGGAGTTACTGCGGACCATCGAGCACGGCGTCGTCTTCAGCCCGATGCATTCGTGGCGCGGCCAACTCACCGACGGAGAAATGCAGGACGCGGTGGCGTACATTCGCCTGTTGTCACAACGAGGCCGCTGATCGATCTGACGATCGGTGATCTGAAACATGTGGATTCCGGACCGGATCAAGAGATTATTGGATTCCCGGCTTCGCAATCACTACCATGATTTCCCTGACCACATCCGACGCCTTGCTCATTACGGACATCCAACGTGATTTCCTACCGGGCGGCACACTTGCCATCAGCGGAAGTGAGACCGTTCTTCCCATCCTGGATAATTATGTTCGACAATTCCAGGCACGACATCTCCCCATGTTCATGACTCGCGATTGGCACCCACCCGACCATTGCTCGTTCCAGCCGCAGGGCGGGCCATGGCCACCTCATTGTGTCGCCGGATTACCCGGTTCGCTGCCGCCGTCGTCGTTTATGACACCGCCATCGGCCGTCATCATTTACAAGGCCATCGATCGGGACCAGGAGGCCTACTCGGCGTTCCACGGCACCGCGCTGGATCGGCACCTTCGCGCCCTCAAAGTGCGACGTCTGTTCATCGGTGGATTGGCGACGGACTATTGCGTGCTGAACTCCGTCAAGGATGCGCGCATACTAGGCTACGATGTCTGTTTGCTGGCGGATGCCATCAAGGCGGTCAACCTTCGTCCTGACGATGGCCGCCGGGCCGAGGAGGAAATGATCCGCTTGGGAGCAGTGTCGGTTCGGTGGGAGAGGCCTGGAACATGAATCCATCGACGAGCGCTCTGCTGACGGATCTATATGAACTCACGATGGCCCAGGCCTATCTGGAAGAAGGGATGGAGGGGTCGGCCGTGTTCGAGTTCTTTGTCCGCAAGCTGCCCCCCCATCGAAACTTCTTGGTGGCAGCCGGCCTTGAACAGGTGTTGGACTATCTCTCGGAATGGCACTTTACCCGCGAAGAACTGGCCTGGCTGGATCAATCGAAGCAACTCAGCTCGCAGTTTCTGCACTACTTGGAAGCCCTCCGGTTCACGGGGAATGTCGAGGCGATGCTCGAAGGAACCATCTTTTTTCCCCACGAGCCGATCGTCAGGATCGTCGCGCCCCTTCCGCAAGCTCAGCTCGTCGAAAGTCGTGTCATGAACCTGTTGAACTTTCAAACCATGGTGGCCTCCAAGGCCGTCCGGTCGGTGCTGGCCGCAGAAAGAAAGCCGCTCATCGATTTCGGATTGCGCCGTGCGCATGGTGCCGAGGCAGGTCTGCTCGCCGCGCGGGCGTGTTTTTTGATAGGCTTCGCCGGAACGGCAACCGTCCTGGCCGGCATGATGTACGGCATTCCGCAGTACGGCACGATGGCCCATTCATTCGTGCAAGCCCACGAAGATGAACTCATCGCCTTCGAGCACTTTGCCCAAGCCCGACCGGACAACGTGGTTCTCCTGCTCGACACCTACGACACGGAAGCGGCCGCTGATAAAGTCGTCTCGTTGGCCAAGACTCTTCAAGCCCATGGTATGACGATCAAGGGGGTACGGCTGGACAGCGGTGACCTGGCCGACCATGCCCGTAAGGTTCGACGTATCCTCGATGCAGGAGGCTTGCCTGGCGCACAAATTCTGGTCAGCGGCAACCTCGATGAATATCGGGTAAGCGAGCTGGTCCACACCGGGGCGCCGATCGACAGCTTCGCCGTTGGAACGGCTGTGACAACCTCGTCCGATGCTCCCTCGCTCGACTGTGCCTATAAACTCCAGGAATATGCGGGCCGTCCCTCCCGCAAACGGTCGGAAGGCAAAGCCACGTGGCCGGGGCGCAAGCAAGTCTTTCGGTTTTATAGAAGTGACGGCGGGTTCGATTACGACGTCGTGACGACAGACCACGATCAACTGTCCGGCGAACCACTGCTCCACCCTGTCATGACGAATGGTCGCCGCCTTGCGGCATCGCCCGAACTCGCCGAACTGCGGCGCCATGTGGTTGCTCAGTTGGGACGACTTCCTGAACCGCTGCGAGTCCTCGAGGCCGTGCCGGCCTATGACGTTCGGATTTCTCCGGCCTTGCAGACGTTGACCCAGGCAGTAGACCGTATATCGAACATCTTATGAAGGAGACACGAATGAAGAGAGCCTTTGTGTCGATCGTGATCGTAGGAATTGCCATCCTCATCGGATTCGATCTCCCATGGGCTTGGGCGGCAGATCCATCCGCTTCCAACACGGCATCACCTGCGGTCCCCCCTTGCAAAAGTCCGTACAAGAAAAGGCTTGTCCCCGCCAAAACGTTGCAAGCGCTCGTGCAGTCGCATGAACGATGGGTGGAGTATCGAGGCAACCCCAATGCCAAGCGCATGGAGCTCTGCCAGGCGGACCTGACCCGGGCGACACTGGCTGGGACGAATCTTGAACGGGCCGATCTGGAGGGCGCGCTCCTGCGTCAAGCGAACCTGGCTCAGGTCAACCTGGCCCAGGCCAGTCTGGCCGGAGCCGACCTCGCCAAGGCCGTTCTCAAGGACAGTAACCTGTCCGGCGCCGACCTGCGTCGTGCCCGACTGACGGGCGCGGATCTCTCTCGTGCCGTCGGCGATGAAGCCGCTCTGTTCGACGCCGTTCTGGTCAGCGCCAAATTGCGTGAAGCCTCATTCGAGCGGGCGCAGTTGGAGGGAGCCGATCTCACCTCCGCCGACTTGACCGACGGCAACTTCGCCGAGGCGTATTTGTACGGAACGACGCTCAAAAACGCGGTCCTGGTGAATGCTGATCTGACCGGCACCGATCTGCGTCGCACCGTCTTGACCAATGCCAATCTTTCTCGCGCCAATCTGCAGGGCTCATTGCTGGACCGCGCGCAACTGGAGCAGGCCCGACTGATCGAGGCGGACCTGGAAAGCGCCTATCTGGACGAAGCGAATTTGCGCGGGACCAATCTGAAGGACGCGATTCTCCGAGGGGCCGATCTCCGGTATGTCACTCTGAACGGCGCGGATCTGTCCGGGGCCGACCTGGAGGGAGCCAACCTTGAAGAGGCCGCTCTGGTCAAGGCGGATGTGAGCTCGGCGAAACTACGCATGGCCATTCTGTATCACGCCCTCCTCGATGAAACGAACTTCCTGGACGCCCACCTCAACCGGGCGGTCCTGATCGGGGCCAAGGGATGGCACACGAACTTCATGAACGGCGATCTGAGCGAAATTTACGCTCCGAAAGCCTCCTTCCGGCAAGGTCAATTCAATCGAGCCAATCTGGACTCGGCCAATTTCGTGGGCGCGGACCTTCGCGAGGCGAATTTCGGCCACTCCAACCTGACCCGCGCCAATCTTCAGGACACGAATCTGCAAGATGCCACATTTGTTTCAGCCGATTTGAGCGGGGCACGCCTGGACTCCGCGGACGTGCGCCGCGCGAACCTCACGGGCGCCACACTCACGGCGGTCATCGGTCTTACACAGACACAACTCAATACCGCGTGCGTCGACGAGAAGACCAAATTACCGCCGGGGCTCAACCGGCCGGCTCCCTGCGGTCCTGCCAAGAAATAAAACGACCATGACATCCCGGCACGAACAGCCCGTCAGAATCACAAAAGGGGAACTTATCCTGGAAGGCATCCTTGGACTCACGACCGGTTCGCGCGGAGTCATCATCTTTGCGCATGGAAGCGGCAGCGGACGATTGAGTCCTCGTAACAATTTCGTCGCCCGCCATCTACAACAAGATGGACTTGCCACGCTCCTGCTGGATCTTCTGACCGAAGAGGAATCGGATGATCGGCGCAACGTGTTCGATATCGATCTGCTGGCGGATCGGTTGTTGCTGGCGAAGGCCTGGTTGGAAGCCGAGCCGCGAACAAACAATCTGAGCATCGGCTATTTCGGCGCCAGCACCGGCGCCGGAGCCGCTCTGCAAGCTGCCGCGCGAGAACCATCGAACATCAAGGCCGTGGTGTCGCGGGGCGGAAGACCGGACCTGGCTGAACCCTATCTGCCATCGGTCACCGTGCCGACGTTGCTGATCGTCGGAGGCCAGGATGAACCGGTCATTGAGATGAACCAGGCCGCCTACGATTTGCTGACCTGCGAAAAGAAATTGATCATCGTCCCCGGCGCGACGCACCTCTTCGAGGAACCAGGTACGCTGGAACAGGTGGCGGACCATGCGGGGAGATGGTTTAGGCGCTACCTATCGTGACGCGGGGGGAAGTTTAATTCCTTCCAGGCTCTGACAGGAGGAGCGTTCTCAGTTCTTCGTAAACGTTCCGACGTGGTCCCACAAAGACGCGTCGATGCAGGATTCGTCATCATTGAGCCGATAGATAATTCGATACGTCCGAATACGAGAGGCCCGCAACCCCGCTAATCCGAACTGAAGCGCATGTCCGGCTAGTGGAGCTACGAGGAGTTCTTTGATACCTTGTTTGATCTCACGTTTGACTTGAGGATGGAGTTTCCGGATTCGCTCAGCCGCTTCCTTAGAATAGCGTGCCCGATATGCTTTCACTGAGTATCACGGCCAAATACGGCCGCATGCGAGACCCACTGCCCCTTCTCTGCCTGTTTCAACGACCGACGGAGTCCCCGCATCGCCTTTTGATCGCTTAGGATTTCAATTGTCTCCATCAGCCCCTCGAACTGGTCCATGCTCAGCAGCACCGCTGAAGGAACGCCGTCGCGCGTGATCGCAACGATTTCCTGCTTGTGCTTCATGCGTCGGATCAAATCCAACAGCTTATTTTTGGCCTCGCTCACCGAAACGAACTCATCGACCTGCGGCATAATCACCCACCAATAGGCTATATTAGTGGCTATTATAATGGCTTGCCTGAATGCCGACAAGCGCACGTAGGCTTGGAGTCATGAAAGACGTTCACCCAAAGGGTGACCAGACCGGTCGCAAGTTAGTGATCAAGTCCGCTTGCAGCCTACTGACCTGTGACAAGAAACCGGCACTTAGGTGCGGAACATGCGGGGGGGATGATTTGGGCGGTATCTTGTGAGGACTGATGGTTACAGTGAAGGCCGCCAGCTCATCTCTTTAATTCGTGCTGCAGCACCTCCATGATCAGCTCAACCCCTTCGATGGCTTTTACCTTCGTCGTATCGATCCTGACTTCCGGATTAACCGGCGCTTCGTAGGGATCTTGTAACCCCGGCACGGTCGACGATTCGCCGCGCTGTCCACGCTGATAGGTTCCCTTGTAGTCGCGCTGCATCGCTACCGCTAATGGGCATTCCACCGCCACTTCGATAAATCGAGGGATCAGGCTTCGCGCGAAGTCACGGTACGAACGTTTATTGGCCGTCGCATCGAAGATGACCGTGACGCCATACGATACGAGCTTCGCTCCCATGAAAGCCAGGGCACGGTAGAAGAGGTCGCGCTCCGCTGATGAATAGGTCGGAGTCGGCGTGAGCACTCGCCTTGCCGCATCAGACTCTAATACTTCAACCGAGAACCTCAGTGCTTCAAGTTTCCGTTTCAACGCAGCGGCAATGGTACTCTTGCCGGACGCGGGCAAGCCAGTGAGCCAAACGGCAAAGCCATCTGATCGACGAGTGCTGTTAGACATTATCCTCCGCAGTACTCATTCACCCGCTCCGGCTCGAAGCGCGGCACGTCGAGCACGTTTTCAATGAATCGAAAGAGTTTGCGTCGGATGTCCATCGACAAATTGGGATACCAGACCGGGCTCGCCACGACCAAGCCGCGAAAAGCGAAGAACGGCGCCGCTGTGTCCGTCACTTCCTTGTCGCCACTCGCGTCCACATAGGTCTCCCAGAACAAGCGAAAAAGAACCTCGAAGGGCCCCTCGATCCTGCCCCATCGGATCAGGGAATTGAGCAGATAGTTGATCGTCATCGCCGTGATGTCGTCGGCCGGCTCACCCCATTCCCCTCGCGATCGATCCAACACCGCAAAGTCCGTCCCCGTCCGGAACAGCACATTGTAGGGATGGAAGTCGCCGTGAACCTGCGCAAGGCGATGGGTCTTGTCACGAAGACGCCATCGCCATCGATTGCAGGCTTCCTCTACCGTTCGTAAGAAATCCTCGGTGATGAAACCACAGCGCTTCGGATAGCTGTCGGTCAATCCCATGATGCATTCACCGTGACCGATCAACTCCCGCAATCGACGCTTGTAGAGATCCGCGTCGCGCCGTTTCTTGGCGTGGATCTGCGCCAGATAGCGCGCCAGTGTGACCGTTCGTTGCCGATCCAGCTTGCGCAGCGTCCTCCCTTTCACCAATCGTTCAAGATCCGCATGATAGCTTACTCCCTCGGTCCACTCGTTCAGCACGAAGAACTCTTGTGCTTCTGCGAGAGAAAAAAGAGCTTGCTTGGCATCGAACGCACCCACATCGAGCGCCTTCACATGGCGTGGAAGCTTCCCATAGGAGTCGTAGTCCCACAACATCGCCTGAGCGCGATCCGCCATATGTTCATGCCCAAATGGACCGGGCTTCATGGTCTCCAACACAGCTGACCGCACATGCTGCCCGATTTGAAACGTCAATTTGACCGGCGTGCCGTACCCATATCGTTTCTGCCTTCCTTTGGAACTCTCTTTACCGATGATCCTATAGGACAAGAGCCGCGTGTTCGAACCGAAGCGGTCCTGGAGGTACCGTTCCAAGGCTTGCTTGCGTAAGGCGGGCATGCCGAGACACTTCGCAATTCACATTCCCGCCACCCCTCGACAAATGCTTGCGAAGACCACGGGTGAAGATCGAACTGACGCATTGAGCTCCACTTGCGAAGACCTTACTGTGGAAAAAAGCACCACATGAGACCGAATGAGACCGATGTCGAGAATGAAGCAAGATGAGAAACCATCAAAGATCAGACCCGGCTCCCGCTGAAAGATCACGTTTTTGTGTCGTTCCTGGTCGGCATATCGTTTGCGACCTGCGGCATGGAAAGGGTTGGACCACACAGCTATGGAGGATCAATGGAACTGGAAATTGAGAGCCGCAATGTCGCGATGACTCCTCGCTGGAAGGCCGAGATCGAGTTCCGCATGGGTGGCTTAATGCAGAGGCACAAAAACCTGACTCACGGACGGGTGACGTTGATCAAGAACCGACACCATAAGAAACTCGCCAACGTCGCCGAGGCCCTTGTCGTCGTCACCGCCCCGGGACGCCATACGCTGACGGCGAGGAAAGAAGACAAGACCTTCGAGGAGGCGATTCGATCTGCGTTCCAGGCCATCGATATCGAACTCCGCAAGTACAGAGAAAAACGTGCCAAGACCGAAGTACGCCTGCCGCCCGTCCCTCGGGATCGTGGAGTGATTTGCAAACTGTTCCCGAAGGAATGCTACGGCTTCATCTTTCGAGAAGAGGGAGGAGAGGTCTATTTCCATGCGAACGCCCTGCGGGGTCTCACCTTCGAGCAATTGGAGGATGGGACCGTGGTCCTCTTCAATCAGGAACCAGGCGACAAAGGTCCGCAGGCAACCGTCGTGACCCTCCCGCCTCCGATAGCCAAGGCGTTGTAGATGACAATAGAAAAGTTCACAGTTCCTGTCTCGATGCTGGCGCCGGGGATCGATCCAGAACAGCTCGGTTTCCAGAACACCGGTGAGCTCGAACCCCTCACGGAAATCATTGGGCAGGAGCGCGCGGTCGAAGCCCTTGAATTCGGGCTGAATATGCGGAGCACCGGTTTCAACCTCTATGTCTCCGGTCCTGTCGGTACCGGGAAAGGGACGCTCGTTCGGCAGATGGTCAAACGCATGGCCGTCGCCGCTTCCGCTCCATCCGACTGGTGTTACGTCAATAATTTTCAAGATCTCTCCCGGCCGACCTGTCTCGCCCTTCCGGCGGGGAAGGGCGCCTCGTTCAAACGGGACATGGCGGGATTCATCGAGGGATTGCGGCGGGACATTCCCTTGGCGTTTGAGAGCAAGAAATATCTCGATGCCAAGGCCAAGTTGCACGACGACATCGACGCCAAGAAGAAAGCGCTCTTTCACGAACTGACGGAACACAGTCGGACTCGTGGGTTCGGGTTTGAAGAGACATCGGTCGGTTTCGGCATTGTTCCGCTCAAGGAAGGCCATCCCATGACGGATGCCGATATCGAAGCGATGACCGAGGAAGAACAACGGGACTTGAATGAACGACGCAAGACTCTCGAGGGCGAAATCCGTGAGTTCCACGTCCGGATCCATGGCCTCGAGAAGGAAGCCGAGCATCAACAGGGCCATCTCGACCGCCAACTGGTGATGAATGTGCTGGAAGGTCGCTACGAGACCATGCGGGGAGCCTACCAGGACCTGGGAGCGATAACGATATTCCTGGAATGTGTTCGCAAGGACATCGTGCACCACTACAAGGATTTTCTTCCGCGTGAAGGTCCCGCCATTGCCATCCCCGGCTTGGAATTCAAACGACCCGATCTGTCCCGGTTCCTCGTCAACCTCATCGTCCAACACGACCCGACGGAAGGCGCCCCCGTGGTGGATGAACCACACCCGACCTATACGAATCTCATCGGCAAGATCGAGCGGCGGGCTCATATGGGCGTCATGTATACCGACTTTACGGAGATTCGCGCCGGTGCCGTCCTAATGGCCAACGGCGGCTACTTGATCGTGAATGCGATGGACATGCTGCGTCAGCCATTCTCATGGGATGCCTTGAAGCGTGTGATCAAGACCGGCGAGGCGAAGATCGAAGATCCGGGTGAATTTTATGGATTCTCGACGGCGGGCTTGCGGCCGGAACCCATCCCGGTGAACGTGAAAGTCATTATGGTCGGCCCGCCGATCCTCTACCACCTCCTGCAAGCGTACGAGGAAGATTTCAGCAAACTCTTCAAGGTAAAGGCCGACTTCGACACCGAGGTGGTGAGAAGCGGGAGACAGGACCGGCAATATGCCCGGTTCATCGCCAAACTCTGCCGGGAAGAGGGATTGCCGCACTTCTCCGCCGAGGCGGTTGCGGAAATCATCCGGCAAGGGCTTCGGTTCGCCGATCGCCACGATCGGCTCTCGCTGCGGTTCAGTTTGGTGAGCGATCTCATTCGTGAAGCGGGATATTGGGCGAGGAAGGAAGGTCATTCCTTTGTGACCAGGGCGGACGTCGATGCCGCCGTCACACACAAACGCCATCGCTCGAATCTGGCCGAGCACTGGATCCAGGATGAAATCAGAGAAGGGACACTGATGGTCGACCTCGACGGCGACGTGGTCGGCCAGGTCAACGGCCTCTCCGTCCACCAGCTCGGTGACTATGCGTTCGGACGGCCGACGCGAATCACCGCTCGAACCTACGTCGGCACCAAGGGCGTGATCGACATTCAGCGCGAAGCGGAACTGGCCGGCATGATCCATAGCAAGGGCGTTCTGACACTGGCCGGGTATCTCGCCGGGAAATTCGCCGGTGCGCACCCGTTCGCCATGAGTGCCTCCTTGACGTTCGAGCAGACCTACTCGGAGGTGGAAGGCGACAGCGCGGCTGTGGCTGAGCTTGCCGCGATCCTCTCCAGCCTCGCCGATCTGCCCATCCATCAATCGGTGGCGGTCACCGGGTCCGTCAATCAATTGGGTGAGATCCAGCCGATCGGCGGCGTGAACGAAAAGATCGAGGGCTTTTTCGAGTCCTGTTCCCGCAAGGGCTTGACCGGCAGACAAGGGGTCATTATCCCGGCCCGGAACACTAAACATCTCGCCCTCCGCCGTGAGGTGGTGGAAGCCGTCGAATCAGGACATTTTTCCGTCTATGCCGTGAACACCATCGACGAAGCACTGGAACTACTGACCGGTGTCTCTGCGGGCGAGCGTGGGCTTGAAGGAACCTATCCGACCGATACCGTATTCGGCCGGGCCGCGCAGCGACTGGAAGAGATGGCGCAGGCCGTGGCGCAATGGAGTGAAGGGGAAGAGAAACCCGGCGGACCGATGATCGTCACTGAGTCGTAGTTCGCCAAAGCCATGGACGGTGAGACCAGCAGACTATCCTAACGACTTGTTCTGATTTCCTCGCAAGGATGGAAGTCACGGTGGAACACTTGAACGTATCAGTCTGGACTTTGGCGATCGCCATCGGGCTCACTCTCATTGCGAGAGAAGCTCCCGCACAATCGGTTCCCGACTATGGTAAGGCCGAATACGAGTCGAACTGCGCAAGTTGCCACGGTCTTGGCGGGAAAGGCGACGGTCCGCTCTCGGAGGCGTAACGAACGAAAGCGGCGGACTTGACCACTCTCGCCAAGAGCAATGAGGGGCGCTCTTTCCGGCGCAACGCGTGTATGAAATCCTCGACGGGAGCCCTTCCCGCGTATAGAAACAATGGAGGCTCATTCAAACCCTAAACGTACCAGTTTTCCACAGGATTCGCTTACCTCCGACGCTCCCGCGACGCATTCGTCCCCCAACTCAATCTGCACTGAATTCCCTCGGAATCTTTCCCCTCTGAAGGGGGACAAGATCGGCATCACGGAAGAAATACCAGTGGATCCCCTAGTATAGACCACGCTATTCCGATCCTATGATGGACGTGGACAGGAATGGCAGTAAGAGGCCTCGGATCGAGGCATTCGCGAACTCATCGCAGGAAGGGATGAACAGGACGAGATTGCTACAGCATTGGCTCGCATCGACGTTCCTCTGCTTCACGCTGGGCTGCCACAATACCGACGGAGAAGCAGGCGGCAAGGAAACCGTCAAGCCGGACCCGGAGCCGGGACTTGTGCGATTGACCGCGGAAGAAATCGAGACAGGCGATATTGCCGTGCAACCCGTCATCCGAGGCGAATTTTCGACCTTCCGGGACTTTCCGGCGACGGTCGTCCCGAACCACCATGCAACGGCGGAAATCACCGCGTTGGTCCGTGGTCGCGTCGTAGAGGTCTACGCGGACCTTGGACAACAGGTGCGGGCCGGCGAGGTCCTCGCGGTCCTCTACAGCAATGACCTTGTGGATGCCCAATCGGCCTATCTAAAGGCCGTCGCCAGATTGTATGTGGCGGAGCGTTCATATGAGCGGGCCCAGATGCTGCTTAAAGAGAAAGTCATTCCTCTTGCCGAGGCGCAACGGCGGCAAGGCGAGTTGCGGACGGCACGTGCGGAAAGGCGCGAAACCGAGGCCCGTCTACACCTTCTCGGCATGACCGAAGACCAGATTCGGCGGTTGAACCGCGAGCAAAAGGTCCTCTCGCACGTGCCGATCAAGGCGCCGTTCGATAGCCGCGTGATCGCGAGGAACTTGACGAAAGGAGAAGTCGTGGAAGTCACTGAGAAGCTCTTCACCGTGGCCGACCTGTCCGAAGTCTGGGTGCTGGCCAATATCCCTGAAAAGGACATACCGTTCATTCGTCCACACACCGGCTCGTCGGGCGTGAAGCAACGTGTCGAGGTGTTGTTGACGGCCTACCCCGGTGAGGTCTTCCAGGGCGACGTGACCTATATCGGCGATGTCCTCGATATGGCGACCCGCACGATGAGCCTGCGTCTCGAAGTGCCGAACCCCCAGCGCAAATTGAAACCGAACATGTTTGCGACGATCCGGGCCTACTCGCTGCCCGAGCAAAACGTGCTTGTGCTGCCTGAAGACGCGATTCAGCGTGAGCGAGACCGGAAGTTTGTGTTCGTCCAACGTGACGCGACGACGTTTGAAGCGAGGGATGTCTCGCTCGGAGAAAGCAACGGTCGCATGGTGCGTATTCTCGAAGGACTGCGCGAAGGAGAACCGGTCGTGATCAAAGGCGCCTATACCTTGAAGTCGGAACTCTTCGGCGACGAAGTATAACGGACACGTTGACGTGATGCCCGCCGCCCATGTCGTCATTCATTGAACTCTCGATCCGATACCGCATCCTCGTCGTCGCCGTGGCGGCTCTGCTCGTGGCCGGAGGGGTGTACTCCTTCCGCACGATCGCGATCGATGCCTTTCCCGACGTGACGACGGTGTTGGTGCAAGTGGTCACGGAGGTTCCCGGACTCTCGCCCGTCGAGATCGAACGGTTCGTGACGTTTCCGCTGGAGCTGCAATTGACCGGCGCGCCGGGCTTGACCGATATCCGCTCGTTTTCGAAGGTGGGTTTGTCGATGATCACCGTGGTGTTCCGCGACGACATCGACATCTATCTCGCGCGGCAGGTCGTGTTGGAGCGGGTGTTGGAGGTGCAAAAAAGTCTGCCGGCCGGCGCCGTGTCGGAACTGGTGCCGAACTCGACCGGATTGGGAGAGGTGTATCAATTCTACCTGGAAGGCCCGCACGACGACGATCCCGGCTTCGTGATGACGGAGGAAGAGCTCATGGAGCGGCGCACCCTGGAAGACTGGGTCGTTCGCCCGTTGCTCAAGGGTCAACCGGACGTGGTCGACGTCAACTCGATGGGGGGGTTCGTGAAATGGTACCAAGTCATGGTGGACCCCGGCTTGCTCCGCAAGTACAACCTGGCGCTGCACGAGGTGTTCAAGGCGGTCGCCGACAACAACGCCAACGCCGGCGGCAATATCCTGGAGAAGGGGCCGGAGAAATACATCGTCCGCGGCATCGGTCTGATCAAGACGCTGGGCGACATTGAAAACATCGTCGTCAAGGAAGCCCATGGGACCCCCGTGTATGTGCGAGACGTGGCGGAGGTCCGGATCGGCCATGCGGTTCGCCATGGGGCTGCGGTGCTCAACGGCAAGCGCGAAGTCGTCGTCGGGATCGTGCTGATGCTTCGGGGAGGCAACGCCAGGGACGTGGTGCAGTCGGTCAAGGACAAGGTGGAGGAGATCCATGCCAAGAAACTCCTGCCCCATGGCCTTCGCATCGTCCCGTTCTACGATCGGATCGAGTTGATCGTCATGGCGCTGAACACGGTCTACAAGGCGCTTCTGGAGGGCATCGTCCTGGTGATCGTCGTGCTCTTTCTGTTTCTCGGCGACGTGCGCAGTTCGTTGATCGTCACGGCGACGCTCATCGTGGCGCCGCTCTCGACGTTTATCGCGATGCGACAAGGCGGCATGACGGCCAATCTCATGTCGCTCGGCGGTCTCGTCATCGCCATCGGAATGATGGTGGACGGCTCGGTCGTGGTGGTGGAGAACGTCTACCGGCATCTCGCCGAGCGGGCGTCGTCCGCCGAGCCGCGCGCCGCCGTCGTGCTCCATGCCGTGAAGGAAGTGGCTCAACCGGTGGTGTTCGGCATCCTGATCATCATGCTGGTCTTCCTGCCCATCCTGTCGCTCCAGGGCATGGAAGGGAAAATGTTCAAGCCGTTGGCCTACACCATCATCATCGTGTTGTCGTTGTCGCTGGTCTTGTCGCTCAGCCTTTCGCCGGCCCTCTGCACGCTGATGTTGAAGCAGGCCAGGGAGCACGATACCTGGATCCTCCGCTCGGCCAAGCGCTTCTATCGTCCCGCCCTGGGTTGGGCCATGGCGCACCGCTTGATCGTGGTCGGCGGGGCCGTCCTCCTGTTGATAGGAAGCCTTGCACTCTTTCCACTTCTCGGCGGCGAGTTCATCCCCATCTTGAACGAAGTCGCCCTCACGCCTCAAATCATTCGTTTGCCCAGCATTTCACTGGAGGAATCAATCAAGATCGAAAAGGACGTGCACCGGGCGATCCTGGAATTCCCGGAAGTCCGGATGGTGGTCTCGAAGATCGGCCGTTCGGAATTGGGCAATGATCCCCAGGAGCCGAACGCCAGCGACCCGGTCGTGTTGCTGAAGCCGATGGACGAATGGACGACCGCGGACACCAAGCCGGAACTGGACGACGCCATCCGGCGACGCATTGAACGTGTGCCCGGAGCCAACTTCCTCCTCAGCCAGCCGATTCAGCAACGGGTGGACGAGCTCTTGTCCGGCGTGCGCTCGGAGGCGACCGTCAAAGTCATCGGAGATGATCTGGAGACGTTACGCGCCATCGCCGAAGGGATCCGATCGGTCATGAGCGGCGTCGACGGAGTCAAGGACATCCGCATCGAACAACTCTTCGGCCAAACGTACCTGTCGATCGACATCGATCGCGGGAAAATCGCCCGCCACGGCATCAACGTCGCGCATATCCGCGAGATCATCTCGACCGCCATCGGAGCCGAAGCCGCCACGCGGGTGTACGAGGGGCAAAAACGCTTCGATTTGACCCTCCGCTATCCGGAACAGTTCCGGAACAGTGTCGAAACGATCGGCAATATTCTCCTGACGACGACATCGGGCGCGCTCATTCCATTGGGAGAAGTGGCGAACATCGAACTGCGGCAAGGACCCGCTCTCATCAGCCGGGAAGGACTCAACCGCCGGATCTACGTCGGCTTCAACACGTTCGGCCGCGATATCGAAAGCATCGTCAAGGAAGCCCAGGGTCGGATTCAGCGGGAAGTTCGGGTGCCGACTGGCTATCACCTCGTGTGGGGAGGCTCCTTCGAAAACATGGAGCGGGCGATGGCGAGGCTCAAGATCATCGTGCCGATTACCATCGGCTTGATCTTCCTTTTGCTGTACGCCTCCTTCAATTCCGTCCGTTATGCCGCCTTGATCATCCTGAATCTTCCGTTCGCCCTCATCGGCGGCATCGTGGCGCTGTGGCTGACCGGTGAATACCTCAGTGTGCCGGCGTCCGTCGGCTTCATCAATCTCTTCGGTGTGGCGGTCCTCAACGGCATCGTTCTCGTGTCCTATATCAATCAACTGCGCGCCGAAGGCCTGCCGATGGACGACGCCATCGTCCGGGGCTGTCTGCTGCGTCTAAGGCCGGTATTGATGACGGCGTTGGTTGCCATGTTGGGGGTGATTCCGTTGGCCCTTTCGCAGGGGGTCGGCTCGGAAGTCCAACGACCGTTGGCGGTCGTCGTCATCGGAGGCTTGGTGAGTTCGACGGCATTGACACTGATCGTCCTGCCGACGTTGTACACTCTCTTTTCGCCGGCTTCGCCAGAATCAGAAAAGAACCAGTGAGGTTGTCACTGAGAAATTACGATCGTACGGCCTAAGATTTAAACAAGAGTGCTGCGGGTTTGAAATGAGAGGAGAACTGTCTTTCGACTACAAGTCTCTAGCCTGAGGAGGGCTGTACACCCTCCTCAGATCATGACCCTATTTGTCAAAAGGCTCTCTCAATCAGCACCAAATGATTTGTACATGCCTCCGAACATAGCACCCAATGTAATTGCCGAAAGAATAATCATCGTCATGGCAACCCACCTCCTTGTTTCTTTGAACATCAATATGCCGCGGCAGCATGATGAGACGATGAAGGACTTCTACGTTCTTCGTCGTCTCTATACCACTGTCATGCTTTCCCCCAATGCGGCGACAGTATCGGATACGCCCATAACGTTCGGTCTTCCGAGTGGGAAGTTGCTTTCTCAAACGTTCGGCGACGAATTCTCCACCCTCGAATGTCATCTGTCTTATCGACTTTCCTTTCAGGAAGGTTTGTGCTTGCTATGATGGCTTGGCCTAGTCCCATCATGACGTATGGAAAGCAGACCATTGAAAGAGTCACTATGCTAGCCATAAGTGATGCCCTCCTTTCTGTCCTTAGCTCCCAGTGCCATGCCTCAACATACCGACTATGGATGAAGAGAACCTGAATAGCCGGTGAAGATCTTTTCATTTGCCGCTGCCGCATCTGCGAGCCTCTCCGTGTAGGGCAACGGTTGGATCAGATTCGATAGCTGACAAACGGCGGAGCTGAGCCGTTTTGGAATGGAAATGGAGATGATGTAAGGCCGGCAACGTCAGCTTGATGGCGCGAGATGAGAGAAAGGTCTGTTACTCACACAACGTGGTGAATCACATTCACACTGCCGTGGTCTGAGGAGGAAACAATACCCTCCTCAGACCATTCCAGTTTGTCCACCGCTAGCTCATCGGCAAGCCGAAAGAATAACTCGATCCTCCATGTCCAATCCGCTCGATGACATCCACTTTGTTTCTGCCCTCTCCCCTCGTTCGACACCCACCGGCCTGGGCGGACATCGTCTGGCTGGATGAATAGGTTGACCCTCCGGCTCCGATTCGTTCAGCCATGTCCGCCTTCATCCGGCACACACCCGCCCCGTCGGAGTTCGACGAATAGGTCGATCCTCCATGTCCGATACGCTCTGAGGCTGCGATAGAGCCCACATCCGACGCGAAACTGCCAGATGCACTCACTACGCCGGCCACGGCCATCATTGTCATGAATCCGATCGTTACGATGGACTTGCTTCTCATAACTCCCTCCTTGTGGTTTGTGATCTGCTGCAGATCATTCCGCATGCTTGAGCGGAAGATAACTTCCCCTAGTCGATCAGTCCAATTGATAGTTTATTAATATTCGATAAGAGATGCTTATCAATACTTGATTCGACGTCGGACGAAGGCGGCAGCGCTTCAGCAGCGCATGGTCCATGATGCGAAGGCTCGCGTCGCCTGAACAAGATCGGCGCGGGCCTACACGCTGATGCGAGTGACTTGATGGAGATGGACGAGTGACAGAATGTGGGGTCTATCCTCGGAAAGGTGCCTGGAGCTGTGGAGGAGAGAAATACGACGTTCGATGCCCCGTAGATTCCAAAGTAGGTATCACACCACGCGACCAGCGCCCTGTGCGTGACCTGGGACTGCGCTTGGCAGCCGGATCGGTCCTGGATGTCCTGGTTTGTTCTCAGTGATGGGTGAGCTCATCACGTTTGCAACTTTCTTCCGCCAACATTCGTTGACCGGCCGTCGCGTCCGTGGAGATGCGGGCCATGCAGGCATGCATCGAATCACCTTGCGTACCGGCGGAGGCGCGATTGCCGCTTTTGGCGATGGCCGTCCCCACCACGCCTTGATGAATCTTTTCATTGTCCCGACAGCTTTGTTCGGCGACCATCTTCGCCCCATCGCTGGACTCATTCGAGATCTTTGACAAGCATGCCTGCAGGGAATCCGATAGTCCCGCAGACACTACCTTGGTCGCGGTCGGGAACACCGATGGACCTCCCGATGTCGGTTGCATCATGGCCAGTTCCGAAGCGCACCCAGCTCCCAAGAGGCAGGCGAAGCCAAAAAGCCCGATGACTACCGGCATCTTATTCATTAGTATTCCTCCGTGGTGGGGTGGGGGCACTATAACGGAGTTCCCCTAAGTGCGCAAGCACACCCCGGAAGCGAGGCAACGCCTCATCGGCCGCTTGCGGTGGGATGAGCGGCTCTCGGATGCCGCCTCTAACGGCCGATCGAAAAGAATCCTTCGATGTGCGTTCTGATGTGATCCCGTACCGTCCGAAAGGCCTTGCGCCGTTCTTCAGCCGGTTCCACTACGGCAGCAGGGTCCTCGAAACTCCAATGGACGAGCCGTCCCGTGTCGGGCCAACGAGGACAAGACTCCTTGGCACGATCGCACACGGTAATGACATAGTCGAACGCCTGGTCCACAAATTCGTCCATGCGCTTTGACCGCTGTGCGGAAATATCGATGCCCAGCTCCTGCATGGCCGTCACCGCGCCGGCATTGAGCCCGACGGGATGCGTTCCGGCACTCGAGACGTCATATCGATCTCCGGCCAGATGACGCAGCAGGCCTTCCGCCATCTGGCTGCGAGCCGAATTCCCCGTACAGAGGAACAACACGCGCTGTTTCATGGGCAACAGCTCGCCGAGCAGCAGGCCGCCGGACCCGCTTCCGGTTTCGTCGCCCGTACGAACCCGCTGATGAACTTGCCATCGACGGCCGGCGCGACGACGTTGAGGTCGAGATCGGTTCCCTCGAACAAATCACGCGCATCAGCGGCCGTATACACTCGGGTCGGCTCGATCGAGACTCGTTCGAATCCCGCTCGTTCGAGCTTCGCGATGTACTGCTGCTCCTCCAACGCGCCGGCGATACAGCCGGCCCAGAGTTCGATGTTGCGCTGGATGTCTCGAGGAATTTCCCCTCGCACCACGATATCCGACACCGCCAGCCTCCCTCCCGGCTTCAGGACACGGAAGGCTTCGGCCAGCACCTGGTCTTTGTCCGGTGACAGATTGATCACGCAGTTGGAAATGATGAGATCGACGGAATGGTCGGGCAAGGGAATATGCTCGATGTCGCCCTTCAGGAATTCCACATTCGACACCCCGGCCTTGGCCTGATTGGCCCGAGCGATCGCCAGCATTTCGTCGGTCATGTCCAGGCCATACACCTTCCCGGTCGGCCCCACTCGTCGCGCGGAGAGCAACACGTCGATCCCACCACCCGATCCTAAATCCAAGACCGTTTCCCCCGGCGTGATCTGCGCCAACGCCGTGGGATTGCCGCAACCGAGCGAGGCCCGTACCGCGTCCTCGGGAAGCGCAGCGGTCTCTTGGTCCGCGTAAAGATGAGAGGTGATAGGGTCGAGCTTGCCGGCTTCCAAAACAGTTCCCGTCCCACAGCACGACCGCCGCTCCTGGCGTTGGGCCTGCAACGCGGCTTGCCCGTATCTGGTCTTGATCTCCTCTTTGAGCGTCTGTGCGTCACTCATGATCCACCTCCCATCAAGTAATGTTGATCTATAAGCGTCGAAAAAATCAGCAGCAGCGTCGTGATGAACCAGCCGATCGTGCCGCTTTCTTGAGCGAATCCACCAAGTCATCCAGCTCCTCAAGGGCCTGACCACTGAGCGAGTAATACATCCAGCGTCCCTCACGTCGATCCTCGACCAGTCCCGCGTCCTTGAGCACTTTGAGGTGAAACGACAGCCGCGACTGCGCGGCTTTCATCGCGTCCATCAGCTCGCAGACGCATTGTTCTCCATCTTTCAATCGTTCCAGCAACGCCAAGCGTGTCTCATCCGACAGGGCATGAAACAGCGCCACGGCTTTCTTGGTGGAAAGAGCACTGGCAACCATGAGTGAACTATATAACAACATATTTTGATGAGTCAAGATTGCCGAACAGACTCTGTGGGGATCGTTCAGCCGTGACGCCTGCTTCAAGTCAAGTGACTCCAAAGACTCCGCCGAACCCATTTCTTACCGGCTGTCTTACCGCAGTGGGCTTAGGGCCGTCTCGTCGCCTGACCGATGATGTGCACTCTGTATCCCCGGACATGAGAGCGTCTGGTTCGATTCAACCGCACGATGGAAGACAGCATTTGTGAGATGAATTCCCCCTGTGATACCCTAAATACACGATTTCTCTGCCACGACCACAAGGCTAACGGGGGGCCCTCATGAAGATGCTTCACATCGTTTGTGGCAAGAGGTTTGAAGACGAGATCATTGTTCTCCTCAAAAAAATGGGGATTAAAGGATATACCGTGATTCCAGGCGTGGGGGGCAGTGGTGTGACGGGAACCGTTACCGGCGCCAACAGCGCAGGGGAACATAATGATAAAACCAATACGTTGTTCATGATCGCCCTCGGGTACGAATCCACCTTTCTGCCGGAGATCGTGTCGGCGCTGAAGGAACTTCGCGCCAAACATATTCAAGGGCATGATGACCGTGAAATCCCGCTGAAAGTCTTTCTTCAACCCTGCGAAATCATCATTTAGTCATCCATAAGAATTTGTTCCTTTCCGCATCCATCATCCATCCGAGACGCGGCTAGGGTGTCTCCCAGCAAGACCCGATAACACCTCCGAGGTAGGATCGAATAAGTCATAGAAAGGGAGGTGTCATCATGGGCATTCAACCGCTCCACATTGCGCTCGTCGCCACAGTCGCGTTGAACATCACGGCGCTGGGATGCAGCCAAACGGCGGCCGAACGGCGCGCGGCATCACCGACGTTGGGAGAACGGATCAAACAGGATGCGGTCACGGGGCGGGTTCGCGAGATCGGATCCACGTATGTGGCCATCAAGGAGAGCGATGGAGACACCTTGCGCGTCCGGGTCGACGATCATACCAAGATGGACCGCGTGGCGATCGGGGATCAGGTCAAAGCCTACGTGTCCGAAGACGGATATGCCTCGACGATTCAACGGGTCTCCGAGTAACCCCGGCGATCCATTGATCCGTCATCGTGCAAGCCGCTCCACGACTTCGGCGGTGGTGGCGATTTCTCCGAAAATGCCGCCTTCCACGCCGATCATGGCCAAGGCCGCTTCGTGCAAGACGGGATTGCTCGACGCGCAGGCATCACGCACCGTGATACAACGGTACCCGAGATCGATGGCTGTCCGCAACGTCGAGCTCACGCACACCTCGGTGGTGACGCCCGTCAAGACGAGTGTTTCAATGGCGCGCTTCGCCAGCACTTGTTGCAATCCGGTGTGAGCGAATGCGCCATAGCCCGGCTTGTCGATGATGATGTCCTCCTCCCGGGGACGCAAGGCCGACACGAAATCGTGCCCGACTTCGCCTCGCACCAACAGACGACCGAGCGGACCTTTTGAGCCGATTTCCGCACCGGCTTTGCGACTGCGTTGTAGTTTGTACGGTGGACAATCGGACAGGTCCGGAACATGACCTTCGCGGGTATGCACGATCAGGAGTCCGGCTGTTCGCGCCACGGCCAGCAGCTTTTCGATTGGACGGATCGTCGCCGCCAGCGGCGCGATGTCGAGTCCTGCCTGCGCCGCATAGCCCTCCGGAAGGACAAAGTCCCGCTGCATGTCGATCACCAGCAAAGCCGTGCGGGCTGGGACCAAAGAATCGAGGAGGCTCATCGATGATCGGTCCATTCCAGAGGATCTTCCGTGAAGGGCTCCGAGATCACCAAGCAGGGCAGCCATCCCCATACTGACCGCCGCTTTGCTTCCGCGAACCAGGATTTCACGCCGCGAAGAGCCAGCCTCGCTCCAATGTATCTTGGTTCGTGGCGCCTGCATTGGCTCGTTAGTTGCTTCGCCGCTTACGACCAGTACTGCGACGCCTTCATATAGCCGTACAACAGATCCCGCCGAGCCAGAATCCCCACGAGTTTATTGTTCCGCACCACCGGGACACGGGTGAGATAGCGGTCCTGGAAGAGATCGGCCACTTGCGCCAGTGTTTGATCTTCCGTCACGGCGACGGGATGGGCCGACATGATTTCCGTGGCGAAGATCTTACGAAGATCGCGCCCTTCGATCATGGCCTGCAGCAGGTCGTATTCCGTGACGATCCCCACCAACGTTCCGTCCTCTTCCACGACCGGCAGACTCCCGTAGTTCCGATGGGTCATCAGATGGGCGATGGTGGAGGCGTCCGTGCGCGACGTGCATCGCGTGACGGCATCCTGCATCAACTGACCGACGGTCAAGGTCTTCGGATCGGTCGCCTTCATGAAAAATTCGGTTTGTCTCATAGGGCCCTCACGGTTGTCGTTTCCCGCCGGTGGCGAGATAGGTTCGCAATACATCGCGCCTGGCGATGATGCCGATCAGCTTGTCCTTGGCGTCCACGACGGGAACTCGAACGAGATCGCTGGCCCGCAGCACGTGCACCAAGGTACCCAACGTCGTTTCCGGCCGGACGGAGTACGGGTTGGCCGTCATGATGTCCTTCGCCGAGACGGTACCAAGCGGATGCCCGTCATCCACCGCCCCCAGCAAATCATGTTCGCTGACGATGCCGGTCAGCTTCCGGCCGTTCTCCACGACCGGCACGGCTCCGAACCCCTCGATCATCAACGACGCGATCACGTCCCCTTTCGTCTTCAGGCGGACATATTGCACTTCCGTCTCCATGACCTGGTTGACGGTCATGGAATCGAAGTCTTTGACCTTGGGCTTCCCCTTGGCCCTCTTTGTCTTTTTCATTCGTCCCCCTTTCCCAACGGCCCGATGTCCCCGCCTTCCTGTGGATCCTCAGCCACGTGAACGGGGGAATCCTGTTCTTCTTTCCAACGGACATGGATGACTTTCTGTCGACCGGACTCCACCGTGATCCCTTTGAGCCGCTGCACTTGACCGCGAAACGTTGCCGACAGATCATACGGGCCCGGAGGGAGGTCGACGAACAACCAGGGGCCTTCGACTTGCTCAGGTGGAATGATTGTCGCGGCTCCACCCGCAGCCGGCTGAATCGTCACCCCCACGTGTGAAAGAAACGGTTTGTGGCCGGCCGTGAAGATGATCTTGAGCGCGAAGGAGGGATAGCGAGCCGACCGCTCCTCCGCCCCGACGCCGGCGCTGAAATACCGTACGTTCCCACTTCGATAAAGAGGCAGCGAACTGGAGACGGTTCGTCCATCATGTTGCCATTTCAATTCAACTTGCTCATCCGACTCCGCGACCGTGGCGCTGACGGCTCCTTCCTCTAAAGCCGCCTGACTCGCGATGACTATTCCGCTCAGCAGCAACCAAACCAGAGGTCTTCTCATAGGCGCTCTGCTTTCACCGATCCGGTCGTCATGGAAAAGTCCGTGTACCTGCGAAACGAGGGAGAAGCCGACTGACGCCAATCACCACAGTGCCGTCGCCCCATCTGCTGCAAAATGCCGCAACCTGGCAACCGATCAATCCCCGGTTCATGTCATCACTGCCTTGGAAATGGTTCATTCTTCGTCCGTATCCGTGCTTCTCACAGGCACATCAGATGCAGATCTGATACCCGAATCCTTTCTTTAGATTGGAACCGCCACAGGAGGACCTATCATGCGGATCGTGTGTGCGATCGATGGGTCGGAACAGTCCCAATGGGGGATTCAGGCTCTTGAAGCCCTCGCCAGCCGAGAGCCCGAACAGGTGACCTTGCTCCACGTCATTGACAAGCCCGCGCTCCAGGCCCTCACCGGAAAGAATCCCGTGAGGGAACGTCGGGTTCTGGCGGCCATGGAAAAAGCCGGCGGCATGCTGCTTCGGGATGCGGTGCGGTCCGCTCGCGTGGTCCTCGGCCAGGCGGCAACCGCCCCGCGCACCAAGATCCGAACCATCGTGGCCCATGGATCCTCGGCCAAGACCATCGCCAAAGAAGCGGCTCGCCTGAAGGCCGACTTGATCCTGATGGGCTCGCGAGGGCTGAGCGACATTCAAGGGTTCTTGCTGGGGAGCATCTCGCGTCAAGTCGCTTCGCTCGCTTCCTGTTCGGTGTGGGTCGTGAAGCAACCGACCCACAAGCTCCACCATGTCGCCCTCGCGGTCGACGACTCCGCACCATCACGAGCCGCCGCGCGCTTCCTCCGCTCCTCCATTCTTTCGGAGAGCGCCACCGTCACGATTCTCTCGGCAGTGCAAAGCCCCGTCACGGACTTTGCCGCACGCTACCTCTCCGACGCACAACTGGCCGAATTGACGCAGCCGGTGATGGAGCGGGCCACGACGCTCGTCAATGGGCTGAGAAACGACTTCATCAAAGAGGGATTTTCGGTCGTGACGCAGGTGGAGATGGGTCACGTCGTCGAGACCATCGTGAAACACGTCGAGGCCAATCGTGACGAGCTCCTGGTAATCGGATCGCGAGACCTGTCGAAGAGTGAGCGACTCTACCTCGGCAGCGTGTCCGAGAGCGTGCTCCGACACGTTCCCTGCTCGGTCTTGATCGTACGGGGCGCCCGGGGACCGCTTCGGCGGAACATCATGGTTTAAGATACATGCATGGTCTCTTCCTATTCCTACGATGACATCCACCGGCTGTCGGCCGACGAGGCCCTACGACGGCTGGAGAGCGCGGGCGGCGGCCTCCGCACGGACGACGTGCAACGGCGGTTGACTCAATATGGACGAAATATCCTCAGTGAACCGAATCATTTCTCGCTGATTCGCGGACTCGGCCGCCATTTCACCCACTTTCTCGCGGTCCTGCTCTGGATCGCCGCCGCGCTTGCCTTTGTCGCCGACCGAATGCAACCAGGCGAAGGCATGGCGACACTGGGCTGGGCCATCCTCGGCGTCATCCTGATCAATGCCGGCTTTGCGTTCTTCCAGGAATACAAGGCGGAGCGCGCCGTCCAGGCTCTCCACCGTCTCTTGCCGGACAAGGCCTGGGTCAAACGGGGAGGCCAAGCGGTCGAGACGGCCCGCGGCGACATCGTGCCGGGCGACGTCCTGATCCTGGAGGAAGGGGAACGAGTTCCTGCCGATGCACGCCTCATCGAGGCCGTCGGAATGCGAGTCGATAACGCCGCGCTGACCGGCGAATCGAAACCGAAGCGGCGGACGGCCGAGGCTTCGCAGGACGGACCCTGGCTCGACCTGCCGAACCTGGTCTTCGCGGGAGCCACGATTCTGTCCGGACACGGACAGGCCGTCGTGTTCGCCACGGGCATGCGGTCGGAGTTCGGAAAGATCGCCGACCTCACCGCAGCGATCGACGGAAGACTCAGTCCGCTTCAAAAAGAGATCATCACGGTCACCCGTGTCGTCGCCGCGATTTCCCTGGCAATGGGAGTGGTGTTTTTCGCGATCGGTCTTTGGACGGGACTGGGCTTCTGGATCAGCGCCATCTTCGGCATCGGGATCATCGTGGCCAACGTGCCGGAGGGACTCCTGCCGACCGTCACGCTGGCCCTCGCCATGAGCAGCCAACGCATGGCCAAGCGCAACGCGTTGGTCAAACACCTGCCCTCCGTTGAAACCCTCGGATGCACCACCGTGATTTGCACGGATAAGACCGGCACGTTGACCGAGAATCGGATGAAGGTGGACCGCTTCTACGCCGATGGCCTCATCGTCGAATCACGAGACGGGTATTTCTTCTCGAGAGGTCGCATGATCAGCACGGTCGAGGCCGAGCGATGGCGATCCTTGTTCGATGCGCTTTCCCATTGCCATAACGCCAAGCGTGTCAGGAAATCTGATGGCCGTTTCTCGGTTCTCGGCGATCCCACGGAGGTCGCCCTCTATGAATTTGCCGTCGATCATGGACTGGTCCACCGACCTCCCCTGAGGCGCATGGGAGAACTCCCCTTTGATGCCGACAGAAAGCGAATGACCACTCTGCATTGGGCGGAAGGACGACTCGTGGCCTTCACGAAGGGCGCTCCCGAATCGGTCCTGACACAGTGCGCACACATTCGGATCCATGACGCAACCCAACCGATGAGCGCCGCCGAACGGGCGAGCATTCTGAACCAGAGTCGGCTCTTTGCGGAACAGGCCTATCGAGTCCTCGCGGTGGCCGCGCGGGAGGTCGTCCATCGGCCGGAGCACATCGAGGTGGAAACGATTGAGACCGATCTCACGTTTCTCGGGCTGGTAGCCATGATGGATCCGCCGCACCGAGAAGTACCCGAAGCCATCCGAAAATGTCGCAGAGCCGGCGTCCGTGTCGTCATGGTCACCGGCGACCATCCGCTCACGGCGTTGGCCGTCGCCCGGAAGATCGGTCTGCTATCGGATCAGGGCACCGAGCCATCGGAATTCGTGCCGGTCATCGAAGGAGTGCAGCTGGATACCATGAGCGAGGAAGCCCTCCGTCGGATGCTGACGCCCTCACGCCCCGACGAACCGGACCCGGTCTTCGCCCGCATGGCCCCCCGCCACAAGATGCGGATCGTGTCCACCCTGAAAGAGATGGGAGACGTGGTGGCGGTCACCGGCGACGGGGTGAACGACGCCCCCGCGCTCAAGAAAGCCGACATCGGGGTGGCGATGGGGATCGCCGGAACGGACGTGGCCAAAGAAATCGCCGACATCATCCTGCTCGACGACAACTTCGCGACGATCGTGAGCGCCATCGAAGAAGGGCGGGCCGTCTACGACAACATTCGGAAATTCTCTTCCTACATCCTTGCCAGCAACGTCCCGGAGATCGTCCCGTTTCTCGGCTATGGCTTCGCCGGAATGCCGCTGGCGCTGACGATTCCCCAAGTGCTGGCCGTCGACCTCGGAACCGACATGATTCCCGCCTTGGGTCTCGGCACCGAGCGGCCTCCGGCCGATGTCATGGACCTTCCGCCCCGGCCGAGGAGCGAGCGGCTTCTTCATCTTCCGATCTTGCTCCGGGCCTATTTGTTCCTTGGGCTCATTGAGGCGGGGATTGCGATGGGAGGATTCTTCCTCTATCTCTACAGTCAGGGCTGGACGTGGAGTACTCACCTGGATTGGTCTTCTCCGTTATATCGAGAGGCCACGACCGTGACCTTCGCCGGGATCGTCCTCGCCCAGGTCGCGAACGTGTTTGCCTGCCGCTCGGATCGGCTCTCCATCACACGACTCGGATGGCTCACCAATCCGCTGATTCTGTGGGGCATCGTCACTGAACTGGCCATTCTGACGCTCATCACCTATACGCCGGTCGGTAACGATCTCTTCGGAACCAGCCCTTTGCCCCTTTGGATTTACGGTCCGCTCATACTCGGGGCGCTGCTGCTGCTCATGGCCGAGGAAATTCGCAAGGCCTTCATGGAGAAGAACACGTACAACAAACAACGACCGACAGGTGGGTGATGGCGAATGATCGAAAAGAATCACTGCGCCATGCGCCGGTCACGGACATGGTGCAGGATAGCGTTGCGAGAAGTCACCCCCAGGTTCCCGCCACGGTCGCTTTTCCTCAGAAACGGCGCTTCCGATGGCCGATCATGTTGGGCGGCGTAACGGGGCTGATCCTGATCGGGGCGGGGATATGGTACTGGATGAGCCCCGGTTCTCCTCGAGTCCTTTACAAGACATCGTCGGTCGATCGTGGGCCGATCACGGCGATCGTGACCGCCACCGGCACGATCAATCCCGTGGTTTCGGTGCAGGTCGGCAGTCAGGTCTCCGGAAAAGTGGCGCAACTCTTCGCCGATTTCAATTCCCACGTGACGAAGGGACAAGTGCTGGCACAGATCGACCAGAAACCGTTCAAGGCCCGGTTAAGCCAAGCACGCGCCGCCGTCAAGAGCGCGAAGGGAAACCTTGCGAAGGCGAGGGTGCTGGCGACCCATCGCAAGCGGGAATTCGATCGCATGGCGGCGTTGCGCCCACAAGCGTTCGTGTCGCAAGCGGACGTGGACCTCGCGGAAACCAACTATCGCGACGCGGAGGCCAATGCCGAGGTCCTGCAGGCGCAACTCGACCAAGCCCAAGCCGCGCTCGCGTCGGCGGAATTGGACCTCGGCTTTACCACCATCTATTCGCCGGTGGACGGCATCGTCGTCTCCAGAAACGTGGACGTCGGTCAAACCTTGGCGGCGACCTTCCAGACACCGGTTCTCTTCGTGATCGCCCAAGACCTGACTCGGATGCAGGTCAATGCCAACGTCAGTGAATCGGACATCGGCGGGGTCCAGGAAGGGACGGACGCGAACTTCCGCGTGGACGCCTATCCCAAACAACGCTTCGAAGGCGTGGTGACGCAGGTGCGCAACGCCCCCATCAACATTCAGAACGTCGTCACCTATGACGTGGTCATCACCGTGAGCAATCCCGAGCTGAAGTTGAAGCCGGGTATGACGGCGAACGTCACGATCGTGACCGCGCGGAAAGAGCATGTCCTCCGGGTCCCGAACGGGGCGCTGCGATTCCGTATGCCCGACGTCCCCATCGACAAGAAAGCGACCAAGGTGTGGGTGCTTGCTCAAGACGACCGGCCTCATCAGGTGGAGGTCACCACCGGCATTGCCGACTCCCTGTCCACGGAAATCGTGGAGGGCGCGTTGCACGAAGGGGATCGCGTCATCGTCGGGATTGAAACAGAGGAAGAACAGGCCCAAAAGAAACTACCGCCCGGCTTCGAACCAGGTCGGGGGATGAGGTAATGGGCCAAAACCGTCTTTCTCGTCTATTCCGTATGTCGGGTCTTTCTGGTGCGGCATCCAGAAGAACGGGAAGGCCAAGGCAGATCGGGTATACAAGATAGACCAGACGACCGGACAGACAACTATGTCTTTTTTCTGGCTCACCCTCCTGTCCGCCTTTCGTATTCTCCGGCGCAATCCGCTTCGGGCCGGCTTGACGATGTTGGGGATCGTCATCGGGATCGGTGCGGTCGTCGCCATGGTGAGCCTCGGCCAAGGCGCCACGGCATCCGTGCAGGCGGAAATCTCCAGCCTCGGAACGAATGTCTTGATCATCATCCCGGGGGCCACCACGGTCGGAGGTGTACGCGGCGGACTCGGGTCCGTTTCGACATTGACCGTCGACGATGCCGAGGACATCGAGAAGAAAATCCCCGGTGTCACGACCGTGATGTACGGCACCCGGTCGGTCCTCCAAGTCATCCGGGAAAACAAGAATTGGAGCACGATCGTCTTCGGTACGACTCCCGTCTTTCCCGATATTCGGAACTGGCCCATCGCCCAAGGAAATTTCTTCACCCAGTCGGACCTCGATTCATCGGCCAAAGTCGTGGTCTTGGGAAAAACCGTCGTCCAGAATTTGTTCGAGCCGGGGGAGGAAGTCGTCGGAAGCGAGGTCCGCATCAGAAACGTCCCGCTGCGGGTCATCGGTGTCCTGGCCTCGAAGGGGCAATCGATCACGGGGCAGGATCAGGATGACTTCGTCGTGCTCCCTTTTTCGACCGCCGAGCGCAAAGTGACGGGCACGAAATTCTTGGGCACCGTCGGGATCATGCTGGTGGCCGCCGAAACACGGCATGAGATTCCGGCCGTGGTGGATGACATCAAGAACTTGTTGCGCGCCCGCCATCGGCTGCATTCGTCCGAGGAAGACGATTTTACCGTTCGCACGATGGAAGACATCGCCAAGACCATGGCCGGCACCAGCCGCACGATGATGTTCATGTTGATGGGCATCGCATCGATTTCCTTGGTGGTCGGCGGCATCGGCATCATGAACATCCTCTTGGTCTCGGTGACGGAACGGACCAAAGAAATCGGTCTGCGCATGGCGGTCGGCGCGAAACGGATGCATATTCTGCTGCAGTTCCTCATCGAAGCGATCATCATGACGGCCATCGGCGGGGCGTTGGGAGTCGGGTTCGGGGTGGGTAGCGCCCAGTTACTGACGCGACTCATCGGCTGGCCGACGATCATCAACGTGCCCGCCGTTACAGCGGCCTTCCTCTTTTCATTGGTCGTGGGCGTCTTTTTCGGTCTCTATCCGGCCAACAAGGCCTCGAAGCTGAACCCCATCGACGCGTTGCATTACGAATAATCCGGACGAAGCCACAGGAAACGCGAGTCATGCGTTGTGTCTCGACTACTCCGCCTAGGGGGCTGTCTAGGTGACTGGAGACGGCCTAACAGTTAGATAGAGAAGCAAGAAGTTGCCCGCTGAATTGAAGGGTGTCGAGATCGTCGGGCAGACGCGTTGATCAATCAATTCACTGAAGGAGGGAGACATGAACGCGGAGCAGTTCAAGGGCAAATGGAGTCAGTTCAAGGGAGAGGTCAAGCGTCAGTGGGGAAAACTGACCGATGACGATATGACGCAAGCCGAAGGAAACTATGACAAGTTCATCGGCCGAGTCCAAGAGCGATATGGCGATAAGAAGGACGAGGTCATGAAGTGGACGAACGACTGGTTTGAGAAACAGACGACAAAAGAGGCCGGTTCCCCGAGATGAAACAGCTCCCGTTGAGAACTTGCTGATATGAATGTAATAGGTTCTTTACACATACAGGAGATTATCGATGAAAAACATCATGCTTGCAGCGATCATCGTGACATTGGCGAGCTCGCCGGCGTGGGCGATCTTCGAAACGAATAAAGAGTTAGTTTCCACCGCCAAGATCACCCTAGAAGAAGCGGTGAAGAATGCGCTCAAACTCGTGCCGGGCAAGGCCGTGGAAGCCGAGATCGGAACCGAGGGCGGCCGGACGGTCTATGAAGTGGAAATCATCGATCAGAATCGCAAGAGTCAAAATGTCTTGGTCGACGCGCAAACCGGGCAAGCCAGGACGGATAAGTAACCGTAGCAAGGCATCGGCGTGGGAGTGACATCCTCCTCCTACGTCGATGCACGCATCTCATCCCTGTGGTGTGCAGATGGGGGATTGAACCAGGAGGCCTTTATGTTGAGCTGGGCCGTTACATTCTTGGTCATCGCGATTATCGCCGGAGTGCTCGGACTGTCGGGAGTCGCCGGCACAGCCACCAGCATCGCTTACGCGCTGTTCGTGATTTTTATCATCCTGGCGCTGATCGGTTTCTTCACCGGTCGTAAGCCGGCGGCTTGAGAACGATCGCACATTATAGGTTGCGAAGATAGTCTTCGATGGCTTGTGTGGCAAGGCCGAAACATTCGCAACTCAATGCCTGTAACTTTTTAATGTCGATCAATTCCACTTTTCCATAGCTATAGCTGACTAAGCTCCGACGTTGAAACGCGGATAAGACCTCGGTCACGGTCGTGCGTTGAGAGCCCAGTTGGTCGGCCAAAAAATCGTGGGTGAACGGAAAGATGGTGTCTCCGGTCCGCTGATGGTGCGCCAACAGCCATCGAGTCAGCCGTTGTTCCACGGAATGCCACTGGCTGCAACCGACGGAAATCACCGCATGGCGAAACAGCACGGCGTTGAACCGGTGAACCGCCTGCGTAAAGACCGGCAGACGGGACAATGCGGCTACGACGGTGGTCATACTCACACGCCAGGCCGCTCCGCCGATCTGCACGATCGTGTGAGTGGGCGAAGTTGCGGGTCCGACCAGCCCACTGGGACAATAACAGCCTTCTCTTCCCACGACCGCCACTTCGATGACCCGACCACTTGGCTGCATGTCCATGACACTGATGGCGGACTGGAGGGGAAAGTAGAGATAGCGGAGAGGAGTCCCGATATAGTTGAGCACCTGTCTCGTACGCAACTTCACGAGCTCCATATGCTGTTCCAGCTCTTGCTTCTCGGCGATCGGCAGGCTAGCCAGCAGTTGATTCAATTCGAGCTTCACTGTCATGGGATGAGGATACAACTCAGAGCAGCAGCCTGGAACTAGGAATGTCTCCTTGCATGTAACGATCAGCTCGCCGCACGCTTTTTACCGATGCTGTAGCATTCACAGGAGATTTTCGTGAGAGAACTTCGCATGGCCACCCTAATCGAACCTCGTCCACATTGAATCCATCCTTCCGTTTCGAAGCCGCGGAGAGTATGGACGACGCTCTGACGAGACACTCCTAAAATACCGGCCAATATTTCCTGCGTCACGGGGATTGCCTGCCGGTCGCTTTTGTCCATGGCCGTCAATAGCCAGCGCGCGCATCGTTGCGCCAGTGAATGAAGCCGGTTGCACGTCACAGACAGAGCCAGCTCGGTAAACAAACGACTCACATACTGACATAGGCAGCGCGATACCGACAGGCTCGATTCCGCCGCGGCCTTGAGAACATCCGATTTCATTCGAATGACCGTGCCGGGAATCACCGTGATCACTTTCGCCAACGCGCCGTGATCTCGGGCCGTGGAGCCGTCCAGCAGGACGCTCGTATCGGTCAGCCCTTCGCGCCCGACCGTAGCCAGTTCCACGGTCGCTCCGTCCGAGGTCGGCATCAGCATGGACATGAGCGCCGTGAGGGGAAAGAAGATATGCCCGACGGGCTCTCCCGCCTGGTG
Organism: Nitrospira sp. SG-bin1; assembly: GCA_002083365.1. NCBI lineage: Bacteria > Pseudomonadati > Nitrospirota > Nitrospiria > Nitrospirales > Nitrospiraceae > Nitrospira > Nitrospira sp. SG-bin1. The sequence goes on along the minus strand of LVWS01000033.1, from coordinate 234,542 downwards.
CAAGACTTCCTTGGCCTCAACTTCAAGCATGTGCATATGGGGAAGGAGTCTGGAGAGATCCACAAAGGGAACATCATGCAAAATCAAATTGCTCCTGGCCTGTTCTTCCAAAGAATCCAACAACTTCCCTTTCTAAGTGCCGCAGGCAGTATGCCTGAGGATCCGATGGGAATTCTGTCGTCTGGACGACATTCACCTATCTTGCTCTAGTAAATTTACTAGTTTGTCGGCTACGTGACAGACGGTACTACCTTGCCTATCGGTAGAATGTTTCACTCATTGGGGAAGGGAATTGGTAAAGAGAGAAGTCATGGCGTCGGCTCCTTGAGGGCGCCGACCGGGACAACGAAACATGCAAACAGCATATTGTCGTCTAAACGACAGACCTCGCATACGAACATGAGTAGCATGGCGAACTTTTCCGATGGACAAGAACCTAAAGTGTACCGCGGCGACATCCCTAAGACCACGGTCGGTCGGCGCAGCAAGGCCAGGCGCACGTGCACTCGATCTGGAGGCGATAATGAACCTTTGGCGAAAAGAGATTCAGGACTTCTCGAAAACGTGCGAGAAACTTCTCTCCCACTGCTTGGCGCCCGGCGAGAAGCCGCTAAGCGAGGAGGAGAGGGAACTGCTCGGCTATTATTTGTATGAGCTCAAACGGCTGGCCATGCCGATCGACACCACTCCACGTTCGTAAGGGGATCGGTCTCGATAGTTACGCGGCCGTTAAGGCGAGGAGGCCACGGTCATCGCCGCGATGCCGCCATTGATATCTCACCTAAGCGTGCAGTAAGACTTCTGAATACTGCCAAGCTCTTCGGGAAGCCATGTCATCTTCATTCAATCCAAATCGTCCGGATGCCGCCCTTGCCCCCTACCGCGCCATCTTCGCCAATGCGACCGACGGCATCGCCGTCATCGATCCCCACGGACGCTATATCGAGCAGAACCTGGCCCATCGGGTGATGCTCGGGTACTCGGACGATGATTTGATCGGTCACACTCCGGCTCTTCATGCCGGGGAAGAGGTCTTCCAGCGAATTGCAAAAGAACTGATCGATACCGGACGTTTCCGCGGGGAGCTGCGATCACGCCGTAAAGATGGGCGATGGATCGATATCGCTCTGTCGGCTTTCGGCATCTACGACGATCATGGCGACGTGCTCTGCTATGTCGGCATGAAACGCGACATCACGGAGCGAAAGAAAGCCGAAGAAGCCGCACGAGAGACGGAAGACGCACTGCGTGCGGCACACGATTCGTTTCGCCGTCTCGTCGAACAATCTCCCTTCGGAGTCTACGCGGTGGACGCCGATTTCCGGTTGGTACAGGTCAGCGTCGGTGCTCAGAAAGTGTTTAAGAATGTCCGACCGCTCCTGGGGCGTGATTTTTCCGACGTGCTGCGTCAGATTTGGCCGGAACCGTTCGCCGGCGAGGCGGTCGCCCGGTTCCGACATACCTTGGAGACCGGTGAGCCGTACCATGCGCCCAGTACCGTTGAGCAGCGAAACGACACCGGCGTAGTGGAAGCGTATGACTGGAAAATCGAACGGTTAACGTTGCCGGATGGTCGCTTCGGTGTCGTCTGTCACTTCTATGATCTCTCGGAACGCCAGCGATACGAGGCGGCGCTGCGTGAGAGTGAAGCGCGTTTCCACCATATGGCGGACAACGCGCCCGTCATGGTGTGGGTCACGGAACCGGATGGAACATGCTCGTTCTTGAGCCGGTCGTGGTACGACTTCACAGGCCAGACGCCGGAGACCGGTTTGGGATTTGGATGGACCAATGCCGTCCATCCCGACGACCGCGCGTCGGCGGAGCGGACATTCGTCGAGGCCAACCACACGCATCGCCCATTTAGACTCGAATATCGCTTGCGAAGGCATGACGGGGAATATCGATGGGCGATCGATGCGGCCACGCCGCGGTTTTCTTCCCGGGGAGACTTCCTCGGCTACATCGGGTCGGTCATCGACATCACCGAGCGCAAGCACGCCGAGCAAGCGCTGGCCTCGAATGAAGAGAGATATCGGCATATCTTTGAAAGCACCGGGGTGTCGTTGTTTGAAGAAGATTGGTCGAGCGTTCGCCGTTGGTTTGACGGCCTGCGCGCGGACGGTGTCACGGACCTGAGCGGGTATCTGGACGCACATCCCGAGAAGGTCGTGAAGACCATTCCGCTGGTTCGCATCACGGACGTGAACGACTATGCGATGAGACTCTTTCAGGCGCCGTCCAAAGCGGCGTTGCTCGGCGCCTTGGATCGCATTTTTGTTCCGGAAACGATCGCCGTATTCAGGGAAGAATTAATCGCGGTTTGGGAAGGGCGGGACTTGCACGAACGCCCTGCTTCCTTGCGCACGATCAATGACGAACCTCTTCCGGTGTTGTTCACCCTCAAGGCGCCCCGTCATGCCGATGATTGGCGCCGCGTGTTGGTGGCCGTGACGGATCTCACGGCGTTGCGTGAAGCGGAATCCGCAGTCCGAGAAAGCGAGGAGCGGTTCCGCACCTTGGCCGACAACATGTCGCAATTCGCCTGGATGGCGGACGCGAAGGGTTGGCTCTTCTGGTACAACCGGCGCTGGTTCGATTACACGGGCACCACATTGGAAGACATGCAAGGATGGGGTTGGCAAAAAGTGCACCATCCGGACCATCTCCATCGTGTGATCGAAAAATGGCAAACAGCCATTGAGGCAGGCGACGCATGGGAGGACACGTTCCCGCTCCGTGGCCGCAATGGAGAGTACCGTTGGTTCCTCTCTCGGGCGGTGCCGATCAGAGACGCCGAGGGAGACATCGTGCATTGGTTCGGCACGAACACCGATATCACGGAATTACGCGAAGCGGAGGAAGCGCAAGCGCGCTTGGCCGCCATCGTGACGTCGTCCGATGATGCCATCATCGGCAATGATTTGAACGGGATCATTACGAGCTGGAACCGCGGGGCGGAACGCCTCTACGGTTACACCGAGCAGGAAGCCGTGGGTCGCTCGATCACCGTCCTTATGCCGCCGGAACGCATCGATGAAGTGCCCGCGATCCTCGCCCGCATCGAGATGGGAGAATCGGTCGAACATTATGAGACCATCCGGCGGCGCAAGGACGGCACGTTGCTGGACATCTCGTTGACCGTATCTCCCATCAGGGACGAGCAGGGTCGCATCATCGGAGCATCGAAGGTGGGGCGCGACATCACCGAACGGAAACGGCACGAAGAGGAATTGCGCCGCTGGAAAGACGAGCTGGAAGTGCGCGTGCGAGAGCGGACGAGTGAATTGCTGGCGACGCAAGGTCGGTTGATGACCCTGACCTCGCAACTCAGTTTGACCGAACAACATGAACGCCGCAAGCTGGCGCGGGACCTGCATGATTACCTGGCGCAGATGCTGGCCGTCGGACAGATGAAAACCGGTATGCTGAAGAAAAAGATTTCATCCCGACAAGACGCCTCGCCGCTGTTGCACGATTTGGATAAAGTGTTCCAAGAGGCCTTAGTATATACGCGCACGTTGATTGCCGAGTTGAGCCCGCCATCGCTGCAAGATTCCGGTTTACCGGCGGCGCTGAAGTGGTTGGCTGAACGATTCGAAAAGGACGGGCTGAAGGTGGATGTACGGTCCGACTGTGAATCCATACCGTTGCAGGAAGAGAATGCGGTCGTGGTGTTTCAAGCGGTGCGCGAGCTCTTGTTCAACGTCATGAAACATGCGGGTGTCGATCGCGCGACGGTGACGGTGACGCGGGACGATGACGACCTCTTGCGGGTGGCCGTCGCCGACCGAGGCAAAGGGTCGTCTCCCGAAGCCTTGCAACGCTCCGCTCAACCCGGCCATCTCGGGCTCGTGAGCGTGCGCGAACGTTTCCGGGCGATGGGGGGACAAGTGGATGTGGTCTCGCTCCCTGGTCAGGGCACGACAGTGGCGCTCCTATTGCCGATCGGCGGGAAAACGGCGCGCCGCGAGGAACCGGGACTCAGTGCCGTGACCTCACGGGCCGATGCGGGGAACGGGATTCGCGAACGCACTCCCCTCCGTGTGTTGCTGGTGGATGATCACCGGCTGATGCGTCAGGCGCTGAGGGATATCTTGGCCGTCGACGATCGGATTCGCGTGGTCGGCGAAGCGGGCACCTGCGAGGAAGCACTCATGCTGGCGGCCAATGTGGCGCCTGACGTGGTGGTTACCGACATCAATTTACCGGCCGTGGACGGCATCGAAACGACCAAGCGTGTCAAAACCCTGTATCCCCACATGGTGGTGATCGGACTGTCCGCCCATACGGTAGATCATTTGAAACAGAGCCTACTTTCCGCCGGCGCGAAGACCTTGTTGTCCAAAGAATGTGCCGCGGAAGAACTTATCCCCACCATTATAGAAAGCTGCTCTGAACATCCGAACAATCGGAAGGCCTGAGCCGCCGCTTCCCGCCCATCAACGTGTCCGGTCTTTTCTCTCTAAGCACAACGAGGTGCTCTACGAGGGGCATGAACCCGAGCAGCAGGCCGAAGACAACTTGAGGAGAGTCGGATTCACATACATCGTTCCGCTGGGGAAAAGCGACCGCAGCCGACAATTGTTCTATGCGTCACATGCCTGAGAAGAGGCCGTCGTCTCGGCTCGGTACGGGCTGTGTGACAATCGAATCGCGCCGCGCGGACTGACATCGAGGCCGATGTCTCTTCTCTTGGCCGCCCGCGATCCGATTCGTCAATGCTCAGACAGCTGCGTCGGTGAAGCGACGGCGTTCCGCTGCGACTCGTCCCAGATCGGCGGCGTACAGGGAGGTGGCCGATCTATATGGTCAGCACGACTTCCGCCTCGCCGACGCGACGGGTCACTCTCAACGCCACCTCATTCTCGTGGCGATCGAGGACGAGATCGAGGCGCGCGGTGCCGACGGAGAGGTTTCGAATCTCCACCCGCTCGAGGAACGGCGGAAGCACGGGACGAACGAAACTCACGAGGCGGCGAGGCGCATCGATCTGTAAGCCCAGACAGGCTTGGAGCAACATGAAGCCGGCGCCGGACGCCCAGGCTTGCGGCGCGCAGGCCGTCGGGTAGAGGGTGGGACTTTCCCCGTGCCGCCGGGAAAATCCGCAAAACAATTCCGGCAGCCGATGAAGTTCGAGGAAGAGGCTCGTGTCGAAAATGCCGGTCAAAATCTTCATCGCTCCTTGCTTATAACCGTAGGCCGCCATGCCGGCCGCGATGAGGGCGTTGTCGTGAGGCCACACCGACCCGTTATGGTAGGACATGGGGTTGTACCGTGCCTCCGAGGACGCGATCGTGCGGACGCCCCATCCGTTGAAAAATTCCTCGCTCAAGAGCGCGCGAGCCGTGCGTATCCCGCGTTTCTCTTCCGCGATGCCGCCATAGAGGCAATGGCCGGCGTTCGACGCGCGTACACGGCAAGGCCGTCCCCGCCCGTCCAACGCCAAAGCATAGGAGTTCAGTTCTTCGCACCAGAACGCCCGTTCGAATCGTTCTCGCAGTGAGTCCGCTTCTTTCAGCAGGCGATCGGCGTGATCATGATCCTCTAGAAGCCGCGCCAAGTCCGCCGCGGCTCGTTTCGCCCGGTACACGTACGCCTGGACCTCACAGAGCGCAATCGGCCCGTCCGCCGCCGTCCCATCGGCATGAAAAACGGCGTCGTAAGAGTCTTTCCACCCCTGATGCACGAGCCCGGTGGCGGAACGGCGGGCATAGGTCACGAAGCCCATCCCGGTGGGATCGCCGTACTCATCGATCCACTGGAGCGCCAGCTGAATATGAGGCCAGAGCACCTTGAGAAAATCGTGATCGCCGCTGCGCTCGTAGTAGGCGCCCGCCAGAACGATGAACAAGGGCGTGGCATCGACGCTCCCGTAGTACTTGCCGAACGGGATTTCCCCCAAGGCGGCCATCTCCCCCTGACGCGTCTCGTGTAAAATTTTGCCGACCTCCGCATCCTGTTCCGGCCGATTCTCCGTCGCCTGGTTCGAAGCCAGAAAGCCCAGCACGCCTCGCGCGAGAGCGGGATTCATCCACAACATCTGCAACGCAGTGATGATGCCGTCCCGTCCGAACGGGACGCTGAACCACGGAACTCCGGCATACGGATAGGGGCCCTGCGGTGTGTCCGAGATCAACATGTGGAGATCGGCGATCGACCGGTTCAGCCAATGATTGAATTGTTCATTCGACGTGTAGACATGGGCGTCGAACGCTTTGGCCTTCTGCAACGCGCGATCGGCCTCACGGTGGGCACGGTCGTAGGATACAAAGGTCCGTTTTTTTCGCGGACTGATTTCACAGGATATCGAGATGTCCCACATCATGTCGGCGAGCGGAGGAACCGCCGTCTTGATCATGAGTCCGTCTGGCGTCACCCGCTTCGGCGTCGGTGAGCATCGAATAGAGGTTCGCCGTATCGTCTCATCGAGTCCTTTGTACCCGAGGATCAGTCCGGTCTTCGACCGAACGGTATCGAGCCGCGACCCCCGATGAGGTCGCTGTCGGCCCCGCGCTTCGAAGAGGTCGGCGAAATCCGAATCCATGGCGATCGTGAGCACGAGGGGAAATGTTCCGGCGCCGTAGTTATGAACCTGGATGCGCTCGTGACAGGTCCCTTGCCAGAGAAACCGGGTACGGCACAGATGGAGCGTGCCGCGCGGAACGGGCAGGTCACCGTCCGCCATCTGGTCCGGGTTGGTGAGATCGATCCGAACGAGCGCATTGTCCTCTTTCACCATGGCGCTGAGCAACATCGGACGCTGGGGGCCCAGCGAAAGCTCGAACCGGGAGAGGAACCGCGTCCCTTCATGATAGAGGCCCTGCGGGCCGGGAAGGACTTGATGAATGTCACCGTATCGATCGAACACTGCGAAGGTCTCGCCCTGTTTCAACACTTCCGTGCGGGCATCCGCCAATGAGGAGGAGGCGAGGATGTAATATTGATCCTTCAATCTGATCACGTCGTTCATGAATGATTCCCTTCAATGTACGGCGCTTGCTCGGCTCATGCGCGCGGCGACCAAACCGGTTATCAGCAACACGAGCCCGATCCCGAGCAGGCCGGTTTCAGGGCCCTGCTGTTCGGTGATCCATCCGAACGCAGAAATTCCCCCGATGGCGGCGGTCATGGCGCCGGTCCCATAGAGTCCCAACACGCGCCCCACCATCTGGCTCGGGACGAGCTCTTGGATGATGCCCCACGCAATCGGAGTAAAGGCGCCCATTCCACAGCCGATCAGCCCCATGAGGAGACCGGCGACATAGGGATCGGGCGTCCTGGTCAACGCGCAAATGGCTATCCCGCTCAGCACACTGGTGCCCATGATCAGACGAATCCGATCCTTGATCAACCAGTCCGTTGCCCACATGAGTGCGATCGATGTGGCGAAGAGTCCGATCCCGACCGCCGACCACAAATAGCCCACCTCGACCGGACCCAGCCCGAGCATCTTCCGAGCGAACACCGGGAAGAGCGCGGTCAAGGCGCTGGTGCCGAACGTATAGAGGGCGGCCATGCCGGTCAAAAGCAAGATCGCCGGTTTGGCCACGACGCTATAGCGAAATCCTTCGACGAGATCTTGCAGGATCGTCGGCTTTACGACAGGGGCAAGGGAAGGATTCTTTGAGACAGGATTCTTGAAATGAACCAACGCGAGGCAAGCCGCGGAAATCATGTAGGTGGCGGCGTTGAGGCACAACACTTCTTGAGACCCATACGCGGCGATGCCCAAGCCGCTCAGCGCCGGCCCGAAAATAATGCCGAGGCTGGTCGTGCTTTGCAGAAGCGCGTTGGCGGCCGTGAACTGCGGTTTGGGGACAAACGCCGGAATGGAGGCGGTAAGGGCCGGACCGAACACCGCCGTCGCGATGGCGTGCAAGAGGACCAACACATAGAGCACCGACACCGTAAAGGACTCGACCGGGATGAGGCACGGAATCAGCCCGATCAACAACGCGCGCAGCACATCGCTGCTGATCAGCAACACTTTTTTCGGAAGGCGATCGACATACACGCCGATGATCGGCCCCAAGAGGATCGGAGGGATCGTCTGCAGCAAGCCGATCACGGAGGTTTTGAGAGGCGACCCGGTGACGGCATAGACGAACCACAGGAGCGCCAGTCTCGAGACGCCGTCGCCGATTTGGGAGATAAGTTGACCGGACCAGACGAGCCCGAAATCGCGGGTCAGGAGCAGCGGACGATCCTGGACCGAGAGACTGGTGTTGTCCACCGTGGAAGGAGAGTACGGCAAGGGGCCGGAGCGGCCTTGCATCAGCTCTCGCCCTCCAACCGTATCTTTTCGGTGTTCACAGCCCGGACACCAGGCACTTGACGGGCGGCTTCGGCCGCTTCAAGCGCGATGACTTGGAAACGAACCGTTCCGTTGAGTTGCACGATGCCGTCCTCCGTCTTCACCTCAAAGTTGGCCGCTTTGAGGGTGGCGCTCTTGGAGAACCGGTCTTTGATCAGCGCGGTCAGGATTTCATCCTGTTTCTTCACCAACGCTTTCGCCAGGTCTTTCTCGACGGCAAGCTTGTTGACCACCGTCTTGACGCCTTGAACGGCTTGCGTGATTTCCGTCGCGGCTGTTTTCTCCTCTTCGGTCGAGACACGCCCGGTGAGCGTCACCGTTTGCTGGTCGTTCTCCGCTTCGATGTCGTAGTGAAAAAGCTTTGGATCGGCCATGAGAGCCAGCTTGACCGAAAGGATCAGCGAGCCCAACGTCTTTCTGGAAGGCTCCTTCTCTTTGACCTCGGACTCCGGCGGTGTATCGCCCTTGGTCGGAGGCGCATCCGCCTTCGTCGCCGGAGCCGGTTGGGATTGCGGCTTCGGCTCCGGGGTCTTGGGATGGGCCGGCTGCCCGTCCGCGGGAGCCGGATGATGTTGGGTTCGCGAAGGAGATTTTTCCGACCCGCTGTCTTTTTCCGGTGGCTTGGACTCCGTCGATGGCTTGGATGGAGCCGGTTGACCGTCGGCGGGAGCCGGATGATGTTGGGTTCGTGAAGGAGATTTTTCCGACCCGCTGTCTTTTTCCGGTGACTTGGACTCCGTCGATGGCTTGGATGGAGCCGGTTGATTATCGCCTGGGTGTTGTTGATGGCGTGACGGGGACTTCTCCGATCCGCCCTCCTTCTCCTGTTGTTCAGAAGAGACGGCAGACAGGGCCATTGATCCCCACAGCAGCATGCCGACACTGGAAACAATCATCGCTTTCGACAATAGAGTCATACAGCACGTTCCTGGTGGATGCCTCTCCTCCGACATCGCATTGTAACCCGTCATTCCTTTCCTGTCATCAACACAGAACGGAGGCGGCCCCGTTCTACGGGACCGTCTCCTGTTCAATGTCGAAGAAGCGTGAGAACAGTGTTGCGCCGGACCGCTCGGTATGGATTTAGGATTGCGCGGTGCTCGGTCGTGAGGCGAAGGTGGCGGCAGTGGACACCACCAAACCGGTCGCGTGGGACTTATAAAAGCTGAAGAGCCACGCGGTGGCGGCCGTCATGAGAAGAATGAGGCTGATTCCACCCAGACTGGCGGCGGGACCGATCGTATCGGCGGCCCATCCAAAACCCGCCATGCCCGCCATGGACGACGCCATGCCTCCCGTGGCGAAGCTCGTGAAGACTCGGCCGAGGAGATGCGAAGGCGTCAATTCTTGGAGCATCGTCCATACCAGCGGAGTAAACATGGCGGTGCTCCCTCCGATCACCGCGATCAGCGCTCCGGCGGCCACCGGCGCGTCCAGGAAACCGAGCGCCGCCACGGCAAGACCGCCGATGGCCAAGGCGCCCGACATGAACCGCAGACGCCAGGGCACGTCTCCCTGTGAGATCGACGTCAAGCCGAGAGAGGCGAGCAACATTCCGACCCCGAGCGCCGACCACAGCCACCCCAGCTGGATGGGGCCCACATTGAGCACGTCTTTCGCGAAAACCGGCAGCAGAAAGACGAAGGCACTGATGCCGACGCTATAGAGCGTGGCCGTCAGCATGAGGAGCGTGACGGTCTTCTGTTCCACGAACACGAAGCGGAACCCCGCCAACAAATCGTTCGCAATACCCTCCGTCAAACCCTTAGTCGCGGCGCCCAAACCGCCGAGCGTTTCATGCATGCGAATGGGGAACAAGCAGAGCGCGGAGATGAAAAATGTCGCGGCGTCGGCATAGAGCACGTTCTGCGCGCCGATCAGCGCGATCCCCAGGCCGCTGACGGCCGGCCCCACAAGCAGCCCGACGTTGGTGGTCGTCTGCAGCAACGCGTTGGCGGCAATGAGCCGCTCTTTCGGCACGATGAGCGGAACCGCCGAGGTCAGCGCCGGCCCAAAGATCGTGGAAAAGATCGCGGTGGCGAACACAAGGACGTAGAGCCGATCAAGCGTCAAGGCCCCCATGGCATAGAGCACCGGGATCAGGAGCACCATCAGGGTTCGGAGCAGATCCACTCCGATCATGACGGGCTTCTTGCGGACGCGATCCAAATAGACTCCGATCAGGGGCCCAAGCAGCAAGGGCGGAAGGGTTTGAAGCAGTCCCACCACCGTCATCTTGAGCGCCGACCCGGTCATTTCGTACACAAACCAGAGCAACGCCACCTTGTTGAGGCTGTCGCCGATCTGCGAGATCGTCTGGCCGGCAAACAAGAAACCGAAGTCTCTGGTCTTGACCAGTTCCCAGCCTCGAGCACGGCTTGGAGCGGATCCGGTCTCTTCCGAACGAGCAGATACGTCAGACATGTCGGCCTCTCCCCAGAATCTTATGTTGCTCGGAGGCGAAGGCATGTGCGCCTTGCACCGCTCCGTCTTCGAGAAGGCGTTCATACAACGCCACGTAGTCGCGCGCCATTCGATCCGCGGTAAACCGTTCGTCGAACGCCGCCCGGCAGCGCCGTCGATCGATGAGAGGGACTTGTCCGACGGCGTCGATCATTTCGGATACCGACTCGCAAATGAAGCCGGTCACCCCGTGATCGATGATTTCCGGAATCGACCCGCGCCGGTACGCCAAGACCGGAGTGCCGCAGGCCAACGCCTCGATCAGCACCAATCCGAAGGGTTCCGGCCAGTCGTAGGGGCATACCAACGCCATCGCGTTGCCGATAAAGTCGTTTTTTTCGGCATCGGAGATTTCTCCGATGAATTCAATCAAGGGATGGGCGAGCAACGGCTCCACTTCGGCTTCATAGTAATTTTGGTCGGCGGGATCGACTTTCGCCGCGATCCGCAACGGCAGGCCCGCCCGTTTGGCGATTTCAATCGCTTGGTCAGGACGTTTTTCAGGAGAAATCCGTCCAAGGAACGCCAGATACCCTTGCGTCTGGGGGTGAAACGAGTAGAGGTCGCGAGGAAGACCATGGTGGATCGTCGCCGCCCAATTGGCCCAAGGCAACGGTTTGCGCTGGGCATCCGAAATGGACACCAACGGCATTTCGGAGAATTCCCGGAACACCGGCTCCAGTTCAGGAAGATCCTGACGACCGTGCAGGGTCGTGACGACAGGGATGGTATTACGCCTGGCCAGGGGGAATCCGATGAAATCCAAGTGCGAATGGATGATGTCGAAACCTGCCGCCGCTCCAAGGGCCCGCTCCTGCAGCATCATCAACGGAGCGTCCCGGTTGAAGATGCCGGTGTTCAATCGGAGGGCCTGCGGGCAGATGGCCTCGAGCCGCGCGGTGGTTTCCGAATCACCGCTGGCAAACAGCGTGACATCGTGCCCTTGGGCGACCAATTCCTCGGTTATGTAGGAAACGATTCGTTCGGTTCCCCCGTAGAGTTTCGGCGGGACACTTTCCCACAACGGGGCCACTTGTGCGATTCTCATAAACCTTCCTTTCTCTTCTTTTGATAGTAGTGTAATGAGACAGTCGGATCAGTCGCCGCTTGTTACTTGTTATCCGTTATGTAGGCCAGCTTAGTAACATGTGCCCGTTCATCGGCAGGAGGCTGATCATCGAGGATCTGTCGCGATCTCCACCCATTCTCATGCTTTCTCCCGCTTCCGCGCTGTTCATGATTGTCATGCTACTAACACACGGCATCGGGCTCAACGGACAAAACTTCGATGAGTGAACCGACATATGTCCAATCGCCGGCGCTTGACTCGACCTGCACCCCATGATTGACCTCCACCGAGAATACGATGCAGCCACTTGACGCGGCGTGAGTCGAACATTCTACTTGCCACGACACCGGCGTCCCCTCCTCCAAAATGAAAAGACACACGAACCTCTGATCACGGGAACTTTACACATCTCGTGTGTGAAGCGACGATACGGGGTAAGCTCTTCTTTCGGAGGTACTCCTACTGTCCGATTCGCGCGGCCTTGACGATCTTGTCCTCTCTGATCTGCTCCAGGAAGCGATCGGGTGGCACCGCCGGAGGAACGATCCGTACTTCTTGCCAACCTTCGTTCAGCGCTCCCTTATGTCCCTTCATCCCGCTGACCCATTGGTCGATGCTCTCCTGGCTCGTTCCTTCGCTGAACGTCACCCAAAATAGAAAGGGCTGCTGTTGGGTGCTCTGCAGGCCCTCGGCCAGTTGCAACGGTTGCCTTCCGGCATCGGCTTGCCGCGCGTGCAACCGTTCGGGGTTCGGATCGACGGCTTTCGATGCGTTTTGCATAGCTGCTTGCAAGGTGGTTTTCAGGGCGTGGTTATTCTCTTCCAATCCGGCGACTTCCTTCGATAACCGATGATTATCCGCGGTGAGGCTGTGAATGGCCGCTTCAAGCTGCCCCTGTTCGACCCGTCCTCTGCTCGCCAAGTGCCGCGTCGTGCGATCCATCTCGCGGCCGACGGCTTCCAGCCGTTTCTCCAGCTCTTCCTTGACTTCTTCCTTGACCGTCACGACGCTGGACGCCACGGATTCCTGGGTCGACGACAGTTTGACCATGGCTTGATGGACCTGCGCCATCCCGTTCTGTTGGGACTCAAGAGCCTCTCCGATCTTGGCCTGCAATTGGGTCAGCTTCTCCAGCCGCTGTTCAAGTTTTTCCATGTCGGCCGCCGAAGCGGCGGGGAGAGCCGCCGTTTGGATCACCGGGGACGGCGTACGCTCCGGAGCCATTCCGGTCGACAACCGGTCGGCGACCAATCCGACGACCGCCACGGCCAACAACGCTTGCGTGAAGGCGACCGTTCGCATTCCATAGGCAAAGCCTACATCCGGGCGCCGGATCGTCAGCCTGTCGGCGATACCGGCCACGCGCTTCCACACCCGACTCCAGAAGGTCGGAGAAGGAATGAACAGCGCGTTGAGCGTCCCCCCTTGGGCCGTGTTGTGAACACAGAGTTCGACCGCGTCGGACGCAAGCCGGACGCGATTCGCGCGAAACCCCTGTTCAGGCGCAACGAGGCCGCCCAGGAGAGTTCCGTCTTCGGCGCGAAGTTGGACCGTTTCGATGCGATCGACATTTTGAACGCGCAGCGCCGCGTCGATCCCCACACCGTCGAGTTCTCCCACGCGCCGCTCATTGACATAGACCTGTATAGGCTCCGACCGGCCACGAATCGATCGGCTGGGCTGGGCGCTCAATGATTCAAGGAGCTGGGATCGATATGTTTCCAAGTCTTTTTCGTGATCCATAATCTATCCTCCTCCACTCTCCTTCATATCTTTGTTCACAAGCATATCTTCACAAGCGTAAGCACCGAATACAAGACTCGCCTCCCCGTCTAGGGACGAACCTGCAACTCCAAACGCGGTTTTTCGCCGACCGCAGATCCATTCGATCCCAGTCCCCAGGCCGTTTGCATACAGTCCAGGCAGAGTGCCAGGTGCCAGATCCGGTAATCACAGCCATAGCCTTGAGTGAACATGTCCCCCCACTGAGACCGTGAGAGACAAGGATAATGGTCCGGCTCGCTTTTTCGGTAATGAGCCTGGGCGACCCGGATGAGTCGTTCAGCCTCACTGTTGAATCGCTGCCGATGGCGCTGCTGCTGATTGCTCAGCTCGGCCAACTCCGCCTTCGTCAGACCGATTTCATCCATCGTGCGCTGCCAACCGCTCTCCCGCCAGCGTCGAAAATTTTTATAGATACGCTGGCTTTCCAGGCCATTGAGCCCGGTGACCGCGATCACTTCGCCCGCGCCCCATCCATAGGAATGGTGATACAGCGCGATCAACGCGTCACGGCTGACGACCGCCCGCGCCACGAGCCCGTCGAGAAACCGACCGAGCGGCCTTAAGAGATCCGGATGATAGCAAAACGGTTCCGGTTTACTGTGTTGCTTGGCCACCAGCGAGTCGAACAGGAACAACGGACGGCAAGGCACTTCGCTCCGTCCACAGACCAGGAACCGTTCGAGATATTCGGAGCCCCAGCGCAGCGCGAATTTTTCATGTTCGATGTCATCGTTCCACTGACCCGTTTCCCGCAAGAACCGTTTCGTGTAGCCCGTCGCCCGGTCCAATAGAATCGGCAAGGCTTGCGACACGACATGATCGAATTCATCGGAGGTCGAGACCACCTCTTCCAGGCGGCTCACCGTTGCCGTGCGATCAGTCATCACATGGCTCTTGCTGAGCGTATTGTGCATTCTCGTCACGGCCATTGTGCCTCCGTTGACCTCGGAGAGCATTGGACAAATATTCCCGCTCGACCGATCATTTTGTCCATTGCTCTGATCGACAGCCTGTTGGTAGCATTAAAAATCTTAATCTTCCGTCCGGTCGGCAAGAAAACGAGATAACGGTAATCCAACCATTCCCCGTTCTGCAATCCCCTCTTCTCAGTCGGGTGGAAAACGAACTTCGGACCCGAGAAGTCTGCCCCTGTCATACGTCTTCTTAAGCAACACGTGTCGGATTCCTTATCGATGTCGGAATCGGACCATCGACGTGATTCGCCGGCCTTCACGCCAGGGCCTCACGCGTCGACTGCATCATCCGGGCCAGGCATCGTAAGACATACTTAGTCCCTGTTTGCTAGTGGGTGTGCGGAGGAGTATCGGACGGTGCGTGGAGAATTGTTTCCGCATGCCTACAATCCTTACGGTGATCAAGAGGACTCGACAGCCGGCAAGACCGACATCGCACATGACCGGAGCGGCGAGGGTTGCCGGTGCGTCGTATGATCCCAAATGGTTCGGCCGGCCGGAGGAACGTGACGAGTTTCAACCGGCCGAAGAAACGGCTGACATGTGCCGCGACATTGACAGAGGTGACGACGATTCGATGTTGTGCCGCCAAGCCTCATCGATACGCGGGGTCTCGTATCGATGAAGACACGATGCGCATGAGATCTACGCTTGTCCCGGAACCGAACAGAGGACTGTCGTTCCATGGCCCGGTCGGCTGATGATCTTGACGGTCCCTCCGACCAACCGTATTCGCTCCCGCATACCGACGATTCCCATGCCTTTTTGCCCCTCCCAGGCACGCGTGGTATCGAACCCGATGCCGTCATCCGCCACGACGAGTTCGACGCCTCCTTGTCCGGTTCCCGCCAAGGTCACCGCGACGTGCGTCGGGTGCGCGTGTTTCACGACGTTGCACAGGCATTCTTGCAACAGACGAAAAATGGTCGTCATGGCGCCCGGCGAAATATTCACCGGAACGTCCCGTTCGGCAAATTCGATCGTGAATCCCGCCTTCCCACTGAATTCCTTGATGAGATCACGTATCGGACCGACGAGCGAGACGTCCCCCAGGTTACGGGGAAGCAAATCGTGTGAAAGGGTTCGGAAATCCTTCAGCAGAGCGCTCAATTTCTCGCTCATCGCCGAAAGTCGCGGGACGAGATCGGGCAATCGTTGTTCGCACGTCTTCGTCAACAACTTGGCTTCCAGGATGAGCGTCGTGACTCGTTGACAATGATCATCATGGAGTTCCCTCGCGATCCTCTTGCGTTCCTCCTCTTGCGCCGTGAACAGCTTATGGGTGAGCGCCTGCAATTCGGCTTGATTGGCTTCCAAATCGATGTGTTGTCGTCGCAGTGTTTCCTCGGCCTCTTTTCGACGCGTGATGTCCTTGAAGGCGACGCGCAGCAGCTCGCCTTTGCCGGTTCCCTTCTGCACCGGGGCCGCCTGCAAGGCGGCGACGAAAGGCCGTCCATCCGGACGTTTCATTTCGAACTCGCCGGTATCGGCCTCCTGTCTTGAAACGATGCGGCGACAGAACAAGACAAATCGGTCGAGATCCTTGTCGGAGAGGAAGACGTTGAAGGTGGAGATCGCGTGAGCGCGAGGGTCCCACTTGAGCAGAGCCGTTCCCGAGGGGTTCATATCATGGATCCGGCCGTCGCGATCTAGCGTGACATATCCGAGGGGGATCGACTCGTACAACTCTCGATACCGATCCCGGCTTTCCTCCAACTCCCCCTGAGCCAGACGAAGTTCATGGTTCTGCATCTCCAACTCGATTTGATGGACTTGCAGCTCATGGAGCAGGGCCGACACGCTTTCGGGTTTGAGGTTCGGGACCGACTGCTCGATCACCCGACTCAGCCGCTGTTCGGCCTGTCGGCGCAACTCTGCGAGCTGAGGCTGAGTGCGGACATCTGCCATGGGTTCATCCTGATGACTTATGCTCGTCCCCGTCCTTCTGCCATCGCTCTTTGATAATGGCTCCCATCCCGATCGTCGCTCCGTCGATGGCACGGACAACGAAAAGGTTCAGATGAACCGGCACCACGGAACCGTCCTTGCGGATCAGCTCCTTATCGAACTCCCGAGACATCCCGCTTTTGAACAGCTCGTCCATCACTCCTTGATTCGCGTGACGGTACTCAGGCGGCGTCATGTCTTGATATCGCATCCGATTGACGACCTCCTCTCGGACATACCCGGTCAGACTCAAAAAAGCCTCGTTCACATCGAGCAGTAGGCCGTCGGTCGTCGCAAAGGCCATGGCGTCCGCGGAAGATTGGAACAGCGCCGCGAGGCGCCCCTCCACCTCGCGACGCCTCGTCACGTCCAGCCCAATGCCCCACTCGATCCAGCCCGGGATCGGGACCTGCGACGCCAGATTCAGCCAGACGACTTGCTTCACCGTACCGTTTTTCGCGGTGAACGACCACTCCCAATCTCCCGAGTCGCTGGTGCGCCTGGTGCTGGCCCGGATCATGCGGGCGCGATCGGCTTCGGCGGGATACAACAGCTTCAACGTATCGGGCCGCCCGATCATCTCATCGGCTCGATAGCCGGTGACCCGTTCACATTCACGGTTCCAGGCGACGATCCGCTTCTGCTCGTCGAACGCGGCGATCATGACCGGCATGCTTTCGAACAGCAGTTGCAGGCGTTGTTCGCTCTCGCGCAGCGATCCCTCCAATTTCTTGACCATCCCGATATTCGTGAAGGTGAGCACCCCGCCGTCGATCATGTTTTCCATCGTGCGATACGGCATGATGCGCAGCAGATACCACTCGCCCCTCTTCGTTTCGACCTGCATCTCCTTATAGACCAACGTGTCGAGAACTTGGCCCAGATCGCCGACCAAACAGTCGTACTTGAGGTTCGTCGCGATATCGCTGAGGGGCCGGCCCACGTCGGTCGGGATCAGATTGATCACCGACGCCGCTTGCGGGGTAAACCGCTGGATACGCATCTCGTTGTCCACGAAGATGGTCGCGATGTCCGTGCTGTTCAGCAGATTCTTCATGTCGTTGTTGGTCCGGGTGACGTCTTCCATCTTCTGCTGCAACTCCGAGTTCACCGTCACCAGTTCTTCGTTGAGGGATTGCAACTCTTCCTTGGACGTCGTCAGCTCCTCGTTGGTGCTCTGCAGTTCTTCGTTCGTCGACTGCAGCTCTTCGTTGGCGGATTTCAACTCTTCCTGCGAGGTTTCCATTTCTTCGATGGTGACTTGCAGTTGCTCCTTCGTGTGTTGAAGTTCTTTGGCCAGAATTTTGACTTCCTTGCTTTGCCTTCCGGCGCCCCCTTTCGGCGGAGTGGGCGGTACCGCTTCGGCGGGATGACGTCCTTCCTCGAACGCCACAAGCACCAGGCCCTGCAAACCCGACCGTCCGGTGACCGGTTTGACGATCACCGACACCGTTTGATAGCCCCCGTTCGTCTGGACCCGGATGCCTTCTCCCTTAACCTCTCTCCGGTGCAAGAGGGCCTTGCGAATCATACTTCCCAGTTCCAACCGCAAACCTTCGCGGGCCATCGTGAAAATGTTCATGGCGGCTTCGCCCGAGGCCGGCTCCAGGTACTTGCCCGTCCGGCCCTGAATATAGAGGATGTCCCCGTTCTCATTGACGAGGACCGAGGGCGGCGCGAACCGTTCCAACAGGATGTGGCGCGACATCTCGGCGAGAGGCACGTCCGTGTGCTCTTCCACCTTGCGGGCGGTGGGGATCTTTCCCACTTCGCGCGGCAAGAGCGTGCTCGGCAAGTCGACGTACGTGGCGGCGCCGGAGCGGTATTCCTTGCGGCGGAAGATTTTCCATTTGTTGTCCACGGCGGCGAAGAGGTCGTGATAGCTGCCGACCGTCTCGCTGGTCCCGAGAAACAGGATGCCGCCTGGATTCAATGTGTAGTGGAACATGGGCAGCAGCTTGCGTTGCAGCTCCGCCGTGAAATAGATCAGCAGATTCCGGCAGCACAGGAGATCCAGCTTGGTAAAGGGCGGATCCATGATGACGTTCTGCGGGGCAAACACCATCATTTCACGGATCGGTTTGGCGACTCGGTACCCATGATCCTCCTTGAGGAAAAACCGCTGCAACCGTTCGGGAGAGACATCGTTGGCGATGGTCGGCAGAAAGACGCCTTGGCGAGCGCGATCCACCGCTTCTTTATCGATGTCCGTGGCGAAGATCTGTACCTTCAACGCTCCGTCGAGTTGCAACTCGGTCAAACATTCCGCCATGACGATCCCGACCGAGTAGGCCTCTTCGCCGGTGGAGCAGCCCGGCACCCACACGCGCACCGTGCCGTCCTTCGGCTTGTTCTTCAAGACTGACGGCAACGCCTGTTTCAGCGCCATGAACGCCTCGGGATCGCGGAAGAAATTCGTCACGCCGATGAGCAACTCCCGAAAAAGCAGATCCAGCTCGCCGGGATTGTCCTGAAGAAGCCTGGCGTATTTACTGAGTTGCCCTATCTGATGGACGTTCATCCGGCGCTCGATCCGCCGGTAGATCGTGTTTTTCTTGTAGAAGGAGAAATCGTGGCCGGTATGGCTGCGCAGCAGCGCGAAGATCTTGACCAACGCGCCGGACACCGTCCGTTCCTGCATCAGCGTTTCCCGCGGCAACTTGGCCGAGTGCTTGACGTAGGCCAGCATCTTCTCTGGCAAGTCTTGCGCGGCGGCGACGTAATCCACCAGCCCGGTCCCGATCGCGCTCTTCGGCATGCTGTCGTACTTGGCCGATTGCGCCTCCTGCACGACCGCCAGACCCAGACGTTCCTTGATCGCCTTGACGCCCAGCGTCCCATCGCTGCCCATGCCGGACAGGATGACGGCGATGGCCCGCTCTTTTTGGTCTTCTGCCAGATGCCTCAAGAACAGGTCGATCGGCGCCCGAGCGCCGCGTGGAGATGTGGGCTCGTGGAGATGGAGGATGCCGTGGAAGATCGACATGTCTCTATTGGGCGGAATGATATGGAGACGGTTGGGGATGACCGGCATGCCGTCTTCCGCTTGCACCACTTTCATGGTCGTGCAACGGCGCAGGAGCTCGGGCATCATGCCCTTATGGGTGGGATCGAGATGCGGGACCAGCACAAATCCGAATCCGCTGTCCGCCGGCATGTGGGTGAAGAACTGCTCGAAGGCTTCAAGGGCCCCGGCGGAACCACCCATGCCGACGATGTAGCTCGGTCGATTTCTTTTGGGGACTCGAACCGTGTTTCCGTTTCGTCTTCCGGCGCCCTTCCGGCTTTCGTCATTCATGCGGCGAGACGTTTTTTTCTTCATTGCCACGACGACGCCCCAATTATGCCGATATGCCGACTATGAACAGCCTGTGACCTGTTTGCGGAAGGGAACAGCATTGTAGGCCCCTCGCATCCCTGCGGCAAGGCTCCGAAACCGGCCGCGATCGTGGTTCTACCGACCGACCGCCATGTCGACGCGCACCTGATCGCCGTAGGCCAAAGAGGTCAAAACTGACGCGGCGTTATCGAGGGACACCAATCCCGCGACTTCATCGAACCGTATGGCGTTGAGCGGCATGTAGGGCATGTACGCTTCTTCGGGGTCCTGCGCCAATGTCAGGCCGCCCGCCTCGGTAATCGCGATCAACCCGCTCACTCCGTCCTCGCCACAGCCTGTGAAGAGCACACCCACGACGCGCAGCCCGTACGATTCCGCCGCCGACCGAAACAACGGATCGACGGCGGGTCTCGTGCTGTGCTCTCGTGGTCCCCGCTGAAGCACGATGGAACTCCGTTGGAAGAGCAGATGGTGGTCGGCCGGCGACAAATAAATCGTCCCTGGTTTCAGCGCCATGGCATGGTTCGGCTCGACGACCGGCAGCGCCGATCGGCGGCCCAATACCTGCGCCAACTGGCTCGGCTGCGAGCCCCGATGGAGCACGACTCCGATCACGGCCGGTATGTCGGCGGGGAAATCGGCGAAGATCTGTTGAAGCGCCGGCACCCCACCCGCCGAAGCGCCGATGACGATGATATCGCGCTTGATGCCGTCCGCATTGACCGTCGCCGGACGCTTTCCGCCGCCGATCGGGCGAGCGTTGGTTCTATTATGGCGCATGGGTGGACTCGATCATCGCCCGGATCGCCAGGCATTGTCGTGCCGCTTCCTGGACGCGACGTTGCAACGATTGTCGATCGGCCTCCGCGGGCATGTCTTTCAACATGTGTCCATAGGCCTCGTCCAACTGTTTCAAGAGCACGACGGCGGACCACAGGACACGCTCCACCTGTTTTTCTTTCGCCTCCAACAGGCTGTTCGGCGTGTATCGATGATCGACTTGGCATCGATACACCACGTGCTTGTGCCGCCCCTCCCGATTCATCCGCAAGACGCCGGAACAGTCGGGACAAGAGAGCGGTACCACGCGTAATTGATCGGTACGCTGAGGCCGCGCCTTGTTCTTCATGAAAAAGCACCTTAAGCCTGGAACCTCGATCCCGGCACCGGAGCCGATGTCGGTCGATGTTCGTCCATTTTTCCCTTGATACGAAAGTGCGATGTGTCACTCACGGCCGGATCCGTCCGCACATCCATCGAGACGGTCGACCTCACATGGAGTTCATGACAGGCCTTGACCTCTGTTTGGACGGCCTTCCGGAAGAAACGCTGATTCTTCCTCGTGGCAAACCTGAACGAGCAAATATTCAGGCGCGAGATCTTCACGATTGCGAATACGAATCTTCTATGGAAGGCCTGACTGTACTGACAGTTCGCGTGGGAATGGCCTAGGGTCTACCCTAGGGCGGAGGGATCGACGGTGTGCATAAAAAAATAGAGGTGGTGTTCCGGACCAAGAACATGAATCCACCGCCGCGTTGAAACCCGGTCGGGCTCATCCCGATGGCCCGGGGCATGGCTTCAGAGAACCGCTTGGTTCGACGGCGCGCCGTCAGCTCGTCAGAACAACGTGTAGATGAACGGCGCAACCGCCGACCCTTGCGTCAACACGATCAGCGTCCCGAGCAGTAACAACACCATGAAGATAGGCAACATCCAAAACTTCTTCCGCTCTTTCATAAACGCCCACAACTCGATTACAAATCCTCCCATAGCCGACTCCTTTTTAACTCTAGAATTGGTTGCGCATATGTTGGCGAGGCCGGGGGACTCGCACGATCCGATAGGTGTCTGTGCCCGGCGTCAGTGTGCGATGCAGGGGATCCTTGCCCATCAGGCGCATGATCACTCCCATCGGGGTTATGAGCAGATAGTAGATCACTCCCAGGATGATCTTCGTGTTGATCGAGCCCAACACATGGCCGATCTTCATCCACCCGCCGTGAACCTGCTTCAAGCTCATCGGCACAAGGGCGCCGAGGGCGATGAGCAGCCCTCCGAGCACCATCGCCCACAGGCGGGGTGACTCGCTTCGAAACACCAGCGGCCACAATCCGATCACGGCAAACACTCCTCCGACGAGGAGACCGAATTGCCGTAACTCCTTCATAGTAGGGGATCGATTCGGCTGATTCATGGTGCCATCCTAATCGAGCTCGAATTCTTTTTGCCAGTTTGTATCTTTTTCCAATGGTTTCTGCCGTGTCTTATACAGGACACAGTTCTCCAAGACGAGCACATCCATCTCCGTCCGCATGAAACACCGATAGGCATCCTCCGGCGTGCACACGATCGGCTCTCCACGCACGTTGAACGACGTATTCACGAGAACCGGACAACCGGTCCGGTCTTCGAACGCACGAAGCAACCGGTAATACCGCGGATTGGTCTCCTCATGAACGGTCTGGATCCTGGCGGAATAATCCAGATGGGTGACGGCGGGAATGTCGGAGCGTGGAACGTTCAACAGATCGATTCCCCAGAGACCGATCTGCTCGGTAGGCAGCGGTAACCGTCGTTTTTCCTGCACCGGCGCTACCAACAGCATGTACGGGCTATCCGCATCGATCTGAAAATACTCCGACACCCGTTCCCGCAACACCGAAGGGGCGAACGGCCGGAAGGATTCACGGTATTTGATCTTGAGGTTCATCACCGACTGCATCGTGGTATTGCGCGCATCTCCCAGGATGCTGCGACCGCCCAACGCTCGCGGACCGAACTCCATCCGGCCTTGCAGCCACCCCACCACTTTGCCTTCCGCCAGGTCCTTCGCCACGCGATCGAAGAGTTGTTCGTCATCGAGCCATTCATAGGGGGCGTCAGCCTGTTTGAGGAATCGTTCGATTTCGGCATTGGAATGTTTCGGTCCCAGATAACTTCCCTTCATCCGGTCGGTACCCGTCGCCGTCCTCGGCTGATCCTCATAGCGATGCCAGGCCGTCAACGCCGCCCCCACCGCGCCACCCGCGTCGCCGGCCGCCGGTTGAATCCAGATCCCTTTAAAGGGCCCTTCCCGTAAAATCCTTCCGTTCCCCACGCAATTCAGCGCCACGCCCCCCGCCATGCAGAGATAATCCACCTCGGTTTCACGGTGCAGGGTCCGAGTCACACGGAGCATGACCTCTTCGGTCACTTCCTGGATGGACCGGGCGAGATCCATCTCCCGCTGCGTCAACTGACTTTCAGGTTTCCTCGGCGGGCCGCCGAACACCTCATCGAACTTGTTGCCCGTCATGGTCAACCCGGTGCAATAGTTGAAATAGTCCATGTTCAAACGGAACGTCCCGTCCGGCTTGAGGTCGAGCAGATGGTCGTAGATCGCCTTGACGTACTTCGGTTCGCCATAGGGAGCCAAGCCCATGACCTTGTACTCGCCCGAATTGACCTTGAAGCCGGTGTAGTACGTGAAGGCGGAATAGAGGAGCCCCAGTGAGTGGGGGAACGGAATCTCCCACAGCGGCGTGAGCGCGTGGCCTTCACCGAGCCACGCCGAGGTCGTGGCCCACTCCCCGACCCCGTCCATGCAGAGGACGACGGCCTTGTCATAGGGCGACGGATAAAAGGCGGACGCGGCATGCGACTCATGGTGCTCGCCGAACAAAAGCTGAGGGAGTTCCGACTGCGTCATCTCCGGAGCGAGCGCGATGAATTCTTTCGCGAGCAGGTTCCGGAGCAACAATTTTTCCTTGAGCCACACCGGCATGGCGGCCACGAAGGACTGGAGTCCCTTCGGCGCGAATGCCAAGTACGTCTCGATGAGCCGCTCGAACTTGACGAGCGGTTTGTCGTAAAAGACGATAAACCGGAGGTCCTTGAGTGAGATACCGCCTTCTTTCAAGCAGTACCGCACAGCCTGGGCCGGAAACCCCGGATCATGTTTTTTTCGTGTGAACCGCTCTTCCTGCGCGGCGGCAATGATCTCGCCGTCGCGAATCAGGCAGGCCGCGCTATCATGATAGAAGGCCGAGATCCCGAGAATATGATTCACGAACCTGCCCTCCACACCTTGTCCGACATCCCGATCCCTTCCGCACCTTCACTCATGGGCCTGAACCATGGTTGCGAGATCCCCACGGCAGGTCCGGTGATCAATTCGATACCTTCACAGTACCTTCTCTCAATATTTGATGTAACGTCTCCGCAATCACACGATGCGCTTCAGCGCTTGGATGATTGTCAAAGGCATCGAATTGGGCGAGCGAAGACGACAAATCGGTGCATGGGACGTTGTTCCTCCTGCAAAGGGACAACATTCTCGTGTGAATATCCGCTATTTCCGGCTGTATAACAGTAGGTGCTCCGTTCGTCAATGCCATATGAGGGTACAGAACCACGACGACCCGAGGTGTCAGTTCCTTCGCCGACATAGCCCAGTCCGAAACGTATCGCTCGAACAATAACCAATCAGGCCTGCCTTCCTTGAAGTGATTCGAAAGGTAGCTTTCATAAGAGGGAGTGCCGGAAGGGAGGAACCTATCGAACACAAGCCGTAAGCAGAGCTCCCCGGTAAGGAAACTGACTGCCAAAACACTCACTCCCAGCGCTACCTTTCCGAACCTTCGTACGACCGTTCGTCGCTTTTGTTCCCAGATAACTGTGGGTGGGGCGCTGGATGTTAGGATTGCAGACATGATCGTGAATAGGACCATGACCACGAAAAATTATCCATAATACTTAAGTAGGCCTGGTTATTCTCGGTTCTGAACCCCAGCGTTGCTACGAGTTGGGCTGAGTCCGTCTTCCAACAGGAGAATGCCGATTTCGCCGACTATAACTGTCCTCTGCATTGCTGGACTGCCGGTTCGCGGAACGAGGGCTGGATGGTCGGAGATGCCGGGGTCATGATAAGTGGAAAGGAATTCCGGCGAAGCGCGTGCTCCGCTAAGTGACGGAGCAGACGCCTACGCATGGAGCGGCAGGCAGGCTATCGGGGCACGCCGAGACCGACCCATCCACCATGGCACACATGTCGGCAGCTAGAACGCGGACAATCGCGGGCGGCGACACCCCTCAACCGGACGTTTTTACGTTGAGAGAAAGTGGCCATTTCTAGTTTGGCTTGCATCGTTCAAACTAAAGTCCGTGCGGCTTGTCGTAAAAGGCGATAGACCGGGAGATCACGAGTGAGATGCCGCCTTCTTTCAACGAATCACGTGTGAGGGCCTTTATCCAAAAGAGAATTGAGGCAGCCCTATCTAAGCATAGGACCTGAGGGATTACCGTAATTTCTCTACCGCCATGAGCATGCCGTCAGACGGTTTACCCAGTGCTTCACGAACCGCGACAGCCAGACAGTTCGCGATCGCCGCATTCCCTTGTGACGTGTAATGGCCCGCCGAGGCAAATCGAAGGGAGGATGGAACCTCCAGCAAACAGGCAGTGGGATCGACGTACGGGAGCCCAGCCTCTTGCAACACTCGCTTGCCCAGCGGCACGTATGAATCCGGTTGGTGAAAATCACTCCGACTGGGAAAATACATGACGAGAGGAATCGAACCAGCCTGCTCGACCGAGCGAACAAACGACTTCAAGATTTCGGCATTGAGCGGCAGAAGTTGTTCATCATGGGTATCGCGGGATCGTGGATGGTACAGACTTATGAACAGCCTGGCGAGGTAGGAGGCATGGTACCAACGTGTCTGCCAATGGCTCCACCTGTAGCCGCTGTCATGGTCCAGGAAGGGAAGTTCGGAAATTGATCGCGGGGAGAAGATCGCTTGAGGGGGGAGCACATGTCGGTTCAGGATCGTCAATCTTCCATTTTCCAGGACGAAGCGAGGTTTGGAGAAAGCCATGTCCCATCCCGTGGACAAAAAGGGATAGACCCATGTCGTGCGGTGGAGGTCCTCAGAAATGAACCCCAAGATCACAATTTTGGGATTCCACCCGCGAGCATCGACTTCATACCGCAGGTACGCCTGACCTAGACCATATCCGGGAACTCCGAAGTTTAAGATCCGAAACTCTTCGCCCAATAATCGATTCAACGCAGCTCCCCAGGTCTCCTCATATCCCACCTCACTGCCGAACGTGAAGGAGTCTCCCAGGATGGCAATATCCGTCTTCCTCTCGACCTTGCCGTACACGAACCCCTCACGTGCGGCCCGGAGCCCCTCCACGCTGGACCAATAGGGACCCTCCCCGTCGGAGGCTTCGCGATACCTGTTCTTTCCAAGGGTCCACCCCAGCCGCTCGTCATAATCGAAAAACGTACGGCCGGCTCGGCTTTTCTCAAGAAAATGAGGGTAGCGCTCTTTAGCCCGCTCCCAATTCTTGGGCTTCAAGACCACGTTCATGAAACTTTCGCCGTCCAAGTGGCTCCGAGAACCGGCTCGAACGACGATCTCGCCCATCGCCAGAATGAACAGCACCGTGACCAGGTTCATCGTCACGATCATCCGGAAGTGGCGGGCGGGCAATCGTTGGCCTGCCACGTATCGGTGAACGATGACCCAGCCGGCAACGAAGAGGGCGACGGCGGCGCAGAGAAAAACCGCGCCTGACGGCCTTGCCAGGAATGCTGCGAAAGGTCTCTCTCCTTTGACGTATATGGCCATCGCCATGACGGCGAGAGACAATTCAAAGATAACCAGCGAGACCAAAAGGACCAGTTCCTCCCTGTGGGAATGAACATGTGATGGCTTTATCGCCTCAGGTGTCGTTTCAACATCATGATGCAGGCCTGACTGTTCCGCTTGTTTATTCATGTGCCTCTTCTTCTCTTCTGTGGAGAACGGACGCACTCACCATACTGACGAACCAATCAGCTCCTCCACTAGGGGGAGCCCTAGACTCCCCACGTCGACTGTGCATAGGTAACGAGCGCTCACGCTCTTACAGTCGATGTCCACAAGCATTGATGACGAATGTTCCGCGACGTGAAAGACGAGTGCTTCCATCACACACACAGAAACTTCACGCTCGTTTTTGTACGATGGACCGTGAACGAAGGGAAGGCGTGGAGCAGCGGAGGAAACAACCACCGGAAGATCAACTCAAGAGAGGTCTTCCGCGTGGAGACGAGAAGGAGGGCAGGTTTATTGAGAGAGAGGAATGACGGCAGTGACTGTCGTGCCTTGCCCGGGACTGCCTTCAATCCACACGTTTCCCCCCAAAGGCCCAACCCGTTCTTGCATGCTGGTCAGACCGATGCCCAGCCTGACTTGACCTGGCTTTTTTCGAATCCGACTCCATCGTCGGAGATCCGCAACTTCACCTCGGTGGGTGTCCCAACCAGTCGGACCGCCACGTGGTGGCGTTCGCATGTTTCTGATTACGGGCAATGCCAAGCTCTCGCGTGATCTCCGACGCAGAACGACTGCCACTCTCTAACAACTGCACCGCCTCACGCGTGAACTCGTTTGCGGGCACCGATCCGACACCTTCTCGGAGATCCTGTCCCCCAATTTCAAAGCCTCTGTCACATCCGGGCCATCTCAACATCACCCGATTTACTCATGAACCGATGTAGACATTCGCGTATTCGCTGCAGCAGCCTGTTATCTCTTGGGCGATGCTAAATGCGCAGCAACAAGTTTGGCGATGGCCGCATGTCCATGTTCGTTTGGGTGTCCGTCATGGGAAACCTGATATGGTTGAACCCCCGTCATGAGTTGTTCTCGCAGCGCTGGCAACGCATCCAGATATTCAATGTCGTTCCGTACGAGAAAGTCCTTTGTGCTTTGCCACACGCGCTCTTCATTCTCTGTAGCCCTGCGATAGCTCATCGTAGAGTTCTCCCAAAGCTGGCGAAACACGGCTTCCTTGGTAGGTATCAGCACCACAATGAAGCGGATATTCCGAGAGGCAGCAAGCTCATGCATTCTCTGCATCGCCCTTAATGAGATCTGCAGTCCTTCTAGAATTCTGGGATCTTCGAGCTCAAGCGCCGAGAGACGATACTCGCTCGTAAAAATAGTTTTGAACTGTCCATTGCTAAACACCTGGCAGTATGTGGGATGCGCTTCTGCAAACGCCTTTGCCGCTTCCCATTGCTCTTGCGGAGTGTTGGTGGGTCTCTGAATCAAGCGCATACTCTCGTACTGCGCCCTGCGCAAAAGGCCGTATAGCCTCAAGTGTTGCGTAAGCACTCTATAAAGAGGGACGGCCGTTTTGTTCTTATCGGTAGCAACAGGTGCCATCGAGTACATTCGTGTCACACGTTTTTCAAGAGGCTCGGACTGCTCAGCTTCCCGCACACTCGCCTGCAACCGGAGGTCGGGACTTCCTAGGTCGGTGAGTTGTCCCTGGTTGTATACGAGGCTGAATGAGTCGAACAGATCATTGCCCACATAAAAAGCCTCAATGACGATCTCCGGCAGTAAGGCCACAGCCTCATCCCACAGAACAAGACTGTGAGCCGGTCCATAGCCGCCATAGGCCATGCTGTACACTGTTTTCCCAAGCGTTGATTCTAATTGTCTGGGCCATGCATACTCCGGTGCCACGCCAGTGCCATACGTTTGGGAATCACCGAGCGCGACGATAGCCGCCTTGGCTGGTACTTCTTGGTTCCTAAAACCGTTGCGATCGTGCCCTGGAACACCTGGTTTTGGCCGATAACCGAGACGTGCATCCGGAATAACACGTTCGAATGAGAGGAGCCAATCAACCCTTGGGGACATGAACGTTAATAGACCCAGTGTTATTTCAAGGAACCCGATAATCAAAAGGATAAAAACAACGACAAAGAAAATCCGTCTTTTCTTCGACTTCATATGCAATCTGTTGCCATGGATATATGGGCCTTGAGCAGTGCAGCTGAACAATGTACAGCCAGTCCACCTGTATGCTGCGGAGCTTGCATTTGCGGCCCATTCTCGCCCTGTTCGTAGGCTAGGGTCAAACGTGCTTGAGAGGCATCGTGATGCAGGCGAGCGTTGTCATAGCGCGATCAACACCGGCACAAACCCCATAAGGCTTACCGGCTTGGATTCAAACATCGCTGGAGGAATCAAGAAGTTTTCCGAAAAAGATGATGCAGTGTTCTCCAGTCGAAGCTTTCACCCCCGCCGTCTCAGCCACTTGACTCCTTCGACGACGGCCAACGGGGAAAGCGCCATCGCCGCCATCAATTCCCAATCTTCAATCGGTAACGGCGCGACCTTGAAGATCGGTTCCATGACCGGGATGGTGAGAATGCCGACTTGCAGGAGAAGCGACGTCGCCACCGCCCAAATGAGGGCATGGTTGGTCGTCACGCCCACTTGGAACAACGACCAGCGATCGCTCCGGCAATTGAACGCGTGCACCAGCTGAGCGGCGACCATCACGGTAAAGGTCACCGTCCGGGCCTGGTCGATCGGCTGTTGCCAGACAAACAGACTGTAGGAAAACGCGATCAGGGCGATGACCGCCAACATCAGCCCTTCCGCGGCGATCGTCCACAGCCGCCCCCCATCCAGTAAACGCGCCTGTGTCTGCCGCGGCGGCCGCCGCATCAGATCCGGCGCTTTCGGATCGACCGCCAGGGCGATGGCGGGAAAACCGTCCGTCACCAGATTCATCCACAGAATGTGGATCGGCAGGAGCGGAAGCGGCAAGCCGAAGAGGGTGGCGAACAGCATGACGAGCACCTCGCTGACGTTGCAGGACAGGAGAAAATGCACCGTCTTTCTGATGTTGTCGAAGATGCCCCGGCCTTCCTCGACCGCGGCGGCGATCGAGGCGAAGTTGTCGTCCGTCACCACCATGTCCGAGGCTTCCTTGGTCACGTCGGTGCCGGCGAGGCCCATCGCCACGCCGATGTCCGCCGCCTTGATCGCGGGGGCATCGTTGACCCCGTCCCCGGTCATGGCGACAATGGCCCCATGGTGCTTCCAGGCCTGGACGACGCGGAGCTTGTGCTCGGCCGACACACGGGCATACACGCTCACGCGCTCGACCCGTTGCCTCAATTGCTCGTCGGTGAACCCGTCGAGCTCGGACCCGGACAAGGCCGTTTCGCCATCGCGGTGCAAGCCCAACTCGCGCGCGATCGCGACCGCCGTCTCCTTGTGATCACCGGTAATCATGGCCGTCCTGATGCCGGCTTGCCGGCACAGACGCACGGCTTCCGCCGCTTCGGGCCGCAAGGGATCCTTCATCGCGAGGAGGCCGAGAAAGATCAACCCGTCCTCCACTTCTTCGTCGGAACTCGCCGGTCGGCCAAGAGGCTTATGCGCGACGCCCAGCACGCGGAGGGCCTGGTGGGCCAATGAGGCATTGGCTTCGCTGATCATCCGCCGATGCTCGTCATCCAAAGCTTCGGTCCGGCCATCCAGCGTGATGCGCGCCGCGCAACGTTCCAGGAGCACATCGGGCGCTCCTTTGCTGTACGCCACGCGGCCTTGTTCCGTTCGGCGAACGATCGTCATCATCTTCCGCTCGGCATCGAACGGAACTTCTCTCTCCAGCGGCGCCCGACGTTCCAATTCATCCTTGGCCAAACCGGCCTTCGCCGCCGCCACGAGCAGCGCCCCTTCCGTGGGATCCCCGATGATCCGCCACGTGCCGTTCTCCTGGTGCAATGTCGCGCCGTTGCAGAGTACGGCTGCCGTCAAGAGCTGACGCAAGCCGGGCTTGAGTGCCTCACACCTCGCGCCTGACGCCTCGCGAATTTCGCCGACCGGCTCATAGCCCTCGCCGGTCACTTCGAAGCGGGAGTCGTCCACGATCACGCATGTGACCGTCATCTCATTCTTCGTCAACGTGCCGGTCTTGTCGGTGCAGATCACGGTGGCCGACCCGAGCGTCTCGACCGCCGGAAGTTTACGGATCAATGCATGCCGCTTCGCCATCCTGGTCACGCCCAACGCCAGCGTGATCGTAACGACGGCAGGCAGCCCTTCCGGCACGGCGGCCACCGCGAGGCTCACCGAGATGAGGAACATCTCGACCAGCGGTTCCCCGCGGAGATACCCGAGCACGAACACGACCGCGACGACACCGAGCGCCAACCACAGCAGCGTATAGCCGAACTGTTCCAGCCGTCGCTGCAGCGGCGTTTCGGCCCGTTCCGCCTCGGCCGCCTTCTGGATCATGGCGGCGATCCGGCCCAGTTCCGTGCCGAGCGCCGTCGCCACCACCACCGCACGGGCCTTACCGGAGACGGCCACGGTGCCCATGAAGACCATGTTGTGCCGATCGGCGAGAGGAACCTCGGTCCTGTCCAGCCGCTCCGCCTGTTTCTGGACGGGTGTCGATTCGCCGGTGAGTGAGGCTTCTTGAGCCTGAAAATTCGTGGCGTAGAACAAGCGTGCGTCCGCGGGAATGCGATCGCCCGCTTCGAGGACGATCACGTCTCCGGTGACCAGATCTCGCGCCGGAATGGACTGCGGCGTGCCCTCGCGAATGACGCGGGCCATCGCGACCGACATCTTGCGCAGTGCCGCCAACGATCGCTCGGCTCGGAACTCCTGCACGAACCCGAGCGCACCATTGAGAAATACGATCGCCAGAATCGCCGCCGCATCGATCCAGTCTTCCAACAGACCGGACACCACCGCCGCCCCGATCAGCACCCACACGATCAGACTGGAGAATTGCGAGAGAAACAGTTTGAGCAGGGACGGTGGCGGAGCTTCGGGTAGTTCATTGGATCCTTCTTGTGCTTGTCGGCCGACCACTTCATCGGCTTTCAGGCCCGCGTCGAGGTCCGTCCGAAGTTCACCAGCCAGGGCTTCTATCGGACGGATATGCCAGGCCGTTGTTTGCTTCGTCTGATTGGGTTTCTTTGTCTTCTCCATCCGCATCGCGTCCCTTTCGCTAGAACAAGGCGCAGCATGGCCCATGCCATGCATGGCATGCGACTATCAGACACTTCAGTTACTGTACGTTGTTCATTGTAGCGTTATGCCACGTCGGCAGGCGGCCACGGTGGTGTATTGCGACACAATGGCGAAGGAAAAGGACGCTGCGAGGTGTGTCTTGTCATCCCCTGAAGAGAAGCCAGAGCCCGAGAATATAGATCACGATCATCAACAAGCTATCCGGTTCGATGAACATGAACCGCCGTTCCGCCCGGTAAATGATTCCCATCAGTCCGATGTTCATCATGATGATCGACCACAAAGCCGTCAGCGCATGCGTTGAACTCACGGCACTCAAGAGCCCTCCCTCCCGATACGCGAGATCGGCGAAGAAGAACGCCGCCATATTGAACGCATTGCTCCCGAACAGATTGCCGACGGCCAAGTCGAATGCGCCCAATCGGACGGCGGAAATGGACACGACCAACTCGGGCAACGACGTGGTGATCGCAACCAGTGACGTTCCGATAAACGTGGCGGTAATGCCGCTTTCCTCCGCGATCCGCTCGGCCGACCAGGCCAACAGCGGCGCCGCCATCAGCAGGACGAGCGCGCCGATTAAGAACCCGATGACCGCACGGCGGAGCTCACCGCGGTGATTGACGTCGGCATGGTGCGCCTCAACGAAGCCCTCCACGACGGCTTTTCGCTCGAGTTGGCGGCGAGCCATGTCCTCTTGCCGGAACACCAGCCTCATACCCAAAACGTACAGCATCAGCAGGATCGCGCTTTCCAGGCCCACGCCGAGATGGACCACATCGATCCGCAACAGCACGAAGAACGCCGCAAGGGCCGTCAACACCATGGCGAGCGCCGCCGTCAACGTATGTCCCAAGGCCGCCTGCCGCCAGACGCGCTTCTGGCGATACAACAGATCGATGAGCCCGAGCGTCAACATATTGCTCAGGCCGGCGCCGAAGAGGTTGCCGGCCGCGAGGTCCGGAGCCTCGATCCAACTCGCGCTCATCGTGGTCAACACTTCCGGCAGGGATGTCGCGGCGGCCATCAACACGACGCCGATCCATAATCGTCCCAAGCCGGTCAGCTCGGCGATCTGGTCACCATGATGCGAGAGCCTCGTCCCGGCGAAGACGATCGCGCCTGCCGAGACGATGAAGAGGAGTGATGGCACGACCATGCTCAGTCCTTTTTGCCGTATCTCCCGATCATCGAAACTTCAAAATAGTGAAAGCGGGTCCCAATGTCCATCGAGGTCTTGGCTGAAAGGTAGGACGCTTTAATCAGATCTCAACCACGACACCGTGCCGGACAGCGTCAGGAAACGGACTCTCTCTTGGACCCGATCAGCCATAGACCGGATCTTTCATGCATTATTCCCCCTCTTGCGGTGCCACCACGCCAGCAGAATGAAAATCAACGGCGGCAGCACCAGCATCTGGGCCAGCGGAACCACCCCGATGTTCAACAGCGGCACGACGGGCATGCGCTGACTGTAGGCCCACCACTGCCCCACATGGATCGTGCTCCACTCGATCACGGTGCTGACGACCGCTCCAGACAGCAGCAGGGCGGCATACCCCCGCGCGCCCGGCTTGAGATACCAGTCAGGCTGCCCGGTCACCAGCTTGCCGATCTGGAAGAGCAGCAGAACGATCAGGCCGTCCGCAACACTCGCCGCCGCGCACATCCACCACCCAACCTCCGCCCCGTTAGGCAGGACATAGAGACGGGACTGAGCCCGTTCCCACGGATAGTTGACCGCCACGGCAAGACCGAAGAGAACGATGAGCCGCTGATCGAGCAAGTGGTTACACATCACCCTATTCCTGCGACCTCCCTACGCACGGGCGTGCATTTCAGATCGCTCTTTCCTCCACCGCCACATTGCGTAAACGGGGGGAATGACGAATAGGGTCAGGATCATGGCCGAGAACACGCCGCCGACTTGCGGCGCGGCGATGCGCTTCATCACATCCGCGCCGGTTCCCGTGGCCCACATGACCGGAATCAACCCGATGACATCGACAAAGCCGATCATCGCCATGGGCCTGATACGTTCGACCGCGCCAAGCTGAACGGTGTCGATCAGGTCTTGCAAGGTGGTAAGTCCGCCTGCTGCCTTGCGTCGCGCGCAAGCTTCATCCAAATAGGCCAGCATGACCGCGCTGGTTTCCGCCGCCGTTCCCACGACCGTGATCAGTCCCACCCACACGGCAATACTCATGTTGTAGTCGAGGATCGAGAGGTACCAGACGGCTCCGACCAATGAAAGCGGCACTCCGACCATCACCATGAAGGTCTTCGCCACCGACTCGAACGAGAAGTAGAACGTGACGAAGATGATGACGAGCGTCAGCGGAACGACCAACTTCAGCCGCTCCTTCACCCGCTGCATGAATTCGTACTGACCGGACCACACGATGGTATAGCCGGCCGGCAGCTGGACCTTTTCCGCCACGGCCTTCTTAAGATCATCCACATAGCTCCCGACATCACGGCCCGTCATATCGAGGAAGACGTAGCCTGCGAGCATGCCGTTTTCATCACGGATCATGGGAGGACCGTTGACGAATCGCAGCGTCGCGAGTTGGGCCAGCGGTACTTGGGCGCCGGTCGGCGTGTCCACGATGACTCGCTGCAGCTTCTGTGGATCGTCCCGCAATTCCCTCAGATAGCGCACATTGATCGGGTAGCGCTCCCGCCCTTCGATCGTCGTCGCGATGTTCTCTCCGCCGATGGCCGATTCGATGATCCTGCCGACGTCCATGAGTTTGAGCCCGTAGCGGGCGATCTCCTCGCGATTGATGTCGAAATCGAGGAAATACCCGCCGGATACCCGTTCCGCATAGGCGCTGCGGGTGCCCGGTACTTCCTTGAGCACCGTCTCCAAATGCACGCCGAGTTGTTCGATTTGCTTCAGGTCCGGTCCGAAGATCTTGATGCCCACCGGGGTGCGGACGCCGGTGGTGAGCATATCGATCCTGGCCTTGATCGGCATGGTCCAGGCGTTCGTCACGCCGGGGAATTGCATGGCCCGGTCCATTTCATCCACCAGGCCTTCATAACTGAGCCCCGGCCGCCATCGGTCTTTCGGTTTCAGTTCGACGACGACTTCCATCATGCTGAAGGGCGCGGGATCGGTGGAAGTTTCCGCCCGTCCGGCTTTGCCGAACACATGGTCCACTTCGGGAAAGGAACGGAGTTTCTGGTCCATGATCTGCAACATGCGTCCGGCTTCCGTGATGGAGAGACCAGGCAAGGTCGTCGGCATGTAGAGGATCGTCCCTTCGTACAACGGGGGCATGAATTCCGAGCCCATCTTTTGATAGAGCGGAACGACGCTGGCCATCAGCGCCAAGGCTCCGACCACGACCGCCTTTCTGTAGCGAAGAGCCAGGCGCAGGGCAGGTGCATAGAGCCGTTGAAGGGAACGACTGACGGGATGTTTTTGTTCCGGAAAGATTTTGCCGCAAATGAACGTCGGAAGACAGGCCGGGACCAAGGTGATGGCCAACACGGCGCACATGGCGATGGCCAGGTTGTTGGTCCAAGCAAGCGGTTTGAACATCCGGCCTTCTTGCGCTTCGAGCACAAAGACCGGGATGAATGAAATCGCGATCACGAGGACCGAGGCAAAGATGGGGGGTCCAACCTCCTTGGCCGAATCGATGAGGACCTGAAGCCGCTCGCCGACTCTCCCATCCCGCTCCCACTCCTCCAGACGCTTATGGGCGTTATCGACCATGACGATGGCCGCGTCCACCATGTCGCCGATGGCGACGATGATGCCGCCGAGCGACATGATGTTGATGCCGATTTCCATGAGGTACATGGGAATGAAGGCCAGCAGCACCGCGATCGGCAGGGTTAAGATCGGGACGATGGCGGAACGGACATGGAGTAAGAACGCAATAATCAACACCCCGGTCACGAGCAATTCTTCCAGGAGACTTTCATTGGCCGTGGCGATCGAGTCGTGGATCAAGTCGCTCCGGTCATAGACCGGGACGACCTTGACGCCCTTCGGCATGGAAGGCTCGATCTCTTTGAGCTTCGCTTTGATTCGTTCGATGACGGTCAGGGCGTTCTCGCCGAACCGCATGATCACGATGCCGCCCGCGACTTCACCCTGGCCGTTCAATTCCACGAGGCCCCGCCGCATATCAGGCCCCAGCCGGACGGTCGCGACGTCGCGTAAGAGAATCGGTGTGCCGTTCTCGTTGACGCCGACGGCGATTTTCTCGATGTCTTCCACCTTCTTTAAGTAGCCACGCCCTCGAACGACGTATTCGATCCCGGAAAATTCCACCACCCGGCCGCCGACATCGTTGTTGCTTTCACGGATGGTTTCGACGATGGCGGGCAGCGACAACCCATAGGCCAACACTTTGGTCGGATCGAGATTCACTTGATACTGCCGCACAAAGCCACCGATGCTGGCGACTTCGGCGACGCCTTCGACGGCCCGCAGCCAATACTGGAGATACCAATCTTGAAAGCTGCGCAGCGAGGCGAGATCTTGCTGTCCCGACTCGTCGACCAAAGCGTATTGAAAAACCCAGCCGACCCCGGTCGCGTCCGGGCCAAGCTGCGGCGTGACTCCTTCCGGCATGCGGCCGGATAGTTGATTCAAACGCTCCAGCACTCGGGAGCGGGCCCAGTAGATGTCCGTCCCGTCTTTGAACAGGATGTAGACGTAGGAATAGCCGAAGTCCGAGAAACCACGGACGACCGTGACGTTGGGGGCCGACAAGAGCGCTGTGACGATGGGATAGGTAATCTGGTCTTCGACGAGATCGGGCGAACGGCCCTGCCAGGTCGTATAGACGATGACTTGTGTGTCGGAAATATCGGGTAGTGCGTCGATCGGCGTCCGCCACATGGCCCAGAGACCCACGGCGGACAACGAGAAGACCAACAAGAAGACAATGAAACGGTTTCTTGCACTGTATTCGATGATCCATTCAACCATGATCGGTCACTCGTTCATCTTCATGCCGGGCATCCCGCCCATGTTCTCGATGACGGATTTCAGCCGGCTTTCGCTGTCGATCAGGAAGTTGGCCGAGGTGACGATGTGCTCCCCTTCATTCAGCCCCGTCAGCACTTCAGACCACTCGCCGGCCTTGACTCCGGTTTTGATCAGGCGAGGCTCGAGCTTCCCGCCGCCCAGATGGAGAAAGACGACTTGCTTTTGGCCCGACTCGATGATGGCTTCTTGTGGGATGGACAGACGAGTGCCCAAATTCACCCGCAACTCCACGTTGGCATACATGTCCGGTTTCAGTTTCTCGTCGGCATTGTCGAGCTCAAACCGCACCTTGGCCGTGCGGGTCTTCGGGTCCAACGTCGGATAAATGAAGCTCACCTGTCCGGTCAGCACGGTGCTTGGATCATAGGAGAGGGTGACGGCCGCTTTTTGTCCGGCCTTCACAAACGAGAGTTCGTATTCATAGATGTCCGCCAAGATCCAGACGCGAGACAGGTCCACGATGGTGTACAGCTCTTGACCCGGCTCCACATGGGCCCCTTGCACGACTTCCTTGCGAATCACGGTTCCGGCAATCGGTGAATGAATCGGCAAGGTCTTCCTCACCTGCCTGGTCCGCTCCAAGTCGCGGATGTGCTCCTCGGAAATATCCCAGAGATGCAAGCGATGCCGCGTGGCTTCGAGCAGCTCCTGGGAGCTACGGGCCACATCCGGGAATTCGCTCTCGCCGAGCTGTTTACGGCCCTGGAGCGCCAACAGGTATTCCTCCTGGGTTGCGACCAGATCGGGGCTGTAGATCGTAAACAGCCGCTGCCCTTTCTTGACATGATCCCCGAGCGCGCTGACGAACAACGCTTCGATCCACCCGTGAAATTTGATGGTGACCTTGGCGAGCCGGCGCTCATCCACGGCCACGCGCCCCACGGTTCGGATGGCCGTCTCTAATGGACGGCGGGTCACTTGCCCGTACTTGACCCCGATCGTTTGCAGCCGTTCCGGCGGGATGGTCACGATGCCGGGAACGCTTTCCCGCTCACGGGCGGACTCGGTTCCGACGGATTGTTTCGCCGGAGCCGGTTTCCTCGCGTCCTTCTTTTTCGTCCCCGGCATTTCCATTCCGCCCATCTCGTCCTGTTTGGACTCCGCCGGCAACAGCATCGCGGGGTGCGATGTCAGCCACGCCAAACCGACTCCCACGAGAAGAAGGAAGGAACCCTTTCGGATAGGACCGCGGCGCCTCATGACTTCGGCTTCCTTTCCGATCCATCCAACGGTCCGCCGGTGGCCGCCTCGAGCTGGGCCAGTGCTTTCTCATGATTGACGATCTCGCTGTGCAATTCGAGTTGGCTGTCCTGTAGCGTCAAGAGACTGTTCAGCAGCGTCAGAAAATCCACTTTCCCCACGGCATAGCCCGCTTGAGCCGCCTGCAAGCCCAGCGTCGCCTGGGGAATGATGGCGTCGCGCAGAATCGTGATCAGCCGCTCGGCTCGCTGGGCTTGAACGAAGGCATCTTTGACTTGAAACAAAAGATCCTGTCTGGCGGCGGCAAAGTCTTCGCGGGCGCCTTCGAGTCCTGCCAAAGCTTCTCGTACGCCTTGCTTCTGTTTCGTTTCATAAAACAGCGGAATCTTGATGCCGACCATCACCTGGTAACCGTTGTCATTGATTTTGTCATTGCGAATCCCCAGAGCAGTCACATCGAAATCAGGATAGTATTGCCGCTTCGCCAGCGAGACAGACCGTTCAGAGCGGTCGACGCTTTTCGCCGTGGCGAGCAGCGCGGGTGAGAATTCGTTCGCCCGCTGGTTGAGCTCATGGAGGGGGATGGTCAGAATCGTGCTGTGCACTTCTTCCGGTGTACCCAAAGGACCGTCCGGCGGGCGATTCAGGAGCCGATTGATCGCTGCGTGAAGGCTCTCCTTCCGCTGGTCAAGGACGGCCAGCCGATCCAGAACGCGTGAAATTTCGACTTGGGCCCGGAACACATCCTGTTGAGCTGCTTGTCCCACGCTGTATCGAGCCTTGGCCGTCTTCTCGAACTGCGTCAGCAGCGCCTTGTTCCTCTCTACAATGTCGATGCTCTTATGG
This sequence comes from Nitrospira sp. SG-bin1, assembly GCA_002083365.1. Lineage (NCBI taxonomy): Bacteria > Pseudomonadati > Nitrospirota > Nitrospiria > Nitrospirales > Nitrospiraceae > Nitrospira > Nitrospira sp. SG-bin1. The sequence continues at coordinate 195,756 of LVWS01000033.1, read as the reverse complement.
ACAAAATGCAGGTCGTAATAGGCCTGCTTGAGCGCGGCAATCAATCTCAGGCGGGTGGCGTTGTATTCCTGCTCCATCCGTTCGGCGTCACGTTGCGCCACTTCCCCCTTCAGCTTGAGTTTGCCCGGAAAGGGGATTTCTTGGCCGATTCCGTACATCACTCCCTCCACGACGGGAGGCACCATCGGCATGCGTTGATATCCCAGTTGAAGTCGCGGATCCGGCAAGGTCTGCGCTTGCGGCACGGCCGCCTGGCCCGCTTCCCAACGTTGACGGGCCGCCTTGATTTCGGGATTGACGGTTTCGAGTTCTCGAATAAGACTGGAAAGTTCCAAGCGCCGTTCGACTAATTCGTCGGCCGCGCCGACCGACCACGGTAAAGACAGTAGCATGAGCGTGATCAGCCACCCAGCCCGCGCTGGGGGGAATGAACAAGGGATAGAAGCGTGCTTCATGACCCACCTCCGACAATAAAAAAAGACATCACCGCCGCTCGGCTTCAGCAGCCAGGCGAGGGACGACGATACTGGAGGTGTAGAATCAGATTCGAAGAACCGAGGAAGAGCTTATGGAGATGGGAACAATGGAATAGGCGTTGCTCCACGATTCAATCAACTCAAAAGAGACGGCGGCGGGAACTTCGGCGCGACCGACCAGAGACAAAACAGGATCAACCACCACGACCAGGCTGTTCTTTATCTGACGCTCAGGAGACGTGGTGAGCGACGGCGGGCACATGATGGTCCCGTCCATCGGACAGGCCGTACTTTCTTTCCCTAAAATGGCTGTTTCATCTGCGTCAGAGAGATCGGGCAAGACACACATCGCCCCCATCACCTGACAGAAGGTGAACACCACCACCATCGCAATGAATTGCAGAGGCGCTCGTCTTCGCATAAAGAGCGTTCACAGTTTCTCGCAACCGAAGTAAGCCTGTCAAGGATCACCATTGATCGCGGAAAAAGAGGAAGTACCCGACGGCGACCGCGATCGCTTGGAACAGAATCAGCCAGCGCATGAGACCCCATGGTGTCTCCGATCGGTTTTCCACCAATCTCATTTTGGATTGCAGAGAGGGCTGCGAGAGGATAAACGCGGCCACCAGCTCCCTCGCATCCTCCGGGCTCATGTTTCTCTCCAGCTGAGTCTGTTCGATGGCTTTGATACGGTCGCCTTCGGCCAGCGCCTCCAGGGCTTTCTTGGGAAGATCGTATTCCACTCGTCAGTCCTCCGTCATGCATTGTGACCGATGAAGTCTACCAGAAAAGACCTCGGCTCGTCTTCCGGATTTCCACGGAGACTCGCGTGCAACGGCACGTAGGCCCGCTCGATTCCCCCGGTCCATTTCAGGCCATGTTTGTCGGCATACAGGCCTATGGTGATGTTCCCGCTACTCGCGAGCACCGCCACAAGCAGGTCATGATGGCGAAACCCTGACTCGCCGCCTCCTTTGTCTCGAGCGGTGTTAGAGAAGATGGACTGCGCCGCTCGAGAGCTGAGCTGAATTGGTGGACCTCAACTCTCGTTGAACCTTCAATCGTTGCATGGTGGCTCGTTACGCAAGACCGTTTGTCGCGCACCCAGAGCTACTATCTTCGATCGTCAGTGCAAATGTCCAGGTGACTGGTCGTAAGAAAGACGTGACGCCCTTGCTGAAGGATGTCCGTTTGCACCAAAGTGAAACAGTCTTCCGACAATTTGCCCATTCAACGAAGAGCCCGTTTCGCCGTTGACGAGGCGTGGGTCACCCAGTAGTCTGCGTGAGAGCGCCTGGAATGGAGAATGAGCCTGAAATGCCACATGACAACGGACTTCCGGTGCATGAAGCCAAGGTCGTTTATTGAGTTTAAGTAAGCAGCATCTCCGGGCGGCTTAGCACTGAACCCGGCATATGCTTTCTACATCATAACTCGACGATCAAGCCCCCTGGAAGCAACGCTGTCGTGCACCAGTTGTCTTGGGAACGCAACTCGCGCGGGCGAATCCAGCGCGCGGCTTGGCCGGGGCAACGCGACCGGCACATTTCAGCTCCGATCGAAGTCTACGAGCAGAAACTCAAGGCCTCAGCAAATCCGTCGAAGTTCACTGGTTCGATGCGGGACATCTGGGTGCAGGTACTGAGGACGACGTCCGAAATTTTGAACTCATGCTGTAATTTGTGTACCGAGTCCTGGAACAGTCACGCATGTGAATCTCGACAAGCTCTGAAGCGATCCCACTCGCCACGCCTCTTCTGGAGGTACAAGGACGATCACTCATGCGGATCCTCCAAGCAGCGGTTCTCTACTTTCTCTTGGTATTCGGTGCGGGGTTCGTGCTGGGCACTGGACGAGTTCTGATCCTGGTTCCACTACTCGGCGAAAGAACGGCCGAATTGCTGGAAATGCCGTTGATGCTCGCCGTCATTGTCGTCGCGGCGCGATGGATGGCCCGTCATCGGCTTGATGGGCGGCAGTCTTCGGCGCTGTCCGTCGGCGTTATCGCGATGGGACTAGTGTTGCTGGCTGACTTGGCCGTGGGAATGTGGCTCAGAGGAATGTCGGTGGCTGAGGTCTTTCTCAACCGCGATCCGGTTTCCGGCACTGCCTACTACACGGCTCTTCTGCTCTTTGCCCTCATGCCGGTCGTCATCATCCGCTTTCAGCACCGCTGACTATTTTTTCGCATGAATCAGAACAGCGGGTGGTGCGGGGCCGATGCGAAGGGAGCCTCAGCCGGCACCTCGCCGGCATTGCCCAGGAACCGCCAGGCGTCACCGTCTTTCACCAGATAGTGGACCTCGCGAAACCAACTGTCGAGCGTGAGCCGATTTCCCGTGCGTGCGTCCGTGCCGTACAGTCCTCCCGTGCAGGTCACTTCCGCACGAAGTTCATCGTTCACCTGCATGATCTTGATGTCGGAAAACAAATGGAGTGATTCCACCGTCCTGTAGTGCTCGAACACCTCCCCCCATACCCGGCGCACGTCGTCGACTTTCAATCCATGATAATCGTAGGACGGGGCATAAAACTGCATGAGCGCATCGATATCTTCTTTCTTCAGCGCCGCTTCCGCGCGTTCGAACGCCGCGAACAACCCTCTCACGACGGGATGGCGCAGCAATCCCTTTTGTCCGGCGACCTTCTTTCCTTCCACCAACAGCGTCGTCTCCGGCAAGACTTGCACCTTGGCCATCACCCCTCTCGGGGCGAAGGCTCCGCCCAACGCAATGCCCAGTATCAAGAACGCGGTTATCTGTTTGCCGTGTTTCATGCTGAACCCCCTGACGTCAATTGCTGGTTCTACGCTTCGTCCCTTCTACGTTCCAAAGTCTCACATCATGAGATAGGCAATTCCGGCTGCGAGCACCAGAAACCCGATCAGCCAACGGATAAATCGCTGCCGCGCCGTTGCGAGCACCTGATCCATCTTTTTCTTGAGGGCCGGCTGGGAGGCGATATAGGCATCCACCACGTCTTTCGCTTCTTTCAGACCGATGTTCCGCTCTTGACGAACGATCCTGATCGCCTCTATCACATTACCCTGCCACAGCGCCTCAATAGCTGCCTTGGGAAGATCTGAAGAACGCCGTAGTCTGTTCGACATGGTAAAGAAATGACAAGTGCTTGGTCTTAGGTACCGTTTATAACCGTCGATCGAGAAGGAGGCAACAATATTACTTCTACGCCCATTGGAGTCAGAAGAATAAAGCTGCCGGATAGTTATCCTCGCAAGAGCGGTTGTATCTCTCCACAGAGAAAGGCATCATGTCTCCGGGTGCATCAACGGTCATGCCTCTGTCCCTCCAAGCTTTTGTCGCTATTTTCGTCATCGGCGCTTTGCTTCGGTCACGTGCATTGCTCACCAAGACTCACGCCGAACGGTTGGCCACGTTTGTCTTTTCCATCAGTCTTCCTGCGACGATCCTCGTGTCATTGGACCGAGTCGCTCTTGCTCCGACGGCCTGGAAACTTCCATTGGCCTCCTGCCTCATCACGCTTCCGATGGTCTTCTTCGCCTGGCTCCTCGCCCGTCTGTTGGAGCTTCCCTCCGAAACACAAGGCGGATTCGTATTGGCCACGGGCTCCATCAATTCAGTGTATTTTGCTTTTCCCGTGGTCCTTTCGACGTTCGGCGAGGAAGGCCTGACTCAGGCCGTGCTGTTCGACCTCGGACAAACCACCTTGACCCTTACGGTGCTGTACGGCCTCGCCGTCTGGCACGGCGCACAAGCCGCCGCTCACAGGTCCGTGGCAATCCGCTTTCTATCATCGCCCCCCTTGTGGGCCCTCACTTGCATCCTTTCCGTGAAGTTTTCAGGGCATCATCTCCCCTTCTGGTTACGCGACCTCCTTACGCCATTGCACTTCACCACCACGCCCCTCGCGAGTTTGGTGCTGGGCCTGTCGATCAGCTTGTCGGCAATTCGAAAGACAATGCGGTTGGCTGCCCTGGGAGTGGCTGTGCGCATGGGAGGTGGGCTGTTGCTGGGGATGGCGACGGTCTGGGTGCTGGATTTGAAAGATATGGAACGAGCTGTCGTCATGCTTGTGGCCGCCATGCCGTCGGCGGTCAGTTCCGTGATCCTTGCCGCCGAAGCACGCCTCGATGAAGAACTGGTCGCTTCGATCGTGGCCCTTTCAATCTGTTCGGGCATCGTGATGCTGCCCTGGCTGCCTCAATTGGCCTCGATGCTCCTTCATTGAGATGCGTTCTCGACCATGAGAGAGCGGGAAGGAATTCTCGTCGGCACAAATATCGGCTGCTATTCTCTCAATCTTCAGTTACACATCATTACCTACAAGTCGCGCCCGACGCTGGCATCCAAGCTAGGGTATCGCCTAGTGTGATTACCGAACAGTAGATTCTATATCCTTCACTTCTTCACCTTTTCATAGGTACATGGGAACCCTCAACGTTATGGGCAACGACAGAGTCCTATTCATAACCCATTACAATTCCATTCAAACCTCCTCATTCATGAGGGACATCGCCTTGCGCCTCGGAATCGATTCACCATGGCATCCAACTTGCTGGATCCATTATTGATTAATACTTAGGCGGTAAATATATGAAACCAACGAGTCCCATCAACCTTCGGATTGAATGGTGTCAAAGGCAATCCGCGCAGGCCAACACGGAATCGGAGGGGGACGGGTGGCGTGCGGAAGCGGACGGACTGCAAGATGCCTTGTTGAATTGTGATCATACCGACAACTACCGGCTGTGTCCTCCCGAGATTCTCAGGCGGTATGTGCTGGGCTTCCGAGATGGAACTGCGTTGCTGCAAGCGACACGCCTGCAGCATGCCACGCATGCCGAAGTCACCGGGACTCCACAAGCGGCTCCCCAGAGGGGAGGAACCTTTCTACAGGGAGATGATTGATGAATTGCTTACGATGCAACGGCCTCGCCGTCAGCGACGACAGTTTCGCGGTACAAACCGGTTCGCCATCGGACTTTCATGGTTGGCGCTGCGTCAACTGTGGAATGATCGTCGACGATGTGATCAATCGAAATCGGAACATCCTCATCTCCCGACAAAAACTCTCTCGCGGCTCTCAGCGCCGCCGGTACGGAAGCGAGGCCGCGTGACCGGCGTTCTGGCATCAGTCAATTCTAAAGCTGATCGCCCTCTTTCACACTAACGAGAAAGCGACCGGCAGGTGGTGTGGCCATCATGTCCCGTGAAATGCACTCTCCGAAGCAAGGATTGCTCGGCTCCGGCTAGCCCGTGATCGTTGATGATAAACGGGGTGGAGTACACAACCGACACTGCTTTTGGCTCAATTCCTGCCATACGCTCGTCGGTCACACTTGGCATCAGAAGCTATTAAGGCTGGCGTGGGCCAATGATGAGGACGCGCCTGAATGTTCACACATTTAAGGAACGCAGAACATGAACTGTAATTCGAGAACACCTGTAGATCGGTATATCGCCGTCAATGAGGCTATTCGAGCTGCATTTAATTTTGGTCAAAAAGACCCACCTGTTTTGGGAATCAGTAGGGTTGCGTCGCTTTTCAATGCGGCACAATATGCAAGAGCGGCGTATGATTTGCGAAGTTCAGGTGGAGTTGTTTCAGACCCTAAGCTCGTAGAAAGCTACTTTTCTGATGTGCCCAAACCGTTTTTTTTAGCCGAGCTAGACGCGAGAAAATTACGTCATCTCGTTGAGCTGTATGGTCCCGACATCATGCGAGCCAATATCATAAGTGCCAATCTTCTAGAGACCGCCGATTATCGGCCTCTTGTCACCGGTGGTGCCTGCATACTCGAAACCTGGGCCACCAGATTATTGGATAAGCCAATCCTGAAAAATAGTCCTGGATTGCGAAGAGAGGTATTACATGCTCTTCTTCACAATGCACCCTATTATTCTCATGTGACTGGAACGATGATAGCGGGGTCTAATGTGGAGTATTCATTGATGTATGATGAGACCTTCCCCTGGTTTTTGGCCGTCTATGACTTGGGCAAAAAGCCTGGGTTAACCCTTAAAGAATGGAATGTGGGCATGGCGGAAGAGATGTGTAAGCAGTTCTATGATGAAATTTATGCCGCGACACAAAGAAGATCAACAATGGTGTCCGATAACGGGGTGCAAATATTGAGATTGCCATTTGCTGATCTGCAGCTCGAGAAAGAGGGGCATTTGAAGTCGTGGTTCCTGGAATACGGTGTTACCTTACCTCCGGAATTTAGAAAGTTTCTCCCAACACATTATGACGGCGATAGTTTTTTAGGTTCTCACGTGCGTTATACCTATGTAGGCCCACAGATTTTGAAAATCGTAAAGGAACGGATTGCTGCTCTCGGTGTAGATTCAGATAAATTCGATTTTCATGTGAGGACCAAACAAGACGACCATTTAACGGAGGGGAAACGAATTAACAGAATATTACTACAAGGGATTCAAAAGGAAGATAAAGGTTTTTTGAGCAAATATTCCAATATATGTGATTTAGCCATCTATTTTTGGCATATGCAAAGTTGGCACAAACATCAAAATGGTTTCATTGGGTTTACAGACTTATCGTTCAAGGGAAACATCGTTCATGACACCATCAATTTAGCCACAGGTAGTAACGGTGGTCCAAAGAATGAGGAGGATTTGTGGGATTTGTTGAACTCACCTTTACGGTTACATAAAGGTAATGTCGATCAACACTTCGGATACCTAGATCGATATATAAGACCGGTATATATATATGAGGAAATTGCCTCTCAAATAATAGGTCTGGAGAAGAGTATTCAGCGGCTTAAAATGAAAATAGAGACTATTTCTTTGCACGCCCAGGAAAGGCAACTCATAAAAACTATATTGGAAGAGTTTGTACGTGAAAAAGTCACTGGAGTGAAAAAAACGATTACTATCCATTCTTCAAGCACTGGAGTGGTGTTTAAGAATAAAAAGGTCGGAGAAGAACTAAAAAAACATTTGCGTAATCTAGAGAAAAGGTACGGCAAGAGAAATGGAGTTGCAAATGTGTCTTGTTCTTTCGAATTTTTCACAAGGCTGAGCGATGAATTAACCGTTGATGTCGATGGTGAAGCTATTCGGATAAGCTTACCGATGGAGGAGAAATATTCTGATTTACTAAAACTCCTGGCAAACGAACTGAATAATGAAGTTATCGAATATGAGCACCAGGCAAACACTGAAAAGGTTACATTGGCTCAATTACAAAAGGAAGATGAGCAAATAATCAAGCACGTGCATGATATTTCAGTTCATGAGATAGATTTGTCGATTACGAAACCGACTCTTTTCCCATTAAGAGACAATATGGTTTTTGGGCATGCCGTACAATTGTCCTTTGATTCCAACATAAGTGACTTCATAGTGGAAGCTCAGAGAATTGAGGAGAGCAATTATCCCTTGGAACAAAAACGAAGGCATTTAGTACAGGCAATGCAGCAAATCTTGCCGATTATAAAAACATATATCCAGATAATGATGGGAATCACTAATCCCGCCCTTCCGCCACACTTTAATAGAAAGACATATCAACCAATATTACATTAGCGGAGCCCTGTTTCAGCCCGGTAGAACGTGGAAGGAGTGAACGACATCGAGCACATGAGTCGGCTGCATCTCTCAGTCTCTTCCGTAAGATCCCGACAGATTGTGTTCTTCCTCCTATGTCGGAATAGTTCTGGCGTCGCTCAGGTAGTTGCTAGAAACGAGACGAGGTCGGGATGAAGTATTCGGTAGAATGACGCGGTGTTGACGAAAATGTTACCGCCGTACAACTGTCCGATTGCTCATCTAGCGGAGGAAGAAGGCATTCGGCTGCGACGTTGTAGCCTTGATGATCACAGGCCCGCGCACAATGTCGGTTATTGCCGAATGGGGCGATGAACCAGTCGGTTGGCGGACTCGTGATAAGTTGCCGCAATAATGCAGATGGCTGGCCGAGCGGGCTAAGTACTGCCGGAAGCGGGGGCTATCCCGATCAGCTCCATGCGCATTAAGGACATGGAGCGCGAGTTGGCCCGCAAGGAAAATGCACTGCCCGAGACGGCCGCCTTGCTGACAAACTCCGGCCGATCTGTGGACTGGTCAGTGCGGCTTAGGAGTTTTATAAGAAATTCAGAACCAGTTAAAAGAAACACAAGTTCAAAACAATCCGGTGTGTCTTGGTCCCCACCAGACTATGGGGAGAAGATAGATGAAAATAGGAGCGGTAACAATTGGGCAGTCTCCCAGAGATGATATCATTCCTGAAATCCGAGATGTTTTGGGACCGGAAGTTGAAATCCTTGAGAGGGGTGCATTGGACGGGCTCAGTCTGAAAGAAGTAAACGATTTTTATCCAGGACCACCTGACCCTATTCTTATAACCAGGATGAAGGATGGAACAGAAGTTAAAATTACTAAAAAGAACATAGTAGCCAAGTTAAAAAACTGCATATTCGAACTTGAGGGCAAAGGAGTAGAGATCGCGATCCTTTTGTGCACGGAAGATTTTCCAGAAATTGAATCCAAGAAGATACTGCTGCGACCGGACAGAGTATTACAGAGCATGGTCAAAGCCACGTTAAAAGAAGGAAAATTGGGTGTAATAATTCCTTCTCCGGATCAAATTCAGGCGACGAAAAAGAAATGGCATGGTACTGGTTTTTCCGTGGTTGTGGAAGCAATTTCTCCCTATACAGGAACAGAGAAGAAGATAATTGAAATAGCAAATAGGTTTAAAAAACTTAAAGTGGATTTGATAATTCTGGACTGTATTGGTTTCACCAGAATGACAAAAGCAATATTCAGAGAAATAACAAAAAAGCCTGTGCTCTTACCAAGGACAGTATTAGGTCGAATTGCGAGAGAAATCGTTGAGATCGAATGATTATGTCTCGTCTGGAAAAGTCAAGCCAAAGTCAGTTGAGATTCTCCGTTGTTTTGATATCAAGCGCAACCTCCAGTCGTTATAAGGTTTGCACAGTGCTTGTTGCAATCGGTATGGTTGCAAACGGCTCTCTTTGGATTCTTTCGAAGCTTTGAAGATTATGGGCTTTACCGTTCATTCACATGACGGCTGTCGATGCCGTAGAGAGAATCGTGATGGGGGGAAACAGGTTTGGATTCGAGGTACCGCACACAGCATCTTGTTTGAGCCACTTGACTTGATTTTCACGTACGCACAGATGCCGTCCTCCTTAAATATTATTGAATCACAAACTATACCTCTACTCCATAAAGTTTAAAAGTTTAATCGGAGGCCACAATGAAGCTTCGTCGGCAGCAACTGAACCATTGGCCGAAACTGTCCTGGTTTGCCAAAGTCACCGACGACACCGTGAGTGTTCTCCACGGGTGTCGGGTCGAGTATTCTGACGAGTGGATCTTCGAAGGAACGTGGGCGGGGGAATTTGGAAAAGGTGATTTTGATCGCGAGGTCCCTGTCATCATCGGAACAGGCGTTCGACTAAGAGATAACACGGTGTCGTTTGTTTGCTCCACGGGTTCGCTTGACCGATTATTCTATGTGAACAAAAAGAAAGAACTGCTGGTCTCCAATTCATTGGCTTGCCTGTTGTCAGCAGCTAAGCTCCGTTTGGACCCCGCCTTTCCCTACGCGACAACATTGTTGCGTTACTTCAATAATCATCGGCATCGACCCAAAAGTTTGCCGACATTAGACGGAGATATCATTCAGTTTTTGACCTATGAAAAACTCGTCTACTCTAAAGAAACGCTGGAAGAACAAACCCACGCTGAGGATACCTTCGCTTCGTTTGAAGAGTATGAGGATTACCTGCGGTCAAGGATGTTCGCCATTCGAGCTAATTTGCAGGATGAGCAGCGTCGGTTCAAGGTGGCTCCGGTTGCAACAATTTCTAGGGGGTATGATTCAGCCGCCTCCGCGGCGATCGCCAAGCCCCTTGACATTCGTTCCGCTCTTACAATCTCGCGCGTCGGCAAACGGGGGCACGATGATTCGGGTGAGGAGATCGCGGACAAGCTCGGCATCCCGGCAAAAAGCGTTATTGAACGTCGATCGGCTTATCGAGACTATGATTTAGTTTTGGCTGGATTAGGGCAATCTGGTGACTTGAACATGACACTATTTGACTATCCGGATGATTTGACTCTTTTGGTTGTGGGAACTGCCGGTGATTTTGTGTGGCAAAATGCGTTGAAGAAAGAATTCAACGATTCGAATCACTTCCTGGATCGACATGACACAACCAGCTGCCAGTTGGCCGAATGGCGATTACACAAAGGAGTGTTTCTTGCCAATATCCCATCCATCGGGGCTTCCAGAATCGATTGTTTGAAGCAAATTAACGAAAGCGCTGCTATGGATCCGTGGCGGATTGGCGGTAACTACGATAGACCTATCCCGCGCAGAATACTCGAACAACAAGGGGTGAGGAGGGATTCATTCGGAATTAAAAAACGAGGAGCACTTTGTGCTTACCAAAGATTTCATTTTAACAATTCCGAGCAACAAAAGGACTTGGAGATGTTTTTTGAACTTCATGGCAAGCGCATGCCGGGCAAAAGATTGGGTAGCCTTATTGATACTGTTCACTACCTCCGCAAGAAGGTAGTAGACTCGTTCGGCAAGAAACAATTCGCCAAATTCACTAGTTTTATTAGCTTGCCGGACCACAGCGATTTGCTCTTCGTTTGGGCCAATGCTCGTTTGGCAAGAAACAACTATTCTATTATGTCTCAAGAATCTGACCCGATACCTAAGGACGATCTGATTAATTCTTCCGTCTGACAAACGCGCTGTCTCTCCGAAGGACGTCCTGTAAGTTTTCATCACGGAGACTTCGAAAAGTCCGTCGGATCCTCCTTTTGGGGAACCAACATCATTCCGCATAATCATCGGGGACCATCCTGCCCTGTCGCCAAGACCAGTCCACATCCGTACAGTTGAATGCCTAGACTGCGAAGAAATTGACCGATGACATCCGGTCGTCCGCGCTTCCCGCCAACTTGCCTTCGGATATCGATGGAGTTGTCTTCGGGGCAACCGGTCATACAGGTCTTGAGGGACCAGCGGCATGGAAGTCTCCCTGTGCTCATACTCCTTTGATGACGTCCTTCAAACGGGCCACAAGGGATCATCCCTCATTCGCCTGCACGCCTGGTTGATAGGTGGCGTATATGTAAACCGGGATGGACAAGTGGCCGAGATGTTTATCGATCAAGGGCTTCACCTCTTTCCAGTCGAGCCCACCGACACCCGTTGCCAAGCGAGGAAGCGCCACACTTCTGACCTTCTCGCTTTCCACCATCTTCGAGAAGGCTTTCAGGCAGTGATTGACGTTCTCGATCGTGGCTTTCCCCGGTTTGGCCCCATGACTTGGAGCAGACTCCTGGGTGAACAGACTCACGATGCGTACCCCTCCGGCGCCCGCCCACGCCCACAGTTCTCCGGTTTTCGGAGTAAACGTCTGACAATAGTGTCGAAAATCTTTGTACATGGCGGGCCACTGTTGGCGCAGGCTCAATGCCAAGCCGTTTGCATAGCCGTCGTTCGGCGCCACGCCATGCGCCACCATTTCGGCCCTGGTCAGTAAGATATCTCCGGTGACTTCTTTCAGCATAACAACTCCCTTGTTTTGTGAGTGGGACGGCATGTCCGCCCCCTTGTCTCTTTACCTCGCTGCATTGACGCTTGCTAAACTCCCATCCGTCGGCTATGAAAATGAGGAATCGTTCCGCCTCATTCTGGAGCCTCATCGTGATTCACGTTCGGCCGGCGACAGAAGTTGATTTTCCCGCTCTTCTTCACGTGCAACAGGTCGCCTTCGGCGAATATGCCGGCGTCTACAACGTCAGCGGGTGGACCACTGAAACTCTCGAGAGCCTCCAAGAAGACGCGAGGGAAAAACATATTTTCGTCGCTGAAGAAGGAGGAACGATCGTCGGTTCCGTACGCTTCTGGACGGTGGCGGGCGTCTGCGTGATACGGTTGCTCTCGGTGAGTCCCACCCACCAGCGTCGAGGAGTAGGGAAAGCCCTGATCCTCCAAATCGAGCAAGCGGCGACCGATACTCACAAGTTTTACGCCTGCACCATGCTTCGCACACCACGGAACATCCAGTTCTTCATGAGCATGGGTTACAAGGCCGAAACGATTCTTCCGAATCACTACGATCACCTTGACCTGATCTGTTTTGCCAAATACCGCTGACTCGCCTAACCGATCCTCTCGTTACCACGCACCCATGAGGCGCCGACTATGGAGTCTTCGCGCAACGGAACCCGTACCCAAAGAGTCGGTTCGTCGGCTGCGCATCGAACCGGTGCGCGGACCGCAGAAACTCAGACACATACAGCCAGGACCCGCCCCGCACTACTTTTCCATCGCCTTTTGCCGGTCCGATAGGGTTTTTTTCGGGGCTCTTCTTGTAATAGTCCAGTTCATACCAATCAAATACCCATTCCCAGGCATTCCCGGCCATGTCATAGATCCCGTAGGGGCTCTTTCCGGCTTCATACGATCCAACCGGAGCTAAGGCGTGATGGTCATCCCACTCCTTTCTTCCGTAATTGGCGTGGAGTCGACTCGGCGCCTCATTGCCCCAGGGATAGATCCGCCCGTCCGTCCCTCGCGCAGCTTTCTCCCACTCCGCCTCGGTCGGCAGGCGCTTACCGGCCCATTTGCAGTAATTCACGGCATCCTCCCAACTCACATTGACGACCGGGCGTCGCTGATGTTGAGGTTGATTCATGGTGCTCCAGTCCGGAGGCTCCTCCATATCAGTGGCCTCCAAGTACCTGGCATACTGCCCGACCGTCACTTCATATTTGTCCATATAGAAAGCATTGAGCGAAATCTGCCGCACGGGCTTTTCATCATCGCCGAGCGTGCTCCCTCTGGTAAACTTCCCCGCCGACACCAGGACCATCTGCATATCGAGCGTCTCGGTCTCTCCCGCTCCTCCTGCTGATCCGGCAGATGACAGATATTTCGATGTGGTGGCTCGCGATCGCGGGAGTTTGGCCTGAAGCTGTTGATAGAGCGTCTGTTGCTCCCCGCTGAGACCAAGCTCCTCGGCGCTGTGCAAAGCGTCCTCTGCTTGCTTCGTTTTTCCACTGGCGATCAGGCCCTTCCCCTCGTTCAGGAGCCGCCAGACCGTCGTCTCCTCCCGCAGCCGCCACACCTTCGCTTTGGATTTGGGCAAGTATGATTTCGCCCCGGATTTGGCATCCAGCTCCAACGCCGCATCGTAATGTTCCTCCGCACAAGCCCAGGCCTCTAAGGCTCGACAGGCTTCGGCCAGATTGAAATGAGCCGGGATATTGGACGGATCTTTCAGGAGACCGACCTCCAGCGCAGCTCTCGCCTCGGCATACTGTTTGTTCTTCAGCAGATTTTCCCCCTTGGAAAAATCCGGTTCACCGGCGCCCGCGGCATACACAACCACGGATTGCGCGCTTACCCCCGAACATACGAAGCACAGCAAGGTCGCCCTCACCAGTATCCCGCTCATGGAAAGATCCTCCCGATTGATTGTGGTCGCTCCCTCTTGGAGTCAGCCTCGTCTCCAAACTAGGATCCCCTGCCATGCCGGCCCGGCAAGCTCACCGAAAATCCATACAAGATTAGTGCCCATGCCCCAGGTGCCTTGCGATCTTCTGACTCACCACGCACTGGAGTAATGGCAGCATGCGATGGCATGGCACTCCTCAGCGCAGCTCCTTTTCCCTTCCCTCTGCGGGGCTGGCTCGATCCCTCACTTCGCGCATCGAGGGAACACTTCTGATGTGAGCCTCGGCGAGCGCAGGGATTGCCCCCTGCAGCCCGCTCGCTTACACCCATTCCGGCGCTTCTTCTTTCCCGACTTCCCGTCCCGCAAATACACTGTAGAGAGCCGGCAGGACCACCAGCGTCAGCGCCGTCGAGGTAAAGAGTCCTCCAATGACGACGCTGGCGAGCGGGCGTTGAACCTCGGCTCCAATTCCTTGCGCCAGCGCCAGCGGTAGAAGGCCGAGCAACGTCGTCATCATGGTCATCACAACCGGGCGCAATCGAAGGCTGCAACCGGCCAGGATCGCCTCGTCGATCTGCCGTCCCTCGTGGCGCAGCTGGTTGATGTAAGAGACCAGGACGATTCCGTTCCCCACCGCCAGCCCGAATAGCTCGATGAAGCCGATGGAGGCCGGTACGCTCAGATACTGTCCGCTCAGCCACAACGACACGACGCCGCCGATCAAGGCGAACGGGAGGTTGAGGATGATCAGGGCCGCATACCGCAGGGAATGGAACGCCCAGAACAAGAGAAAAAAGACGAGGCCCAGCGTGATTGGCACGACAATCATGAGCCGTGCATTGGCTCGCTCCATGTTTTCGAACGCCCCACCCCACACGACGGTGTAGCCTTCCGGCAAGTGAAGCTGGGCCGCGAGCTTCGCACGCCCTTCATCCACGACGCCGCCGATGTCCCGGCCGACGACGTTGAAGCCGATGTAGATGCGGCGCTTCACATGCTCCCGACTGATGCGGGCCGGGCCTTCGTGCATGTCGATCTTGGCCAAGTCGCTCATGGGGATGAGCGCCCCGGAGGCCGACTTCACACGGATCTCTCCAATGGCGGCCACGCTGTTCCGGTACGGTTCCGGGAAGCGCAAGGTGAGTTGAAACCGGCGTTCGCCTTCATAGACCTGCGTCGCCGGTTGGCCGCCGATCGCGGTGGTAATAATCTCCTGCACATCCGCCACGTTGATGCCGAACCGGGCGATCTTGTGCCGATCGATGTCGATAATGAGATAGGGTTGTCCGGCGACCTGTTCGACCTTCATGTCCTTGACACCCTCGATTGGCTGGATGAGGGCGGCTATTTCCTGCGCCTTGTCGCGAAGCACGTCGAGATCGTCTCCGAACAGCTTGATGGCGCACTCGGTCCTGATGCCGGAGATCAGTTCATCCACCCGTTCCTGAATCGGCTGGCTCATGAGGACGGAAATGCCTGGAATGTCGGCGAGTTTCCGACGGATGGCATCGGTCAATCCCGATTGGGTCTTCGCAGTCGTCCACGTACTGCGGTCGTGCAGCGACACAATCGGATCGCTCTCATACAGATCTTCCGGATGGTAAGGAATCTCCGCACGCCCGATCCGGCTCACCGCGGCCTTCACTTCGGGAAATTCCAACATGGCCTTTTGGGTCTCTTTCTCCAGCACGATGGATTCAGCGAGCGAGACGCTCGGCAACTTCACGATTTGCGGAGTCAGCGACCCTTCCTCGAGGAGTGGAATGAACTCCCGCCCCACGAACGGGACGAGGGCCAGGCTGCCCAACACAATCGCGGTGGAACCGGCCAGAATGAGACTTCGGTGCCGGAGCGTCCATTGCAGCACCGGCAGATACCGTTCTTTCATCCACAGCGTCACTCCTGTCTCTTCCGGATGGTCTCCGCGCAAGAAGAGAGACGCAAGCACGGGTGACAGGGTCAGTGTCACCATGACGGAAGCCAAGAGTGCGATCACCAGCGTGTAGGCCAGCGGCGCGAACATCTTGCCTTCCATTCCTTGCAACGTCATGAGCGGCAAGAAGACAACGCTGATGATCAGAATGCCGAACAGGATCGGTCGGCCGACTTCCTTCGTGGCATGGAGAATGACGCTGAGCCGGCTGTCTTCAGATGCGCCGCGATGTCTGGCCAGGTGCCGATAGGCGTTTTCCACGACGACCAGGGACCCATCGGCGATCTCCCCGATGGCGATCGCCAGCCCCCCGAGGGTCATCAAGTTGGCCGAAAGCCCGAACTGCTCCATCGCGATAAAGGTCACGAGCGGCGTGACGATCAACGTCACCGTTACGATGACGGCGCTACGGACATGCCCCAGGAAGAAAAAAAAGACGAAGACCACCAGCACAATCCCTTCAAGCAACGCGTCACGTACCGTATTGATGGCGGCATTCACCAGCTCGATGCGATCGTAGAATGGGATCAGCTTCGTGTCTGCAGGGAGGACATTGCCCTGCTGCAAATCCTCCACTTTCGTCTTGACCGCCTCCACCACCTGACGAGCATTCCCTCCACGAAGCATGAGGACCGTTCCGATCACGACTTCCCGTTCACCATTGAGCACGACTGCCCCATGGCGAACGGCGTGGCCGATACGGACTTCCGCGACATCCCGGACGAAGACCGGCGTGCCGCCGACCTCTTTGACGATGATGGATTCGATGTCACCCACCGTCTTGATCAGCCCAAGCCCTCGCACGATCGCGCGTTCGGCATGACGCTCCAGCACGTTGCCTCCGACATTGGCGTTATTCTTCACCACCGCCTCGTAGATCTGGTGCAGCGTCAAATCGAACTTGCGCAGCTTGACCGGATCGACCAAGACTTGATACTGCTTCACGAACCCTCCCATGCCGTTCACGTCGATCACGCCGGGGATACCCTTCAGCAGCGGTCGCAGGACCCATTCCTGCAGCGTGCGCTGATCCATCAACTCCGTCTCGATGACCTTCGGATCGGTCGCCGTCGCATGGGGCCCTTCCAAGTAATAGTGATACACCTCCCCCAACCCCGTCGTGACAGGCGCCATGATGGGCTCAAGTCCATCCGGCAACCGCTCTTTTGCCGCCATGATCCGTTCGAGCACCAACTGGCGGGCGAAATAGATATCCACATCGTCGTTGAAGACGACCGTGATTTGGGACAGGGCAAACTTCGAGAGCGATCGAATTTCCGCTAAGCCCGGCAGGCCGGTCATCTGAAGTTCCAGCGGATAGGTGATGAACCGTTCAACTTCGACCGGCGAGAGCCCCGGTGCATCGGTCAGCACCTGCACCTGTATATTAGTCACGTCGGGATAGGCGTCGATCGGGATCGACTCAAAGGCCATCACCCCCACGACGGACAACAGACAGGCCAAGCCGATGACCAAGATCCGTTGCCGCAGTGAGAACTCCAGAAGCGAGACGATCATAATGACGGCTCGATCTTGTGTCGCTCCATTTCGGACTTGAGAGCGAAGGAGCCCTTCGTCACCACCAGCTCACCTGCCTTCACCCCCTCCAGCACCCTGACCACATCTCCCTCTTCGGCTCCCAATTTGACGGTCCTGACCTCGAAGACACCGGCCTCCCGTTGAACAAACACCGTCTTGCCGACAGGCCCGTCTTGGACCGCCGTGAGCGGGACGCTCAGCGTGTCCGGACTCGAGGCGGTGTACAGGCTGACGAGCGCGAACATTTCCGGCTTCAACAGTCGTTCGGGATTCGGCACCGTGACACGCAGGCTCATAGTGCGCGTGGCCGGATCGAGCACATCTCCGACGTAGGTGATGGTTCCCTTGAAGATGGCATGAGGATAGGCCGCTAGGACCACGTTGACATGCTGATCCTTGCGGATGAATTGCACGTCCTTCTCCGGCACATTGCCGATGACCCACACGTCGGTGAGATTGGCCACCGTGAAGAGCTTTTGATTCGTTTCGACCACTTCACCTTGCGTGATATTTCGTGTGATGACCCGCCCGTCGAACGGGGCGCGCAACGGTACGTTGGCCTTGATCGTCAATTCCCGATCAAGCCGGTCGATCTCCTCCGGTGGCACACCGAGCAGTTCGAGACGGTTCTTGGCTTCGCGCAGGTCGGCTCGCGCCGTCTTCATGGCCGCCTCGCGTCGTTGCAGTTCCGCCAAACTGATGGCTTTGTTGTCGTACAGATCCTTGGCACGGACATGCGCAAGCTCCGCTTCCTGCAGCCGTGCCCCGGCCTTGAGATAATCGCCTTCCGCCACGCCAAGGTCCACGCTATGGAGCATCGCCAAGAGGGCCCCTTTTCTTACATCCTGTCCGACATCCACATGAACCTTCACGACCCGGCCTCGAATCAGGGTGGTCACTTCGGCCAATTCATTTTGATTGGCTTGGACCGTGGCGGGGAACTCACGATGCGAAAGCATCTGCCCCTGCGCCACCGGCACAAGTTCCAGGGGCATCCGGGATAACTCCTCCGGGGTCAGACGCAGGAATCCCGGCCGTACGGAAGACGAATTCGGTTTGACGGCGGAACTATCCGCCGGCTTGTTCTCGCACGCCACCCCCGCCATGACGAGGGTACAAGCCATCAGGCCACGGATGAGATGAAAGAAATATCTGGTTTTGCTCTGATGCCGACGGTTATGCACCACAAATGATCTCAGCCTCCTCTACGATATCTCCGATCCGCTCGTTCTCGCTCTAGCGCTTCTCGCACGGGGCATGCCTTTCCGAACACATGGTTTTTTTCATGCACAATCCGTCATTCGTGGTCTATTGCCACGGTGCATATATGGAGCTGTAGCGAAATGCGACAGTTTCGCGCTAAACTACGGTCTCTCTGGCGCGATTGATCGTTGATTATGAGATACTGATTCTAAAAGAGATCGACCCTAGATGAATGTCCAAGCTCAGTTCCCAAATGAGCAATCAGCGGCCGGTGAATTTACGCGCCAGCCGGACGCATTTCGAGGATGGATCACAGCCGACGGCAGCTCAGGCTATCCGTCCGCTGCCGGCCGATACCATCTGTATGTGTCATGGGCCTGTCCCTGGGCCCATCGTACGATCATCGTCCGCAAGCTTAAACGGCTGGAATCTGTGATCGGTATGACCGCCGTGGATCCTATCCGTGATGAACGAGGATGGGCGTTTCGCGAAGGCCCCGGCCACTCTCTCGACCCCGTCAACGGGTTCCGGTTTCTTGGCGACGCCTATCGCTCGACCGACCCGAACTATATCGGGCGCTTTACGGTGCCGGTATTGTGGGACTGCACAACTAGGCGTATCGTGACCAATTCCGATGATGACCTGATGAGAATCTTCAACGGCGAGTTCAATCGCTTCACCGAAAGCCCGATCGATTTGTACCCGGATGGATTACGGCAAGAGATCGACGAGCTCAACACGTTTATTTACGAGAATGTGAACGATGGAGTCTATCGAGCAGGTTTCGCCACCTCGCAAACCGCCTATGAACGAGCCGTGCGCCGATTGTTCGCCGCGCTGGATCAGCTTGATGCGCGCCTGGCGACGCGCCGTTATTTATTCGGACCGGAATTCGTGGAAACCGACTGGCGCCTCTTTGTCACGTTGGTTCGGTTCGACGCGGTATACCATGGACATTTCAAATGCAACGTCCGACGAATCGCCGATTACCCGAATCTCTTCGGGTATCTCAAAGATCTCTACCAGACCGACGGGATCGCTGACACCGTGAATTTCGATCATATCAAGCGGCACTACTACATCACGCACGACGATATCAACCCAACCCGCATCGTCCCCATCGGTCCGGAACTGGATTTGTCGAGACCTCACGGGCGTGAACGTTTCGTCTGACCATTTTCCCCAAACCAATGCATGCATCGCTATGTTTTTCCCGCTTAACCTGCTGGGAGCGCTGAAGTGGATTGTCCAATCGGCTAGACAGTCTTGATGACATTCTCCTCATTTCGCTGAACACGCCTGGCCTGCGTGGCGTTGTAGGCGCCTCTTTTTGCGGAGTTTTGGGGCATTCAGATCGAGCACAAGAGTTGCTCCACAACGAATGCATGAGTCCCAATCTTCTTAACTGAAAGGAGCGGTTATGGACATGATGTGGTTGTTTGCGCTTGTGATGGGTGCACTCCTCCTCGGGGGGATCGTCGTCTATAAGAAAAGTGTGTAGCTCGTCGGCTCAGGCATGGGCATCCCCCCTGTGGCAAGGCCTCATCTTCCTGAAAGGTGCCTTTGCGCTGCAGAGTGAGCGTATTGTGAAGAACGGCCTTATTCAGGACAATGGCACGCCCGCTTCGTCGGGTCCCTCCAAGTGACAGCATGGCTCACCCCCAGAGGGGGTGAGCCATGGATTCGTCTTCACCAGTACCTCAATCAGCCGGCTATGACTTATCTGACCACGAGGACGGAAGAAGCGCTCTGTTGTACCAGTTTCGTCGAGACGCTGCCCAAGAGAAATCGGGCGACAGTATTTTTCCCTTTGGCTCCGGTCACGATCAGGTCAGGTTGTTCTCGATTCACCACCTTCATGATTTCCTCGGCGGCCGGTCCCACACATGGAAATTGTCTGACACGATACCCAGCCTTTTCAAGCATTGCCCCCTCCTGCGCAAGCAATTTCTCTCCCGCCTCCTTCACCATCGTGTAGCGCAGAAACGGCATGACATGGACCAACAGAACCAGCGGCGGCTTGGTTTTCGATCTGGCCGTGAACTGTTTGATCAAAAATTGAAGCCCTTTTTGAGATGACGGAGACCCATCTGTCGCGACCAACAGCCGTCGAAGAGGTTGTGGGGGCTCTTTCACGATCAAGACCGAACAGGACGCATGGAGCGTGACCGCCGTGGAAACGCTGCCCAGCACAAACCGGTCGATGGCATCGAGCCCGCGGCTCCCGACCACGATCAACCCCTTACGCCCCGCCTCTTCGATGAGGGCTTGTGCGATCTTGTCTTGCACGACGCGCACCGAACCCTTGAGCCCAAGCTTCGCTAACTGCCGCTTCGTCTCTGCTTCCACCCGCTTGGCTCGAGACTCCACAAGATGAATGGCTTCCCCTTCGTCCGGTTCATACCCGCTGACGGACGGTTGAGTGAGGAACGACGGTCGCACGGATTGAAGATCCATGGCATGAATCGCCGTCACCCGCGGTCTTGCCCGAAACGGCAGCTCGCCCAACCAACCCAATACCCATTCTGAATATTTCGATCCATCCACTCCTATGACAGCTTTCATTGCATCTTCCCTTCTACGCGAGGAGTTCTTTTCCATCCCCTCCTGTAGGTAACACCACAAGATGCCCGGCGTTGCGCGATGCATGAACCACGCGGCACCCCACAGGATGTTCGGAAGCCGGTGGATGAGAGCCTCTTCCGGATAAGAGCCCCTTCCGGTAGGGAGTGAGGGTTCCTCCTTTCTATTATTTGGAAAGCAATACTAATGCCATGTCCGTAAGGGGAGAAGCCATGGCCTAGATCCGATGAATACCTCATAAATAAATGATTGGCGGGTGACTCGACTTTTGGTAGAGTGCGGGCCGCATTGCCGAAGCTCATTTTATTATTAATCTCAAGAGGATAGTCACTAGAATGAGGACAATATCAGTGTGTAGGTCGTCCCGCTTGATGCGAAGAGAATGTGGACTCGTCTTTGCCGTCTCGTTGATCGTACTCTCCGGTTGTGCCGGTCAACAATCCGTAGCTCATCCTCTGCCTTCTTACATCAAGCAGGATGCGCTCCCGATGCTCCTTGCCGATGCCTCTCAGAAGATCACTCCCTCCGCCGTATCGGCGACCGACGTCTCTCCAGACGAGCCACTCGACCCGTTCGCCGAGCCAGGTGAAGAAGCAATTGAGGAGCATGATCCCTGGGAGCCTCTAAATACCAAATTCTTTGAATTCAACCGGCAACTCGATCGATGGATACTGAAACCGGTCGCTAAAGGCTACAACGTTGTCGTACCGAATATCGTCCAGATCGGGATCAGCAATATCTTCTACAATAGCCGTGTGACCCCACGATTCATGAACAATATGTTTCAGGGGAAATTTAGAGGCGCGGGAATCGAGGCCGGCCGGTTTCTCATCAATACGACGGTTGGGATCGGGGGATTCTTTGATGTGGCTCAGCGATGGAATCTCACCACACCGGAGGAAGATACCGGACAGACGCTCGGATTTTACGGCATCAAACCTGGTCCCTATCTTATGGTGCCGCTTCTGGGACCGTATACGGTTCGCGACCTAGTCGGATATGCCGGAGACATCGCCCTGAATCCGATTTACTGGCTCATTCTCCCGACTATGCACGACATCGATGCCATACCGACGGTGATCTCTCCAGATGAACGGGCGGCCATTTACGGCATCACGATCGGCGTGCGTGCGACGGAGATCGTCAACGATCGCTCCCTGAATTTGGAAAAATTCCAGGGCGTTGAAGAATCGACTCTGGACCTCTATGCGGCAGTCCGTAATGCCTATCTTCAAAAACGGGCCAAAGCCATCCGAGAATAGCCGATTCTCTGTCACTAATACCCGGTCTGATTTCATGCTCATCGCTATTACAATCTATTAATAACGGTCTGTTGTGACGACACCCGAGTGGGATAACGACGAAATATGAAGGGAATGAAAGACTAGGAGGATCCACCGGAACAAGGCAGACCCATGATTGTGAGGTCAGCGCACCTGACAGCCACCAATGCGGGCCCACAAGGCACTGAGCCCCTCACAAACGAAGATGCGGGGTAGAGCGCTCGCTACACGCTCTTCTTGTACACGATGATGCCGCCGATGAAAATCACGAGCATCACAACGGCAAACATCAAGAAGGTACTATCCATGGTTCCTCCTTTCGTCCGGACCCGTCACGCAACGAAGTGAAATACCACAGCACACCTCCCAACGATGAGACCGATGGACATCCTTTCCCTGGACAAGCTGCAACGAATGACACCTTCAGGGTCTGATGTCAGACAACAACTCGGCCCTTCGCACCTTGGGAATCTATATGTGGCGCAAATTTAATCCGGAGAAAATCGACTGTCAAGTAGCTTGGACAGGACGTCTCGGACGAATGCAGCCTGGTCAGGATGCGAAGGAATTGGGACAGTTGACATCGGATAACGCATGACGTTTGAACGGGATCTCGTTGAGTGGAGGACTAATATGGGTTAAGACTGATCCGATGATCTAAATGACGTTGTCGTTCGCTTCAGGCGGATACCGCTCGAACGTGCCGCGTGTAGGATCTTTCGTCGAACAGGGGCCGGTAACTCTTCAGGCACATACACACCGACAAGGTCGTGCGGCATATGTTTGACAAACACTGCCACGAGATGCGCGGTACTCCAGGCGATCGGTGAGTACGCGAGTTTTTTGTGGCGCAACTCAAAGAGCGAAGGGAATTTGGCATCCCAGCGGATCCGACAGGGACGTTCTCCTCGAAACCCATAGACCGACACGGCCACGGCAAAACGGGCGTTGTGCAGGATCCCTTTTCGGACCAGTTTGATCATCGCACGAGGAGTCTCCGTCGCTGGGAATTGGACCGCGCTGAGTCCACGCGACCGTTTCAGTTTGCCTTGGCGATACCATCGCCGAAACCGCTCCATGTCGGTCCCGCCGATTTTCGCGTCGACACTCCTCAGGCGAAGAACGCGCGGCAATGTCGTGACTTCATCTTGAGCGGCCAACACGACGCTGACCAACCCAATCGGCGGGGGAAATCGAAACCGTTCACGCTCGCCGAATTTGACCCCGAAACCGAAACGGCCGTTGCGATAGACACGTGGGCGCGATATGGCTTCGTCAAATGATGATTCGGCCGACCACTGCGAGACCGGGTTATCCGATGCCGTATTCTCAAAAATTCGTATCTCTGCTTTCTCCGCCTCGTCAAGACCGGCCGCCGCCTGAGCTGCGAGGAGATTGGTTAATCCGGGCGCCACGCCCGCATGGATGAGTGCCCATCGTTGTTTCTCCCGGAATCGCCGATCGAAGGACAACTGTTCCGGTCGAAATGGGTTGGCTCGGAGATGTGAGGCGGTATCGAGATAATGAGCCTGTACACGAAGAGCCGCCCGCATGATGATATTGTTCAAGACGGGGGGGCATGCATTGATCAGGAGGTGGCATCCTTCGGTTGCTTTGACTACGTTTCGAAGATTTCGGGCATTGACCCGTTGGATCGCAATGTCTGATGTGTCCCCGAGAAAGTCGCGTGCACGGTCCGGATCCCGGTCGCCACAAGACACGTGATGGCCTTGCCGGACAAGTAACCTCACAAGAAGCGATCCAGTAGCCCCGACTCCGAGAACGAAGATCCTCATGAAGCGGCCACTGTACCACAAACCTTCCGCGTGGATTAGAGAACGCAGGGAGTCATGTACGAAGATGATCCGCCGTCGTCAGGAGTCCAACGGATTCATCTCACTCGCTTGTTATCTCGCGAGGTGCGCTGCTGAGGGGCGTCGCCCTTCGATGGCTAAGACATTTCAGGGAACAGAACGGTGGACCGGCAGGGACTACCGTCTTCTTCTCCCTGCAGTCCAGAAAGTCGCGGCAATCTGCATGCACACCAATATCATCTACAAGCTTATATGACGGAGAGTCATCCCCCAGACAAACGTTACGCGAAGCGGAGGTGACGGTAGGCCGTACAGCTCTATTGTCGGGGATGAGGATAGAGCCGATCAGAGGTTAAACGGTACTGTGAAGGTGCCCTTGTCTGGAGGAAAATTGTGATGACTCGCCTCCTGAACCGACCCGGACGGTATACGTTCTGTCTGGATCCAAGGTCACGGAAACCTTTCCTGCTTTGTTTAAGTAATCAATGGCTAGGTACACTTGGTTCCAGGTAAGTTCCGGGCAGAGCCCGACCACCTCTTCCATTGAGCAAGTGGAACCAAACTGTTCCAAGGCTCCATAGACACGATCTATAATCGCTGAAACTTGCATAAGTTCACCACTCAGAGGTCAAACCTCGCAGCGTCTCTAGTCAGATCTCGAATCATCCGATTCGAAGGAGACAAACTAAACATTAACCACGGCTAATAGTAAGTACTGTGGAAGGACTTTGTGAACTAGTAATTTCACTAGAAAGATGTTGGTATATTACTAGCGAAACTGAAAATCCATGGGCGATCGAATCATAATGTTGTGGTGATGATGGCGAGAGATACCATTAGTGGAGACAAGCCGGTTTGAACTCTTACGAGGACACGCTCACAAGACCTTCCGCGATCGCATATTTGATGAGCTCAGCAGTTGAGTGGAGATCGAGTTCTCCCATAATACGAAACTTGTGAAATTCCACGGTCTTGACGGAAATATTTAAAATCGAGGCTATGGCCTTGGTACCCTTTCCCTCGGCGACAAGTTGTAAGACCTCCCGTTGCCGCTGGGTCAGGGAGGTCACCAATGGCTTGCTGGGCTGGCCATCGGGGGATTGTAGCGTCGCCGCCAAAACATCTTTCGTGATGAGCGGAGTCATATAGTGTTGTCCCCGCATGACCGCCTGAATGGCTTGTTTAAGCTCCACCGCAGCAGACCGTTTGATCAAATAGCCGGAGGCCCCTGCCTTAAAAGCTTCGGTCGCATAGGTCGGGGTGGCATGCATCGTCAGGAAGATCAGTTTACTTTCCGGCGTCAGTTTACTGATTTGCCGGGCCGCATCCAATCCATTGAGCAACGGCATCGAGATGTCCAGCAATACAATGTCTGGACGCAGCTGCTGTGCCGCTTCCACCAAGGCTCGCCCATCCTCCACCATACCGACCACCTCACCCTCGGCTTCCACCAACTTCCGAAGCCCAGCAAGGACGATGGCATGATCGTCGGCCATCAGGATACGGGGCCGCTTCATGTGACCTCCATCTCGCAAGGCACCCACGCACAGACCTTTGTGCCGTGGGATGGCTGCGAGTGGATCCGAAAGAACCCGTGCAGCTGTCGCAGTCGTTCCTCCATACTGCTCAATCCCAGTCCCTGTTGGTGAGCACGCAAGTCTTGCAGATCAAATCCCTTTCCATTGTCGATGACGGACAGGCCCACCCCCTTTGATGACCCGCGAAGCTGGACCGCCACGGCCGTCGCTTCCGCATGCTTCACCACATTTTGGACGCTTTCCTGCATGACGCGGAAGAGACAGGTCGCCTGATCGAGCGGCACCGCATTCGGAACATCCAGAATCTTCAGATGGATGGGTAAACCCGTGCGTCGGGATACCTGATGGACATGGTCTTCGACGGCCGGGCGCAATCCCGCGTGCTCCAACAACGAGGGATGAAGCCGGTACGCGAGCGTGTGCACATCGTCAGAAAGCTGCTCCAACTGTTCGCGCAGCGGTCCCAACGCGTGAGCCAGTTCAACGGGCTCGGTGGAAGGATGGCGTTCCAAGGATGCCACTTCCAAGACCAGCGCGGCCAACCGTTGGCTCACGTCGTCGTGCAAATCACGGGCGATTCGTTGCCGCTCATGCTCCTGTGCTTTCAGCAGCTTGGACGTCAGTTCTTCCAGTTGCACCTGCTGCTGATGCAATTCGAGTTGGTTGCGATGCAGAGCCTCCTCCGCCTGCTTGCGTTCGGTGATGTCGACTGCGACACCTCCCAAGAGCACTGGCGTACCCTTATGATCGACGATGGGAAACTTACTGACGAGCGCATGACGGATTTCCCCATCCCGAACGAACGGTGCGACCTCATGCAGCGGTGCCTTGTTCTCCCGCACTTTCTTATCGCTTAATTCGTACTGTTCAGCGATCTCCTCCGGCCACAACTCCCGCGCCGTCTTTTCTTTCCAATCTAATCCTTGGATGAGAGATTCTTCAAACAGCCGATTGATATACAGATATCGGCCTTGAACATCTTTGATCCACGCGAAGCCGTGCAAATTATCCATAAAGGATGCGAATCGGCGCTCGCTCATTTTCAGCGCCTCTTCGGCATGTTTCCGTTTCGTGATATCGATCATCGCCCCCAAGGTTCGAGTGGGGCGACGTTCCGGTCCGTCATGGTCGAATAACGTCCATGACCGAAAACTCACCCACCGGATACCGCCGTCATGTCGCAACACACGATGTTCAACCGAGAAAAGATCGTCACTGGCAGGGTCCTGTGCCTGCTTGATGGCAGCGACAATTGCGTCGCGGTCTTCCGGATGGATCAACCGGATGTATCCTTCCAGAGAAGCCGGTTCATCGGGCCCGACTCCGTAGATTTCTCTCATCGCGGGAGACCAGTACACTTTTCCGGTGCGATGGTCATGATCGAAAATGCCGAAGTTGGCCAACCGAATGACTTGATCGGACCGTTCCTCTCGTTCGTGCAATGCGTTCTTGGCTTCCACGCGGGCCGTCACGTCTTCGGTGACGACGACAATGCCGCCCACGTCACGGCCGCTATACCAGGGACGAACATCCCAGGTGATCCACTGGACGGAGCCATCGTGCCGAACGAACGGGTCTTCGTCCGCGCTCAGTACTTCTCCCGTCAATCCACGACGATGTACCTCCTTCCATCGCACTGGGATCTCGGGAAGTACGTCGTAGTGTGATCGGCCGATGAGGTCGCCGGCAAGCCGGTAATCTTCCATCCAACGACGGCTCGCCGCCAAGTAGCGCATCTCGCGATCAAACATCGCGATCGCAGCCGGGGCGTGCTCGACGAACAAGCGGAATCGTTCCTCACTATCCCGCATCGCCGCATTGATTCGTTCGAGATCGGCCGTTCGTTGCCGAACGCGTTGTTCCAACTCGTCATGCGTGCGGCGCAACGCCTCTTCAATCCTTTTGCGTTCGGTAATGTCATTGCCGATCGTCAGGAGGCAGGGTTTCCCCCTGAGCGTGATCAGGTCTGTCGAGATGAGGAACTGTCGCAATTCACCGTTCTTCATCCGCATCGACACTTCAAGATTGCGGACCGACCCTTCCGTCTTCAATCGATCGATGAGTCTGGCTCGATCATGAGGATCAGGCCAGATTCCCAACATCAACGTCGTTTTCCCGATGACTTCATCCCGGCGGAAACCGTAAATATCCAGGCAAGCGTCGTTGACTTCGAGACACAACCCGGTCTCGAGCTCCGTGATGCCGATGGGATGAGGGCTCAGACGGAAGGCTTCGGCGAAGAAATCGTCTCTTGCCGATTCGACCGCCTTCCCTTGCCAATCCTCTGTGTGAGGAACGTCCGAGAGCAGCCGTGCCTCCATCCAACGCTTCTTTTTGGTTGAGTTCGGTGTCATAGGGTAAAACTATTCTAGGCTTCTTACCTAAAGCTCGCAAGACTGAATTCCTGCACGGGCTATATCGGTAGCCACACTGGTCGGCATTTCATACAATTTCTGAACCCACACGAGTCATGACACAGCCTATGGTAGAAATTGTTCGACTCATGGGAATTTTTAACGACCGATGTTCGTGCAAGCATGCGGTAGGTAAAAAGGCTTTATATCTCTCTCCAAGATGATCGAGACCAGTGCCGAATCACCCACGAACTTCATATGCCATCGTCAAAGAGAGAGACACGCAGCGAAGACCATTCACGGCATCCGGTCGACGCAGAAGAAGAAACATCGGTTCGATGGCAAGGTCGTCTGGCATCGTGTAGACTCAAAGGTGACAGTTGTACTGGAGTGGCGAGTTTAGGAGAGAACACCATCGAATGGTACATCTCTGTGCGAGGAAACGGCGGGTTTCCACGAATGGCTTGCGGACTGTGGCGCTCGTCTTTGTCACTTTGTGGCTTTTCGCTTTTTCAGCTTCTTCGCAAGGGACCGAGGCTCCGACGGAAGCGGTGCGCGAGACGGTCACCAAGATTCTCCGTATCCTCGACGACCCATCCCTGAAAGACCCAACCCGACACGCACAGCGCCGTCGAATGCTGGAAGAGATTGCCGCCGACAGGTTTGACTATGCCGAAATGTCGAAGCGCGTGTTGGGCGGTTATTGGAGACCGCTGACTGAAGTTCAGCGGAAAGAGTTCGTCGAGGTTTATAAGAGTTTCCTCTCCGATAAGTATGCCGGAAGAATCGAGGACTATACGGGACGAAAACAAGAAGTGGGATACTTGGCGGAACGGATCGAAGGTTCGTATGCGGAAGTCCGGACGGAGTTGCGATCGGACAAAACCGCTCTTCCCATGGACTACCGCCTCTTGTTGAAGGATGGCCAATGGTCTGCCTACGACATCATTATTGACGGGGTGAGCCTGGTCAGCAACTATCGGAGCCAGTTTCAGAAGATCATTCGCGAGAGCTCCTACGATCAGCTGGTCACCAAGTTACGCGAGCGAACCGTGGTCGACGAGCCAAAATCAAAACGATAACTCGAGCGCTGCCACTGGGGCGCCCCAACCTGCAGCTTCACGATCCGATCGGGCCTGGCTCGCTTCAATCGTGTCGCCTCTGGCGGCCAGGCGGTCAGCATGTCCAATCATCCGCATCTGCTGAAGTACTGCGCTTGTCTCATGACGCCTCCTATCGGTCAGCGCCAGGATTGAGAATCATGGGGACATTCGTCTTTTCGGGCACGATGATCGTCTTCGCGTTGGGACTTTCATAGAGCTTGAACCGCAAGTAGTCCGGCGTCAGCGTTTTGGTGATGATTTCCTGCGCCTGCGACTGCCCGATGGCGCGGATTCTCATGCTGTCGGCTTCGCCTTCCGCGCGGATCTTCAAGGAATCGCCTTCGCCCTTGGCTTGAATCCTGGCTATCTCGGCATTGCGCTGCGCAATCACCACCTCGAAATCCTTCTGCTCCTTCTCTTGTTCTTTCGCTTGTTTCTGTTCGATGGCCCTCAATACCATCTGGGAGAATTCCATTTCCGAGAGCGCCACGTTGTAAACGTCCAGGTGACGCCCTTTCATCGCTTCGACCACGACAGCCTCGATTTTGCTTCCAATTTCGCTGCTGCGCTCGGGAAGCGTGACCATGGAATAGTTCGCGACGACTCCGCGCACAGCCGACAAGAGTTGCGGGTGCACCAGTTGCCTGTACCAATCAGGCCCCACTTCCTGCGCTAGAAAGTAGATTTCATCGGGAACTGGGCGCATCGTGATCGTGGCGTAGACCGTGACCGGCAGGTCGTCTGCGGTCAATGCATCGACCTTTTCTCGGAAGCTTTTCCATCGGGTGTCATAGATCAAGACGTCATTCCAAGGCGCTCGCCAGAAAATGCCTTCCTTGAGCGGTTCTTTCGTCAGTCCGGTGGTGAGGGGATACCAACGCAACCCCCGACTTCCAGGACTCACCGTACTGATGCAGCCTTGGAGGACCATCATGATCGGGATCAGCAAAAACAGCAGACGTGCCGTCGAAGAATGTGTCATATACTCCTCCTCTTTCGATGAGGTTAATGATTACCGGACGGTCTGTGGCCGCTGCCCGTGGCGACTCACGGCGGCATGAGCCTCGGCTACACGTTCAAGTTCCTGCGCCGTTTGTTCGTAGTAGTGAGCCAGTGACCGCGCACCGGCGACGGCGTCATCTTCGGGCCCGAAGAGCGCCTCGAAACGCGCCGCAGCGGTCGTTTGCGCATGGGCCTTTTCGCGCATCGAAACGGCTTGATCCCGGTAGTAGCCGGCTATGGCTTTCTGATCATGGGCGGGATCGAAGGAGCTCAAATCGAGAGGCGCATCAGCGGCGCAGCCACCGAATCCAAAGAGACACACCACCAGACTAATCCCTAACTTCACCGGTGGTGTGCGAGCCATCTTCACCATCAGCCGCATCTTCCGGTAATGAAGCATTCGCTACCAGCCCAATGATTGTACTACAAGCCGTACTTCACGGAATTTGAGCATGCGTCATAATGTTAGTTATGCGAATAGAGAGAGTGTCTTTTCAGTCTATTTTCCGACAATCTTGGTGGCACGCCGCAACTGCCACGCAAGACTGGTTCGGTTGAAGGCCCAGAACGGTGAAATCGGTAAGCCTGCCTTGCGCAAAGCATGAGCCGCATACTGGTGGCAGGTGTGAAACAGATGATAAGAACTCCTCGCAGGATAAAACGCAGATCGTCCAAACGAGGCGAGCGGAACCTCGTTCAACAGAGTCGATCGCAGATGTTGTCGGAGCCGCTGATGGCCCTCCTCACTCAGGCGGAACACGAACCGCTCAGCGGGTGGTTGTGGCGTACGATCCGCCCACACGCGATCATGATATCCCATTTCGACGACACCCTCAGTCGGCCAGAAGAGCGCGCGAAGAATCCCGACAAGTCCCGTCTTGCCCTCCACATACCACGCGCGCTCGGCATAGCCCCACTCCTCAAACAAGTGCTGAATGCTGAGCGATGAGTGCTGAGGAGAAATTCCTCTCTCCAGACTAAAATCTGACGGCTGATCGCTGTCTGCTTGATAAGTCGGAAACGCGATCATCGCGTGCCAGGTATCGAGCGAAACAATGACGGTCTGAGCCGGCGAGTTTTGCGCAGGCGGCCACAATCCTTCGACCGGCAAGGCACAGCCCGAGAGCGCTAGGATGGCCGAGAGAGCGACCACTATGACGGGACGAGCCGGTTGCAAAGGATTGCGAGCCTGTCTTTGATTGTGATCAGCCTTGGGCTAATGCACTGTCCGGACATCCTCGATGCCTACCGACCAAGCCCAACCCACGGTCGCGGTCTTCATACTAAATGGTTGGGGCGTATGGGGCGGATGGCGGGGAGGACAGCCGGTCGTTGCAAGTAGAACCATGGCGATCAGCCACAACAGCAGATGACGATTCATTTCAAGTCCATACCGTGTGTGTAGGCTCCTAGTAGATGATAGGCGGTCGGTTCTCGTTTATGATGAGCATGAGCCGCCGATGTTTGAGTGGCCGCTCTGGGTCTCGCGTGTAGTGTCCGAGATCCTCGGAAATCTCCGTGAGTCTGAGCGGAATCGAAATCCGCTGCTTCATATGAGGCACCTTGGTCTCAATCGCGAGATCGACTAGTTCCTCGGTAGTCCCAGTCACCTCGGCGTTCAGGTTCTTCTCGTCAAGGAAGTGCACGGTCACGCGTTCTTCCGGATCAATCCACGGGATGATCTGCTTTCGTTTTTCGTGGTTCGTCATCGCTGTCTCTCCGCCCTTATCGATAAAGTTTTCAATCCTAAGACATTCACATCTCACAAGAAGGTCATCGAACCAACGACCGGATATAGAGCAGGACATTTTGTTTATCCTTTTCCGATAAAACCCATTGCCAAGCCCCCATCGCGGTGCCTCGCTCTCCTCCATGGATAATCTGTGTCAGCTCGGCATCGGACTTTTTCTGAACGGCGGAACTGGTGAGGTCGGCCGGAGGAGGAGTCACCTCGTAGGCCTTGCCTTTGCCTTGTTCTCCGTGACAGAAGCGGCAATATTGTTCGTAGAGGCGCTTCCCATCCTGGAGATCGTAATGTTCGCGGAGCGCCTTCTGACTGCTTTTCTCTTCCGCAAAGGCGTTCGTAGCAAGTACGCATGACAGAGCAACTACCAATGACAACACCATGGATCGTGATGACATCACCCTTCCCCTTCTGAGCATTCTATGAGAATACCGGGCAACCATCGTGCCAATCGAAACGAGCCGCAGTTGGGTCGCAGTCGCGCTTGAAGCTATTGAAAGCACGAGTCTTTATCGTGGCGAGATGTTGGCCCATCTTCGAGGTCGGAAAAAAGTCCACGGAAAGAGAGCTGATCACTGTCGCGGAATGCTACAGCTGAAACGGAGTTGTCAGTACTTACTGGGCAGTTTCCTGCATACTTCCTAGTTCAACAAATTCTCGGCAGTTGCTCTCCCGACAACAGATCGAGGATACGATGTGTTCCGACGACGGTCCGCAGAATGACCATGGAAGGATCGCGTTCCGTGACCACGCCGATATTGATCGCCTGGTTCGCGGCCTTGTATCGACGCATCACTGCGAGCGCGGCCTCCGACTGTGAAGCCGGGACCATGGCGACGAAGCGCCCCTCGTTCGCCACATAGAGTGGATCGAGGCCTAAGAGCTCGCAGGCTCCGCGCACCGGCTCACTCACTGGAACAGCCGTCTCCTCCACCGTCATGCCCACCTTTGCTGCAACGGCCAGTTCGTTCAGCACGCTGGCCAACCCGCCACGGGTGAGATCACGCAGGCAATGGATGTCGATTCCGCTGTCGAGCAAATCCACAACGATGCGATGCAACGGGGCGGAATCGCTTTCGACGTTGCCGGCGAACGTCAGTCCTTCCCGCACACTGAGGACCGCCACGCCATGGGAGCCGAGATCGCCGCTTACAAGGATCGCGTCACCCGGCTGGATCAACGTCGGCAATATACGGACGCCCAGAGGCACCAAGCCCACCCCGGCCGTGTTGATGAAGATGCCGTCACCCTTGCCCCGATCCACCACTTTGGTATCGCCGGTCACGATCGGCACACCTGCCGCTCGCGCGGCTTCAGCCATCGAGTGCACGACTCGCTGCAGAACGTCCAGGCTCAGTCCCTCTTCCAGGATGAATCCCGCGCTCAGATAGAGCGGCTTCGCGCCACACATGGCCAGATCGTTGATCGTTCCGTTCACCGCCAAACTCCCGATGTCACCGCCGGGGAAAAACAGCGGATGCACCACATAGGAATCGGTGGTGAACGCAAGCGTCCCCTTGTCCATTGGCCAGGTCGCGCCGTCGTGCAGAGAATCCAGCAAGGGATTATGAAAAGCTCGTACGAATACGTCTTGAATCAACTCCTGCATGAGCCGTCCACCACCGCCATGAGCGAGTTGGATGGTGTTCTTGGCAGAGACAGGTAAGGGGCAGGTTGGCTCAAACGCTTTGTGGCTCACGATCGGCTCCGTCCTTGCCCTCGTCATGTTTCATGTGACTTCGGTATCGATAATAAGCGGCACAGGCTCCTTCACTCGACACCATCGGGGCGCCCAACGGTCGCTCCGGCGTGCATTTCGATCCGAAAGCCGGACAGTCCATCGGTTTGAGCAATCCCTGGAGAACCAACCCGCTCCGGCATTCTGGATCCTCCTTGCCTTCAACGAGCTGGGCAAGTTCTCGCTGAAACTTCAGCTCAGCGTCGTAGACACTGTAAGCAGATTTGAGGCGCAGACCGCTTGCTGGAATTTCGCCAATACCGCGCCATGCGCGAGCAGCTGGTTCAAAAACTTCCTCGACGATGGTCCTCGCCTGTCGGTTTCCCTCTCTGCTGACGGACCGCACGTATTGATTCTCGACTTCCACCCGTCCCTCTTCCAACTGACTCACCAGCATCGCGACGCCTTCGAGCACATCGAGCGGTTCAAAGCCGGTTACGACGATCGGCACGCGATACCGTTGTGCAATGGCCTCGTACTCCTCATAACCCATCACCGTGCAGACGTGGCCTGCGGCGAGAAATCCTTGGATCCGATTCTGCGGCGACGACAGGATCGCCTCCATCGCCGGCGGCACCAACACATGGGCGATCAACAGACTAAAGTTCGTGATCCCCGCCTGCTTCGCCTGCGTCACTGCCATGGCCCAAGCCGGTGCGGTGGTTTCAAATCCCACGGCGAAACAGACGATCTCACGATCCGGATTCTTACCAGCCAGTTCGAGGGCATCCAACGGCGAATAGATAATGCGCACATCTCCGCCTGCCGCCTTTACTCCGAAGAGGTCTCCGCGGGATCCGGGAACGCGCAACATGTCCCCGAACGAGCAGAAGATGACTCCCTGCATTGATGCGAGGCAGACGGCCTGGTCAATCAACGACACCGAGGTCACACAGACCGGACAGCCCGGTCCATGAACCAGCGTAAGGTTTGGTGGCAATAGGCTGTCGAGCCCGAACCGGACGATCGCATGGGTCTGCCCCCCGCAGACCTCCATGATCGTCCAAGGCCGACGCACGATCGTCTTGATCCGCTCCGCCAGCGCCGCCGCGACCGCCCGATCTCGAAACTCATCGACGTACTTCATAACCGTGATCCCTTGTAACGCCGTTGTTCGGCATTCGACCAAGCTCGGTGAGCATGGAAGTACCAGATCGGTAATTCAGGGCCGTACACCAATCTCAACAGTGACGCTTCATATTGTGTCCACGAAAGAATCATGTCCAGCGACGCCTTTGGAGAGTAGTGAGAAGGGAACTACCCTCGAACCGCTGAATAGAACGCTTAACTCGCATACTCTCTCGCTTTGGCCAGCGTAGCGTCGACCAAGTCGTGATCGCCAGCCATGCTTGAAAGTTGTGCTGCCGCAAGCAATGCAAAGGTACCCGCCAGGGTGAGAGCCGAGATTACCTCTTCGGCAGGATAGTTCACGGCACCTGTATATGTCTGTGTGACTCTGCGGACAAGCGCCTGATATCCGGTATGCGTAAAGCTGCAGAAGATCGACCAGTGCTTGGATTTGAGTGTGGATAACGGGCCTTCCGGTAAGCCAACCTGGGCTTCCACTAGATTGAGTAAAGTACCGAAGCCCATATCCAGTTTGTCCTTCTCGTACTTGTCGGCATCCTCGTCCTTGGCAACGTGAGACAGCCACAAGCCTCTTCCGAGCGCCTCGAATTCAACTCTTAAGAGGGCATACATCGGGCCGTACAGCTCGGATGTGCAAAGCAGGTGTATTCCTGCGTGATGTTCGATCGCGAGGTCGAAGCATGCGAGCGCAAGCTGGCGTTTCCGATCCACAGAGAAGGGGCGAGCGAGGTGATCGTTGATCCACCTTGCGATCTCTGCCTGCTTCTTCAGGTGTGAATCAATGGCCATGAGCGTTCTAACGGATCGGCTTTAACCGACGTGGGATTGCGCCGCTGGACTGCACCGAGCCTGAAAAGATTGATACCAAAACGGTACAGCCGCCATTTGAACTCCACCATTTCACGTCCGGTTCAACACCTTGTTAGGGCGCATCGGGCTTGGGCTTCCGAGTTCGCGACGGCCCGAACTGGATGGCCACGTCCTTCAGCTCCTCAGGCTTGACGGGTCCGTTTTCCACACCAAGCCATCCAATCAGTAAACGCGCACATTCCTGTTTGATCAGTACGAATATCCGGTGCATTCCCTCGTACGAGAAGTTGATCTCCTTGTCAGCCTTGAACATGTCACGAAGGAGTCGCAGCGACGCATGTTTGTCGGGACGAAGCACGCTCTTCGAATGCAAAATGACGTTTCGTAGCGTTCTCAGGTCGCCCATGATGTCCGATTGGACTTCGTTTAGTTCCACGCCCTTCGCACGCGCAAGCCGCGGCCGGATCTCGTCCTCCCAGTAAGTGAACAAGAAAATCAGAATCGAGCGAGAGTGCTGCTGCTCGTTCTTCCCTCCTGGTCGATTTGCCTCAAGGTATTCGTCGCTTCGGATAATCTGGTTGTGAATGATGCCGGGCTTGGAAGGGTCTTCGTAGCTGGCCCACACGACCGTTGGCATGCCCGTCTCATCAGGTGGCGTCGTTGAAACCGGGCGGTTAGATCGATGGATCTGGCGGGAAACACGAGCATAATGGCCAGCGAAGCCGGCCAATGCGCTCATGTACGCACCGACTTGCTCGTTGACGAAGTCGATGTACTCGCGCACGACCTCGTCGAACTGTTCCTCGGAAGGCTCGCTCATAGCGGCGACGTCCCGTGATGTAGCCTAACAACGTTTAGGGCCGATCCGCATAAGATCCAGAGCTTCCGATTTCTGTCCGTCTAACACGCCATCGAATGGTCCGAGCATAACGCCATAATCGTTAGCGATTCAATGCGATATGATATGACTGTGAATCTATTTATTGATGACGTCGGAGAGGAGAAGGAAAATCGACGACGAAGAGGATGCCTGGCGAGCCCCCATAAGACTCTCACCAGACGAGGTCTAGGCGGCGTCTTCCCCCGCGCTGGATTTGGCATGCAGAACAGTGACGCCGACCAGTTCGTTTCCGTCGTAATGATAGATGAAGCGCCCTTCCATTTCGCTGTCGCTCGCCCGTTGCGGTTTTCGCAGGCTGATATACAGCACGTCCGCTTCGTCATCGTAATCGAGCCACAGGTGGTTGGAACGCAGGTTCAATGAGTGCGGGACCAGGCTCAGGATGTCTATGACTTCTGCCATTGGATGCCTCTCTTGAGCAGCTTGTCGATCTTTGACGTCATGAACGCCGTGATCACGAACCCATCATGCTCCTGTTCCTTGTAAGCGACCACGACATGCTTCGCGCCAATCGCGGTGTGGTCATAACGCTTGACCGCCAGTCGTTCGCCTTTGACGCCGGTTACGACACAATCCGGATCACCGATTGTCTCTACAACAAGATCGAGATGTCCTGCCAGATAGTCGTGCGACTCGACAATGTGGCTCCACCGTTCATGCGTGAGGCGCACCGGAATGCCACGTTTGGAAATCAGTGTGGCGAGGGGTTCCACGCTCGCTGATCACTCCAGAGTCAAGATTCTGTATCTGCCGGAATCCCGACCACACAGTCGCCAGTGGGTAGTCGTGTTGAGGGCTTCAGTATTGCCCAGGCTGGCTGCTATTGCAAGTTTTGGAGACCTCTGGGTCTATTAGCTATTATTTACGACCTCGCAAGGGCAGCCTCGGGGCGATTGTTTAGGCTGCGTCGGTTCAAACCTTGCCGGGAAGCTTGCTGAGGCTCAGTTTCTGTAATTCGACCTTGTTGGTGGCATTGTCGATATCAATACCTCCAGCCGTCCACTCGAATCGTAATCGAGCACGACACCCTGAGACACTTCGCGACTTTCTACGCTCGGTCTTTCAGAAAGATCGATATACAACGAATCAGTATCCGGATGATAGTTGAGCTTCATGGTTCCGAACGCGTGATTATGCTGCTTCCACTTCGACGTGATCGCTTGTGGAGGCAGGAGTGGGAATCGGTTGACCCTGTTCCTTCAATCCCTCTAAGTGAAGCGCGATCGCTTCGCGAATCAGCGAGAGAGCCTCCTCCCTGGATTCACCGGCCGCGACGCAGCCAGGAAGGTCTGGAACGTATGCCCCATAGGAACTTGGGCCCTTTTCGACGACAACCAGGTAACGCATGCCCTTCACCTCTCTTTCTTAAGCCCGGCTTGCTTGAACGCACTATTCAACGTACCGGGCGGAATGTCAACGTTCGGCTTTCCGGCAATCGGCAGAACGTGCGAATTCACCGGTGCTGCACAGCCTTATCACCGAGCGTCTGGTGGGATGTGGGGTTAGGCATTGTGGCGACACTGGACATTTCCAGCATTCATCTGTACAGTAACGCGTACAGTACAGGAGGTGGCCATGGATACGCTGACCTATACCGCCGTTCGTGCCAATCTCGCTCGCGCCATGGACCGGGTGTGCGACGACCACGAAGCCTTGATCATTACCCGCAACGGCGAACAGTCCGTTGTAATGCTATCGCTGGAAGACTACAAGGCGCTGGAAGAAACCGCCTATCTTCTACGAACGCCGGCCAACGCCAAGAGACTTCTCTCCGCCGTTGCGCAACTGAACGCGGGCAAAGGCGTGGAGCGGAAACTGGCCAAGTGAAGCTGGTGTTCGCAGACGAGGCGTGGGAAGACTACCTGTATTGGCAGAAGCACGACAAACGCATGGTAGAACGAATCAACAAGCTCATCCGCGACACACAACGCGAACCCTTCGGTGGCGTCGGCAAACCGGAACCATTGAAGCATGCGCTCTCGGGGTTTTGGTCACGGCGGATTACCGACGAACATCGCATGGTGTATCGCGTGGTCAATGATACGTTAGAAATTGCGCAGCTCCGATTCCATTACTGATTCAGCCCGCCTCTCACTGTTGAGGCCGATTCGCTTAACGCATAACACGCCATAGCCAGCACTTACTGATCCGTTGTCTCTGACGATCCTGAGGCTGCTAACTCGGCATAGGTCTTCAACGTTCGTCGTGCTGCTTCTTCGTCGAGTTTGCTGATAGCAAAGCCGACATGGACGATGACGTAGTCGCCCACCCCTGCTTCCGGGACCAATGCCAACGAGACGGATTTCGTGACTCCGCCGAACGACACGGTTGCCGTGCGGAGCTGGTCATCTTCGATGTTCAGGACTTGCCCAGGAACTGCGAGACACATTCTGTGTACTATCTTTGTTTATTGACCGTCATTTCGCCGGTGCGCCGCTACCACTGCCTGGCCAAGTGACAGCCCTCCATCGTTGGGTGGAACCAGCGCATGACTATAAACAATGAACCCGGCGTTCTCCAGACGTTGTCTCACAAGTGAAAGAAGCAGTCGATTCTGAAAACAGCCTCCGGTCAGGACAATACGAGGTAAACGAGCCATTTGAGCCACGCGTACAGCTCCATTAACGAGGCTGACATGAAATCTGAGGGCAACCAACTCTGGACGGCAACCTCTAAGAAGGTCGTCCAGCATGGCACTGAGCATGGGACGCCAATCGACCACCCACTTGGCATCTGGATTCTGACTGGGCACCAGATCCATCTGATATCCTTCGACCCTCATTCCGCCTTCATCCTCCAGCTCCGCGGCAAACTGGACCGCCATGGCCGCTTGGCCTTCAAACGAAACTTGGTTGCACAATCCGGTGAGTGATGCGACGGCGTCGAACAGCCGCCCCATGCTCGTCGTCCACGGCGATGCGAGGCCGGACTGGAGCAGACTTGCCCATTGCGCACGCTGATCGTCCATCAGGTTCCAAGAAGGAAGCTGCTGGCTCAGCATCCCCTCTCCCATAATCTCCCACAGGACCGCTGCAGCAGATCGGCTCGGCTGCCGCATAGCCGCTTCACCACCCGGCAAACGAAAGGGCAAGAGATGTGCAAACCGTCTGAACTGCCGATAACTCGCGACCAAAAATTCTCCCCCCCACACTTGCCCGTCCGTTCCATAGCCGGCCCCGTCCCAGGCGATGCCCAACACCTCGCCGTCGAGCTTGTGTTCCGCCATACAAGAGGCCACATGAGCATGGTGATGCTGTACGGGGATCAAGGGTACAGATAGAGCCTCGCTCAGCGCTCGCGCGAAGGCTGTTGATCGATAATCAGGATGCAGATCGCAGGCAATGGCCCGTGGTTCGATATCAAGCAGCCGTTGGAGATCCTCGAGTGCCTGCCGGAAGGCTCTGTCCGCTTCAACAGTGGAAAGATCCCCAAGATGTTGGCTGAGGACAACGCGATTGCAGGTCAATATTGCGACGGTATTTTTGAGATGTCCGCCCACGGCGAGAATCGGGCTTTGCTCTCCATCAGCCAGAACATCACTCCAGCGAATGGCTTGAGGCACATAACCCCGCGCCCGCCTGAGGATCACCATGTCGGCTTTCGGTTTTTCCCCTTGCCCACCGTCTTTCGCCCAGACTCTTCCTGAAACCACCCACATCACCGAATCATCGACCGGCCTTGCGATCGGCCGGTCATGCACAAGGAACGCATCGGCGATCCCGTTCAATCGAACCAGCGCCTCCTGTTCGTCGGTCACGATCGGTTCTTCGGAGCGATTACCGCTCGTGGCCACCATGGGATGCCGGAGCGATGCCATCAAGAGGTGATGGAGCGGCGTCGCGGGCAACATCACACCTAGATAAGGATTGTCCGGCGCCACCGCGTCGGCGAGGCTTGCGTCTCGTCGCTTGCGGCTCAGGACGATCGGTGCTTGAGACGAGCAGAGTAGATGCTCCTCTTCCACAGACAACTGACAATAGCCTCTGACTGCCTCAATCGACGGAAACAGCACGGCGAAGGGCTTGTCCGCTCTCTGTTTTCGACCGCGCAACCGCTGAACAGCTTCCTCCGACGTTGCATCAACCCAAAGTTGGAATCCACCCAGTCCTTTCACTGCAACGATGAGTCCTCGTTCGAGCAGTGCCGATGTCTGCCGTAACGCTGCTTCTCCTCCTGCAACTCCGTGACCCTGTTCATCCCACAAAGATAGGCGCGGGCCGCAGGCTGGACAGGCTATCGGTTCCGCATGAAAGCGCCGATCTGATTCGGTGAAATACTCCGTGCGACAAGCAGAGCAGAGCTTGAACCCTGTCATCGTCGTGTTGGATCGTTCGTAAGGAATCGCCGTGATGAGGCTATAGCGAGGACCGCATTGCGTGCAGGTGAGGAACGGATACCGAAAGCGGCGGTCGCGAGGATCAGCAAGCTCGCGGCGACAGTCTTGGCAGGTCGCAAGATCGGGTGGAATGACAAGGGTTCGTTCACCTGACTCAGCACTCGTGACGATTGCAAAGCTCCTATCGCCATGTGCCGGAATGACGTTCGTGTGTATCGTCTCGATGGAAGAAGAACAAGGCACATCGGCTTGAAGCCGTCCGAGGAATATCTCGATAGCCTGCAAACTCCCTTCAGCCTCGATCATGACACCGTTCGTCGTGTTCCCTACCCAGCCGGTCAGTTCTAATGCATGTGCCAATCGGTAGACAAACGGGCGAAACCCCACACCTTGCACTGTTCCTTCTACGTTGACCCGAACACGCTTCACGAGGACCCTTCTCATTGCTGGACCACCAATTCGTGGAGCACTATTTCGGGCTTCTCCAGTCCCGCAACGACTGGTCCTCCGCAGACCGAACAAGCGTCATCCAATCCTGTGACGGCAGTGCCGCTCTTGCATTCGGGACACCATGCCTCGCTTGGAACAGGGATGATCTCTACTCTCGCGCCTTCGGCTTTCGTGCCGCGAGCGGCCAATCGAAATGTCGTCTGAAGCGTTGCCTGATCATGTGTCAAGAGATGCGAGAGGACGCTGACCTTCAGTCGCACGATTGACAGCCTGGCGCCTTCCGTTCTGTGCAACTCGTCCTCTACGGCTTTCACCACTTGCTCCATGAGGTGAAGTTCATGCACGGAGCACCTCGCACTCTTGGACGATCCGGTCTACGACCTGGTCCAAGGCCTTGGCAACCGGAGGGGACAACGGTCGGCCTGTTTCCGTGTTTCCAACTTCAACTCCGAAAACGATCACCGTAGCTGGAAGGACGCCCATTGCACGGGCCAGCTCCAGCGCATCCACCGTCCCGATGGCATGGCTGGAACGAGGAAAGATCTCGAGACCGATTGGGTCGATCGATGCATCAAGTCGATGGATCGTGCCCGGAACTTGCCCGCTTCGCGCTGCATCGATGAGAATCACGATATGCGCGTCCTTCATCAACTCGATGAGGTCTACTCCCACCATCTCCGCCTCGATCACTTCCGCACGGTGGTTGACTTCTTCTTGAAGTTTGCGGGCCGCCTGAAGACCGACCGCATCGTCCCCTCGCATGGCATTACCAAGGCCGATGATTCGAATGGTTGCCATGGTCTGCCTGATCTGTTGGGTCTATCTCGTCGATGGCATGTTGTCTGCTTCAGCTAATCTGTAAGCCCTCGCCATCCTTATGCACGCTCGATTTCCAATCGCAAAAAATGCGTCGCGCAGGAGATACAAGGATCATAGCAACGGATGACTCGTTCACAGGCCAGCGCCGCCTCCTTGTCGGGAAGATGCAAGAGGCGAGGCATGAAAAGACGCAGATCCCGTTCGATGCGCGATTGGTTCTGCGAGGTCGGAGGGATTATTTTTGCTTCACGAATCACGCCGTCTCCATCTAAGTTGTACCGATGATAGAGGATTCCCCTGGGGGCTTCCGTGCAGGCCATACCGGTACCTGGCCGAACTGCGACCGGCGATGTCGGTAAAGGCGGCGGCTCATACCGCTCAATGATGCGCAAGGATTCTTCCAACGCGTACAGGATTTCGATCGACCGCGCGATGATTCCGTGAAACGGATTGCCCAAGGGCAACGCAAGCCCTGTGTCGTCCAGCACTTGTCTGGCCGTGGGCGTCAGACGATCGTGATTGAGGTTCAAACGCGCCAGCGGGCCGACCAGATAGGGGGCGCCCTGCAATGTACAATGGAGGGCGTTGGAATAGGGCACCTGATGCTCGGCGAAATATTGTTCGAACTCGTTCGCCGAAATCTGCAGCACCGTGGATGCGGCTATCTGCCCTTCATTGAGCGGATACTCATCGGGGTGGCGAAGCGCGACATAATTGTAGTTTGGCTCAAATTCGGGAAACTCGAACGACGCCACCCACCGCACGGTTTCCACCGCCGCATCGCGCGCCCATAACAGTTCATCCTTCAACCCTTCAAGCTCACGCCGCAACGGCACCCGTGAGAAGCCGCCGACCTTCACCGAGACCGGATGCACGGATCGGCCACCGAGCAGCGTCATGACGGCGTTACCGGCCTTCTTGAGCTTCAAGCCTCGAGTCACTAGAGGCGCATGGTCCTTCGCCATCGCAACGGCGCTGCTGTAACCAAGGAAATCCGGTGCCTGGAGCAGATAGACGTGCAGGGCGTGGCTTTCGATCCACTCGCCGCAGTAGATCAGCCTGCGCAGGTCGCGCAATGCGCCTTCGACACGCAGGCCCAAAATTTGTTCGATCGCATGGACGGCGCTCATCTGGTACGCGATCGGGCAGATCCCGCAGATGCGCGCGACGATGTCCGGCACTTCGTCGTAATGCCGCCCTTTCAGGAAGGCCTCGAAAAACCTCGGCGGCTCGAAGATCCTGAGCTCCACATCGTGGACGGTACCGTCCTTTACCGTGACACGGAGCGCGCCTTCGCCTTCCACGCGCGCGACCATATCCACGGCAATGGTTCTGGTTTGCGCCGGTTCTTCAGGCATGAGCTCCTCGGCGCTCGCGAGTAAGATACCCTGTGCGCATCACGTCTTTTTCTCCCAGATCTCGCTCTCCGTCCGAAACGGCGACACGTAGCCGTTGATGCCGCGAAATCGCCGCATGACGTCGACCGGGATCAGGTGCAGGTCACGATGAAAGTGCATCGCGAGTGAAGCGGTGTTGGGGGGATTCCCTGGTCCTTTGCGTGTACCTTCGCTCGGGCCGAAGCAGCCGTAACAGTCGCGACCCATGCTCGGGCAGATCGCTCCACAGCCGATCCGCGTGACCGGCCCAAGACAAGGGATTCCCTTGGCGACCAGCACACAGACATTGCCGCGCCGTTTGCACTCCAGACACACGCTGTCGGCGGGCACCCGAGGCCGCACTCCGGCCACCAAGTCCGTGATGACGCGAAGCAGTTGGTCTTTATTGATCGGACAGCCCCACAATTCGAAGTCCACATGGACATGTTCCGAGATGGGCGTGGAGGTACTCAGACTCTGAATATATTCCGGGCTGGGATAGACCGCCTGCTTGAACGCTTCCACGTCGGCCCAGTTGCGCAACGCCTGAATCCCGCCGGCCGTGGCGCAAGCGCCGATCGTGATCAACACCTTCGTTTGCTGGCGCAGGGACAGAATGCGATGCGCATCCTCCGCAGTGGTGATGGATCCCTCTACCAGCGCAATATCGTATGGACCCGGGCTCATGTCGCTGGAGGCTTCGGGGAAATAGGCGATGTCCAACGCCTGGCCC
The DNA here is from genome assembly GCA_002083365.1 of Nitrospira sp. SG-bin1. Lineage (NCBI taxonomy): Bacteria > Pseudomonadati > Nitrospirota > Nitrospiria > Nitrospirales > Nitrospiraceae > Nitrospira > Nitrospira sp. SG-bin1. The sequence goes on along the minus strand of LVWS01000033.1, from coordinate 151,470 downwards.
AACGTCAGCAAGTCTTCTTCCAGATTCAAGATGCTGAGTTGACACCCGTCGCATGAGGCGAACTTGAAGACAGCCAATTTTGGCCGCTGTCCGTCTTGCTTAGACATGGCTTCTCCTCACACCCCAGCCCGTCCCAACCACCGCGCGACTCGGTCATACCGCATGACAGGGCCGTCTTTGCACACAAAGTGGGGGCCCAACTGACAATGGCCGCACAGCCCGATCCCGCACTCCATGTGCCGTTCCAGCGAGACATAGATCGCGGTTGCAGGAATGCCGCTGTTCATTAAGATTGGTACGCCCAGGCGCATCATGATCTCGGGCCCACACATCAGTACCATGCTCTTCGCGGAGTCAACCGACACCCGCTCGAACAGTTCCGTCACCACGCCGATGTGATAACTCCAGGTCTTGTCCGGTTGATCACTGGTCAACCACACTTCCGTATCGGGAACGCGTCGCCATGCGTCGAACCGCTCGCGATAGAGCAGATCGTGCGGCGTCTTGACGCCGTGGAGAATCTTGACCGACCCGTATTGTTCTCGCCGCCGGAAGATGTACTCGATGGCCCCGACCACCGGAGCACATCCCAGTCCGCCCGTGACGATCACCACATTGCGTCCACGCGCTTCGTCCAGCGGCCAACCTTGTCCGAACGGTCCTCGGATGCCCAAGACCTCACCGGGCTGGAGAGCGGCGATCGCCTTCGTGATTCGTCCTACAGTGCGGATGGTATGGTCAAGAAACCGAGGCTCATCCGGATCCGACACGATGGAAATCGCCACCTCACCGACTCCGAACAGGTACACCATATTGAACTGTCCCGCGTTGAATCGGAATTGCCGTCGCACCTGCTCGTCAACAAGCTGCAACCGGTAGGTATGGATGTCTTCGGCCTCCCGGATCTTCTCAATGATCGTGGCTGGATGTATGACATAGGGGTTCGCAGATTCGACGTTCACGACGACGTCCCTTCTTCCTGTCGACTCACGGCAGGCCGCTGACTTGCCGGTGTCAACAACGCCGGCAATTCCTCCGTCAAATCGATCCCGACCGGACACCAGGTGATGCAACGGCCGCAACCGACGCAGCCCGACATGCCGAACTGGTCGATCCACGAGGCAAGCTTATGCGTCAGCCACATCCGGTACCGATCTTTAATAGTTGGACGAATGTTCTTGCCGTGGATGTAGCCGTGCTCCTGCGTGAAACAGGAATCCCACAATCTGGTGTGCGCGGTGCGTTGATGATCGAGGTCCGGTGTCTCCTCGATCGCATGGCAAAAGCACGTCGGGCAGACCATCGTGCAATTCGTGCAGGAGAGGCACCGCCCCGCCACATCGTCCCATCGCGGATGTTCTTGAGCGTCATAGAGGGCTTGAGGCAAGCGAGTGTGATCCAGTCGGCGGACTTGGCTCTGGGCACAGCTTTCAATGAGCCTTGTTGCTTCCGTGATGAGGGCCTCTGATGCGGGAGAGAAGGAGAGATTCATAAGCAGATCAGATCCTGCTTCGCTGCCGGCTTCGATGAGCAGCTGGTCTTCGACTTCTGTCAGCACGAGATCGAATCCGTTCTTGGCGCGGGGGCCCGTGTCCATTGACGCGCAGAAACAGGTGGGCAGTGCCCTGGTGCAGTTCACGGCGATCACGAAGAGCGCGTCACGTCTGACCGCATAGTAGGGATCGCGGTACGCGTCCTTGAGAAAAATGCGATCTTGAATGACGAGGCCGGCGAGATCGCAGGGACGAGCCCCGATGACTGCAACTTTCTCTGATTGAGGAATCGTCGGACGAGCGGTGAATCCACCCTTACTCCGGTCGATTTGTAACAACGGCTCGCGCGGGACAAAGACAAACGGTTTCAACGATTGCGGGCCATGGACGACTCCGAATAGGTTTTGGGCTCCGGTCTGTTCAAGCCGATAACGTGCGGGCTCCTGCTGGTCTTGCCAGCCGATCGGCAGATCCGACACCGATCGGATCGTCTCCCACACCACGGACCCGTCATGCACCGTGGGTCCGATGATTCGATAGCCCTTGGCGCTTAAGGCATCGAACAAGCGTTGCAGGTCGGCTCTCGGTAGGATGCCGCGCATTTCACCAGCCGCTACTACGAAGGGAACCGCTCATTTTTTGATACACGGACCATCGCCATCGTACGGACTCTCTTCCTCCCATGCAAGACGGGAAGCATCGGAAGAGCAGCTGAGTGCTCTGTGCCCTTTGGCTGTTGCGTCATACACAGGGGAATCAACTAGTTGCGCGGTTCGTAGCGTCCCCCTATCATGCAAATGGCGCGAGAGCGCACGACCACGGCAAAGACACCACATGCTCGATCCATTCATCTACTCTGATGACGGATGAATGATGAATAAGTGAGCGACTATGGCAGCATCACGGTTTCATATGAGAGCGTTCGTCCCTTGGTTGATTCTCCTTGTCCTGGCCGCTGGATGCTCTGGCCGAACAGTCGCAACTACGGGGGAAGACCGGGCTTCTACGCCAAGTTCATCTCCGGCCGCTGTCACAGAAACAATAACAGTGAAAGCGGAACCACTGCCCACGGTTACGACTCCGATCGAAGAGGTACGCACGGCGGAACAACCGGTCCCTGTGCCCCCGGAGCCGGCAGCCTCTGCGTCGGCTCAACCGACGCCGGAGCTGTCGGACATTTTTTTCGATTTCGATCAGTACGCTATTCGGAGTGATGCACGACCCAGGCTCAAATCCAATGCCGCGATTCTGAAGGCGCAACCGTTTCAAAACGTTGTGATCGAAGGCCATTGCGACGAGCGGGGAACCAGTGCGTACAACCTCGTTCTTGGGGAGCGGCGCGCACAGGCCGCCAGTCGACATTTGCAGGCTCTCGGCGTGCAGGCATCTCGAATTCAGACGGCGAGCTATGGGAAAGAGCGGCCGTTCTGCATGGAGCGCACCGAAGCCTGCTGGCAATCAAATCGGCGTGCTCACTTCAGGTTGCTGCCTTAACCAGGCCTATGTGTCTTGCGACGAACTGTAAAGGACAGAATGCGATCGTCTCGCCCAACGCCATGATTCACGCCTGGCGTTGATCCTCCTGTCAGGTTAGGAATCTGTGCGTACGCGGAATCGTGGCTCAAGCGCCTTCAGGTTTTCCATGATGCCTGTATATTCCAATTCCCCCATGGGCAGCATGGCGGCACCGAAGAACCCTTGGCGGCGCATGTCGATGGCCTTGTCGGACACGGTGTCGCGTACTCGATTCCAAAACGGATGAGCGAACGGATCCACCGGTTCGGTGAACCGTCCCTCGTGCATGGCGAACGCCGCACAGGTGATCACCGGAGGGCCATCGAAGTAGCTGATACCGGACTGAAGGGGAACCGGCATCAAGGGCATCTGATGGGAGCCACGCATCCCACCTGCCACATAAGGCCCGACTGCATAAGGTGCCAAGATCTCGCCCGTGGCCGGGAAATCCTTCTGTACTCGGACAAGCATCACCGGATCGTCCTTGCCGGTGTACTTCCCGGCGATGTTATGTAGCCGGGAGGTGGAGGCGACCACCGCTTGTTCCCCGCTTGCGGCTGACCAGACCGATTCCACCGCGTACCGTTCGGTGTCCCGCAATAACGCGGCGATTTCGTATAATTGTTTCGGGGCATCCAGCTCGATGATCCGGTCGCCTTCAGTATGATTCACATCCATAATGACGAAGCGGAAGCCTTGTGCCATGTTGGGCGCCAGGATCAACCCCGGTGTGTTCATGGGATCGGCGAAAGCCAGATACAGCGGTAGATTAAAGGCACCCGGATCGGTCTTATCGGCCGCGAAGAACAGAAATGGCTCATTCGGCCGCTCGTTGAACTCCATCTCCGCCACGGCGGGTCCCATCCCGTGCACATTGCCCGAGAAGGCGTCTTTCAACAAATCCTGACCGGCACCGTAGAGCCCCTGTTGTTTGGCAACCTTCGTCCCGGCCAGGAAGGCGTCCCACGCCAGTTTGTGGACCGCCTCGTGTCCGACGCCATGCCGGTGGCTCATCAAGATCGCGATATCATCACCGGTACTGCTGACATACTGGTCGATCAATAACGAAGAGCCATGCTGAGCAACATAGCTCCGAACCGTTTCCAGCAATTGGCGCGAGGGACAGATATGGCCGCCGATCGATCCGATATCGGCTTTGATGATGCTCAGGGTGACCTTCATGGCTGTCTCCTCTTCTGGCGAACGAGAGCACGCCTGCTACCTAAACAAAGATGAGCAATCTCAATGCCACAGCGGTTTCGGAGCTATTTTACGTTCCGTGGTCGGATTCATAGAGATACGTGGCATGGGCAATGATTCAGGCACTTACTTGGGGAATGGGTCTACAGTGAAGTGAGGCGCGATGAGGCGCGATGCAACAGTGGACGAGGCTTAACATGGTCTTGCACCAGGCGCATTCATGAGAGTGCTGTCATTTGTTGCTGAGGCATTCGACACACGCCGCGTGTAACGCTTTCAGCACACTGCATACAGGCCCCTCGTCAGCGCGTTGCAGAAAGCCTTCACACGCGTGAAGGCCAATTGAACTTCTTGCCTAATTTGCGGACGTACGGCCTGCAGCGTCCTCCCGGCTGTCGGAACGACTTCGACGACCACCAATTGCGGTGAAGAAATCGGACGCCCGATCTGGCTAGTGATCCAAACGGTGACCTCTCGCACTCCGTGCACTTTCTTATGGATGTCTTCGGCTAATACCTGCGCCAGTACGTTGTATATTTTTCCGACATGCGTCACCGGATTCTTGCCGGCCGCGGCCTCGGCGCTGGCCGGCCGGCGGAGTGAGATAATCCCACAGACACGATTGCCCCGCCCCACCTCGCCGGAATCACCGGCCTCCGCCGATGTGCCGAGTAGCGTCAGATAGGCACCGGCCTCACCGGCGCCGCGCCGATCCAATGTATTCACGTGTATGTGCGGTGAAACGCCGCGCCCACTGTTTCGTTCCACAAACTCTTTTAGCGCGCGCGTCACCAGCGCCTTGCGTGCGAAATACTCGGACTCGCGACTGATCAACGGAGCGAGAAACGGCATCGCCACCGTCACAGTCAAATCCCTGCCGCGTCGTACGGCCAGTACCTTGACATCTTCGCCGGTGTCCGGAAATTCATTTTTGAATGAACGGCTGTTCAAGAATCGCTCGATCTGGAACACCAGCCGCTCCGTCGGCGTCAAAGGTGCGTATCCGACGGTGGCGGATGTATCATTGGCGACGGCTTCCCGCGGCTGCTCAGACACGGACCGCAGTTCCTCTGATGCCGGCCTCAATTCAACTTGGCATTCCAGTTCTTTGAGCGGCTTGATGCGAGGTAGATGCCGTTTGAGCCACCTGAATGCCGTTTGTTCGGCGATCTCGTTAATCGGCATACGCTTGTTTTTCCATTCGAAGGTGGCCCGGTCGCCCATCACCAACCGCATCGGCGTCAAGATCGACCCTCCGCCAAATCGACAATCGACCTGGCCGGCCACTAACATCCCCTTGTCGGCATTGAAATGGAGGACGCGGCCGCACGTCTTAAGATAGGTTCTGGCCAGTTGGACAGCAACAGCCTCCATCACGGCATCGCAAATGGTGTCGGGATGACCCAACCCTTTTCGTTCCACGATCTCCATCGCTTCCTCTGCGGGTGAGATCCGAGAGGATTCGACGATCATCGGCTCAATGAGACTCATTGTTCACAGGTAGGGTCCGATTAACTCACGTTTGCGCGAAAGGCAATCTGTTTCTGAGCGGATCACCAAGGGCCATCAGCGGTATCCACTGATCCGGTGCGTCATGATGAAGGTTTGCCCGCCTCAGGCCGTCCAACCCGCGTTCGCCCACTCTTCCCGCTTGGCCCTTCGCACGACGGTGCCAGCATCAAGGGCCCAGCTGCACGGGGAATCACCTGCTGCAACAATGTGGAGACAGATTCCGGTCCTTGTACTCACGCTTTCATTGGGCTCGCGCGCTCAGACTTGTTTACAAAGCGCTTTATCTCATCTTAGGTGATTTTTTCGGTTTCACCTTTTCCTCTTCCACATCGATCACCGCACCGCTCTCGGCGTCGATGTGGACCTCCATCACCTTATTCTCGGCCGTAAGGACTTCGACTTCCCAGACGATTTTGTTGTGCTTTTTCTCAAGCTCGGCCTCGATGACTTTCCCTGCCACCTTGTCCGATGCCGTTTTGATCGCCTCGTCGATCGTCACCTTGGCTGCTGCAGCCATCTCCGCCTTGCCTTTCTTTTCTTTGTCGGTGGCGTAGGCTCCTCCGGCGACGGCTAGTGTTCCAGCTGCCAATAACAGGGCCAAGGCACACACGGCGAATGATTGTCGTCTCATGGGCAACCTCCTTCTCTATTGAGTGATCCAAGCAGCGCAACTCCTGTTGGACGTGATTACGCGTTGCATTCGAGCCCGAGGATCTCTCGCTCTGCCTCCAACCAGTCCTCGAGCGCGCGGCCCTGCCGATATCCATGATCCACGTACAACTCATAGGCGCGATTGGTGATGCGGGCTTGGAGATCGTCACAGGGAGAAACCGGCTGGCAATGGACCGGCTCCTTCTCAGCGGCAGCCGACTCCGGTTTCTGGATCGATTCAGTGCCCTTCCGCTTGCGCGCTTCTTTCGCCGTCTGTGGTTGCATGGCTTCACTCCCTCCTTCTCTTCTCTCACGCAGGATGGTTGCACGATGTGGGGTTCGGCCCCGCATAGAGGCCGGTACTTTTCATCGTGAGTCGGACTTGTCCCCCTCGACTCAGGCGGTTCAGCTCACAGAACACCTGATTCCAGATCCAGGTCTGGACACTCAAGAACCACTTCTTCGAGCTGGCTACCTGGGGAACGAAGGATGACTTCCAGGATGTGTTCTCCCTTCTGATCGACGTGCGCACTGCTTTGGTCGTGGAACGGAAGAGCTCCGCTTGCATCTTGAATGCCACTCATGGTCGCCGGTGAGACGACAAGACGGAGCGGCTGAAAATGATGCTACTGCGAGCGGGCGGCGTTAAGGTCAGCCACCGATAAGCTCAGCGTTCCCTGTCATAACGTGTGGTATTGTGCGGCACTACCACTCGGAATCCTGTGGCGGAACACCGCTCTCACCGAGACGCACTCTATGTACGGTTCACGTCACGGCATCTCACGTGGAGAGAGACATCACGGAAGCAAGGCAAAGACTCTACGCTTATCTGGTCACATTACTTCGAACCTTGGTACGGATCGTCGAAGGTGGCCCCACACTCCAGGCATCGAACTTTGCCTGTTCGCTTGCCACCTCTGGTCAGGACCTCGTCGATGAGTCGTCCATGAACGCAGGACGAATTCGCGGTGGCTTCGTCGGATTTCTGCACCGTTTCACGCACTATGGGAGTCTCCATAGACACCTCCGCTCCTTCGAGCAACGAATGCTCGCCTTCGGACCCCTGGAGAGATTTTTCCATGTGCCCTTGCCGTTATCGATCACGATGGCAGAGGCTGTTATTGTAGGCCTCATCACAAAGACTCCACAAGAGCGACATGCTCCCGATCGGCTTGATAAGTGAGGAGTCAATAATATTTGCATGTATGATTAGGACAACCCTAGTGCCGAAACCTAGGAGAATGCTTGAGCGTCTTGCGCCATTTGCGCTGCCTCCGTTGTCCCCAAGAAAAGCCTCGATGCATCGGCCACACACTGGCTCGTCTATGCCCCCTCCGCTACAGTGGTCAAGTGATCGGGGATTGATTATGCGTAAAGCGGGGTTATCTCGTAGTTGAGCGGAGGCTTCGGTGAGAGGAACAGTCAGGGAACCGAGGTCGAGCGCTGGGGTGGTGAGCAAGCCCGCCGGTGTCGAGCGGGAAGCCTAAACCCCTCCAAGACCTCCACTTTTCACGAAGAGCTCTCTAGACCTGCCTCCGCTTTTGCCTTACGTCCAGGTGATGTCCCGGATAAATGGATGCAGGTCATAAAATAGAGTGAAGCCTTTTTAGACTGAGTGGTTGGTGTCGTTGGAGTCTTGGAAACAAGAATTCTCATAGAAGGAACATAAACAACGGCTCGCTCTTGTGTAGAACGACGGGGACCGTCATCTGGCCGGAATCACGCTCGGCAATCCTTCAGTCGCTTAAGGCTGATTGCCCCGCGCCTCAATCTTTATTCTGGCCCGCATTCACGGCCGTGCCTAATGGCACCGATGACCGATAGCGCGTCCCTCGAACTGTGACTCCGCGACGGAAACAGCGCCCGCATCCCTCGCACATTGGCTGCACAGGAGCGAGCCCTCACCTACCACCTTCGCCCTCTCTACATTCACGACACCTCCTTCACTTATCAGATAATCTCGATCTCGCCGGAATCAAGAAAGCCACAGAACCCGGCAGTATAAGGCCCGACGGAAGCAGTAACTAACTGAATCGGGCTTTCCCTTTCCTGGCAAAAAGCCTCTGCGCTTCTTCGTAAGCCATATCCTTCGGACTCTGTGTCTGACGATGGGCGAGAATGACCGCATCGACACGCTCCCCGCAGCAGACACAATGCCAATCGAATGAGCCAAGCTCCAACACTTTCTCCCGAACCATCAACCCGCCGCAGCGATCACAGCGGTGAAGGCGAACTCTTGTGTTTTCTTTCGTGGCAACAGCGCTGGTCATAGACTGTCCTCCTTAGGCCGTGAGAGCCACCGGGATGGAAAAGGATTCGACAATGACCTCGCTCGGCTTTCGTTCAAGACTCACTGCCGTGATGTCGAAAGAGGCAACAGCACCATGGATATCACTGTCCCGTAATGCCACATACTCCTCTCCCGTCGACCATCGCAAAATCAGTATTTCACAGAGATACCGCTTATCTTGGATGACATAGGTTTGCGTCGCGGACGGTGGCACCGTCGATGCACAGTCGTCAGACTAGAGGATCCGACACTCATCACCACACAAGGAGGTCTTAGTCATGAGCGCGTTGACTAGATGGGAACCGACGACGAGATGGAATCCCTTCAAAGAGATCGAGGATATGGAGAAACGACTTTCAGGCTTCTTCGGCCGGGCACCGATTTCCGCCGGTGGGGATAAGAAGGAAGCCATTACGGTTACGGAGTGGTCACCGCTGGTGGATATCTCGGAGGACGAGAAGGAATACCTCATCAAGGCTGAAGTACCGGAAATGAAGAAGGAGGAGATCAAGATCAGCGTTCACGACGATGTCCTGGCCATCAGTGGCGAGCGGAACTACGAGAAAGAAGAAAAGGGCAAGAAATATCACCGCGTCGAGCGCTCATACGGCAGTTTTATGCGAAGCTTTACCCTTCCCGAAGATGCCGACGGTTCCAAGGTCAACGCCGAGTACAAGGATGGCGTGCTTAAAGTGCATCTCCCCAAAGCGGAAAAGGCCAAACCCAAATCGATCGAAGTGAAGATTTCCTGACGGGAACCAGGCTCGGGATGTCTCATCCCGAGCTTCACTGACTGAAGGGAGGGCATCATGTTTCGGCACCCCCGCTACCTGGACATTCCCTGGGAAGTCCATTGGGATCAGAAAGAACACGAGCCTCATCATCATGTGCTCCTCATCCTCGCCATTATTCTCATGGCGATGTTCCTGATCGGGGTCGGTGTGACAAGCGGCTTGATGTAGAGCCGTCCGTCCAATCGGCAGAGAGGAAGACGGTGACGTTCAGGAATCGTGAAGAGGCTGGTCGTCGGCTCGTTGAGCCGCTGCTGCAGTACCGGAACGACTCCACGGCCATTATTTTGGCGCTTCCTCGCGGTGGAGTCGCCGTCGGGTATCAGTTGAGTCTGGGGCTGCGCCTTCCACTGGATGTCTTCATCGCTCGGAAGCTGGGGGCACCGGATAATCCGGAATATGCGCTGGGTGCCGTGGGGGAAACAGGGACGATCTATTTGAACCCTGAAGCCATGGCGGCCTATGGGTTGTCTCAGGCGGACTGCGACGCGTTGGTTCAGATGCAGCAACAAGAGATCAAGCGACGGCAACAGCTCTATCGCCAGGATCGCCATCTCCCCACGCTTGCCGACCGTATTGTCATTCTCGTCGATGACGGCATTGCCACGGGTTCCACGTTCTTTGCGGCGGCCAAGTCCATCAAGCAGCTGAGGCCGCACCGCCTGATCGGAGCCATTCCAGTCGGCCCATCGGAGACGATACGAGAAGCTCGTGAGCAGGTGGACGAGTTGGTGGTGCTTGCCACACCGGATCCGTTTTGGGCCGTCGGAAACCACTATGTCGATTTTACACAGGTCAGCGATCACGATGTGGTGGAGTATTTGAATTTGGCGGAAGAGTCGCTGTTGGGATGGAAGGAACGGACCCACTCTTCAGCTGCTTCACCGCCATGAAAATGGAGCGCGCATGACAGCCAAAATGAAGACACCGGCAGGCTTGGGAGCTCGACATGATCGAACTCTCCAGGAGCATCAGCACGATACCTATAAGCTGCGCGGGAAGCTCAAAGAACCGACCGTCTGTACCGAGTGCGGAGCCCTGTTCCACAAGGGACGGTGGACCTGGGGCGCAAGGCCTGCGCACGCCGATGAGATCGTCTGCCCCGCCTGCATGCGGATTCGCGACACATACCCTAAAGGTGTGGTCACGGTCGTCGGTAGTTTCAAGGACGAACAACGGGAACAGGTCATCGGTCTGGTAAAGAACACCGAACAAGTAGAGAAAAAGGAACACCCGCTGTCTCGAATCATGTCGATTGAGACCAAGCCTGAAGGCCTCGTCATTTCCACGACCGACAGCCATTTGCCCAGACGTATCGGCGAGGGACTGAAGCATGCCTATCATGGAGAGCTGGACCTGCATTACGACCAAGACGAGGATTTCGTGCGCGTCATATGGACGAGGTGACACATCGATGAACCCTTATTCGACCGCTGAGACAAGAAGAAGGCGAGGCGCTCCGATTCGACGCTTGAGCAGACGTGCGGCCGTCACAGCATGTCTCTTTCTCACCTTCCTGATCGGCCATGGAACGGCTGAAGCCAAGATCGTTGTGCCGGCTGGCGCGGTCATCGAAGTGGACGAGGCCACAGCCAAGGCCGTCGTCGCAACCTTTGACCTGGCAGAGCAGGCCGTCAAAGCCCATGATCTCGACAAGGTCATGGCCGTGTATTCTCCTCACTACAACTACCATGGGTTGAAAAAGGACGATCTGCGCAAGATCTGGAAAGACCTGTTTGACGAATATCAGGAGATCGCGAGCACCCATCTCTTCACGAAGATGGCCAAGGTGGGATCGGGTCGCGATGCCGTGCTGGAGGTCACCTGCACCGGCCATCTCTGGGCCAGATCGAAGACCAGCGGTTTGTACGTCCCCATCGACAGTTGGCATGAAGAAGTACACTATCTTGTCCTTGAAGACGGAGCGTGGCGGATACGCGGTAATGTGGGTGAATCACCGCGCGTGCTTCCATTCGGCACCGCGCCACATCCGCTGTTTTGAACCACGGATGGGAAAGGTCAGGGCATGAGAGTCATCATCGGCGTCGATTGGTCCGATCAGGCGTTTGCCGCCGTCACGCAGACGTTCCAACTCTATCGTCCGACCGATGTCACACTCGTCCACGGAGTGGAGTTGGGAATTTTGGAACATCCGTTCGTGGCTCAGGCGGGCAATGTGCAAGGGTATGACGATTTCCGCAAGGCAATGGTCGATTCGGGCCGCCAGGTGCTGGAGCGTGCCGCCGCTCTCATACCGCCCGAGGTGGGGTCGATCAGGACGGTGAACGAAATCGGCAGTCCCGCTCAGCTCATTCTCGACAGCGCCAAAAACCTCTCTGCCGACCTGGTCGTCATGGGCGTGCGCGGACGAAATCGTCTGTCCGAGATGGTCCTCGGCAGTGTGTCTCATCGGGTGCTCCTGCACGGCTCCTCTCCGACGCTGATCGTCAGGGGAGCCGCCCGCAAGGTTCAGCGGGTGCTCGTCGCCATCGAGGATCGAGACGACGCAGACCGGATCGTAAAATGGCTCCTGCGATATCCCTTCGCAAATCCCACCGAGCTCTGTGTGCTTCATGCCCTCGTCCCGATCGGAGTCAGCGACCCCTATGACGCGTTGGGAACCGGAGCATGGTGGGAGGGCGCGGAACGTTACGCCGATGAGCTCGTCACCTCAACAGCCGGCAAACTATTGTGCCCTCACTACAGGGTGAACACGAAAGTCGCCACGGGCGATCCGGCGGAGGTGATTGAACAGGAAGCCAAAGACATGGATCTGGTCGTCGTGACCTCTCATGGGCGTAGAGGCCTGTCTCGCTTTCTCTTGGGAAGCGTCTCCCACGCCGTCGTACATCACGTGACCTGTCCGGTCATTGTCTTGCGGTGAAAGGAACGAACATGAAGACGACGGCGCCTCTCGTACTCCTCATGCTTTGCGTCTCGATCGCTGCCGCCTTCGCTCAAGTGATCCGAGGGGATGCCAAGGCGGGACAAGCAGTCTATGAACGACAGTGTGTGCGTTGTCATGGGGCCAAACTCGATGGGAATGGCCCGGACAGTCAAGATCTCATTGTGCGTCCGGCCGATCTACAATCACACGCGACGCGGGCCAAGACCGACTGGGAGCTGCTGGTCGCGATTTCAAACGGCGTGCTGTTCAGCCCCATGCACAGCTTTCGCGGCAAACTGACGGATCAGCAGATGTTGGATGTGTTGTCGTACATCCGATCCATGGCACCACCCGACATCACCAGCTAGTACGAAACGACGTGGTTTGGACACCAATCATCAAATCCCGCCGAGAGTGGGAGACGGTTCCGCATCTCTACGACTATGGAACCGTCCGTTCGCATTTTTCCTGGGAGCAGGCCAGGCAAGACTTAGATGGGCTTCCCGATGGGCAGGGTCTCAATATCGCGCATGAAGCGATCGATCGTCATGCGACGGGAGTTCGTGCCTCCCACCTGGCGATCCGATGGTTGGGAAAAAACGGAACGGTCGAAGACTATTCCTACGGCCGCCTGAACGAGCTGACCAACCGCTTTGCCAATCTCCTCCAGCAATTAGGTGTGAGACATGGCGATCGTGTGTTCGTATTGGCGGGACGGATCCCTGAACTCTACATTGCCGCCCTCGGAACCTTGAAGAACCGCAGCGTGTTCTGCCCTCTGTTTTCTGCATTCGGCCCTGAACCGATTCGGGCACGGCTCACCATCGGCGAGGCGAAAGTGCTGGTAACCACTAACACGCTGTATCAACGAAAAGTCGCTGCGATCCGCTCGACGGTGCCCAGCCTCGAACATGTCTTACTCATTGGAGAAGACCGCCGACCGACCGCCATCGACGGCACGCAGGACTTGGGCGTCCTTATGCAGCGGGCAAGTCCAGATTTCACGATCGGTCCCACAGACCCGGAGGATATGGCGCTGCTCCATTTTACGAGCGGAACGACTGGCACACCGAAGGGTGCGATGCACGTGCATCAGGCTGTAGTCGCTCACCACATGACCGGCAAATATGCTCTGGATTTCCACGAGGATGACCGGTTCTGGTGCACGGCAGACCCTGGGTGGGTCACGGGAACGTCATATGGCGTCATCGCACCCTTGACGAGCGGCATCACCAGCATCGTCGACGAAGCGGAATTCGATGCCGAACGCTGGTATCGCACCCTGCAAGACCAACAAGTATCGATCTGGTATACCGCCCCGACGGCCATTCGCATGATGATGAAAGGCGGCGCAGATTTGGTTCGTAAGTACGATCTTCGTCGCCTTCGTTTTCTCGCCAGCGTGGGCGAGCCTCTCAACCCCGAGGCTGTCGTCTGGGGACAAGAGGCGTTCGGCCAGCCGTTCCACGACAATTGGTGGCAGACCGAGACGGGCGGCATCATGATCGCCAACTATGCCTCCATGGACATCCGCCCCGGTTCCATGGGTCGCCCGCTGCCCGGCATTGAAGCAGCAGTCGTCCGAAGAACCGACAGCGGTGTGGAGGTCCTGGTGGAACCGAATGCCCAAGGGGAACTGGCATTGAGACCCGGCTGGCCTTCGATGTTCCGTGGGTACTGGAACGAACCGGAACGGTATAAGAAATGTTTCGTTGGGGGCTGGTATCTCACGGGCGATCTCGCGAAACGAGACGGAGACGGCTATTTCTGGTTTGTCGGTCGTGCCGACGACGTGATCAAGACCTCCGGCCACCTCATCGGACCGTTCGAAGTGGAAAGCGTGCTGATCGAACATAAGGCTGTGGCGGAGGCGGGCGTGATCGGCAAACCGGATCCCGTGGCGATGGAAGTCGTCAAAGCCTTCGTGTCTTTGAAAAATGGTTACGCGCCCAGCGAGGAATTGCGTCGTGAGTTGCTGGGCTTCGCGCGGGCACGCCTCGGAGCCGTCGTGGCCCCGAAAGAGATTACGTTTTTGCCGACTTTGCCCAAGACCAGGAGCGGGAAGATCATGCGGAGGCTGCTGAAGGCCAGAGAGCTGGGTTTACCCGAGGGCGATACGTCGACGTTGGAGGCGGGCTCATGACAGCGTCGATAGACCAACACCATGCCCTCGAGCTGCTCCAGCAAATGCTGCGTATCCGACGGTTTGAAGAGAAATGCGCTGAACTCTATAGCCTTGGCAAGATCCGCGGTTTCCTCCATCTCTACATCGGTGAGGAGGCCGTCGCTGTCGGTGCCATGCCTTGCTTCACCTCGGATGACGCAATCGTCGGCACCTATCGCGAACATGGCCACGCCTTGATACGGGGCACGCCGATGGGACCGTTGATGGCGGAGCTTTACGGGAAAGCGAACGGCTGTGCGAGGGGACGCGGAGGCTCTATGCACTTTTTTGACGCCTCGCGGCGGTTCTACGGAGGGCTCGCGATCGTGGGAGGCGGTTTACCTGTCGCGGTCGGATTGGCGTTAGCCGACCAGATGCAGAAGCGTCCCCGAGTGACCGCCTGCTTCTTCGGCGATGGCGCTGTGGCGGAAGGTGAATTTCATGAGTCGCTCAACTTGGCGGCGCTCTGGAAATTGCCGGTGCTCTTTCTCTGCGAGAACAACCTGTACGCGATGGGTACCGCGCTGGCCCGACATCAAGCTCAGACCGACATCGCCAAGAAGGCCGATGCCTATGCCATTCCGGCCGAATCGGTGGACGGAATGGATGTCCTGGCGGTGGAGTCAGCGACTCAACAAGCCGTGAATATCGTACGACAAGGCGGTGGGCCTTACCTCATTGAGTATCGCACATACCGCTTTCGACCCCACTCGATGTACGACGCCGAGCTGTATCGCACCAAAGACGAAGTCGCCCAATGGAAACAGCGCGACCCCATTGCTTCCTTTGAGCAATATCTTCGGGGTAACGGGCTGCTGCACGATGCCGATATCGAGAAGATGGAGACCGCCGTCGCCGTTGAAATTGCCGAAGCAGTGGCGTTTGCCGAGGCCGGAGAGTGGGAACCGATCGAAGATCTTGAGAAAGACGTGTATACGCCGGCGAGCAGTTCAAAGGCTCTGACTGCCGGGGGCTAACCGCCCATATATCTTACATGATCAAGATGACATACAGAGAAGCCGTTCGAGCCGGACTCCGTGAAGCATTGCAGAATGACCCTCGCGTCTTTCTCATGGGCGAAGACGTCGGCAAGTACGGCGGCACCTATGCCTGCAGTAAGGGGTTCCTGGAAGAATTCGGACCGGAACGCATCCGCGACACGCCGTTGTCCGAATCCACCTTCGTCGGTGCCGGTATCGGCGCTGCCCTTGGCGGCATGAGGCCGATCGTGGAAGTGATGACGGTGAACTTCAGTCTTCTGGCCCTCGACCAGATCGTGAATAATGCCGCTACGATTCGACACATGTCCGGCGGACAGTTTAGCATTCCGCTCGTCGTGCGTATGGCCACGGGGGCCGGTCGGCAAGTCGCCGCCCAACATTCCCATAGTCTGGAAGGTTGGTATGCTCACATCCCCGGCATCACAGTCCTCACGCCCGCGACCGTGACCGATGCGAAAGGCATGTTGCTGACAGCGTTGAAGGAACCGGACCCGGTCTTTATTTTTGAACATGCCTATCTGTACCCGATGGAAGGAGAGTTGAACGAAGGTGTATTGCCTGTCGACATTTCGACAGCGGCCTTGCGCCGACAAGGAAAGGACGTGAGTTTGATTACGTTCGGCGGCTCGCTGTGGAAGACACTACAAGCCGCCGAGACGTTGGCCAGTGAGGGAATTGACGCAGAAGTCGTCGATCTCCGCGTGCTACGCCCCCTCGATCAGGCGACGATACTCGCTTCCGTGAAAAAGACGCATATGGCCGTCGTCATCGACGAAGGGTGGCGCACCGGAAGTTTCGCTGCAGAGATCAGCGCGCAGATCATGGAGAGAGGCTTCTATGATCTCGATGGTCCGGTGGCTCGCGTGTGTAGCACCGAAGTACCGATCCCCTACCCGAAACATTTGGAAGACGCGGCGCTTCCGCAGCCGGAGAAGATTGTCAGCGTCGTGCATAGCCTCATGGGTTGATGTATGGTTACTGCTTGCCCCTCCCTCATCACGTATCACCATTCATGCGTCGCGAGGTTTTTGTCATGGCTGAATTCGTGATGCCGACATTGGGCTCGGACATGACCGAAGGGACGTTGGTCGAATGGAAAAAGAAGGTCGGTGATCGAGTGACCAAAGGCGAGATCATCGCGGAAGTAGATACCGAAAAGTCCGCGATCGAAGTCGAGTCCTTCCATACCGGTATCATTGAACAGTTGATAACAAAGCTCGGCGATACGGTTCCAGTCGGCACAGTCATGGCCATCATCAGCGAAGAGGGGAAACCGGCTGAGCGGGTCGAAGCAAAAGTCGCAGCCGAGCCCGCGAAGGAGTCGCCGTCTCCCCAAGTGAGTCAGCCGATGGTTCCCTCACCGCTCGAGCCAGGCCGATTACGCATATCACCCGCCGCCAAACAGCTCGCGGTGGAGCTTCGTGTCGATCCTTCGGCCCTGAAAGGAACTGGGCCTGGTGGTGCCATCACCCTCGACGATGTGCGAGCTGCGGCGGCAGTATCGACGAAGGAACCAGCTGCCACAGCAGTCGACCGCCAGGCCCGGATGCGGGAGACCATCGCCGCCGCGATGGCGCGATCGAAACGGGAGATTCCCCATTATTACCTGAGCACGACGATCGACATGGGCCGGGCCATGGCCTGGCTCACGGAAGAAAATGTCAGTCGATCCGTGACGGATCGACTGCTCTACGGCGTGTTGTTGATCAAGACCGTGGCCTTGGCACTTCGACAGGTGCCGGAATTGAACGCTCTCTGGAAAGGAGGTACCGCCGTTCAGAGCCCCGACATCCACGTCGGTGTCGCCGTGTCGCTTCGGCAAGGTGGTCTTGTCGCCCCGGCCATTCACCATACCGACAAACAAAGTCTTGGGGAATTGATGACCCGCTTTCAGGACGTGGTGAAACGGGCTCGCGCCGGGATGTTACGGAGTTCGGAATTCTCCGATCCGACGATCACGGTCACGAGCCTCGGTGAACAGGGAGTAGAAACGGTATTCGGGGTCATCTATCCGCCACAGGTTGCTTTAGTCGGTTTCGGCAAAGTCGTGGAGCGCCCGTGGGTCATCGAGGGGCACGTGGTCTCAAGGCCGGTTGTGACGGCAAGCCTCTCCGCAGACCATCGCGTGACTGACGGTCACCGCGGCGGAGTCTTTCTTTCGGCCGTCGATCGATTGTTGCAGGAGCCGGCGCAACTATGAACAGGTCTCTCCCACGGGATGAAATTAGACAGACGGTCCTTCGCCTGCTGGGTGAAATTGCCCCGGAAGCAGATCTTGCCGCCGTGAAGCCGAATGTTAGCTTCCGTGATCAGCTGGACATCGACTCGATGGACTTTTTGAATTTTGTGGTCTCGATCCATCGGACCTTTGGCGTGGAGATCCCGGAAGTCGACTATCCTAAATACAGCACCCTCGATGGCTGCGTGGAGCAGTTATCTGATCATCGAGCGAAATGACTGCTCCTTCTTTTCCCGCTGGCGAGCTGTTGTGTTCCACCTCCAACAAGGCATAGGAGACTACGTCGGCACAATCGGCACCTCCATCCTCTTCCTCATGCTCGTTCTAGGGAACGTGGTACAAGTTTCAGCCGACGAGCCAATCCCGGATCTCGAGGTCTTCGTCCGTACCGGCTGTCCTCACTGCGAAGCCGCCAAGGTGTTTCTCGCTGAACTTCAGCATGAACTACCATCATTTCAGATTGCCGTTTATAACATCGCGGAGGACTCAGTTGCACGGCAGCGTCTTGCGTCACTGGCTGCTGAGCGAGGCATACCTGATTTCGGTGTTCCTGCCTTTCTCGTCGACGGAGAACTGATGATTGGGTTCCACTCATCCGGCACAACAGGAGCTGAGATCCGCGCCAGGCTCGAACGGCATGCACAAGGCGCTGCCGCACCGCCCGTACCGAAAAGTATCAAGACCGAGTGGTTCGGTGAGCTTCGAGCGCAGGACCTCGGCCTCCCACTGTTCACCATCGCGATCGGGTTGCTGGATGGATTCAATCCCTGCGCGATGTGGGTCCTGTTGTTCCTGTTGTCGTTGCTCGTCAATCTCCAAGACCGGAGAAAGATGGCCCTCATTGCCGGAACGTTCGTCCTCGTCAGCGGATTGATTTATTTTGCCTTCATGGCGGCCTGGCTGAACGTGTTTCTCTTGATCGGTCTTTCGCGCGGCATTCAAATCACGCTGGGTGTCGTCGCCCTCTTCATGGGAACAATCAACGTCAAAGATTTCTTTACCTTCCACCGTGGGCTCTCGTTGAGCATTCCTGAAGCGGCCAAGCCGGGGTTCTACGCCAGAGTCAGAGGAATCCTCCAAGCTGAACACCTCGCCGGGGCCATGGCGGGAATCGTCGTCCTCGCCGGGCTCGTGAACATGATCGAACTGCTCTGTACCGCCGGGTTCCCGGCACTCTATACACACATCCTTACGATGCAGCAGTTGCCGGCCTGGGAGTACTATGGTTATCTCGGGTTGTATAACCTGGCCTACATTCTGGATGATAGCCTCATGGTGGCGATTGCGGTATTCACATTGAGTCGCAGAAAGTTGCAAGAACATGCCGGTCGCTGGTTGAAACTGACCGCTGGAGCGGTGATGACGAGCCTCGGCATCGTGCTGATCGCGAAACCCGAATGGCTGGCGCTTTAGACGGACGGACGATGAGAACAGTTCGCCCCCTCTACATTCCGCCCCTCAAGACAGACTACAGCGAGTCTGGCTCGCTCATCATGCGAGACGGCTCGACTGCCGCCATCCGACCGGCCGAGCCCGCTGATGCAACAATGCTGCAAGAGTTCGTCAGCCGCTTGTCGCCCGAGTCAAGACGTCACCGGTTCTTTTCTGAAAGCATCCCGCCGACCGAGGCCGTCGCCGTCTTGTGCGATGCTTCCAATCCCCGTTCCCAGTTCACGTTGATCGTGACCCGAACATGGGAGGGGCAGCAACGCATTATTGCTGCCGGCTCCTATTGGGCGAAGGACCGTCACACGGCAGAAGTGGCCATGGCTGTAGACGACCTGTTTCACGGGAAAGGCCTGGGGACGCTGCTGCTGGAACGACTGGCCTTGGTCGCCATCCGACACAATTTTACTCACCTGTGGGCTGTCACTCATCCCGATAATCTGGCCATGCGCGAAGTTTTCCGAGAATCGGGGTTTACGTCCCATGAAGCGTACGAAGGCGACGACATGGAAGTGGAGTTGTCCTTGATCCCCACGGAGAAGACCGTTACTTGCGCCGAGGTCCGAGAACGGCTCGCTACAACTGCCTCACTCCAACCGTTTTTCCACCCACGATCAGTCGCAGTAATCGGAGCGTCACGCGACCCCCTGAGCATCGGCTATCGGCTTCTCGATGCACTCCGCATCAATCGATTTCAGGGTGTCATCTATCCGGTCAATCCACATGCCTTAGAAATCGCTGGCGTCCCGGTGCATCCATCGGTCCACGCGATTCCTGAGTCAGTAGACCTGGCCATCATCGCGGTGCCGCGCCAACAGGTCTTATCCGTCGTCGATGACTGTGCGGGCAAAGGTGTCCGGGCGTTGGTGGTGATTACGGCAGGCTTTGCCGAAGTGGGAGCTGAAGGGTCGGCGCTCCAGAGGCAGCTGGTTGACAAGACCCGTCAGTACGGGATGCGCATGATCGGTCCCAATTGCTTCGGTATCTTGAATACAGACCCCGACGTCCAGTTGAACGCGACCTTCACTACCCTGTTTCCCCCTCGCGGCCGTGCCGCCATGTCGTCCCAAAGCGGCGCCATCGGGATTGCGACCCTTGCCGGCGCGCGCCGGTTCCACTTGGGCATCTCGTCCTTTGTAAGCGTGGGAAACAAGGCCGATGTGTCCACCAACGATCTGTTGCAATATTGGGAAGAAGACCCTTCCACGAATGTCATACTCCTTTACATGGAGTCCTTCGGCAATCCTCGAAAATTCGCTCGCATCGCGCGGCGCGTGAGCCGTCGCAAACCCATCATTGCGGTCAAAGCCGGACGGTCACAGTCGGGACGGCGAGCGGCCAGTTCTCACACGGCGGCGCTCGCAGCCAGCGATGTGGCCGTCGAGGCCTTGTTTCATCAAGCCGGCGTCATTCGCGCAGAATCGCTCGACGAATTGTTGCATTTGGCCGCCGGCCTCTCGAATCAACCCTTCCCACCTGGGCGGCGGGTCGGAATAATCACCAATGCGGGAGGGCCGGCCGTGCTCTGTACCGACGCGTGCGAGCAATGTGAGATGGTCGTTCCGGAACTGTCCGCCCAAACCAAAGCCACGCTCGCTTCTTTTCTTCCGATGGCTGCCGCGCTGGGCAATCCCATCGATTTGATCGCTTCGGCGACTGCGGATCAGTATGCCAAGGCAATCGAAACGCTCCTTTCGGCGAGCGAGATCGATGCATTGATCATTCTCTATACGGCTGTGACCGTCACGGATACAGCCGACATCGCTCGTGGCATCATGGCAGGAATCGAGAATGGTCGAAACGCCGGCGCGAAGACCAAGCCGGTACTCATCGGTTGGATGGCAGAAGGTAATCGGGATCGCACATTCCGTTCCTCAACGGAAACCATCCCCGCTTACCACTTGCCGGAGACCCCCGCCCTCGTGCTCAGCAAAGCGGCAACGTACTCGGATTGGCGACAGCAACCTGCCGGCATGGTGCCCGACTTCGACGATCTAGACCTCTCCGCTGTTCGACATATCTGTACCGACGCCCTGTCGCGTCGCGGATCCGGCTGGTTGACGGTGGAAGAAACTCGAAACGTCCTGAGTACGATCAAACTTCCTGTTCAGCCTGGGGGAGTAGCCAGAACAGCCGACGAAGCAGTAGCCTTGGCAAATCAAGCCGGCTATCCAGTTGCTGTTAAATTGGCCTCGCATCAGATCGTGCACAAGACCGAGATTGGTGGCGTGCAATTGAACCTCAGCGACGAACAGGCGGTGCGCAGGGCGTTCGACTTGATCAGAAATAAACTCGCCGAAGCCGACCAGCTCGACGCCATGGAAGGCGTGCTCATACAATCGATGGTCACCGGTGGTGTGGAAGTCATGATCGGAATGACTGAGGACCCGTTATTCGGTCCGTTGATTGCGTTCGGCCTCGGCGGGATTCACGTCGAGATTCTCGGCGATGTGCAATTCCGGATCACGCCGCTCACCGACCGTGACGCGGCAGAAATGATACAAGAAATTAAAGGCTATCGGCTGCTGACCGGCTATCGAGGTCATCCACCGGCCGATCTAGAAGCGCTGGAAGAAACCCTGCTGCGGATTTCTCGTCTCGTCGAAGAAATTCCGGAAATCAGCGAGCTCGATCTGAATCCAATCTTCGCCCTCCCACCCGGCCAGGGCTGTCGAATCGTGGATGCGAGGATCAGGGTTTCTGGGGAGGGAAGAAATGATATGACTGACAAATTACTAGCGAAGAAATCCGTCTCTTCGGGCATCCTCCACAAACAACCTGGACGTCGATAATAATTCCTCTAGAAGGCGGTCACTCACGCTACCGTACTCTATATTCATGATCTCCCAGTCGCTCGATTTAAAAGGAACGACAAGGGCGATGGCGAACCATGCCAGTTGTTTTCCACGTATCGAATACTGGTAGCGATTCTTAAGCTTGGCATCGATAAACAGTTCATATGTCACATTGTATCCCAGCGAATCGTCATAAAATGGAATTAGCAACTGGACTGAGATTGAAAATACAGCCCACGCTTTCCTCAAACCCGACGCCTCCAATTCCTCAAGCCGCAGTGAACTAAATATGCCGGTTTCGGGAGCACTCTCCATCACTTGAAAAATACCAATCCCATTCTGGGTCTTTATCTTGCTCTTCAATGCGTCAATGATCTTATGAGGTGAGGGCAAGAGAAAGCGCTCAGATGGCAAAGGCCCCTCAGACAAATACTTTGGAATATACAAAGGAAGCGAGGCTAATTCTGGATGTCTTTCGATCGCCGCGTCCTGAAAAGACCCAACGCTAGCCCCTTTCCAGTTCTGTATCTGACAGGCTGTGAGCAGGAGGATCGTGATCATTGCTAGACTGACGCGGGGAAAGACTTGGAGCTTCATCGATCCTCAAATGACAACTATCGCGCCTATGTGGGAGCCATGTGTAAGTGGAGGTGTCCATCTGCTTGGGCATCCCGAAGAAATTGGTAGATCGTTCCTTGGAAAGCCTGACGGTAATCGACCATCAAACCATTCATCCACATGATCGGAAGGAGTGCGATCCACTGCGCTCTTCTTTCCTTAATCTCGTACCGATAGGTCTTTTTCAATTCGCTGTCCACCAGCAGATCATACTGCACCAGAAATCCTCCTCTGGAGCTATAGCAAGGAAGAGCGGTGAGGGTTAGAAGCGACAATGAGCAAAAGAACCTGCTAGCTATGGATTCTTCAATCACTATTTCATAGACATTCAGATGAATACCCTTGAGAGACGCTGGAGTCGAAACGGTAGCCGCGGCAAACCCACCTTTATTCTCTAAAGCCTCTTGGATAAGTCTAAATTCTATGGGCAGGGAGTTTTGTTCTTTTTTTGGATCACCTACCGCACCAGTATAGAAAAAGAATCCTGCAATTCCCGCTTTGGTGGGAGGCGGGGTGGGTTCAACCGCTTCCGGCATGTAGCTGATGATCATGCACCCAGTGACAGTAAAGAAAATACCAACACAAAAGATGCTTCTACAGAACCAACCAATCAGTCTGGAATGCAGCATCCCTATGCCTCAACGAATAAGTTAATGGTATGTAGCATGGTAACGTTTTCATTCTAGACTCGCTTACCCCTCACGCTGCAAACTCAACACGCGTGATGAGCATTTCCAAGCTGAATTTGTCCCACGTTCCACGCACTACGACGCCCATTTCATGTGGAGTTTGCGGTGGTTCACCGCACAGTCTCGAGGGTAAAGATTGATCAGGCTCTGATATGGGATTCCCATTTCTTCCGCGATGGATTTGAAATAGGTAACCGTATCGCGGTCGAGCCTCATCGTGACCGGCTGACTCTTGATATACGGATTCTTGCGCCCTTTCATTTTGGAGAAATCGTAATGGGCTCTCATCATTCTTTGCTCAATAAGAACTCTTAATCATTGATAGCCTCATGCCAAGCTTTGAGCCTACTGCTCCGGGTGGGGATCTTTTCGGATGAGCGCGAGGTAGAGCAACATATCGGTAAGCTCTTGATCGGTCATCGTCGTGTCGGGGAACATGCCGGTCCCAGGATGGCCTTCTCGGATGGCGCGGGCCCTTTCCTTGTCGGTTTTCAAACGCAGCTCCTCGGAATTTCGTAAATCTGAAGGAGGAGGATTCAGTTTGGCGATGAGGGCAGCAGTGTCCGGTGCAAGTCGAGGCGGCCTACCGATATACCCATCAATGCCATGGCAGTAATAACACACGCCTTTTCCGTTGAAGATTTCTCGCCCCCTCAATATATTGCCCTTTAATTTGCCGCTCGGTTCTGACTGACCGGACTCAGCCCAAGCGGAATGGCTTACCGTTACCGTCTCCATTCCCAACCAGCCCGCGAAGAGCAGGCCTAACCACGTGGGCACCCCTAAGCTGACGTGAAAGAGAATGTGTCTCACATTGCTTAATCGTTCTTGTTGATTATCGTCAGTGATCACTGCAACAGGCATTCTACCGGTCTTCCGGAATCCTGTTCATGTTGCTGAAGATGGTGGCACGCTCGTCCCCGTTGGTCACGTTATCGATCGAGGGATAGAGCGCCCGCTCTTCCTTCCGATTATGAGAGCTCAAGAGATTGAACAGCGCCTGCTCGTCCTGATCGGAGTCGAGATTTTGCTGTTCCACCTTTTGATGGATGGATTCGAGCAATTTCTTGATTTGTTCATGCTCAAATCGCATCACGGGGGTCGGGCCGTCCTCGATCATCCCGGTTTTCTCTTCCCACATCGGAAACAGCAGTTCCTCTTCCCACACGATATGCCGCTGAAGGCCAACCTTGAATTTCTTGAACGCCTCCTTCGCCTTCGAAAAGTCCGAGCGTTTCGATGTTTGAAAAGCCTTGAACAGCTCATCAAGCCGATCATGATCCCGTTCATAGTATGCAGTGATGGTTTTCTCCTCGCTCATGCCTACTCCCATGCGTGATCAACCTTCCTCCCCGACTTTGTATTCCACATGACAGGCCACACAGGCCTTCAGGAGATTATTGAACGCCGGTAAGATCTTCTTCAAGTCCTTGGAGGGAATAGTTTCGGCCAACTCCTCCGCTGCTTCGTGATGCGCCATGGCCAGGTCGTGATAAGCCGGAGGAAAGCTTTCTGATTCGCCATAGGCGAGCGCCTGGCGATGCCTGAAGAAGCCGAGATGCGATTCGGTCAACCCTTTTGCCAACTCGTAGTCCTCTTCGACCAGCGCACCGACAATCACCTGCATCGTTTCCAGGTGCTGCAGCATCACGGCCCGATGTTCCTTCCCCGCCGATGATGACAACGGAATAGCCTGCCTCGTATCCGGGGTGAGATAGGGATTGGGTCGCGTCGCTCTCTGTGCTTGCCCGACGTCGGTGCAACCGACGGCTACCGTGGCACAGACCAGTCCTCCACTGACAAGGAGGATAATCCTCTTCCACAATGGAGATGTTACGAATCCGGGAACTGTTCCCGATCCTCCAACGATCAATCTTTGCAAGTCGTCACGCCTTCTGTTCTGTCTGTTTCACCCGTTCCCAGTATGCATCCACTCTGTTTTGAATGTGCGCGATCGCATTCTTCTGTACGGTCGGTTCAAACAGATGACGGAAACGCCCTTGGAGCGTGAGGTATTCTTCGACCGGCCTGCGCTTGGGAAAGTAGGTATGGGTAACCTCCCCGTTGATCGACTCTTTCAAAGGCCAGAGGCCCGTCTCGACCGCCAGCTTAGCAACCTCCGGCGTCTCACCCGGGTCGTACAGCCAGCCGGTGGGACAAGCGGACAGTGCAAGGAACAGTTTCGGTCCGGTGAACGTGGCCGCACGAGCGAATTTTTCCTCCAGATCCAACGGGTAGCGGGGCGAGACGGTTGCAAGATAGGGCGGCTTGTGCGCTCGCCAGATTTCGAAGATGTCCTTCTTCTCTTGGATCGTGCCTGTAGGATGTTGCAGGCTGCACGGTGACGTCGCCGTCCGCGCACCATATGGCGTCGCTGAGGACAGCTGCATGCCGGTATTGCCGTAGGCTTCGTTGTCGTAGCAGAAATAGTAGAAGTCCAACCCCCTTTCGATGGCTCCTGATGTCGAGGAGAGCGCCATGTCGTAGGTCGACCCATCCCCTCCCAACACCACGGCTTTCAGATCCTCGTTTTTCGGCAACCGCCCCTTAGCGATCAGGATATCAAGCGCGTCGCGCACACCTTGCGCGCCGGCCGGCGCTGACCCCATCGTGGCGTAGAGCCAGGAACCTTTAAACGGTGTGTAGGGATAGGCCGCCAGCATGGTAAAGCAGCCGGCTGCGTTCACGTACACTACGTTGTCACCCAACACTTTTGCGGCCAACCGCAGCGCCTCTAATCCCCCGCACCCGGCGCAGAGAGACGTCCCCGCCAAGACGTATTCCTCCCGCGGGATTTGTTTAATTTTCTTATATGTCTCACGTTGCCATGGCATATGAATGCGCCCCGACTATTGACTCTCAGCCACCCATCGGAGGTCCTGTCGCCAGCATTTGAATTTCCAACATGTTCCGATGCTCGGCTTCCGTGTAAAGCAACACTGGCCCGATTCCATTGCCGCGTACTCCGGCTTCGGCCGTCTGTTCGAACATCGCGTGAAACTCACCGTCAGAAATATCCTTTCCACCGAGACCGCCGATGAATGAACAGAGCGCGCGCGGCCGTAACGGTTCGTGGTAGAGACAGGCCGCGATTTCCTGAAAGAGGATGCCTCCCTGCCCTGGAGAGACATTCTGGTCCAGAACTGCGACAGCCCGCCTGCCTTGCAGTGCATGACGGATATCATCGGCCGGCCATGGTCGGATCACGCGCAGCCGGAGTAGACCGACTTTACGGCCTTCATTCCTCGCTGCATCCACTGCCGCCTTGCCCTTGCTCGCGAACGCATTGGTCATGATCAGCACATCCTCCGCGTCATCAAGTCGATACCTCTCCACGAGACCATAGCGACGGCCAAACAACCGTTCGAACTCCACCGCCGCCTCTTCATGGACACGCAGGGCGTTCATCGATGCCAAATGAATCTGATGTCGGAAATAACTGTAGGCCGAACCGCCGAGCACCGCCGTCCCCAGAGCATGGGGAGCTGAAGCTTTAAACCCGAGATGGGTGGGACGGAAGGGCCGCAAAAATTGCTTCACCTTATCCAGATCCGGCACAGCCACCGGCTCGCGGGTAAAGGACAAATAGAAGCCGTCCAGATTCACGATGACGGGCAGCATGACCCGTTCATCCTCTGCAATCCGATAGGCCATGAGAATCGAGTCCAGCACTTCCTGGCAGGTCTCGGCGTGGATCTGCAGAAACCCGGAATCTCGCGCCGCCAATACGTCGTTGTGATCCGGCTCAAGCGTGATAGGAGCGGCCAGCGCCCGCGAGACGTTCACCACTACGAGAGGAACGCGCCAGCCGGAGACCGAATAGAGCAGCTCGAATGCGTACAAGAGTCCTTGGCTGGATGTCGCGCTAAACACACGCGCCCCCGTCGCACCGGCAGCTCCGGCCGCCGTCATCATGGAATGCTCGGAATCCATCGTCACCAACCGCGCTGCCAGTTCTCCGCTCTGGCACCACGCGGCCAGTGCCTCGATGATTTCGGTCTGAGGAGTGATGGGAAAGGCCGGGATATAGTCGACATCGGCAAGACGAGCACCCCAGGCCGCGGCCAGGTTACCGGTCATCATTTCGCCGTCCATGCCGCTTCTCCTTCTTTCTCTCGCTCGGCGACCAATGCGTGAGTCGGGCACTCCTGGACGCAGATCTGACAACCCTTGCAATGATCGTAGTCAATCACGGGTCTGTTATCCTTGGTCATTGAGATCACTCCATCCGGACAATAGACGAAACAAAGCCAGCAGCCGTTACACTTGTCGGGCACCAGCACAGGCCTGAAGGTCCGCCACCCTCCGGTTTCGCGCAAAAGCGAATTTGCGGCAGCGCTGATCCTGGCCGTTCCTCTGGTCGGCGGTTCATAGGTCGGTACTCGAAGTCGCGCCGGACTTGGAGCCTCGCGTGCGCTGGTTTCAAGGGGAACTACCGGAACCGCTGCATAACAGTGCCGCGCGGCTGTTTGATTTTGCTCGATAACCGAGGCGGCCAGCCCGAGAGCCGCCAACTCGCGTGCGATCGCGCCGCGGATCGATTCCTCACGGAGGCCAAGGAGTCGTCCGGCGACGGCGCCGAGTAATGCGCTGATCGCCTCACGCTTACCGAGCTGCTGGAGGGCAATCTCAGTCAGATCCAAGGTCGTCACACGACTGGAATCTGAAGCCTGAATCGCAAACCGCTCGGCCGACAGTGACGAATTGACGAACACGACCGTCTTCTTGCCGACTCCCTCAAGCACCCGAGCTGAGGGATCATGGATGAGCGACGAATCGGCTACAATCACCACATCGGGATGAGTAATGACTCCACGCTCACGGATTGGTTCTCTCGCAATACGGGTAGACGCCGCGACCGGTGCGCCACGCCGCTCAGCTCCGTAAATCGGCGAGTCCTGCGCCACAAATCCTTCCAGGAACGCTGCCGTTCCCAGGATACGACTCGCCGTCTTGGCGCCTTGCCCGCCTCGACCATGGAAGCGAATAGCGAGCATAGAATTACTCAGCTACGGCATGTATCCATCCGCTCTTTCATCGCCTCTCGACCGGCCTTCACCGCCGCTTCGACATCCGCTTTCTTCTCCTCCACAAAATGTTTCCCCCGCTCGATGACTTCATCGAGGGCGGCTCGCGCCTCCTTGGCTTTCTCGATGATTTCTTCTTCCGTCCTGCGCGCATGCTCCTTTATGTCGCGTCGCATTTCTTCACCGGATTTCGGTGCGAGCAGGACACCGGCCATCATTCCTCCAACCGCACCTGCGAGAAATGCGAGGATGACGGTCTCCGGTCTACATTGAGCATCCTGATTTGCCATGGCAGAGCCTCCCTGTGTTAGGAACATCTGTCCTGTCAGAGAGCCAAGTTTGTGCCAACAAAACCTGGTCAGCGCGGCAAAATTGTTACGGGTTGACGCGATCTTACGCCATAGTGCGAGGCCGATAACTGTTGTGGCTGGGGAATTTCAGGGCTGAGAGGTGTGTGGTAACTGTCGCAATTGGCAACAGTCAACTTAAGTTTGTTGGAATCGAATGTTTCAATCAGAACTCTGGATGAACTCTATTCCACGGAGAATAGCGCGATCATGCCCTCACGCGACTTAGGTCGAAGACCCTCCCCAGAACGCGCGGGCTGAACGAGTGAAGACTCTGACGCTTACTTAAGATGCTTATGCTCATGGGCCCCATGGTCGCCCAGGTGCCCATGCTCGTGATCGCCGGACTTTGCATGGGAATGGCCATGCGCATGTTGATGTACATGCCTGTGGGTATGGCTTTCACCGGCATCATGTGTGTGAGCATGACTATGTTCGTGTTTGTGCTGATGAGAACCTTTCATCGTTGGTATCCTCCTCTTGCAAGCCGTTGAACTCCGACGACCTTCAGACTGTCATGCGCGCGTCGGACTACTCCTCTCGTAGCACCCTATATCTCTCAAACAACCCCCCCCTCGTTTCTCTAGCTGATAGGATTAAATGGTGCCAAACTTCGAATGTATCTCACCACATCCCGAATCTCTTGATCGGATAAGCGATCCGCCCATCCGTGCATCGGGCTGAAGAGGACCCCCTGCTTGATCGCGAGGTAGAGTTCCATATCGGTCTTGGTGCGCGATTTCACTGCACGAAAATCAGCCGGAGGAACAATCAGCTCCTTGATCTCGGGCCCCAGCCCATCACCGGTGGCTCCATGGCAGTTCGCACAATGTTGTTGAAAAAGCCTCTCGCCGTTCTTCGTACTTCCTCCCTGGCCCTGTGCCAGCACCCAAGATCCGGTCCAAGCGATCACCGCGATACTCACGACCAGACGTAAAAACATACGAGTCCCCTCCTACCTGCTCAACCGCTTTCTATCGATGATGAATACGTCGCCACAAGCGGATTTCGACGTTCGATATTCAGTGCTGGTGTTGCTGTCCACCGCTGGATCCACCACTCCCATGATCCTTACCGCCCTGTCCATGCCCCCCCATGGCTCCTCCTCCCATTCCGCCCATCATGCCACCCATCATTCCACCATGGCTCATCCCACCCGTTCCACCCCCGTGCTGCCCTCCGGCCTTCATCTGGTCATGCAACGCACGATCTTTCTCTCGCTGTTCAGGAGTCAGCATGGCCATGGCGTTGCGATTGCTTTTGATGGCCGCGACCAAGCAAGCGGCTTCCGCTTTTTTCAGTTGGTCCACTTTGGCTTGGATCGCACTGACGTCGGTTTGCTCGTCTTCCACTAACGCATGCAACTCGAGTTTGGCCACCTTGGCATCTGCTTCCAATCGAGCCTCTGTGCGTTTGAAGTCCAGCTGTAGGGCCTTAAGCTTGCTGATTTGTTCCTGGGTCAGCCCAATTTCTTTGGCATGCTTCAGCAGATGTTTTAGATAGTGTCCACTGTGGTCGTCCAGTTCATCCTGATCGTGACCACCATGCATCATCTCCCCGTAACTCTCCGCGATAAAACCCGGAAACACGGCCATCGCCACGAGCAATGCCACTCCTCCGAATCCAACGGTCCACTGATTGTTCCGCTTCATCATGGCCGATACCTCCGAGGTTTGGTTCTTTCGCGAGACGCTGGCGCACCTACTGCGCCACTTAAGCGTCACGGACTCTCAACACGTGTTACTGCTTCACAATGACTCCGCAGGCGATCCTGGGTCCGCCTGGGGCGTCCTTATTCGGCGGATCCGGTAAATACTTGTCCGGCAGCTCATGGATGATAAACGCGCTCCCGTCCTGATCGAAGAGCGTATTCAATCCGGGCGACAATGTGACGCGGCTCGTGACGGTATAAAGCGCCCCCTTTCGATTCTCATCCACGGAGAGGTTCTGAAGATCACCGAGATGGTACGGATGATTACCAAGACCTGGATTGACCGACGCTTCAGGATTGATGTTTTGATCCACATTGCCGTCGTAATGTCCCTTCGCGGCCGAAAACGGCTCACAACTCCCCACTTCGTGGATGTGAATTCCGTGCAGACCCGGATTCAGCTTGCTCTCCGTGGTGCCCTGAACTTTCAGCTTGATGCGCACACGGCCTTCATACTCTTCGTACAGGTCGGCCTCTCCGGTAATACCAGGCCCCGCAAGCGACGCCTTTGCCTTCAGTTTATTGTCGTGTTTTCCCGTGTGGTAAGAAGAACAGCCACCTACGAGCAGTCCAATGATCAGCCCGGTTCCAACTTTTGTGAGCGCATTCATACCGACCTCCTTCTACTGCTCATGAAAGTAGCTCCCATGACCAGACGGCATATATTCTCTGCTCATTCGCCCATTCCGCCTCTCCGCCCACGATGCCCCATACCTTCTCTTTCACCCATCCCACCGCGGGGCCCCATGCCCTCTTCCATCATGCCCGGTCCGTGGCTCCCGGCGAAGGTGCGCTCGTACTGAATCAGAGCCCATATCTCCTGGTCCGACAAGACCGCCCCGAACGCGATCATGGCCGTCCCGCGTGAGCCATATTTGATGGCCCAAAAGATTTCTCCCTCAGTACGATGCCGCCAGAAACCATGGTGTCGAAAGTTGCGTGGAGCGGGATCCATATTCACCGCCCCAGGCCCCTTGCCGTCTCCTTCTATTCCATGACAGGTGACGCAGCCTCCCTTGCCGTTGTACACCGCTTTGCCTTGCTCGATGACTTCAGGAGCATTTGACAAGGGGTTTTTGAGCGCCCGCGCTTCCGCCAATTTATCGGCTGGCACGATCGGCTGCATCATGTGGCGTTCGGCTTGCGCGTGCGGAGCCATGGCGGTTACCCAGATTGCAAAGCTAGAGACCACGACCAACCGTTTCATGAGGCATTTCTCCTATGAATGGTGACATGATTCCGGTCAGGATCTTCAATCACCGCCATCCTGCAAACCGGTGTGTCGAATACTTCCGTGACGAACACGACCGCTCGCTCTTTCATCCTCTGAACAAAGGCATCCAGGTTGGAGACCTCGAAGGCCACGACCGCTCCCCTAGCCCCCGGAGTGTGACCCATCGCTGTCGTCGTGATGGCAAAGGTCCCGTCACCGAGATCGTACTCTACCCACTCGTCTTGATAGTGCGACGTCGTGTGTAAGCCGAGCACGTGCTCGTAGAACGCCCGTGCCCGTTCCATATTGGAGACGGGATAGACCGTAAACGCGATCGACTTGATCGCCATGGCGGGCTCATTCCTCTCAGAGATCCAGTTCCACCATCTTGCGGTGGAACCGCGTAATCACGTTCGGATCGGGCGTCAATCTGATCTGGGCTTCTTCCTTACCCTTATAGGGCAACAGATTC
Organism: Nitrospira sp. SG-bin1; assembly: GCA_002083365.1. NCBI lineage: Bacteria > Pseudomonadati > Nitrospirota > Nitrospiria > Nitrospirales > Nitrospiraceae > Nitrospira > Nitrospira sp. SG-bin1. The sequence continues at coordinate 119,409 of LVWS01000033.1, read as the reverse complement.
AACACGTAACGCAGGCTCTCAAGGCGGGCCGCCTGTTTGTCGTTGGCCTTGACGATGATCCACGGGCTGTACGTCGTGTGTGTCTTGCTGAACATCTCTTCTTTGCTGCGCGTGTAGGCATCCCACAACTCCTGTGCTTTTTCATCGACGGGGCTGAGCTTCCACTGTTTCAGGGGATTTTGTCGTCTCGCGTCAAAGCGTTTCGCTTGCTCTTCCTTCGAGATGGAGAACCAGAATTTAATGATGGTCACGCCATCTTCATAGAGCATATGTTCGAATTCGGGAACCTGCTGCAGGAAACGCTGATGCTCTTTCTTAGTGCAGAATCCCATCACCGGTTCGACGACGGCACGGTTGTACCAACTACGGTCGAAGAAGACGATTTCGCCCTTGTTCGGCAGTTGGCGAATGTATCGTTGGAAATACCACTGGCCTCGTTCTTCGTCGCTCGGTTTCGGCAATGCCACGACCCGCATCGCACGAGGGTTCAGATGTTCGGTAAAGCGTCGAATCGTGCCGCCTTTTCCCGCGGCATCCCGTCCTTCGACGAGAATCGCAATGCGCGCTCCCGTATTCTGAACCCACCGTTGGAACTTGACTAATTCCACTTGCAGCTGCCGCAGCTCATGTTCGTACAGTAGCCTCTTGCGCACGTCCTGAATATCGACGCCTCGCTTCTCCAGCAATTGGATGAGACCTTTTCTCGTGTTGATTCTGCGGAGATCATCTTCGGTCAACGTGGCCCCTGAGTCTCCGATTTGTTTCAACACTGTTCCGATGGAGGCACTGGCCGGTGGCGGATATCCGTCTCCCTGCATAGGCACCTTCGTGGGGATCGTCTCCAGTTCATTCGTGTCCATCCGCTTGGGTTCCTTCATAAGGTCGTCGATATCTGGAATCTCCGGCCGCTCTTTGCGGTCTTTTGATTTCCCGGATGATTCACCGCTCGCCATGCGAAGCCTCCATCTCACAAGAATCAGAACATCACGTTCCGGTCGCGTTCAGCCACGGCCTTGATGTAGTCCGGCATCCCCTTGATGGATGCACCGGCGACGAGATCCGAGGCTCCGACCTGTCTCGCCACGGCGCAGGCCCCGCAAACCCAGATCGGCACACCGGCAGCCTGGACGGCAGCCAGTAGTTCCTTCAACGGCGTCAAATTCACACCCGTCACATGATCCGCCACGCCTTTCCGACCCAACGTCACGGCTTCGTTCCACAACCACAGGACCACATCATGCCCTTGATCTTTCGCCGTCTTGGCAGCCATGAAGGGCAACGTCGCCATCGTTGGATCATCGGTCCCTCGACTGCCTGAAATCATGAATGTCGCCATAACGGGCTCCTCCATGGTTTTTCGACTCTTTCGACAATGCGTGACCCGCCCTTCACTTGGCAAGACTCCGGATATAGTGAACCAGCTGCCACACCTGTACATCCGGCAGCGAGGCAAACGACATCATGCCGGTTCCCGGGGAGCCGTTCTTGATGATCCAGAACAGTTGCCCATCAGGAATGTCTTTCATCATCGCGCCACAGGTAAAATTCCTGGGCGGCGGCACGAGGGCCGCACCCATCAATCCCCTGCCGTCGCCTTGCTCGCCATGGCACATCACGCAGGCGACCGGCTGCGCCGCTCTCAGGAACAACTCTTTTCCCGCTTGAACGGAATCGGCCGAGGCGGAAAGCGGATTCGCCTTGGAGAGGAAGCCTTCCGGCGCCTTGGCCGTCTTGCGCGGCTGCACGCAGACCGCGCTCTGGGCACCGCCATCCGATGCGGCAACCTCGGGAATTCCCTTGAACGTCACCCTCAAATAGGCGATCACGTCCGCCACACCCTGCTGCCCGATGGTCAGTCCCCAATACGGCATGTTCGGTGATTTGCCGATCGCAGGACCGCCATGGTTGATCACGTTGTACAGATACTCCATCGGAAGTTTTTCAAAGGGCATGTTGGCGTGAATGGCGGGCTTCGGTTCCAATCCCGAGGCCGCTGGGCCGTCTCCTTTGCCGGTCAACCCATGACACTGGGCGCAGTATTCTCGGTACAAGACTTTGCCGCGCCCGGCGTCGGCCTTGCTGAACTCAGGGCTCGTCCACGGCTCATAGTACTGAAAGTCTGGTACCCCTTGAACCATGAGATACCCGATCACGGCACGCAACTGCGGCTCCGTCGCATCGGCTAGAAACTCGCCGCTGTGCGGAACGAAGTCCTGTGGGTTCAGACCGAAACGAAACAACCAGTCCTTGTCATATCGCTGACCCGACTTCTGCAACGCCGCGCTCTGTTGCCCTCCGATTAATCGGCTGTTCTCTTCGATCGTATGGCACCCCAGACAGGCGTGGGCTTTATAGGCCGCCGCACCGAACTGAACGTCGAACTTCGTCACCTTCGATAGGTCAAAGGCTCCGACCGTGACGCGCGGGTCCTTGTTATGTTCGGCAAAATAGTCGGCAATCGCGGCGGCTTCCGCCTCTGTCACGATCGGATGTTTCGCGGGGACCTCCGTCAGATCCCATCGATAGCCCTTGGCATAGATCGGGGCCTCTTTTCCGGTCAGCCAACGAATGAGCCAGGACCGTTGGTATTTACTGCCGGCCCACATCAAGTCGGGCGCTCGCAGATTGAACCGAGAATCGGCCGTCCCTTCCAGTCGGTGACATTGCATACAGGTTTGCTGGAGAAGCTCCTTTGCGCGGGATTGATCACTTCCAAAGGATGGATCCTGCATGAGGACCAATCCTGCCGCCAGCGACACCGTGGCTACAATCGCTCTCCTCGTTCTTCCCTCCCCCATCTTACGCTCCTTCATTTCATGAAGCCGTGGCCATGATTTCGCATGATCGTATGCGAGTGTTCTCACGACCCGTTGGGTTTCTGATGCGTCGGTGGATTCAACGTGATCCCGATATTCGGCGTCACGGCGATGGATTGGTGAACCGTGCAGCCGTGCGCCACTTTCAGAAGACGCTCCTTTTGTTCCGCCGTGATGCGATGGGGAAGATGGATACCGATGTCGATCCGGCCCACCCGGTGAGGAACTTCCTCCATCGTCCATTCCGCATCGACTGTCAAGCCGTCTCGAGAAATGCCGTGCCGCCCGCAAAATTGCCCCACGAAATACGCGACACAACTCGCGACGGACCCGACAAAGAGTTCAACCGGTCCCATTCCGGCATCCTGTCCCCCGTCTTCCACCGCCTGATCGGTGATGATTCGATGTGTGCCGCTTACGATGTCGTAGCGTGTCCCGCTGTGAAAGGTCGCCGTGAGTTTCATGTCGATCCCGGCATCGGGAGTTTCGCCGCTCCCCACAGGCACAGTCCGCCGAGGGGCAATGCGATGAGGAGTCCATTAATTCCGAACGATCCATGAATCGTCATCGGTCCGAATCCTCCGAAAGAAGCCAAAGATGACTCAAGATTCGGCCAGAGGAAGGCAAACGTCAGCGCACCGACCAGGCCGCCGACAACCGTTATCCACGCGTCGGGCTTCCCTTCGGCAGCGGCGGCAAGAGCCGTCCCCGGGCAGTAGCCCGTGATGGCGAACCCCACTCCAAAAATCAGCCCTGCCACTACGATCCCCGGAAGATAGAGATCTTTGACTTTCATATGAGCTGTACCCAACGCATCCAATGCCTGCACGCCGATCAGCCCCACACCGATGGCGGTCAGGATAACCTTCATGATCGTGAAGTCTTTGAGCCGCAATGTTCCGATGATCTTCGTATGGCTCGACGCACCGCACAGTTGAAGGACCGCGCCGAACGCCGCACCGAGAAATAGTCCCAAAAGTAATTTCATCGCATTTGTCGCTGCGTTTGTCGCTCGGGATACAGCCATCGCGCCGTGAGAATCGCACTTGCAAAGAGAGCCGTCGAAAAAACGAATGAACTGACAGCCAATTGAGAAATTCCGCTGATCATGTGGCCGGAGGTGCAACCGCCCCCGAAGCGGGCTCCGAAGAGAAGGAGAAATCCTCCAATGAACGACCCTAGCAGACGCCTCATCGGAGCCGGCCCGAACCGTTGCGCCCACACAGAAGGCACCGCTCTCATGCTGAATCGGTTCGTCGCCATCGCGGCGAAAAAGGCGCCGATCGGGATCCCGGCCACGAAGACAAACTCATAGGTGGCCAACGTCCACCCTTTGCTGGTTTCTTTCAGGTAAGGACTCCCGTCGGCAGCATCTGGAAGCACGCTGTGTAGTAGTACGCCGTCCAGCACCACGTACTGCGTGGATACTCCGATCGGCTGGACCAGCGCGACCGCGAGCAACAGAATGACTCCGATCCCAAGTCCCCCCGACCACCAAGGCATCACCGGGACCGTCCGATTCATATCGCGCGCTTGCTCGTCAGCCATGGTGTCTCACTCGTTTTCCGATGTTGCTCACCGCATTGCCTCCACGAATACTGCTCGTCGGCTCAATAGGGGACATCCGCCGGCTTGCCTCCTCTCGGCCAATCATGAATCTTGCCGGGAAAATCAGGCCGAGGCTGAGTATTGATATAGGCCGCCACGTCCACCGCCTCATCATCCGTCACCGTCCACCCCCAACCGCGCGGCATATTGGCCTTGATGAACGATGCCGCCACGCTGACCCGCGCCATCCCTGCACCGATGTTGTACGAACGAGGCCCCCACACCGGCGGTGCCGCCATGGTGCCTTGTCCGTCGGAGCCATGGCAAAAGACACACTTTTGCTCGAAGACTTTCTTGCCGACGACAGGATCAGGTTGATGAGTCGTGGTGAGACGGGGAATTCCTCGCCAGGGGACCGCGCTCCCAGGGGGCACGTTCTGCGATAACCACTCGATGTAGGCGACAATGGCCGTGAGCTTCACACTGTCGGGCGGCAGGGGTTTTCCGTTCATGCTGCGTTCGAAACACTCGTTGATTCGGTCGGCCAGAGTCATCTGTCGGCCGGCGCGTTCACGATATTGCGGATAGAGCGTGCTGATGCCGACGAAGGACGCGGAATTCGGATTGAGTCCCGCGTCCAAATGGCAGTTGGTACAGTTCAGCGCGTTCCCCACATATCGTTTCCCATATTCCTGTGTATCGGCGATCATTTTGTATCCCAGTCGAATCTGTTCGCCCCGCAGATCGCCCGGAATCGTTTCAGGGGAAGGCGGGGCAAACAAGGCGTGGATGGTCGCGTCCGTGCTCGGACGCCCGGCTGTTTCCTCACTATCCGTCACCCGTGGAGGCGGCACACAACTGATCGTCACCGACAAGGCACTCACCAGCACGATGCCTGTCCTGATCGGTCGGCTCATGACTGGAACCTCATTGTTTCACGTCGGAGGCCGGAGGGCAGGTATTGACACCGAACAGCATGAACAGCGGACAATACCCCATCGCTCCAGTGAGCAAGAGTATGGCACAGACTGCAATTGCCGCTCCTGAGACGGCCGTTGAAAACCCGGCAAAGAGGCCGATCATGACCGCCAGGAGTCCCGTTCCGATTCGTATCGGTCGCTCACTGCCTCCCACATTGCACTTCATGGCAACACCTCCCTCTTCTTCAAACCCGGGTGCTCGAGATTTGCCTCTCACGGGGTAAGATACAGCGACCGCTCATTGGATTCATCTTTATGGTTGTCCATTGGACTCGACCCTGAGCGTACGCACGTAGCTCAACACATCCCAAATTTCTTCTTCGGAGAGAGCATGTTTCCACGCACCCATGGCGGTATTCGGTTTGCCTTCATGAATGCGTCGAAACAAGGTACCGTCGAGCCGGCTTTGAACGGTAAGAGAGGTGAGATCCGCGGGAGGTGGAACCAGCTTGATTCCCAACGCGCCCTTGCCGTCGATGCCATGACATCGAATGCAGGTGTGTACATAGATTTCTCGCCCACTGACCGGATCCCCTCCTTTTCCTGAGGGAAGAAGGTCATTGATCCCGACATTGCCGAACCCCGCCGCCACCATCCCGGCGAACACTGCGCACCACACCAGCTTCCGTTCCGTCGTCGACATCTTCTCTTCCCCTTCCGATGAGGAAACCTTGCGATCAGCGTGCCATTGATGCGTAGGCCATACGTAAACATTTTCCCTTATCGGTCAATAGGATAGATGGTTTTGCTAGGATAGTGCCGGTTTGAGCGGAGTGAACTGGCGACAAATACCCCGGGGCTCGTCGTCTACTGATGCAGGATGCTACAGCGTTTACTATGGATCGAATCAGTACCCGAATCGAGCATGGTGGTCTGTCAAGCGTTCGAGGTTGGGATCGGTGGGAAAGCGGGAATTTCTTTGCATTGATGGCCAAACATACTAGGTTTGTAGTCGTCGGTAGACAGATCGCTGATCGAGGTTACTCGTAGCGGCGCAGAGGCAGTCTGTGTCTCACCTCCATGTCTAAACTTCCTCCTCGGGCTATTCACAATCTTTCTGATCTCTTCGAGTTCCGATGCCGGCAACAGCCGAATGCACTGGCCTATGCCCTGATTCGTGACAACCTCGACCTTGAGAGTCAGCTGACCTATGCGCAACTCGAACGCACCGTGCTTTCCCTTGCAGGCCGTCTCGCCTCCGAGGTTTCTTCTGGAACAAAAGCCCTTCTGCTCTACCCACAAGGCCTCGACATGGTCTGTGCATTTTGGGCCTGCGTTTGCGCCGGCCTCGTGCCGGTCCCTGCCCCTGCCCCCGATTTGGTCAGACAGAAACACAGCCTGCCGAGGCTGCGTTCCATCATTGACGATGCTCAGGCATCCCGTGTGCTCACAACCTCAAGCATCGAAGCCCAGGCGCGTGAGCTGTCCATCGCGAAGGAGATCGGTCAGATCAAGTGGATGGCCACAGATCAACACTATAAGCAAACCGACATGGATGAGCTGCCACGGTCTACGAACACCGCCCTTGCCTATTTGCAATATACCTCCGGATCGACCGCAATTCCTCGTGGGGTCATGATCAGCCATGGCAACGTGCTCGCTCATTGCAGAGCCATGAGTCAGGCCGGAGGCGTATCGAACGAGACTCGGTCTCTCTGCTGGTTGCCATATTTCCATGATTACGGATTGCTCCATGGTATCCTTGCCCCCTTCTACGTCGGCGCTCCAGCTTATCTGATGTCACCAGTCACGTTTCTCAGGCGACCATTACGTTGGCTCGAGGCAATCTCCAAATTTGCGGTTACCCACAGTGGTGGACCCAACTTTTCCTATGAAGCCTGTCTTCGGGCTGTCCGGCAGCAGAAAGAATGGCAGGGTGATCTGAGCAACTGGACAGTCGCGAGTTGCGGCGCCGAACCTATCCATGCGGAGACGGTTGAGCAGTTTATCGCCACCTTTGGTCCACGGGGCTTTCGGCGCACGTCATTTGCGCCAGCCTATGGGCTCGCCGAAGCCACTCTGGTGGTGACGATGAAGCAGGCTGGGATGGAACCGACTTTCTTGAAACCTGCGACCGACGCGTTGGCTCGGTCGATCGTCAAGGAATCTTCCTCCGCGGATGGAAAAACTCGAACCCTCGTCGGATGCGGAACACCGCTCGAACAGACCACTGTCAAAATCGTCAACCCCACCACGCACACCGAGTGCCCGCCGGACACAGTTGGCGAGGTGTGGCTGGCTGGTGCGGGAGTCGCAGCCGGGTACTGGGGCAAACCGGAATTGAATCGTGTCACATTTGGTGCGACCCTCGCTGATTCTGATGAAGGTCCTTATCTACGGACCGGCGATCTTGGATTCCTTCACGGGGGAGAGCTGTTCCTCACCGGACGGCTTAAGGATCTCATCATCGTCCGAGGACGTAACTACTATCCCCATGACTTGGAGTGGACCGCCGAGCAGGTGCATGCCGGCTTGCGCCGAGGAGGTGGGGCGGCCTTCTCGATTGAAGGCAAAACCGGAGAGCTGGTGGTGCTGGTCAACGAGATCGAACCGCAGTTGAGGGAATCTGACATGCCGGACGTAATGAGTTCGATCCGTCGTGCCTTAGCTGACGAACATGAATTGGAAGTCCATAGTGTAGTGCTTCTCCGACCCGGCACCATCCCACGAACATCTAGTGGAAAAATTCAGCGCCATGCCTGCAAAACTGCATTTGAGTCCGGTGAGCTCGCCGTGATCACATCGAGTACGCTGGACCTCTCGATAGGAGACGATCTCGGCGATGCTTCGACCGAAATGCCAGAGACTCCTGCCGAGAAAAGCCTGGCCGGCATCTGGCAAGAGGTGCTTGGATGCCCTCCTCCGCATCGCCATGAGAACTTCTTCGCACTCGGCGGCAATTCGCTCCTTGCTTCCCAAGTTGTAGCGCGTATCCTTGACGTATTCTCCGTTGAACTTCCCCTCGGTGTGCTGTTCGAAAGTCCGACCTTATCCGCACTGGCCGTTCGGATCGGTGAGCCGAGCAGGAGGCCGGACGCCGGCCAGATGGCACAGCGGCAGAGGGACGCAAGTGAAGGCGACGGAGCACGGGTTCCAACCGTTCCGCTTCCCTCGGCATCCAAGCGGGAAAGCAGGATTCCGCTCAGTTTCTCGCAGCAGCGACTGTGGTTCTTGGAGCAAGTTCATCCTGAGAGCGCGATCAACCACATCTCCATGGCGGTGCGCATCCATGGGCCGGTCAACCCTGAGATCTTGAAACGATCAGTGCGGGAAATCGTCCGCCGTCACGACATTCTTCGAACTCGTTTCGGATCGGAGCGAGGAGATGGATTCGCGGAAATATCCGACGAGATGATAGTGACGATCGGCCGGGAAGATTTTCAGCCATCGGAGCCTACGGAGCAAGACGCTCAAGTGCGGCAATTCCTCCAAACGGACAGGAGCCGACCGTTTGACTTGCGCCAAGGACCTCTCTTCAGGGTGACCTTGCTGGCGCTTGAACATCAAGTGCATGTCTTGGCGTTGACTTTCCACCGCCTTGTCGCCGACGGATGGTCTCTGCGTATCTTCTGGAAGGAACTGGCTCATCTGTGGGAAGCCGGTGGTGATGTACACCAGGCTGGTCTTCCTACGCTGGCCGTACAGTACGCGGACTATGCCGATTGGCAAAGATCCAGGCTTGATCAAGGTCTTCGGGAAATCCATCGAGCTTACTGGATCAAACAGTTGAGTGGCGCCCGTCCACCCGCCGAACTACCGGCCGATCGTCAACGGCCGCGGCCACGCACCTTCGAAGGAGGTGTGAGGTCTCGATCGCTCTCTCCGGAGCTTTCAGCCGGTCTCGATCGTCTATGCCGGCGCCAGAACGTCACGACGTTCATGGTGCTCTATGCCGTCTTTGTCACGTGGCTGCATCGTTACACACAAGAGTCTGACATCGTCATTGGATCGATCGTGACGGGCAGGCGTCGGAGAGAACTCGAAGACGTCATGGGATATTGCGTCAATACGGTGGCGTTGCGGTCCGAGGTATCCGATGGGCTGACAGGAGAGGAATTGTTGAAGCAGATCCGCCGGGTGGTGGCGGAAGCCTATGACCACCAAGACCTTCCGTTCGAAGAAGTGATCGAGGCGCTGTCGTTACAGCGCGAACGGTCGCTGTCTCCACTATTCAACGTGATGATGGTGTGCGAAGACGACCCTTTGTCCGCGCTCAGGATCAGAGATCTTGAGGTCACCCATCTTCCCTGGGAGCCAACGGCATCGGAGTTCGACCTCGTGTTGATGGTCGTGAACAAGGTCAACGGCCTGGAATTGGCGTTTCTTCATGACTCGACGATTTTTGATGACTCCACGATGGACCGAATGCTGGCGCAGCTGGAGATCTTGCTTGATGACTTTCTCAAAAGACCTGATGCCCCTCTTGATCAACTATCATTGCTGACCGCCGAGGAGAGACGGAACATTCCTTTGACGTGGGACAAACCGTTCACTCAGGCCTCCGGCATCCATAGTCTCATCGAGGCACAGGTGGAACGGACTCCCCTTGCAGTCGCCGTCACGTGCGAAGAGCAATCCATCAACTATCAGGAGCTGAACCGGCGAGCGAATCGCGTGGCTCACGCCTTACAGAAATTAGGAGTCCGGGCAGATCTCCCGGTGGGTCTCTGTGTTGAGCGCTCCGTGGACGCGCTCGTGGGCCTCTTAGGCATTCTCAAGGCCGGAGGCGGATACGTTCCCCTGGATCCGTCCTTCCCCGATCACCGCCTCCGACTCATCTTGGAGGATGCGGGGGTGTCCGTCGTCGTCACACAGGCTCATCTCCATAGTCATTTACAAGGCTACCGCGGCCGGATCTATGATGTAGAAGCTCTTTCTATACCCACAGGAAACGGAACGGAAGAAGAGAACCTCGTGCTTTCCGTTTCCCCGGATCAGCTCGCCTACATCATCTACACCTCGGGCTCGACGGGACGACCTAAAGGTGTGGCCGTGACCCATCACAGTTTGGTGACCTCCCTTCGGGCCCGGTTGCAGTACTATCAAGAGTCGGTCTCTCGATTCTTGCTGACCTTCTCGTTCGCCTTCGATGGGTCCGTGACAGGCATCTTTTGGACGTTGCTACAGGGGGGAGAACTGGTCATCCCAGCGGAAACCGCGCATCGCGATCCGGCGGATCTTGCGACGCTCATCGAGCACCATCGCATTTCCCACGTCGTGTGGGTCCCTTCCTTGTATCACGCCGTGCTGGGGGAGGCGTTGGATGCTCAGCTCGAATCGCTTCGTGTCGTCATCACCGCCGGAGAAAGCCTGCCCCTTGAACTCGTGCGGCGACATTATCAGCTCCTGCCCCATGCCACGCTGTACAACGAATATGGCCCGACGGAAGCCACCGTCTGGTGTAGCGTGTATCAAACGACTCGTGAAGAAGCCGGAGCCCGCGTACCGATCGGCAAACCTATCGCTTATATGCAACTCTATGTGCTGGATACGAATTTACAGCCGACGCCCATCGGCGTACCGGGAGAATTGTATATCGCGGGAGAATGCCTGGCCCGTGGCTATGTCAACCAGCCGCAGTTGACCCAAGAGCGATTTCCGGCGAATCCCTACGTGCCGGGCACCAGGCTGTATCGGACCGGTGACCTGGCTCGATACCGGGCCGACGGCAATGTGGAGTATCTCGGCCGGACGGATCAGCAGGTCAAACTGCGTGGCTATCGGATCGAACTGGGGGAAATCGAATATGTCCTGAGCAACTTCCCCGGTGTGCATCATGCGGCGGTGTTGCTTCGGGAAGACAAACGGGATCAGCACCGTTTGGTCGGCTATGTGGCCGGCGAATCGTCGCTCAAGGACAAGCTCGAACAGATTCGCAGTGATCTCGCCGCGCGCATCCCGCATTATATGGTGCCCTCCGTCATTCTGTGGCTCGACACGATGCCCCTCAGTCCCACCGGCAAAATCAATCGACAGGCGCTTCCGGCTCCGGAACAGGCAGCCGGTCACGCGACGCCCAGGATCGCCCCGAGAAATCAGGTCGAGGAATCCTTGGCAACACTATGGAAGTCGGTGCTCGAAGTGCCGGAAGCCGGTATCCATGACCATTTCTTCGAGCAGGGGGGGCATTCCCTTTTGGCGACCCAGCTCGTCTCCCGGATACGCGAGATCTTCGAAGTCGATGTGTCGTTGCCGGCGCTGTTTGAACGGCCGACGATCGCGGCGCTGGCCGAAGAAGTGACGCGGTTGCGCCGGAGGGACCGGAAGAAATCCGTTCTTCCACCGATCACTCCGGTGCCCAGGGATCGGCCGCTCCCCCTTTCCTATTCTCAGCAACGCATGTGGCTGCTGTATCAGCTGGCACCAGAAAGCACGGCGTATAACATGCCGTTTGCGTCGCGACAGATGGGACGTCTGAATAAATCGGCACTCCGAAGTACGATCGATGCCATCTGCACCCGCCATGAGGCATTTCGAACCACATTCACGATGAGGGATGACGGACCGGTTCAAGTGATTCACCCCTTTCGCCCTCCTCATTGGGTGGAAGTGGATCTGGGGCACCTGCCTTCCGAACAGCGACGACAGCAGGCGGCGCGGCTGGTGGAACAGGAAGCGAACCAGCGGTTCGATCTTGAGAACGGTCCGCTGGCACGGTTTCTTTTGATCGAGATTGAACCCGAGGACCATGTGTTGGTGCTCACGATGCACCATATCATCGGAGACCAGTGGTCGTTCGGCGTCATCGGCCATGAGTTTGCCTTCTTCTACAACGCGTTTTGCCGAGGAGACGTTCCCTCGGCAAAGCCTATTTCTCTTCAGTATGCCGACTACGCGGTGTGGCAACGGCGTTGTCTGACCGAGGTTTGGTTCCGCGCGCAATCGGACTATTGGCAGAAGAAATTGGCCGGGCTCTCCAAACTTTCATTGCCGACCGATCATCCGCGGCCCGCGATCCAGACATTTAACGGCTCACATTGCACGCTGGAGTTGCCCGCATCGTTGATCGACCGCCTAAAGCAATTCAGCGCGGAGCACAACGCAACGGTGTTCATGACCCTGTTGGCCTGTTTCCAGATTCTCTTGAGCCGCTATGCCGGCCAAACCGACGTCGCCGTCGGCACTCCGATCGCCAACCGGACTCAATCCGCGGTCGAGTCGATCATCGGCTCGTTCGTCAACACCCTCGTCATGCGGACCGATCTCACCGGCGATCCGGCTTTCACCGAGTTGATGGCTCGGGTGCGTGACACGGCGTTGGAGGCCTACACCAATCAAGACTTTCCCTTCGACAAGTTGGTCGAGACGATGCACTCCGCCCGCGACCATAGCTCGGCCCCGCTGGTGCAGGTCCTCTTCAACGTCCCGAATGCCCCTATCGGGGAGATCAACGTCCAGGGGTTGAGTTGGGTGCCCTTCGAAGTGGAAACCCAAGCCGCGCAATTCGACCTAAGCTTGACGATCGAGACGGAGTTCTCGCGAAGAGCCTACCTGTCTTTCAATACGGATCTCTTCGAACCCCGGACCGCGGAACGGATGTTGGGACAATATCGGGCCCTGCTCCAAGGCGCATTGGCAACCCCCAACCGCAAGCTGTCCGAGCTCCCGACTTTGACGGAGCCCGAGAGGCGACAGATATTGCTGGATTGGAACCGCACGCAACGGGACTACCCTCGGTCCGAGTGTGTTCCTCAGCTGTTTGAAGCCCAGGTCCAGAAGACGCCCGACGCCATGGCTGTATCGATGGGACAGACAGCGCTGCGGTACGGTGAGCTCAACGCCCAAGCCAATAGGCTGGCACGCTATCTCCAGACACTGGGCGTTAAACCCGGTGTGACGGTGGGAATCAGCCTCGAGCGATCCTTGGAGAAGGTCGTTGCGCTGCTGGCCGTGCTGAAAAGCGGCGCGGCCTATGTCCCGCTCGACCCGGATTTTCCGCGGGATCGCCTCCGGTTCATGGCAGAGGATGCTTCGGTCGCCGCCGTACTGACATCGACCGAGTTATCCGATCGGTTTGACGCCCAAGCCTGCCGCTTGCTGTGTCTTGATCGGGAGGGGGAACGCCTCACGCGGGAATCTGACCACAACTTAGGGCCGATCGCGACGCCTCAAGATCTGGCGTATATCCTCTATACGTCGGGATCGACCGGAAAGCCTAAGGGCGTGGAAATTCCGCACCGCGCGCTGGTGAACTTCTTGTGGTCGATGCTGCACGAGCCGGGATGTACCGCTCGAGATATCATGCTATCCGTGACGACCATCTCCTTCGATATCTTTGGATTGGAATTGTATGTGCCATTGCTGGCCGGGGCCCGGATCGAAATCGCCAGCCGAACGGTTGCGATGGACGGGCGACAACTGCGTGATCTTTGCGAGGCCGTACAGCCGACGATCATGCAAGCGACCCCGGCGACGTGGCGCATGTTGGTGGAAGCCGGCTGGCGAGGCAGCGAGAACTTGACGGTCCTCTGCGGAGGGGAGGGCTTGTCTCCCGACCTGGCGGCATCCTTGTTGGACCGAAGCCGCGCCTTGTGGAACATGTATGGGCCGACCGAAACGACAATCTGGTCCACAATCGAGAAGATCGAACGGACCGATCGGGAGATCACTATTGGAAGACCGATCGCCAACACGGACGTGTATATTCTGGATCAATTCCTTCAACCGGTTCCCGTCGGAGTGTCCGGCGAACTCTATATCGGCGGCGATGGAGTGGCCCGTGGCTATCGAGGACGGCCTGAGTTGACAAAGGAGCGGTTCATCCCTCATCCCTTTTCTCCGGAGCCCCTCTCGAGGCTGTATCGGACGGGAGACCTCGCCCGTTACCAGCCGGACGGACGCATCGTGCATCTGGGTCGCCTGGATAACCAGGTCAAGATTCGAGGATTCCGAGTAGAATTGGGTGATATTGAGGCGGCACTGAGTCGTCATTCAGCAGTCCGTCAAGCAGTGGTCACGGCACGGGAAGAGCAGCAAGGTGTCAAGCAATTGGTGGCGTATGTGGTTTGCCAAGATGGCCCTGTTCCAAGCCAGTCGGAACTCCGTGCATTTCTGAGATCCCAGATTCCAGACTATATGATCCCGTCGCTGTTCGTCTTTCTGGATGCCATGCCATTGACAGCCAATAACAAGATCGACAGGAAAGCACTCCCGGCTCCGGCTTCCGCTCTCCCGACTGCCGCTGTCCGTGTCCTCCCGACCGATCGAACGGATGTGCAAATGGCGGTGTTGTGGCAACAGGTGTTCGGCATCAATGACATCGGGATCCACGACAACTTCTTCGATCTGGGCGGCCATTCGCTCAAAGCCGCTCAACTGTTCTATCTTATTGAACAGGTCTATGGCCGACAGCTTCCCCTCTCCACGCTGTTTCAGGCGCCGACGATCGCCACGCTCACGTCGCTCCTTGTGCAGGATCAGCGGACATCGCCGTGGCAGTCACTGATCGCCATGCAGCCAAGCGGTTCGGCCACCCCCGTGTTTTTGGTGTCGGCAGCGGGAGGAGGAATATTGTGGTTCGCGCAGTTCGCACGGCTTCTCGGCCAGGCCCATCCCGTGTACGGCTTACAAGCCCGGGGATACGATGGGAAAGTGGAACCATATGACTCAGTGCCGGAGATGGCAAGACACTACATCGCTGAAATCCGCTCACGCTTTCCCCAAGGGCCCTATATCATCATCGGCGTATGTACCGGCGGGCTTGTCGCCTATGAGATCGCCCAACAATTGGTCGACCAGAAGGAAGCGGTCACGCTGGTTATCTTGAATAGCTGGCATCCAATTTCGTACAGCTCGTATAAGTATAGTTATGATTCCCCAACCGCACTGGCATTCCCGTCGGAACTCCTTTCTATAACTTTGAGCGCCTTCGGCGAACTCCGGCGTACACCTATGAAGGATTGGCTTCAAGTCCTGCAGTATAATAGCAACCTGCTCTTGTCACGGTTCTACAGACCGCGTGAAAGCGACCCGGAACATCGTCAGTACAACCATATGCGGCTTGCGATGTTCCGTGCGGCAGCCCGCTATACGATGCATCCCTATCCCGGGCGCATACTCAACTTCGTGGCCTCTCAACGGGTCATGGAGCATGATACCAGGCGTGTCTGGAGCGAACTGGCGGGCGGAGGGTGCCAGACTATAGAGGTGGCGGTTCGACGAACGACCGACCTGGTTGTTTCGCCGTCTGTTGAGGAAATATCCTCCCACATTCGACGCTATATCGCCGAATGCACGCAGGACACGCCGGTCCCGTCGAATAATCGAGCTGCGTGACTTTCATCACCTTCTTTTGCCGAACAGCAAAAACGGTGGCATCAGGATAACAATATGTTGATGTCGTTCACATCAATTGAGCGTCTCGCCGATACAAGTCAACCGGGTCATCCCCGTCTTGAACAACATGCCGTTCATCTCTGGGGGCTGGAGCTCCACGGAACGTCACAAAGTTTGGAGCGCTGTGCGGGGTGGTTGGATGAGGGAGAGCGGCATCGAGCGGCCCGTCTGGTTCGCGAGGAACATCGGCGGCACTATGTGTTGGCACACGGAGGTCTCAGAGCCGTGCTCGGCAAATACCTCGGAGTCCCACCGGATAAAATCGTGCTGGATCACAGTGCCACAGGCAAGCCCTTCCTGGCGGGGAACCTACGAGATCGATCTGCGATCACGTTCAATTTATCCCATGCCCATGGCCGTGCGCTCATCGCCGTCTCCAAAGGACAGGAAATCGGAGTCGACCTTGAACTCGTCCGTTCGGATGTCGACGTTACGAAACTATCTGAGCGATTTTTCGCGCGCTCCGAACATACGGCAATTGAGGAGTCGCCCCCGGAACGGCGCGCGAGAATATTCTTCCGCTACTGGGTGGCGAAAGAGGCACTGCTCAAGGCACAGGGTATCGGTCTCCAAGGCTTGTCCCATTGCGAGATTCTTCTTGAAGCGGACGGAGTCGACGGGGACGTTCGGGTTCGATTGGGTAGCCTGTTCCCAGATACGCTTAGCGTACTTCTGCTCCCCTGTGAACCGGGATGGGAAGCCGCCGTGGCCGCTCGGAGATTAGAATCGGTTACTCAGTGCGACTTCGAGCAACGGTCACCGCCTTAGTCGACAGAGTCCTCGTCACACAACACCCGCGCTCACAAGTCATAGGATCGGCGGCAAGTCGTCCGCAGGGCGGATAACCGGTTCCACGGTCACGGTGGCTTTCATTGAGTCGGAAATCAGACAATTGCGCTCGGCTTTTTCAATCGGCTCCCTGGCCTTGACCGCGTCACTTCCGGACTTCAAGGCGAGGGAAGGTTTGATGGTGATCGTCGTGAATCGGAATTTCCCCTCCACCAATTCCAGCCGGCCCTCCGCCGTGCTTTCGTAAGCGGAAAAGGCGAGTCCGGCTCGCTCGGCCATGGCCAGAAACATCGTCATCAAACAGACGTTGGCGGATGCCACGAAGAGATCTTCCGGGGACCACATGTCCTCATGGCCTTTGAACTCCGGAGGAGTGGCCACCTGAACATCCGGTTTCCCAGCGCAGGAGATGATTCCCTTTCGCTGTTCCGTCCGCTTCACGGCGGTTTGGTACAGATACACTTTGCTCTTGTGTTCCATTCGTCCTCTTCACTTCTTGCGATCGGCTGTCATCTCGCACTTTCTTCACGGCTTGATATAGATCCAACCCTGTTCTTGTCTCTGCATGAGTCTCACCATCGCCGGTACCGTATCGCCTACCTCATCGATCAAATCCTCTCTTGTCACCTTGAGAGTCTTCATGGTGTTGGAACAGGCGGTGTAGCGCACGCCGGAGGTGCGTTGTAAGTCAGCCAGTTCCTCCGCCAATGGCGTCACTTTCTTGATGAGGAGAGGGAGGGCTGCCCCATGCACGACCAGTTCAACCGTGAGATTCTGGGGCCCGAGTTCCTGATGGAGATTCCTGATGTTGTTCAGCGCGGCGCGCTGAACCTTTTCGTCGCCGGAGTTGAGGTGAATCACAACCCGGTGCGACCGTTCCTCGGTCGATTGCGCCGCCACCGACATCCCAGGACCGGAATAGGAGGAGGTCCAGACAACCACGCAGGCCAACGTCAGTAATGGTCGGATCATCATCGCTCCTTTGGCAATCGAGCGGGATAGCCGGATGCTCCGACACAGTGCCGGCCACGTTCGCACCAGTGTATCAGTTTTTATGCTAGGCGGCATGAGGCGAGACACGGATGAGTCAACGCGAGTCCTTGACGGTCAGCACCGGACTGGTCGCCTGGCGTAACACCGCCTTGGCCACACTCCCAAGGGGCGGACTGGTATGGCGTGCGGCGTGTGTTCCCATCACGATGAGATCACAATGGTGTTGAAGGGCTCCGGCGAGAATCGAGTCTTGCGTGATACCATCCCGAATCTCCTGCTCCGCAGCGAGACCGTACGAGCGTGCCCTGGTCGCTAGCTCGGTTAATCGGCTTAGCCACACCGTGCGGTTCGTTTCCTCGTTCGCGACATGGATCGTATCCTGGGGGTTCTGGCACGGTTGCAGGACATGCATCAACACCAGGCCGGCTTTGAGCCGGTCTGCCAACCACATCGCATACTCCAGAGCATTCAACGAAGATGTGGACTGGTCGATCGGCACCAGAATTCGACGAATCAAGACCGCCGCCGACTCACTTAGGGAACAAGGGCTGGCTTCTTTCTGCGGCAACGGGACGGATAGGACGGGACAGGCGGCGGCACCGATGACCCGTTCAACGGTACTTCCGATCAACCCAAACGGGGTGTGTGTATGACCTTGCATTCCCATGACAACCAAATCGGCGCCCAGTCGCTGTGCCGTACTGACAATTTGGTCACTGGGTCGCCCTCTCACCTGGCTCATGGTGACGGCAATTCCACCGGCGAGCAATTTGCGCTGCTCTTCGAGGAGCCGACTTACTTCGTCCGTTCTCTCAGGATCTGACTCATGGTCGTCTCGTTCTCTCGGCCCTTCGATCACGTGCAGTAGGTCCACGGGGAGGGTGAGGCGGGCGGCGAAATATTCGGCATAGACCCGTGCACAGGCGGAACTTTCTGAAAAATCCGTAGCTAACAGTATTCGAGACCCCATCGTATGAGACATCGGCGCGTCAGTCCATTATCGTGGTTCAACCCACCCTTGCATCCCGCACGTCGTCGTTACCCCCGACACTTCAAGCAGGTACGCCTCTATCCGGAAATCTGCATGCAGTGACGCTGGAGGGAAAAGCTCCTCCTTGATAGGACACGCTTCAGGATGATCGATTCGATCCGAAGTTCCCGTCTGCTCAATGGCACCGTAGAACCATAGAGCCATCCGCGGCGATGTGCCAACTGAATAGGAACACCCCGAAAACGAGCCGCGGCATGTTTGATATGACGCCTCACCACCACCAGGACGGTGATACGTATCTGGTCATACTGACAAGGCATGAGATACTAGGCGAGACACTAGCTCGACCGTCAGCCGAACGTTTTGCTGACAAATCGTCCAAGATAGAATGTGATCACGATGACGGCACAGGCGATGATCAGGTGTTCTCCCACGACGGTCCACGTCGGCAGCTGTTGGGCTCGAGCCATGATCCAACTAAGGAGACAGAGTAAGCTGATTCCCCAAATGAGGCTCGCGATGACGGCCGTTTCCAACGACAGCAGCAGGACCGGAATCGCAAAAGAGACGGCGACCGTGAACTTGGCCGCAAACGTGACGGCGGTCGATTCCCACACATGAGCACTGGGACCGCGTCGGTTGGCTTCTTCCGCGATGTGGATTCCCAACGCGTCAGACAACGCGTCGGCGATGGCGATAGTCAAAATACCCCCGAGAACCGCAGTTCGTGAATGAGTTCCCGAATGAAGACCGACGATGAGCCCCACCGTGGTGATGACCCCCGACGTCAGTCCGAAACCGAGCCCGGTTTTCCAGGAGGCTTTCATACTGGTGCATCGGTTCATCAGCGTGGGAATGTCAGAACATAGGCCAACACGTCTCGGACGGCTTCGTCTGATAGTTTTGACTTCCAGGCATCCATGGCGGTATTCGGTCGCCCATCGTGAATGTTCTTCACAAGGCTGGAATCCGACTTCCGAAGCACATCACTTGATGTCAGATCCGCCATGGGAGGATCAAACTGGACAACTCCGTCCCCTTTTCCCTGCGGGCCGTGACAGGCCACACAATACTTCTCATAGATCGTTTTGCCTCGTGCGAGATTTCGCTCACCGGCTTCAAGATCCGCCGTGGACGCCACGAGCCAACAGGCCGTCGTCAAGGCACACAAGACGTTGAACACATAGCCGCTCTCGACATCCATTTCCATTGGTCCTTGGAGTATCGTTACCGTCGGCATCCCGGTGAACGCTGAACGCAGTCTCGGACCCACGCTGCCACCTGATCCAGCATCACGGCGACGGCCCGGTTGGCGGCCAGCACACCGCCGTACGCATTCTCACTCGATGCAGGTTCGGCTACCTCAAACGTCTGCATGCCCACGATCGACGATTGCTTCATGTCCACGAGCTGCATGCGGGCGGTCAACCTGACCCGGCTGGGCTGTTGGAAAAACTCCTGTTGTAAAGTCAATCCATACGAATCGAGACGATAATCTTCCGGAACCGCACTCGGCAAGGACACGACGTCACGCCAGACGCCGCTCTCGCCCAGAACCTGCACGAGCAACGGCAGGAACATGCGTGCCGGCGCATCGGCCCATTGATTGAGCGCGTAATACTCCAACTCATACGGCCGTTTGACGTACACCATCCGAGGCGTTTCGAACCCCGGCTCGGCCTGCGGTAGGCTGACTAGAAGGACCGGCGCACCGGCATCGGCGGCGCGCGTGTCACTGCGTCGGTTGTCCAAGCTTAATTGATAAGTATGGGTCTTCGGAGCCTCCCCGAAGGGAGACAGACACCCGGCCGTCGCCATCAGCAACAGTGCGTACCCCACATATGCCAATCGATAGGTCATCGTCGCATCAACGCACACTGCTATTCCCCTGGTCCGCGTACCGGTGCCTTTTTTCCGAACACCAGCGAGCTCGGCTCCCGCTCCAATTCCCGCGCCACACGAGTCAACGTACCCGTCAGCTGCCGCAGTTCGGTTACCAACAAGCCGGCCTCGGGCAGAGTCCGGCGGGTGAACTGCTGCAATTCGGGCCTGGCTTCGTTGACGACCGTTCCAACGGTCTTGCTCGTGCGGGACAGTTCCTCCGTCGCCGTGCCGAGTGCCGCGACGCTCTTGTTGATGCCGGCCAGCAAGGTCGGAACCTCGGTATTCAGTGACGCCGTGAGCTTGACGAGATTGTCGGCGCTCTTGGCCGCCCCGTTCAAGCTTTGCTCGATCTGGGCCTTGTGCGCTGCGACGGTCTGGGCCACCTCCGAGAGATCCTTGATCGTTCGCTTCAGCATGGTGCGATTGTCTTCATCCAGGACCTGTGCCGCTCCCTTCGCGGCCGCATCAAGATCGACCAACAGTCGGGCCAGGCCTTCTTCCGAAAGTAAGCGGGAGACGGCTTCATCCAGGCGAACGAAGAGGGAAGGGCCTGTCTTGATGACCGGATACGTTTGTCCCTCCTGAGCCTGCAATGAAGGCGATTCCCGACTTCCTCCAGTCAAGTTGACGGTGGCCAGACCGGTGAGCCCCTGCGTTTCCAGGACGGCAATCGTGTCGATCTTGATCGGCGTCCCCCGCACGATGTCCATGGTCAGCAGCACCTCTTCCGGATTGTTCGGATTCAAGGCAATCGCCTTGACCCGGCCCACGTCGACGCCGCGGTATTTGACGGTGGAATCGACGCTCAATCCGGCCACCGACTCCTTCATATAGGCCTCGTACCGATCGTATGAACCCCGGTAGTCCGTCTTCCCCAGCCATAGAATACCGACCAGGACGGCCGCTCCCAGCAACGCCACGAAGGAGCCGACCAGGATATAGTTGACCTTGGGTTCCATCGTTTGTCCTTCAGTCACTCGGCATTGACGTGCTTCCGAGTTTCGGATGTTTAGTGTTGAGTCGAATGTGAACTCGTTCAACACTCCCAACTAAAAACCCAACGGAACGATGTGTTCGCTTACAGCTCCTTGTTCCAAGCCGCCTGTTCGCTCGCCGCGCGCCCGCGGGGGCCATGGAAATAATCTCGGACGATCGGGTCGTCCGATCGAGACAACTCCTGCATGGTGCCGACTCCCAGGACCGTTCCGCGGCCGAGTACCGCCACCCGATTCGCGATTCGCCACAGTGAGTCCAAGTCATGCGTCACCATCACCACCGTCAATCCCAAGAGGCTTTTCAACGAGAGAACAAGATCATCAAACCCCGCCGCGATGATCGGGTCGAGGCCGGCGGTCGGCTCGTCGAGAAACAAGAGCTCCGGATCCATGACGATCGCTCGGGCGAGCGCGGCCCGTCTCCGCATGCCGCCGCTGAGCTCGTTGGGATATTTCGCGGCACTGTCCGGCGGGAGTCCCACCATCGCGATCTTGGCGGCGACAATGTCGCGTATCAACCCGGCGCTCAGGGTCGTATGCTCGCGCAGCGGCACGGCGACATTCTCCGCCAGCGTGAACGAACTGAACAAAGCGCCGTGCTGGAACATCACGCCGAATCGGCGATGAACCGGGTGGCCGTCCCCCGTCTCCAATTTTCGGCTGTCCATTCCGAACAGCCGAATCGTACCGGCGGAAGGGGTGATCAGGCCGATGATCTCGCGCAGCAACGTGGTCTTGCCGCATCCATTGCCTCCGGCTATCGCAAAAATTTCTCCCCTGTGGATGGCCAGGCTGACGTCCTCGTGCACGACGGCCTGGCCGAATTTCGTGGCGACGTGGCTGACCTCGATCACGGGCGTCTCGATGTTCGCGGTCAACGGCATACAGGGCTACTTTCACACCGGCGTGCGCCGCTATAGATCCCACCAATTCAGCAGGATGCTGCAGAGGGCATCGAACACGATTACGAGAAAAATCCCTTGCACGACGCTGATGGTGGTATGCCGTCCGACGTCGTCCACCCCGCCCCTGATCTGAAATCCCTGATAACACCCGACCAAGGCGATGATCGCCGCGAAGAACGGCGCCTTCCCTAAGCCGATCAATAAGTGTCGCAGCGGGACGGCCTCCTCGAATCGAGCGATAAACTCGACGAAACTCACGTTGAGCTCTCCCAAGGCGATCAACATGCCGCCGAAGACACCGACCACATCCGCATACACCGTCAACAGAGGAAGGGCGATGACCAAGCCCAGCGACCGCGGCAGCACGAGCAGGTTCATGGGTGAGATGCCCAAGGTCCGCACCGCGTCCAATTCTTCCGTGACCTTCATCGTACCGATCTCGGCCGCATAGGCCGATCCGGAACGACCGGCGATGAGGATCGCCACGATCAACGGGGCGATCTCCCGTAACAGCGAGATGCCGACCAGATCTACGATGAAAATGTTCGTCCCGAATTTACGGAGCTGTTCCGCGCCCTGATAGGCGATCACGACACCGACCAGAAACGTCAGCAGGCCGGTGATCGGCAGGGCCCGTACGCCGTCGAGTTCCACGATCCGCAAGAGCGCTCTCCATCGGATGGTACGTGGCCGTATCAGCGCTCGACCGAACGCGATGGTACTTTCTCCGACAAATGCGAGCGCCCGCAAGACGGATGTCTGTCGGGAGCGCACAACTCGCGTGATGCGTTCCACCCACCTCGTACCGCCGACCGCAGCCTTTCGCTCGGACCAGGTCCACTGAGCCTCTACTTTGTGGAGCAGTTCGGCGAACTCAGGTTTCAATCCTTGGAGGGAAGTCTGTTGCCCCTTGCGCCGCACGCCGTCGAGACAGCGCCGCAACATGAGCGCACCGCCCGTATCCATGGCCGTCACGTCGCCGACATCGTAGAACACCGTGGAGGAACTCGGCCACTGAAGCGCTCGGCCTCTCCGCTCCAGTTGGGACAAGTTTGGAAGAGTCCAAGACCCTCGGCAGAGAATCACGTTATCTTGGACAGAGATGGTCGCCTGTTCCACTGTGCTCACTCCGTCGACCGCCTTGGCTCTTCACCATCTCGCATACCATCACCTCGAAAGACCGGCGGACAATCTTCCAGCTGTTGTTCACGTCGCCTCGAGGATGGCCTTGAGCTCAGCTCCGGTAATCACTTCCCGTTCCAACAAAAGCTGGGCTCCTTGTCGCAGCGCGGTTTTCCTCTCCTCCAGCAATCGCCTCACCCGTCCGTACTGCTCGTCAATGATCCGCCGCACTTCACAATCGATTTCACGGGCGGTTTCTTCCGAATAGTCGCCTTTTTCAGACGCGACCGGAAGCTGAAGGAACTGCGGTTGACGCTCACGTTCCAACGTGATGGTGCCCAATTTCTCGCTCATTCCGTACGCCTTCACCATGCTCTTCGCGATGTCCGTGGCCTTGACGAGGTCGTTCTGTGCGCCCGTGGAAGCTTCCCCGAAGATCGTTTCTTCGGCAATCCTCCCCCCGAGCAACACCGCAACTTTATTCTCTAATTCCGATTTCGTCATCAGAAACCGGTCTTCCGTCGGAAGCTGGAGCGTGTAACCGAGCGCCGCCACGCCGCGCGGAATAATGGAGATCTTCTGCACCTGATCGGAGCCCGGGATGGAAAGCGCGACGATGGCATGGCCCGATTCATGGAACGCCACCCGTTCCTTTTCCATCTTATTCAGGACACGATTTTTCTTTTCCAACCCGGCGATGACCCGTTCCACGGCCTCCTGCAATTCGGAAAGGCCCACTTGGTCTTTACCTCGACGGACCGCCAACAAGGCCGACTCGTTGATGACATTGGCCAGATCTGCGCCGGAGAATCCCGGGGTCATCGCGGCGATCTGCTCGAGATCGGCCTCCTGGCTCAACGCCACTTTCTTGGCATGAACTCGAAGCACATCCAGTCGGCCTTTTTTGTCGGGACGGTCTACGGTCACGTGACGATCGAATCGCCCCGCGCGCAGCAGCGCGGGATCGAGAATCTCCGGCCGGTTGGTCGCGGCCATGAGAATTACGCCGACCCGGGGATCGAATCCGTCCATCTCCACCAACAACTGGTTGAGCGTTTGCTCGCGTTCCTCGTGCGCCATGGGTCCCACGCCCCTGGCTTTCCCGAGGGCATCCAACTCATCGATGAAGATGATGCAAGGCGCTTTGCCCTTCGCTTGTTCGAACAGATCGCGAACGCGCGCCGCGCCGACTCCCACGAACATTTCGACGAATTCCGAGCCGCTGATGCTGAAAAACGGCACACCGGCTTCGCCGGCCACGGCGCGAGCGAGCAGCGTTTTGCCCGTCCCCGGCGGCCCGACGAGCAGGATTCCCTTGGGGATTTTTCCACCCAGCTTGGTGAATTTCTCCGGTGTCTTCAGGAACTCGATGACCTCCCGTAATTCATCTTTGGCCTCATCGACACCGGCCACGTCCGCGAACGTCACCTTGACGTCTTTTTCCATATAGATCTTCGCCTTGGACTGGCCGACCTGCATGAAACCGCCCTGCGCCTGCCCCAAACGACGGAAGATGAAGAACCAGATGCCGACGAAGAGGGCGACCGGAATGATCCACGACAGGAGATCCCGCCAAAAAGTGGATTCGATGACCCCGGTAAACATCACGCCATGTTGGTTGAGCTCACGGACGAGATCCGGGTCTTCGACCCGCACGGCCGCAAAGGCTTTCTGTTCTTTGGATTCTCCCTCCGGTTTCAGCTTTCCCGTCAGCACTTGGCTGGTCAGCGAGACTTCCGCCACCTTGCCGTCAGCTACCAGTTTTTTGAATTCACTGTAGGGGAGTTCCTCGACCTTATTGAGGGCATGAATGAAATCATGCACGATCACCACCGCCATGACGGCAAGCAGCACGTACCAGATGGAAAAAGAAACTTTATTGTTCATCGCTCTCCCTCCGTTTACGGGAATACGAGGGTCGCGACCGGAGAGCCGCTAAAACAAGAAATAGGCACCGGCTCCAAACGACTCGGTCTTCTGCGAGTAAAAGAATTGCCCATACGGATTATATCCATGATAGTAGTTGAAGAGAATCCGGAGGCGCTTGAAATATCCGGCCCGGGACATATCGATCCCCATGAGCAAATTGGTGTTGATGTACCAATCCTGCTCCTCGACGGACTTGAAGTCGGCGGTCAGGAGAGGCGTGAAGAGGATCGGATTCGAAAGCAGCCCAAACATATGGGATCGCCCCAAGGGCCTCGACGTCCGCGCTTCGAATCCCCATTGCGCGGTATTGCGGTCGATCCTGGAGGGTTGGCGATTGACCATGTACGCGCCTCCTCCATAGAGGCGCAGCCATCTCCGGACGTCATAGGACACAATCATATCGACTTCTTCAAACTGGAGGCCGATCGACTGAAAGCCGGGATTAGCCCCAAGGAATTCATCTCCGATGTGGCTACTCTGGTGATAAAAGCGTAGGCGCGCGGACCAGTTTCCATGGCGCCAGGTCAGTGGGATGCCCACATTGAAATCGACATTGATGAGCGCGGAATTCGACGTATCCAAGTCGAATTGCGCGAAAATGCCGGTCAGCAGACTGATCTGCCATCCGTTACATCCCCTGCGCCTGGTATAGAAGCCAAAATTCTCTCCAATCCCGACCGATCCGATGTTCGCATTGGTCCGTTCAAGGAGGGACTGGGTCGATTGCCAAAGGGCGAAGAATTGGGGTTGCTTCGGATCCGCCAAGAGGGGACGAAACAGATCGTCCGATGGAAACGTTTCACCGATCGTTTCCCCTTCGGAAAGCACGATCATTTGCTGGTACCGACAATCCAACACCTCCTCTGGAGCCTTCACATCATCATGTTTCTTGTCCGCTGAACCCTGCGCATACGCCCGGCCGCTCAGGAGAAACACGAGAGAAAGTATTCCGATAATCCATCGATCGCAACGCACTCTCCGGCCCATGCCTCTTCTCCCCTCTCACGTTGTAAGTTGTGAACTGAACACTCTTCATGGAGCCCCTTCGATAGCATATTGTGGGAGAAAATTCATAGGTTTTTAGAGACGTTGTCGACTGGATCGCCGTTTTCCGCAGAGCAACCGATCCCCAACGCGAGACCTCGTCCGCCTGCGTGCGTCCTTCACTGGGACGTGTTGTTCCGGTTCCATCTCCATTGCCGGATCTCCGGCATGTCTTCCCCATGCTCGGCGATGTACAGCTTGTGCTGGATGCGTTTATCCCGGAGGGCCTGTTTGGCATAGTCCGCACGAGAACCGCCCAACGGTATGCGATCGATGACATCGGCGACCAAATGAAACCGGTCGATATCGTTCATGACCGCCATGTCGAACGGAGTCGTGGTGGTGCCCTCTTCCTTATAGCCACGCACATGCAGATTCTTGTGGTTGGTCCGTCGGTACGTCAGTCGATGGATCAGCCAAGGATAGCCGTGGAAGGCGAAAATGATCGGTTTGTCGGTCGTAAAGAGGGAATCAAAATCCCGATCCGACAACCCGTTCGGATGCTCGGACGGCGGTTGCAGTTTCATGAGGTCCACCACGTTGACCACGCGCACTCTTACGCCCGGAAGGTACTCATGAATCAACGAGACCGCGGCCAATGTTTCCATCGTGGGGACGTCGCCGCAACAGGCCATCACCACGTCCGGTTCACTGTCCTTGTCGTTGCTGGCCCATTCCCAAATACCGATGCCCGCCGTGCAATGGATGACGGCTTGATCCATCTCGAGCCACTGTGGGGCAGACTGCTTGCCTGCGACGATCACGTTGACATGGTCGCGGCTGCGCAGACAGTGGTCGGTGACCGACAGGAGGGTGTTGGCATCGGGCGGCAGGTAAATCCGAATGACCTCGGCCTTTTTATTCACGACGTGATCGATGAAGCCGGGATCTTGATGGCTGAACCCGTTATGGTCTTGCCTCCAGACATGGGAGGATAAGAGATAATTCAATGACGCAATCGGCCTCCGCCAAGGGATGTGGCGGCAGCTCTTGAGCCACTTGGCATGCTGATTGAACATGGAATCGATGATGTGAATAAAGGCTTCATAGCAGGAGAAGAATCCGTGTCGGCCGGTCAGGAGATAGCCTTCGAGCCAACCCTGACATTGATGCTCGCTGAGCATCTCCATCACACGCCCGTCCGGCGCCAGATGGTCGTCGTACGGACGACGCTCCGCCACCCAGGTCCGGTTCGTCACCTCCAAGACATCCTGCCAGCGGTTGGAGTTGTTCTCGTCAGGACTGAAGAGACGGAAATTCCGGCTCTCCATATTCATCGCCATCGTGTCCCGCAGAAACGACCCCATGACGCGTGTCGCTTCCGCCTCGACGGCGCCCGGTTCCTTGACGGCCACGGCATACCGGCGGAAATCCGGGAGACGGAGCGCTTTGAGCAGAGTCCCCCCGTTCGCGTGAGGATTGGCGCTCATGCGATGGTCTCCCTTGGGGGCCAGTTCCGCAAGCTCGGCTTTGAATCGTCCGGTTTCGTCAAACAGCTCCCCTGGCTTGTAACTCTTCATCCACTGCTCAAGAATTTTGACATGGGCCTCCTTGTCCATGTCCCCCATCGGCACTTGATGGGATCGCCAGTAATCTTCTGTTCGCTTGCCGTCGATCTCGGATGGGCAGGTCCAGCCTTTCGGAGTCCTGAGTACAATCATGGGCCATTGCGGACGTTCCGTGGCCCCATTTCGCTGAGCAGCGTCCTTGATTCGATGGACGTCCTGCACGACAACGTCGAGCGTTGACGCCATGAGCTGATGCATCATGTGAGGGTCGTCCCCCTCAACGAAATAAGGACGATAGCCGTACCCATGGAAGAGCCGTTCCAATTCGTCATGACTGATCCGAGCCAAGACGGTGGGACTGGCAATCTTGTATCCGTTAAGGTGAAGAATGGGCAGGACGACGCCGTCGGTGAGCGGATTGAGAAACTTGTTGGAATGCCAGCTTGTCGCGAGCGGACCGGTTTCCGCCTCACCGTCACCGACGACACAGGCCGCGACCAAGTCCGGATTGTCGAATACGGCTCCGTACGCATGGGAAAGGGAGTATCCCAATTCTCCCCCCTCGTGAATCGAACCGGGTGTCTCCGGCGCCACATGGCTGGGGATTCCACCGGGAAAAGAGAATTGCTTGAACAACCGTTTCATGCCCGGCTCGTCCTGCGAGACGTTCGGATAGATTTCGCTGTAGGTCCCTTCCAGATAAGCACTGGCGACAAGCCCAGGGCCGCCATGACCCGGACCGGCGATATAGATCATATTGAGGTCATGTTGCTTGATGAGTCGGTTCAGATGCACATAGATGAAGTTCAGGCCCGGCGTGGTCCCCCAATGGCCGAGCAGGCGCGGCTTGATATGGGCGCGCGTCAACGGCTTCTTCAACAGCGGATTGTCATAGAGGTAAATCTGACCGACGGAGAGATAATTAGCCGCGCGCCAATAGGCATCCATCCTCCGCAGTGTCTCTTCATTCAACGGTGTGGTGTTCTTCATCATTGTGTTTCCTCAGTGATTCTCCGTTTCCTTGTTTAACAATCCCGTCACGGACTCGGCGATCTCGCGCTCTTCATCCGTGTGCATGACGCGCACGGTCACAGAACATCCCTCTTGGGAAATCACCGGCTCATTCGCTTCATTGCGCGCGTGATCGATCACGACTCCAAGAAAATCCAACTCAGTGCAGATCCGCGATCGAAGCACCGGAGAACGCTCTCCAATTCCCGCACTGAAGACCACCGTGTCCAGTCCGCCCATTGCCGCGGCCAAGGCCCCGATCGCTTTTCGAGCCTGGTAGCAGAACAACTCGATCGCCTGAGCAGCCTGTGGATCACGGGCTTCATGATCGAGTAGATCGCGCATGTCCGAACTGATCTCGGAGACACCGAGCAACCCCGATTCCGTATTGACCATCCGGTGGAACCGCTCCACGGTCATCCCTTCAGCTCGCGCCAGATACGAGATCAGGCCCGGATCAAGGTCTCCGGATCGGCGGCTCATCGGCAGGCCGGAAGCGGGGGTAAAACTCATTGTTGTGTCGATCGCCTGTCCATTCTTGACCGCCGCCATGCTGGCACCGTTTCCAAGATGGGCCAGAATAACGCGGCCTCGATATTCCTGCGGCGCACCGACACGTTCCAACTCCTTCATCAAATAAGCGTACGACAATCCGTGAAACCCGTACCGTTGAACTCCGGCAGAATAATATCGCCTTGGGATGGCCAAGAGACGCGCAACGGCAGGCATTCTCTGATGAAACGCCGTGTCGAAACAGGCGACCTGCGGGAGATGGGGATACCGCCGCGCAAACCCCGTGATCAATTCGATCTCAGCCGGGAGATGTTCCGGATCAGAGGGACTCAGCCGTCGCAGCTCCTCCATGATCATCGGTGTCACCAGTTGCGACTCACGGTACCGCCGACCGCCGTGCACGACGCGATGTCCGATTGCCCGAAGGGGATGATGCACGAGCATGTCTTTCACGCAAGCCATCAGAGGCTCGATGCAGGCGACATGATCCGACACCTCGATCGTCTGACGTTCAACGGTGCCGACTCTCGCATCCCTCCACGTGAACATCCCGTCCGGCGATCCGATGCGGTCGAACGAGCCCGCTACGCCACGAGCGGGGGGGTTACCGGCCTGAAAGAGCGCAAATTTCAGCGTGGAGGATCCTCCGTTGACGGTCAAGATCGATCCGGTACCGGTTACCGAAGTGGCCTCTATCATGATTGTCGAAATTTCAGCTTCGCCATCCGCGCGTCACATCATCTCTGTCGGACATACTCGCCGACCAGTCGATAGGCATTGTGCAGATACTGCGCCATCATCCGATGGGTGTTGAAGAACCCGCCGTTCAAGGCGATCGCATGGCGCATGATCTCGATAAACCGCTCACGATCCCGGTAGAAACAGGGTAACACTTTCTGTTCCAGCTTATCGTACAGCGCGGATGCATCGCGACTATCCACGCCCTCGCTTGATTCAAGGCTCGCCTTGATCCGACCACCGATCGACCAGCCGGTCACGTCTTCCACATGGCCTTCGATCCACCACCCATCGAGAATGCTCAGGCTTGGAACTCCATTGACCGCCGCCTTCATTCCGCTGGTCCCGGATGCCTCCATGGGAGGGAGCGGCGTATTGAGCCACACGTCTACACCGGCACAGAATAGCTTGGCCAGCGTCATATCGTAATTCGAGAGGTACGCGATCCGGACCTTGCCCTGGAGAAGATCGCGGAACTTGTGGATTCCGTGGATCAGTTGTTTCCCCTCTTGGTCGCGCGGATGCGCTTTGCCGCCAAAGACGATTTGAATCGGGCCGAGCTGCCCCGCAATCTTGCTCAGCCGCTCGACGTCGTGAAAAATCAAGGTCCCTCGTTTGTACGCTGTGGCCCGTCTGGCAAATCCGATCGTCAAGACGTCCCGATCAAAGCCCACATTCGTCACACGATTGACATAGTCGACGAGCGCCCGTTTCGCCTCCATATGCGCATCCCAAATTCTTTGACCGGGAATGCTGATGGCGTACCGAAGCGAGAGCTGATCATGTCGCCAGTCCGGAAGATGCCGATCATAGAGCGCCTGAAATGAAGACGCGGCCCATGTCACCGCATGGACGCCGTTCGTGATCGAGTGAATCGGATAGTCCGGGAAGAGACTATGAGACACCTCGCCGTGCTTCATCGCCACCCCGTTGACGAACCGTGAACCTCGCAACGCGAGCTGCGTCATGTTCAAACTACGGTCATGACCGCACGCTTGGAGCCAAGCACAGCGTCGGTCGCCCAGCACGCGATGGGCAAGGTCGGGGGGAAATTGATCGTGGCCCGCCGGCACCGGCGTATGGGTCGTAAACACACATTGTTCGCGAACGGTCTCGATGAGATCTGTGGAAACCCCTTGTTCCGGAGAGCGAGACGCCAGTTTTTCCTCCAGCAGGGCCAGCACGAGCAATGCCGCATGTCCTTCGTTCATATGGAACCGGCGAATATGGCTATAGCCTAGCGTCCGCAATAGGCGGTAGCCTCCGAATCCCAGCACCACCTCCTGGCAGAGCCGATAGTAATCGTCGCCGCCGTAGAGCAGGTCGGTCAGAGTTCGGTCCCAGGGCTGATTCTCGGGAAGGTCTGTATCGAGCAGATAGACAGGCAGTTCGCCACCCGATTCACCACGTACCCGAAACTGCCAAGCCGCGACATGCACGGTACGGCCTTCGATTTCAACAGTGACACGCGGTTCCACCGGTTTGCAAAAATCGTTGATCGGCCAGGCCACTGGCTCTTCATGCTGCCAACCCTGCTCATCCAGCCGTTGATAAAAATAGCCTCGGCGGTGCAACAGCGTCACCGCCACCATAGGGATTTCCAGATCGGCGGCCGATCGGACGGTGTCTCCGGCCAGCACGCCAAGACCGCCGGCATAGGTCGGCATGCCCGGATCCAGGCCGATCTCCATCGAAAAATAGGCCACCAGCGCGTCGTCAGACCGGTCTGTCATGATGACAGTACCACATGCTTGATGAGCTTCCGTTCATCGCGCACCTCCGCGAGGAAAGAAATGTTTACGCATATGCTTCGCCCGGGAAAGGCCGGAGGCACTCCGATGAGTTTTTTAAGTCGTATCACAAATACCCTCGTCACGAGTTTGGAAGGGTATGCGCCAGGTTGGGCAGCAATAACTCAGCCCTCGTGAAGATGACCGCATCATGCTCCTCGATGGACGGGACGCAGAAACTTGCTGATCTCCTTGTCCGAGCCGAACCGTCGATATGACAGCGCCAGATCCATTGGCGTCACACGGGCCGCGTGAATTGCCGAATCGCCGTGGCAGATCTTGACTCCAGCGAGCTCTTTCCCGAGTGCGACGAGTTATTCGTACGACTCATCACTCATCAGCGTACGACAACGCTCGACGTTCGTTTAGATCGTCCTGCAGCAACGCCCGATGCCCTCTTTCGGTAACATCGTCTTCCTTCCGCCATTCAGATATCCTCCTACTCCGAATAGAAGCCCGGATGTTGCGCAACCGACGCACGGAGCAGTCTTGCACTAAGCAACCAAAGATCCATGCCGAAAAATACGAGGACCCATCATCCGGCCGACATGGTATTTCATCGGCGATGATAGGATCCCGATCACAAACTCTCTACCCCGACGATCATGGCAAAGGTGCAAGGAAAGAGCCGTTACCACATCTAGTGGTCGCAACATCTGTCAGACCCAGAAAATTCATGGAGGGGTGATGTGGGATAGGAACTTCAGCGTCCGTTGAGTGGAATCTTGCGACAGAAGTCGGTGTGTGTCTGTCGCAGAAAGCGACAATGAGGATTCGTGGACGACAACTCAATCTCGCGCAGGCTTTTCTCGCCAATCAGCGGCCGCCAACGGATCTCCCTGCTTGGCCAACCCATTATCCGACATCGGCCTCGATAAGGCCGTCCGATAAAGTTCTGAGGCAACCGACTGTTTCAAAAATACCCGTTACTTGCAGTCTTAAATGTGCTCCGAACCCACCTCGGTGCGTGCCTACAGATCAGCTGTGCCATCTGCAACATTGACACGACCGATGGAAACATCGTCTCCTCTGGTTCCCGGAAATCGCGGGAGCGTCTCGAAGAGCTCCTTAAGTGTGACGAGTACTCCCCCGACGATCTGGCGAAGTTCCCCTTCCGTATATTGCAGAGGCACCAATCGCCGCCGCTGCCACCCTCGGAGAAAGAATTTCTGCCCAATCCGAGTATAGGACCGCTCACACCCCAGCACAAATTCCCTTCCTTGGTCATCCTCAAGAATGAATCCCTTGACATGCATTGTGGCTTCCCCTCCCCTTCTCTGAGATACAACTACGCGCCTTGCTTCCCTCGCAATGCCACACCCGTCGCCTGTCCTTAATTCATACAGCATCAGGACAGTGTTGGAATGAACTTGGTTGTGGCGACGATTCACCCTCGACCGAATCCATTCCACTGGTTACAAACCGGCCACTTTAAAAATAGGGCAGCTGCCCCATTCATCTCACACGATTCATATCAAACAGCAGTTGCACATTGACTTACGAGATCCGATGCGCATAGATCAGGAGCGTCTGTCGATTCGGCACACCGATCTTATAAAACATAGTGGTCAGACGATGTCGTTCGGTACGATCAGCGAGACACAGCTGATCAGAGATCTCAACCTCCGTCATAAACAGCTTTTTCAACTCTCAGCCCATCGGGTTCATGGCATCCAGGCTGGCCGGAGTTTCTAGTGGGAGTATAGAGCTCTTCAATCACGGCCAACATGACTTTCGGAGGTTGAACCGTGAGGATGACGCCGTCGACGCCGCAGGCAAAGACGTTGTGCAGACATTGCATGTCTTCGACTCCGCTCAACAAGATAATTTTGCTGGTCGGGGCCGATTTCCGAATCTGTCGGATCATGTCGATGGCGCCTTGATCGGTCTCCAGATCGAGCACGAACAGATCGGGGGGTCGCTCGGTCCGTAACGCCTCAGGGACCAATCGAGGAAGCAGGTGTACGGCCGTTCCTACACCCGCTAGTATGCTCTGGAATCCAACATGGATGAGATAGTGGCGACTGATCACTGCGAGGGTAAGCAATGGCAGCATTGGAGCGGTACCTGTCATAGTATCCCCTTGACCAAGTCCGACGGTCGGATAGCCAACAGGGCTAGGGATCCTGCATCACCTCGGTGCTCCCCGCAGGGGTTCTCAATTACTTGAACCCTCTCGAGATGCTTAGTCCCCATGTGACAGTTGAGAAGGCCGCGCATTAACGGCGGATCCCGCGTCTCTACCACAGGCACTAGGCCCGAACCCAGTACGTTCTGTCGACATCCAGCGTCAAGCGTACCCGACCGGTCTGAGCGAGGTAGTCGACCGCCAGAACGACCTGTTCGTCCGTTAGGTCGTGACAGAGCTGCGTCACCTCTTCCAGGAGACAGCGCTTCCTCTGTCGCTGCAACACAGTCAGAACCCGATCAATCTGCGCCTGCTCAACGGTGATGTCCCTGTTCATGCGTCACACCATGTGGCAATGTGAGTGTCACCCTAGGGCAGCGACCACTCCATGTGTACTCTCGCATAACCCAGGTCATGGAACGAAAATTACCTGAGTACCCAGGCGCTCTCCGGCCAAGGGGCCATGTCCGGCTGTCTGTGGGTCCTGCCAATCAACGAGCATGGATCAACTACGGCTGGTCACAGGTAAAGCCGTGTGCGATTGCATAACGCATCAATTCCGCCGTCGTGTGGATGTCCAATTCCTGCATCAGACAGTTCTTATGGAATTGGACCGTCTTCACCGACACGCCCAGCAGGGTAGCAATCTCCTTGGTGCCTTTCGCTTCCCCTATGAGTTGCAAGATTTCACGTTGGCGGGGCGTCAATTCCGCAACAGCCTTCTTGATGTCCGGTATCGCTTTGGCGTTCAGCGCTTGGTCGATCACCGGCTTGGCGATTGAGGGAGTGAGATAGTATTTCCCCTGTAAGACAGCCTCGATGGCCTGGGGCAGCTCGGACACGGCCGACTGTTTCAGCAGGAACCCGTGCGCGCCCGCCTTGAATGCTTCCGTGGCATAGCGGGGGCTCGCATGCATCGTCAGAAAGAGCAGTTTCGTCCCTGGCAGGGTTTTCTTGAGCTGCCGGGCGGCCTCCAGGCCGTTCAACAGGGGCATGGAGATATCGAGGAGAATGAGCTCCGGTTTGAGCCGACCAGCCGCGTCGAGTAAGGCCCGGCCATCCTCCACGGTTCCCACGACCTCACAGTGGTCTTCTATCAGCTTGCGCACCCCGGCCACGAGGATGGAATGGTCGTCGGCCATCAGCACGCGCGGCTTGCATACCCGATTCATGTACCTGCGCCTCCATTCATTGGGCCCTCACACCGGTCAAGGGGCAGCCAGGCATGGACTTCTGTGCCGTAACCCGGTTTCGCTTTGATACGGAACGTGCCTTGGAGCGCCCCGACTCGTTCTTGGAGGCTGATGAGACCCAGGCCCTTCCGTCCCCGTGACACCTCCTGCATGACGTCAAATCCCCGCCCGTCGTCATAAATACACAACCCCACCCCTCGCCTCGTGCCCAAGAGCCTAACCAGAACATGGCTCGCGTTGGCATGTTTGCGGACGTTCTGAAGACTTTCCTGCAACACCCGATAGAGACAGGTGGCTCGTATGAGGGAAAGGACGGCTGGTAGGTTGCGCACCACGACTTGCGTCTTCAAACGCGTTCTTCCCTCGAATTCCTCCGCGTGCTCCTGGACCGCAGCTTCCAATCCGACATGTTCGAGCAGGGAGGGGTGCAACTGATGCGCCAGACGCTGGAGATCCGTTGCAATCTGCTCGACCATCTTGCCAGCGCGGTGAACGCGAGCGACCAATAAGGCCTCGGACCCTGGCGGAATTGGGCGAACGCTCTGCAGATCAATCGCCACCGCGGCAATCCGCTGCGTCATATCGTCGTGCAGATCCTGCGCAAGTCTCCGCCGTTCGGTTTCTTGAGCCATGAGCAGCTTCGCGGCCAGGTCTTCCTGCCTGGCTCGCTGCCGGCGCAGTTCTTCTTCGTCCCATTTGCGCTGAGTGATGTCCTCCGTAAAAATGACGATGCCGCCTACTTGACCGTCGTTCACTCGCCAAGGTCGCACTTCCCAGTGAAGCCACTGCTCGGCACCGGTCGCTCGCACGAATCGATCCGCTTCTACCCGCACAATGTCGCCGGCCAATCCACGCCGATGCATCTCTTTCCACCGTTCAGGAATTTCGGGGAACACTTCGTAGTACGACCGTCCGATCACATCTCTTGGGGTCCCATAATCGGTCATCCACCGCCGGCTCAGGGCGAGATAGCGCATGTCACGGTCGAACATGGCAAGTGCCACTGGCGCATAGTCGATGAAGAGGCGCAACCGTTCCTCGCTCTCATCCCTGGCCTGTTGCATCACGGCAATCTGTTGTGCCGATCGCTTTTGAATAACCAAGAGGCCAGCGACGACGAGCAGCAATGCCGAAGCAATGGCCCGGTCTGCAGCAGCTGCGATGGTGAACTCACCTGGGGAAATGGCGATCCCCAGCATTGTCAAAAGGAGGGAACAGCCAGTGATCACGGTAGTGATTCTCGAGTCCGGCACTAACCAAGTGAGGAATATCGGGATCACATACAGCATCGGCAC
Organism: Nitrospira sp. SG-bin1; assembly: GCA_002083365.1. Taxonomy (NCBI): domain Bacteria; kingdom Pseudomonadati; phylum Nitrospirota; class Nitrospiria; order Nitrospirales; family Nitrospiraceae; genus Nitrospira; species Nitrospira sp. SG-bin1. The sequence goes on along the minus strand of LVWS01000033.1, from coordinate 82,902 downwards.
TGCGATGCCGACGGGGGTGAACAAATCGAGAACGAAGATCGCTGCTGCTGCAGTTGCTGCAATGATCCAACCGCCTGAGGATGGGTTCACCAATTCAGCCTTTCATCGGGCAGGATGATCCGACCACGGACCACAATGAACTCTTGGCTCACTTAGGACAGGCAGAAGAACCAGTTTCTTTGTGCTGTCTTATCCCAAAAGTCCCTACGTGGTGGTGGAGGTGTTCGATTCTAAATTTCTGTGTACGGACCTAGCAAGGGCGCGGCGACCTCAATCCTTTCGAAAGTGTCCAACCTGGTACGTTATCATAGACAACCTAGTCGAATGCCTAGGTGTTCAATGTGGTCTTCCGGTGCTTGTGGCGGCACCCTCGAACTGCTATGTGACCGCCGCCTGCGACTTGTCGGCCTCTTGCGCCAGCGTTCCAGATTGGTGATGCCAGTCTCTCTCATGACCGTTTCAATCGCTTCCCCTTTTCCACTCATACAAGCACGGACAACTCAATTGTTTTCGCTTCGATTTTTATCTTTTCCGCGGATGTGTTCCGACTCGGCACAGCCATGGCTTAGGCTACCCGGCACACCTTCGAGGAAGATGACCGGTCGGTGCTTTCGTCCCCGTTGGACTTCAGCTGGAAAGAATCGCGCTGTATGAGGACCCAAGGGCATGATTGTCCACAATGTCATGGTTTGCTTGAGGAGGCCTATTCCGATGTGTGGAGAGTCCGGGCGATACGGAACAGGACGTGATCGGATGAGGCTGCGTGAGTTGCAGAGAATATGTGCCGGACCGGATGGTCCTGCTGAATCGCGGGACACGGAAGGGAATTCCTGCCTACGTCGTGCTCTGTCGCTACCTGGGACAGCTTGTCGCACCAACAGAACGATGGATCGCGCCTTCACCTATAGTGAACGGATTAGAGGCCTATTCCTGTCCTGCTTAGGGAGTTACGGATATGCTTGAGACTACCGAGTCTTGTATCGCTCACTCGCCGTTCCGTCGTCCGACCTGCCTGAATCGTGACGCCAAGGTCGTTCCCATCGCCATTCCACAGTGATCATGACAGACCGGTCATCGTCAGTCTCGACGCACCGAGATGCGATGGAGTTAGGGCAAGGGTCCGGGCACGTCCGGCCGGGGGTCCGGAAGGAAACCGTGGCGGTTCGGCATGGAGATGCCGGGCAACGACTGAGCATTGAGAACGAAGTCCTCGGCAATGATGCCGTTTCGGTACAGCACCCAGGCGACGATCGAGTAGATTTCGTTCGGCAAGAGGCTTTGTGGCGCAGGAAACGGCATGGCGCGATGCACATAATCATACAGCGTTGTGGCATAGGGCCAGTAACTGCCGACGGTCTTGATCGGTTGTTGACTCGCCAACGAGCCTACCCCACCGACCAAGCGATCCATCGGGCCTTCCTGCCCCGTCGGTCCATGGCAGGCCGCACAGCGTGCGGCGAAGACGGCGGCACCTTCCTTGGCGGTCCCTCGACCGGGCGGCAAACCCTCGCCGGTCGGTGCCACATCGATGTTCCATGCTTGGATTTCCTGTTCCGTGGCGGGCCGCCCTAATCCGTAGCTGTGCGCCAGTTCCTGTCGCTCGAATTTGTCGCCGGCCCATGGAGTGTCCAGGCCAACGCTCAGGATGGTGGTGAGTGCCACGGTCAGGAGGTTACGGATGCACATTGCTCACCAGCCCGTCCGCGGCAATACGCCAACTTTGGATCGCATTGTAATGGTAGACGGAGTTTACTCCGCGTACTGCTACCAAGGCAGCACGATCAGGCTGCACGTAGCCTGTTTCATCGATACAGCGGCTTTGCAGAATCACGTCCTCTCCATTCCAACGCCAGGGCACATGGAACCTTGTATGGCACTTGGGCAATACAGGATCTTGTAATGCCGCTTGCCGCCACGATCTTCCTCCGTCCATGGACACCTCAACTTCGGTGATGCGGCCCCTGCCGCTCCAGGCCAAGCCGCGAATCTCCAGAAATCCCGGTTGTATTTGTTGTCCGCCCGAGGGAGAAGTGATGACCGATTTCGCCTCCATGACCATGGTGAATTGGCGGGCCTTGCCATCCGGCATCAAGTCCGTATATTGCGAGGTTTCTTCGCGGGTCATAAACGGTGCCCTGCCAAGTTTCAGCCGTCGCAACCATTTGATGCAGGTGTTGCCTTCCCAGCCTGGGATGACAAGGCGCAGCGGGTAGCCCTGTTCCGGTCGCAGCGGTTCGCCGTTCTGGGCATAGCAGAGCATCGCCTCGTCCAGCATGGATGCCAGTGGAAGGCTGCGGGTCATGGCAGCCGCATCGCTCCCTTCGGCCAACATCCAGGAGGCCTGGGGATTCACACCGACTTCCTGCAGCAGGGTCTTCAAGGCTACGCCGGTCCATTCACTGGTGCTCGTCAGGCCATGGGTGTCCTGCACGGTCTTTCCCGTCGGTCCTTTCCATTCGATCGCTGAATTGCCGGAACATTCGATGAAGGCCAGGCGTGAGACGGCAGGGAACCGCTTCAGGTCGTCCAGAGTGAAGGTCCACGGTTGGTCCACTAACCCGTGAACGAGGAGCCGGTGCTGCGCCGGATGGATCGTCGGCACCCCGTTATGATGTCGTTCGAAGTGCAACGCGGAGGGAGTCAGAATCCCATGAGAGTCTTGAAGCGGTGTCAGCGAAGCCCACCAAGCACGAGAAACACGGCCGGCTGTTTCAAAGCTCGATCGTTGTCCGTACGGCGTGGCCGCTTTGCCTGGCACTCTCGTGGGATCGGCCGGGAGACCGTCGGTGGCCGGTTCGGCGGACGATCGCGTCGATCCCATGACCATCGAGCCCACCAGGCCGACCGTTCCCGCCAGGAGGCTTCGCCGATTCAAAAGGGCGGCTCCTTCAGCTTCAGAACGGACACCATCCCCGGTTGTCTCATTCGTTTCGAGGCGATTTGTCATACCGTCCTCCTTCATGAGACGGCTGCAACGTCACACGGTCTCGCGAAGCTGACCGCAGTTCCCGGCTCTTCTCATTCGTTCAGGAAACTATCATGGGACCAACTGGTGGCCGAAATCAAACAGTCGCAATGGCCTGTTCAAACATACTTTCATCCTCGTCACCGGACGCTTACCCGAACTGCTTCCGGAACCGCCACAGGCCGAAACCGAACATGGCCGCCCCAAGCGCCGTCATCGCAAGCACGGAATCCCAGAGAATATTCAGGCCGGCGCCTTTCAGCAGAATGCCGTTCGCGATATCGATGAAATAACGCAGCGGCGACAGCCCCATCAGATAGCGAACCCAGGTCGGCATGGCCTCCATGGGCGCCGTGATACCCGACAGCATCAACATCGGAGCGGCCACCAGCAGCGTCATCATCCCCACCTGACCCTGATTCCGCGCGAGCGTTGCGCCGGCCAGCCCCATGCAGGCCGTGGTGACGACGAACAGAGCCGTGAGGGTAAAAAAAAGCCAGACGCTTCCTTTAATTGGCACTCCGAAAACCGGCTGCATGATGCCGAACAGACCGACCGCCGTCGCGCCGAGAATCACCACCGTCATCGCGAGAGCCTTGGAGGCCATGATCTGAAACGGCGACAACGGTGAGACTAACAGTTGTTCCACCGTACCCCGCTCTTTCTCCCGCACCAGGGCCGCCGCGGGAAGCAGCAGCGCGAAGATCGTAATTTGACGGAGGAGGTGAGAGATGCACTCGAACCAGGCCTCATTCTGGTCCGGGTTGTACCAGACGCGATGATCGCTCACGATGAGCGGCAGGTCTTGCGACGATTCCGCGGAACTCTCTGTCCTTTCGACCGCGATTTTCTGACCGAACCGCGCAACGATCCGTGCGGCATAGCTTGCGGCAGAGAGCCCGTTTGGCGAGTTAGTCGTGTCAACCAGCAGTTGCACGGCTGTGGGTTCCCCCGTGGCGAGTTGCTCGTGAAACCTCGGGGGAATCTCCAAAAACGCAATGGCGGTCCCCCGATCCAGCTGGCGGAGGCCTTCCCCTGAATCGAGGACTTCGCCATGCAGTCGGAAAAAGGGAGCTTGGAACCGATACATGAGCTCACGCGAGGAGACACTGTGATCGGCATCATGAACCAGCAGGCCGGCATCGTGCAGTTGCGATCGGATGCCGTTACCCGTGATGTAGACCGCCAGAGTGAAGGAATAGACGAGGAAGGCAATGATCGGGACGTCGCGAAACAACTGGAGCATCTCCTTTCGAGTCATGACGAACAGACGATGCCACCAAATGACGACGCGTTGCGAGCCGGCTCGGGGGACAGCGGTCACGATCGAGGCCTCTTTGTAAACAGTCGGTACCCCACGAATCGCAGGATGACGGCGTACAGGGCCAGCGCGAGGACATCCGTCCATAACACCTCCGGCCCTATGCCCTTCAGAAAGGTCCCGCGGACGATGTTGGTGTAATACATGCCTGGGAACAAGTGGGCCTGGAACTGCGCGCCGGGACTCAGGGAAGAGACCGGAACGATGAGACCGGAGAATAGGATGGTCGGCACCATTGCAATAATGATCGTGACGATCAGGGCGGCGATCTGCGTGCGGACCAGCAGCGACACGAGCAGGCCGACGCCGGTGCTGCTGAGCACGAACACGAAGGAGGCCATGAGGAAAAACAGGAGATTGCCCTTGAACGGCACGCCGAACCACAGAGTCGCCATGATCCAGAGGACCACGGCATTCATCGAGGAAATCAGCACATAGGGGAGCAGCTTGCCGACGAGAAATTCGACCTTGGTCACCGTCGAGCTGTAAATATTGTAAATGGAGCCGGTCTCTTTCTCTCGGACGATCCCCAGCGCGGTCAACAAAGGACACGAGAGCATCAAGGTAAACATCACGAGCGCCGGCACCATGGACCACGTGCTCCGAACCTCTTCGTTGTAGAGATAGCGCACCTCGAGCGTGATGGGTCGTGCCCGGTGCTCGGCCTGTGCGCGGGAAATTCCGATCCGGCGGGAGAGATGGTCGACAAGCCGCTCTTCGTTGAAGGCGCTGTTGATGGCGATCACATAGCCCTTGGTAATATCCGTGCGGAGCGGGAACGTTCCATCGATCAGCGTTTGCACGCCGACCGTCTGGCCGGCGTTCAGCCGCTCCTGAAACTTCTCGGGAACGATGATCGCAGCGCGGATGCGGCTTGAAGCAAGCAATGGCTCCACCTCTCGTTCGTCCCTCAAGGCCCCCTTGAAATCAAAATACCGCGACTGTTGAAAGCGATAGAGATAGTCCCGGCTGAGCGAACTCTGATCCCGATCCAGAGCTGCATAAGGAATGTTCTCCACGTCGAGCACCAGCCCGTAGCCGAAGACGAGCATCCAGAGGATCGGCAGCAAAAAGGCCAGCGAGAAGAACATTCGGTCCCTGACCGTCTCGCGCCATTCTTTGGACGCCACGGCTGTAATCCGTTTGAGATTCACGCGGACGTTCCCGGCAAGGCTCTGTGCTCCTGCTCTTCCAGAGCCATCACCTTGTAGACAAACACATCCTCGAGGCTTAACGGCCGAGGGGCTATGGATTTCACGGTCACTCCGCTCGACTCCAATGCCTGGCAGGCACATTCCTCGTCCCGTATCGGGTCACGGCAGAAGAAATGGATGCGGGTCCCGAAGAGCGATGCGCCGGCAAAGCCGGCTCGTTGCAATTGCGTTACAGCCAGGCCCGGTTGGTCAGTGATCACTTCAAGAAGCCGTCCTGCTTCTTGCTCGATCTGCTGTTTCATGTATTCGGGCGCGCCCTCCGCCACGAGACGTCCCGCGTACATGAGCGCAAGGTGATCGCAATGCTCCGCTTCGCTCATATAATGGGTGGTGATCAGAATCGCGACGCCCTCCTCGCGAGCCATCCGTGAAAGAATGTCCCAAAAATATCGGCGTCCGATCGGGTCCACGCCGGACGTCGGTTCATCAAGGAACAAGACGCGGGGTTGATGTACCAAGGCACACCCGAGCGCCAATCGCTGGCGGACCCCCATCGGCAACCGGCTGGTCAGACTTGACTCGTATCCTTCCAAACCAGCCATCGCGGTAATCCAGTCCAGTCGCTGGTTGGTCACTCTTCTATCCAGTCCATAGATCCCGGCAAAGAGACGAATATTTTCCACGACGGTCAGATCGAGATAGAGCGAGAAGGCTTGGGACATGTACCCGATTCGTTCCTTGATGATGCTGCCCGCGATCTTCATCTCTGCCCCCGCCACCCACCCTTGTCCGTCGGTGGGCGGCAAGATGCCGTTCAGCATCTTGATGACGGTCGTTTTTCCCGCTCCGTTCGCGCCCAAGAGACCGAAGATCTCGCCTTGCTTGACCTCAAAGCTCACATGATCCACGGCCCGGAACGACCCGAAGTCGCGCACGAGCTCGCGAGCCTCGATCGCAAGCCCGTGGTTCTCCGCCTGTTTCGCCGTCGACGGGATCGTCAGTACCTTTTGACTCTCAGCCTGCCGAAGGAGGAGAGAGACGAACACATCTTCCAATTCGGGATCATCCACGCGTACCTGATCCGGCTTGATATCACCGAGGCTCGCCTCGATGTTCCTGACGGCCCGATCGCGGTCGATCTCTGTTTCGAACACATGGAGTTTGGAACCCAATGCCTCGACTTGCCGGTAGGTCTGTTTGAGTCGAGCAATCGCAGCCAGTTGCGGTTTGGCCTCGAATGTCACGATTGAGCCGGGAACTAATGCCTGCACTTCTGCTGGTGTTCCGGAAATGACCACCTTCCCACCCGACAGGAACGACAGCCGATGAAACCGCGCGGCCTCGTCCATATAAGCCGTTGAGACAAGCGCCGTCATGCCCTTCTCCTGCAGCAGTTCTGCCAGGATGGCCCAGAAGTCGCGGCGCGAGACGGGATCAACACCGGTGGTCGGTTCATCGAGGATCGCCAGTTCCGGTTCATGAATGAGGGTGCAAATTAACCCCAGCTTTTGCTTCATGCCGCCGGACAAATTCTTCATGGCTCGATCGCGGAACTTCTCGAGGCGGGTCATGGCAAGGAGCCGGGCCTTTCGCTCGGACAAGTCAACCTCCGGCACAAGCCTGAGTCGCGCAAAGAAGTCGATGTTCTCCTCGACGGAGAGGTCGGGGTACAAATTCAGCCCCAGACCTTGCGGCAGAAAGCCGATTCGTTGCTTCACCCGCTCCGCGGCTCGTTCCGAATCGACCAACGTCCCGAACACTTCGACCGTGCCTTCGTCATAGGTCAACACACCGGCAATCGCTTTCATCAGACTGCTCTTGCCGGCTCCATCCGGCCCGATCAACCCGTAGATCTCACCCTTGCGGACCGTGAGATCGATACCATCCACCGACGGATGTTTCTTGTAACGTTTGACGAACTGTGAGACGCGCACGACGTTGTCAAAGTGCGGAGATCCGAGGGCTGAGTGCTGAGACGAAGGTTCTATTCCCATTTCTTTCTCTTTCCCCCTAGGGCGAGCGGGAGCCCCTTAACTGCGCGCTCAGCGAGCACAAAGGGCCCTGCTCGCCCTACCCCCTCGGCTTTGCCCACGCCACATCCTCTTTCCATCGAATGATGGCGTCGGCCGGCAATCCCGGCGTGAGCCGATGCTCCGGATTCTCAGCAAGGTACAGCCGCACGGCATAGATGAGTTTCACTCGTTCGTCGCGCGTTTGTACTTCCTTCGGCGTGAACTCAGCTCTTGAGGAGATATACTTCACCGTCGCGTCGTACGGCCGATCCGGGAACGCGTCCGTGTAGATCCGCGCCGGCAAAGCGAGGCGGAGTTTTCCGATCTGGATCTCAGGAACGAACACTTGAAGATAAAGCCGATCGAGATCGACGAGTTCGAGCAGCGGAGTCCCGGCCGACACCACTTCCCCCACATCGACCATGCGGGTGGTGATCGTGCCGTTCGTCGGGGCCGTGATGGTAAGGTCGCTCAGAATACTCGCGACTTCGGCCAAGGCCGCATCGGCTTGGTCGCGCTGTTGCTCCAGAGCGGCGACCTCTTTTTCTTTGGTCTGGATGCGCCTCCCGCCCAATTCCGCCTGGGCGAGTTCCTTGCGAGCCTGGGCCACGGTACCTTTCGCGGAAGCTTGGTCGCCGGCGGCGGCCCTCCATCGGGCTTCGGTCTGCTCGACCAATTGATGCGAGACCGCCTGCTCCGGCAACAGAGCCCGCATGCGCGCAAGATCGCGTCGGGCCTCCTGCTCGACCGCGCTGGTCTTCTCCAACGCGGCGACGGCGCTGTCCACCTTCGCTTGAGCGGCCTCGATCGCCAGGGGAACTTCGAGATTCAGGACGGCCAATGACGCGTGCGCAGCCTGCACCTGGGCCTCGAGCATATCGACCAACCGGCGTGCCTGTTCGACCTTCGCCCTCGTCTGGATATCGTCCAACCGCACCAACCGCTGGTCTTTGACGACGCTGTCGCCTTCGCGGGCCGACAACTCCACCACCCTGCCGGGGAATTTGCTGGCGATTGTCACGTGATCGCCTTCGATGCGGCCGTTCGCTTGAATCAAACCATCCGGCAATCCGCTGTCCAGCACCCATCGGTTGATCGCGACATAGCCGCTGATCACCAGCACCGCCATCAGAGCCATGAGAATCAGGTACCGCCGTGTCATCTTCATAGGCCTGCTTCACCGCAGCTGAGATTGGTCTGCTCATGTCCAGCCTTTCGCACTTCCAAGGTCGCCAGGTCCGATATATCCTTCATGCGAATCGGCTCCTCCCATTGAGATAGCCACCGACGTTCGGCAGGAGGGGCGCCGAGGCTCGCGTTGGCCTGAGCTTGACCGCAGCGATGCGCTCCCTCAGCAATCCACGTTGGCCTCGTTGTCGCCGACGACTTGAATGGCATCATGCAAACCGACCCTCAGCTCAGGAGACCGCCATGCGCTGCTCCGCAGCGGCAACTCCAGTGATGACCTCGCAAAGGAATACGGTGAGTACAAGGAAAGAGAGCGGCCTTCCGACATGGCGGTGTCGGCGTATGACTGGGAGCAATGTCATGGATGTATTCCGCGCTTCCGGGGATCACCCGAGAAGGAAGTGCAAGGAGAAAGCCGACGAGAAGGGAGATTGAGGAGGACAGCTTTTGATGGCAAATTCATGACTTGAACAGCTCCAGCCGGAAAAAGGGCTTCAAGACAGGGGAAAGGTGCGACAGGATGAAATACCGACTGTCGCAGAAGGCGACAGGACTGGAGGAGATTGGTCTGGGCTGGAGTGTTCTATCTCTTGACCCGTTCCGCTACGCGACAGGATCGTTAGTGGACGGGCAAGCCGGCATCCATGCGTTTGCCGACAGCCTGATAGATCGCATGGGGCAAGTGTTTATATGCCGTTCCCTTTTCGAGCAACAGGCAGGCACCGGCATCCAAAAGTGCTTCCCGATTCCCGTTTCCCACATAAAACGAGAGGCCAATGACCGGCAGGTGCGGATGTTTCCGTATGATGGAGCTTGTCGCTTCAATCCCGTTCATTCTCGGCATGTTGATATCCATAACAACGACATCCGGCTTGAGCGAGTCTGTCAGATTTACCGCCTCTTCCCCATTCGTTGCTTCGCCCACCAATTCGATGTCGATATGATGGCTGAGATACTTCCGTAGTCCTTGCCGGACGAGGAAATGATCATCCGCCAGCAACACACGAATGGATTTCATCTTCAATCGGTCGGCGACGGTATTCTGAGCATGGGAGGCTGAGCAAGTCGACATACGGGACTCCAGTTCGCTCGCCAGTCCATGATGCGGCCGCCCATAGATATCGGCGCACTGGTCGTGCTCATGGACTGACGTTTAAGTGGTTATTGACTCCTCGGTTCTCCCCCCTAAACCGTAATGGCGCGGGCACCGGGACAGGAACGGTTCATTCAACCGATTCGGTTATCTCTGACCGTGATATGGATCATCGATCACGGCCCTACATTCGAGACACCGTACCTTGCCTGTACGTTTGCCACCTCTGGTCAAAATATCATCAATCAGACGCTGATGCATGCACGCAGAGTGGAAGGAGGGTTGAGCAGCCGCGCCTTTTTCTTCCTCGGTATTCTGAACGGCGTGGGAAGGCATGGACACCCCAACATTCAAAAACATTGTCGCGTGTCACGGGAGGAGGACACCCTTCGCTTCCCCATCTCGGACCTATGAGCCTGGGTGTTCCGAAATTCACCCGCCGAGGTTCGGCTATGAGACGCTCTGGTCCCCGCCTGGAACCGATGAATCAGGAAGTACGATGGCAGGGCTCGGACCCGTCTGAGAACGGACCTGAACTCTATAGGTCCTGTCCGCTTCCATCGTCACCCGCACTTCCCCTCTCCGGCTCAAATCATCGATCGCAAAAAACATCTGATTCCACGTCAACTCGGGACAGAGGTCCATCATGTGTTCCAGCGGACAGTCCATTCCCGCCCGCTCCAACGTGGTTCTGACCCGATCAATGAGCTTTGTGTCCGTGGTGTCCATGACATCACCTTTTTTTGTCGTTTCAGCATAGAGGAAGGAGGAATCCGAATGAACTAGCAAAGACCCTAGTTCTTACCAAAAACCTTGCTAGGGGAAAGGCTATAGGCTCGGTGATACGCGACTGGTGACCGCGGATCCCCACCATTGCACGGGGGTCCGGCAGATCGTCTCAGGGCGAAGGGGCATGGGAAGCGTCTGCCGGAACGAGGCGGCGGATGTGAAGGTGGTAGAGCTGTTGAGGTAGGCGGCGGAGTTACGGTTGCTCACTTGCAAGGCCCTCGGTGATGGCGTAGCGCATCAATTCCGCCGTCGTGTGAAGATTCAGTTGCTTCATGATGGAGGTCTTATGGAATTCGACGGTCTTCACCGACACATGGAGCAGGAAGGCGATCTCCTTTGTCCCCTTGCCCTCGCCGATCAATTGCAAGACTTCACGCTGCCGGGGAGTGAGATCCGCAGCGGACCCTTTGATCGTCGAAGTCCGCTCATGCCCCAGAGTCGGCGCAAGCATTACCTTGGTGATCGATGGTGTCAGATACTGTTGTCCCTTGAGCACGGCATCAATCGCCAAGGTGAGCTCCATGGGCGCCGACCGTTTCAAGAGATAACCGCTTGCACCGACATCAAAGGCTTCCTTCACATAACTTGGACTCGTGTGCATCGTGAGAAACAGAAGTTTGGCCGACGGTTGGAGCTTCTTGATCTGACGTGCGGCATCGAGGCCGTTGAGCAGCGGCATGCTGATGTCCAAAAGGATCAGATCCGGTTCCAACTGCTGCGCGGCGTCCACCAGCGCCCGCCCGTCCTCGGCGGTGCCGACGACGTCGCAGGTTTCCTCGACCAGCCGGCGCAGACCGGCAAGCATCAGACAATGGTCGTCGGCTATGAGGGCCCGCGGCCTCCGCCTCACCTCATCCATGGTAGGAGCTCACTCCTTGAGTCATCCACGCCGGACTCTGCGCGTCATGGAGCTGCCTGTGGTCCGCCGTCCGCAAGCGGCACCCAGGCATGGACTTCCGTTCCGTCACCCGGACGCGTACGGACACGGAACGTCCCCTCCACTAGGCGAACCCGCTCTTCCATGCTGAGGAGTCCAAGCCCGCGCGTGGGTGCTGCTTGCGTTTCATATCCCTTCCCGTCGTCATGGATGCAGACACCGACTCCATGGGAGATCCCCAGTAACCGGACGAGGACCGTCGAGGCCTCGGCGTGCTTCATCACATTTTGCAGGCTTTCTTGGACGATACGATACAGGCAAATGGCCTTGTCGGTGGGAATCGATTTCGGTACGCCTCGCGAAGCATAGTGAACCATGAGTCCCGTGCGTTGCTCAAACTCGTGGGTATGATCCCGGATCGCCGCTTCCAGCCCCAGATGTTCCAGGCTGGAGGGATGGAGCCGATAGGCGAAGGTATGCACGTCGTCCGCGAGCTGCCCCGCCGCTTCTCGAATACTGCGGCATTGCGGCAACAGCGCGGGCACGGACTGGCACAACCGCTCGAGTGCGCCGGCATCCACCGACAGGCTGGCCAGCCGCTGCGTCACGTCGTCGTGCAAATCACGGGCGATACGTTGCCGTTCGAGTTCTTGTGCCGCGAGCAGTTTGGCCGTCAAACTTTCCAGCTTCACCTGATGCAGACGTAATGCCTCTTCCGCCTGCTTGCGTCTGGTGACATCGATCTGAAAACCGAACAACTCAACAGGCACACCGGCACTGTCACGAAGGAGACGCAATTCGTCGTGCATCCAGCGATACGTTCCGTCCTTATGGCGAAAACGGTACTCGTGCACCTCATACTCCCGTTCAAAAACCCGCGAGAGATCGGCAAGAACCCACGAACGATCGTCGGGATGAAGATGGGCGACCCAAAAATTCGAGTCGTCGATGAAGTCCGAGGGGCTGTAGCCGAGCTGCTCGACGACGTTTTCGCTTATGAAGGTCGTCCCGAACTCGCCGGTGGTTCTGCGCGCATAGAGCACCACGGGAGTCGCTTGCAACAGTAGTTGCAGTCTGGCCTGCACGGTGCATAACGCGGCCGTGCGCTCGGCGACCCGTTGTTCGAGCATCTCGTTGAGCTCGTGGAGTGTTCTCTCCGCTTGTTTACGCTCGGTGATGTCACTGCCGATCGTGAGCAGACATCGCTTTCCCTCGAGCACGATCACGTCGACGGAAATGAGAAAGTGTCGCAGCCCCCCGTGCCTCGTTCGCATCGACACTTCGACATTGCGGACGGAATCTTGGGATCGGAGCCGAGCAATCAACTTGGCTCGTTCTTGATGATCGGGCCAGATCCCCAGCATCAGCGTCGACTTTCCGATGACTTCATCGCGTTGAAACCCAAAAATGTTCAGGCAGGCGTCGTTGATTTCGAGACAGCGCCCGGTATCCAGTTCCGTGATCCCGATTGGATGGGGACTTAATCGAAGGGCCCGGTCGAAGAGATCGTCTCCCAGCCGCATCCTGCTCGATGACGTGCGCTTGCCGGTCCGTCCAGGAACGGTTGGTCGCCGTGACTTGTTCTTAGTGGTTTGGGGACGCATCGATGAGGCTGCAATTCTAGGCTCGGAGGCATTATTGAACAAGACCAAAGAGGGCATCTCGATGAACAACGCACGTTTCTAGTAAGTTTATCCGTCAAACCAAGGTGAACCCCTAGCTCCATGGCACGGCCTACTCGAGTGAGTCGGTCGCTTCCTATTCTCTGACGCGTCATTTTGCCTTGGCGTCAAACGGATTGCTCAGCGGTCGATGGTCGGAATGCCTACGCTGCAGGGCACAGCGGACTGCCTCTCCCCTCTGGGATCAATCCTAAGATGGATCATGCATTCGTGAAACCCAGGAATCTCCGTCTTTTGGTTATACCAGCGTGACAAAACTAGACTGGAACGGCTCCTGAATGCGCACGGTCAGAAGTCACGTCCTCTTTTTCCAGCGGCGCGTCGGCATCGTTCGGCCTCGACCCTAACGGCATTCCCCTCATCTGATAGTACAGGACCGGGATCACGATGAGGGTCAGCAGCGTCGAGGCGCCGACACCGAAGAGCAACGAGACGGCCAACCCTTGGAAAATGGGATCGAGAATGATGACGAAGGCGCCGACCATCAGCGCGGCGGCGGTCAGAAGTATGGGGCGCGTCCGAATCGCTCCCGCTGTGATGACGGCTTCCGACAAGGACACACCCGCTCGTTCTTGGAGCTGTATGAAATCGACCAAGAGAATAGAATTTCTCACGATGATCCCGGCGAGCGCGATAAATCCGATCATGGATGTCGCGGTAAAGTACGATCCGGTCAGCCAGTGCCCGGGCAGAATACCGATCAACGTGAGTGGGATGGGGGCCATGATGATCAGGGGGGTGATGAACGATTGGAACTGCCCGACGATCAGGAGATAGATCAGCAACATGGCCACGGCAAAGGCGAGGCCCATGTCACGGAACGTTTCATACGTGATGTGCCATTCACCATCCCACTTCATGGCGATCTTCTCTTCCGACCAGGGCGGGGACGCGTAATACTGTTCGATCTGATACCCTTCCGCCGGACGAAACGCGTCCAGCTTTTTCCCGACCCCCAGCACGCCATAGACCGGGCTTTCGGCTTTCTCCGCCCCGGAGCCGCCGACATCGGCGACGACATAGACGACCGGCTTTTGATTCTTGTGATAAATCGCATTATCTTGCACGGTCTGTTCGATCTTGAGCAGTTCCGACAACTGGACGATGCCGCCGGTGTTGGTGCGCATCCCGATCTCGCCGAGATGCTCCAGACCCGTCCGTTCGGCGATCGGCAAACGAAGGACGATTTGAACGGGGCTCTTCTCTTGAGGCATATGGACCAGCCCGACCTTCGCCCCCTGGAGCGCCATGCGCAGCGTGCTCACGATTTCTTCTGAAGGAATGCCGGCGAGGGCCGCCTTCGCCCGATCGACCGTGAAGACATATTTCACCTGGTCCGCTTCGATATAGTCGTCCACGTCAACCACTCCGGACGTGGATTCGAACAGGGTTCGCATTTCCCGAGCCACGGCGAGCTGCCTGTTGTAGTCGGGGCCGTAGACCTCCGCCACCAGCACCGATTGCACGGGTGGCCCGGGCGGCACTTCGACGATCTTCACATTGGCTCCGTATTCGCGGGCAATCTCTTGCACCGGTGGACGGATTCGTTGGGCGATCTCATGACTCTGAGCGTCGCGCCGATGCTTCGCGACCAGATTGATCTGGATATCGGCCTCGTGAGGTTGTTCCCTCAGGTAATAGTGGCGAACCAGCCCGCTAAAGTTAAAGGGTGAGGCCGTTCCGACATAGGCCTGATAGTCGCGTACCTCCGGCACGGTCTTCACGTATCGCCCCAACGCTTGCGTGACCCGCGCCGTTTCTTCGAGCGTGGTTCCTTCGGGCATATCAATGACCAGTTGAATTTCGCTTTTGTTGTCGAACGGAAGCATTTTGACGACCACATGGCGCGTATAGAACAACAACGTCGATCCCACGAGCAACAGTCCGACGACACCCAGGAATGCGTACGCGAGAATCGGATGGGCCAGCAATGGGGACAGGACTTTCCGATAGATTCGAGCGGTGAATCCCCTCTCGTCGCCCTCATGGTCCACTCCCGATACGGAGACTCCGGGGCGGTAGCACGTCTGGCAGAACCACGGAATCACGACGAACGCGACCAACAACGAAAAAAACATGGCGATGGAGGCATTGACGGGGATCGGTCTCATGTAGGGCCCCATCAAGCCGGAAACGAACGCCATCGGTAGGAGTGCGGCAATGACGGTGAACGTCGCCAGGATCGTGGGATTTCCGACTTCATCAACCGCCTGGATGGAGGCGTCGTGATGGGCCCTGAGACGCATCTTCAAGTGACGGTACGTGTTTTCGACCACCACGATGGCATCGTCCACGAGAATGCCGATCGAAAAGATGAGTGCAAACAACGTTACCCGGTTGATCGTGTAGCCGATCACCATCGAGGTGAAGAGCGTGAGAGCCAGGGTCAGAGGGATCGCGATCGACACGACGAGAGCCGGTCGCGGCCCCAATGCCACGCCGAGAAAGACCACCACGGCGACGACGGCGATGAGCAAATGCCATAACAATTCATTGGCTTTCTCCTGCGCCGTTTCTCCGTAATCGCGGGTGACGGTCACACGCACGTCCGACGGAATCGTCACGCCCTTCATCTCTTCAACCTTTCGGATCACGTCCGCGGCGACGGTCACGGCGTTCATGCCGGCCTGCTTGGCGACGGCGACGGTTACTGCCGGCTCTTCTTCCGTGAAACGCTCCTCGTGACGCGTATCTCGCGATCCCTTCTGCGCTTCACGATTCACGAACGACGAACGACTCGCTTCCGGGCCCAGCCCGAACCAGACGTAACTCGTGGCTTCCGCCGGTCCGTCGATCACCTCCGCCACTTGGCGGAGATACACCGGCCGCTGCTCGCTGGCGCCCACCACGAGGGACTCGAGATCTTCACGCGATCGTATGAAACGGCCGGTCTCCACGAGAAAACTTTGATTGCGGCTGTCAAATCGGCCCGTCGATAATGCTCGATTTTCACCCCGTATCACATTCGCGACCTGCAACGGGGTCAGTCCGTAGGCTTTCAGCCTTGTCGGGTCGATCTGGATGCGCAGTTCACGCGGCCGGCCGCCGACGATGAACCCGGCCGATGTGCCGGACACCTTCTTGATCTCCTCCAACACCTGTTTGGCGAGGCGATGGAGTTCGAATTCCCCGTAGCGCTCGCTGGAGAGCGTCAACGTGACGATCGGGACGTCATTGACGTCCTTCGGCTTGACAAGAAAGGGTTCCGCGCCGGACGGCAACAGGTCTTGGTTGGACATCAACTTGTCGTAGAGATCGACCAGGCTCTGTTCCATCGGCTGGCCGACGTAGAACCGGACGATGATCAGCGCGCCGCCTGGACGGGAAATCGAGTAGACATATTCGATGCCTTTGATCTCAGAGAGCTTACGCTCGATCGGTTTCGTGAGTTGTTCTTCGACGACCTTGGCGGACGCACCGGGAAACGGCAACCAGACATCGGCCATCGGCACGACGATTTGCGGTTCCTCCTCACGGGGAGTGGCGACAACGGCAAACAGTCCCAGCAGCAACACACCCAATATGATGAGCGGCGTGAGCTTACTGTCGATGAAAAGGGCCGCGATGCGGCCGCTCAATCCGGGCTTGTAAGTCGTCATGCGTCAACCGTCATGTGTCGTTCGAATCTCGTGAAGCGTATCTCGCCATTTGTTCTGCGCATCACGAGGAACCCTTCACGGAATTTTTGCGGGCGGAGAAGCCATCGTCTCGACTATCTGGACTGTGGCTCCATCGACTCCGCGGATGCCGTCGGTCAAGACTCGTTCGCCTTCATTGAGGCCCGAGAGAATCTCGACATGATTGCCGAAGCGCCGCCCGAGTTTGACCCACCGAAGCCGCGCGATCTGATCCGCCCCAACGACGTACAGGCTGCTGAGCTCACCGCGTTCGACCACGGCTGTGGAGGGGAGAAGAATCGTTTCCGTGGCACCTTTGTCGAGCTGAAAGCGACCGAACATGCCGGTCTTCAGTCCGGCTGTGTTCGGCAAATCCAGCTTGACCATGAAGGTATGCGTGTGTGGATCCCCGGCGGGGAGAATCTGGCTGACTGTGCCGACCAACGCTTGCCCTCCTAACGCATCAATGATGACGGGAATCCTATCGCCGCGGGATACCGATTTGAGGTCTCCTTCCGCCACCGTGGCCTCCAACCGAAGACGCTCAGGGTCTTCCATTTTGAGCAATGGCTGGCCGGGCGAGGCTAATTCCCCCGCTTCCACTTTTTTCTCGGTGATGACGCCGGCAAAGGGCGCCCTTACCGCCGTGTAGCTGAGCTGAGCCTCCACCGCCTGATGATTCGCCTCCGCAACTCTGTAACCTCGGGTCGCGTTTTCCATCTCCTGTTTGGAGACCGCATCTTCCACGTACAATTGATTCATACGGTCGAGGTGCGCCTTTGCATTCTCGACTTCCGCGCGAGCGCGGGCCAAGTCTGCCTGAAGATCTCGGCTATCCAGCTGGACCAGGAGTTGCCTCTTGGAGACTTTCGCCCCTTCGCGAACCAGCAACTTGTCGATCGTTCCTTGAATGCGACTGGAGAGTGTGGCTTGGAAGATCGGAGCGACCTGGCCCGTCACCTCCACACGGATCGGCACCCACGTGTGCCGGGCTTCGACGACCGCAGCCTGAATGATTTTCTGGGGAGCGGCCGACACCGACGTGACCGGCTCTTCCTTCGATCCGCAGCCGGCCAGGAGCAGGACCGCGATAAGCATGCATATCACCGACGTGAACATCATCCGTGCGGTGGTCCTTCCGACTCAGAGTTCTCCCATGGCCGCCCGCGCATGGTCCTCGCACCGATCCTCGGGTTGAGCATTCCCACCCTTCTGATCGTCCCATGTCCCACGCCTGGCTCCCAACTGGCGAAGCAGACATTCCGCCGTCGCGAGCAGCTCCTCAAGGCTACGATCCGGTTTCGCGCCGTAATGCCCACGATCGAAAATCGGGATTTGAAGGCAGACTTCCGCGCGATATCGACGCTCCGGGGAATAGACGATGCGATGCATCGGAGGTTCAGGGTATTGGCAGGGTTTCAGAAGCTCCAGCGATTGAAAGAACACGCGGCAGAGGCGATGAAGAACTCTCACCAGCTCTCGCAGCTCAAAATCGTCACCAGTCGGCAGGTGCGCAGGGTCTTGAAAGGCGGCATAGAGATTAAGCTGGAATCCAATTTTGACGACCCGATCCGATCCATCTTTGACATAGAATGGGTCGTGATCGAAACAGACCTTCCGTGTGACAATCATCTCACGCAACGCCTCTTCGCTCGCAAAGGCGCCTTCGAGTGCAAGCGGAATCGTCATGGCTGACTCCTGATCATCGAACATCCCTCCCTCTCTTCTCCCCCACCCGTCCAGACGCACCGAGAGGCCGAGGTTAAGGCTGAGGAAGATTCAATCGCTCAACCTTGACCTCTATAAAGCTGAAGGGCGTTTTCACCATCCTGCTATTCTTGTACGCCGAGTGTGCGCAACAACGCCATCATCGGACACCACCCGGTAAAAGCCGATTGTATGAGGTTCACCGCCACAAATGCGGCAAAGTAGTTCCAATACGGATGGATGGTCGCTCCCAAGATGACGGCGACAAGCACAAACAGGCCGGCGATGAGCCTGAGTTGTTCATTGAGTTTCATAACCTCCTCCTTTCCTCTTGCTCATGTGAGGCACCGACCCAGGAAAGGATTCAGGCTAGAAGCGGCCGCGATCCAGCGATCCCATCTCCTCCCACGCAATGCCGATGACAAGGGGACAACGAACAATTCTCCCAAAAGCCAACGCGGCGACGACTCAAGCCGTCAACAGGGTGCGCTTTGCACGTGGCCTCTCCGTTGATGTCGACTTTTCTGTACTCCTAGAATTCACTTGTTCAGGTTCTCTCCATTTCTTCTCCGCCACCATATGCACAGTCCCGGCGACAAGATGCTGAACCAGATTATAGAAAATGATCGGCACCATGATCCGCGGGTAGGACGACAACAGGAGTGATGCCAGAACCAATCCTGTTCCGTTGTTGTTCATCCCCAGTCCGTACATCAACGAGACACGTTCCGCTCGTTCCAAGTTAAACAAGCAACTCAGCCCATACCCCGTCGCGAAGGCCAAGAGACACAACCCGGTCGTAATGGCCAGCGTCACGGCGAGGAAATCATAATCGCGATCGGCAGCCGCCTGGGGAAGCGACACGGAGCCGTTCGAATAGTTCAGGAGCAACAGAGTGATGGAATTGGCGAACTTCACGTATGGCATGCCGACCGTCATCCATCCCGCCGGAACAAGCGTCCGCACGGCAATCCCAAGCAGGGATGGCGCCACGACCCACAGCCCAAGGAAGGCGCCCGATCCATACGCAGCCAGTCCATGCAGCACCTGTTCGTATTCTTCCGCCGCCATCTCGCCGAATACGCGTAGCGCGATCGGCGTCACAAGCGGACTCAAGACAGTGGAAAACAGGACGAGACCTAAACTCAATGCCAGATTGCCGTTGGTATTTTGCGCCCAGGCCGTTGACGCTCCCGCTATCGGCATGGCCGCGACCAACGCCAATCCGACTAGGATGTGCTGGGCTTCGTCCGGTTCGTACCACAGTCGCATCACAAGGGTCACCGCAAAGATATAGGCCATCGGAATCGCCACATTTGCGGCCAACCCGGCCCCCAATGCGAACTTCCTCTGCAGGACGGTTCGAAGATGTTCGATCTTCAGACCCAAGCCGGCATTGAACATGAGCATGGCCAGCATGATGAGCAGTAACGACACCTGCGCACGCTCCTGAAAGAGAACGATCTCCCCAAGGGAAGTTTTTCTGATCCAGAGACCGAACGCCGGAGAGACAATCGCGATCACATAGGCGCCGATCAGGAACCACAGCAAATGATGGTGCAAAAATTGAGACAGGGCGAGTACCACCGATGAGCGGTTCGTTGCCGGATCGGGGATCGTTATTGTGTGATGGGAGTCTCTGGCCATGCTCAACCCGTCAGGTTATGCAGGAATTCAGACGACCTTCGCCAAATGTTCGACTGCCATGCTCCACCGCAGAGAGAAGCCTCCTGTCTTGACATCACGCGGACTGCTCTCGCTTCCCGATCCCCATCGCATCGAGAATCGCCTTCTCGAAGAACGGTTCACTGACGCCTCGCTTCATTTTCATCAGGAAATACTTTTCCAGGGCGATCTTGGCGAGATGAACCCATTTGCCTTTCTTCGCCCAGGTGACGTTGCGCGGAGCCATCTGGGGCAGGGCCACGAACGCCATCCCGGTATCGCCCATGTCCGCCAGACAGATCGCATTCCACGTCGCGGTTTCCTTCTTGGTATTGTTTTCGATATCGGCCTTGATATTGTGCACGGCCGCCGACACCATGGATTCGATCATGTATCCCGTCTTGGGCGTGCCGGTCGGAACCGGCGTCTGCTCGACAGGCGGAATGGCCACGCAGACGCCGACCGCGTAGATGTTCTTGTATTTGGGATTCGCTTGATAGGCATCGATGTTGACGAATCCTTTGGGATTGCACAGGCCCGGTGTCCCCGCCACGGCCTCGACTCCGGTAAACGGCGGAATCATCATCGAATACCGGAACGGGACTTCCTGGCCGTCTTCCAAGAGCATCTTGCCGGGCCGGACTTCTTTGATCGCCATATTGTGGATCGGCTTGATCGTATGTTCGGCAAACTCATCCTCCATCAGCCGCCGCGATTTCCCCACACCGGCAAGCCCCATGTGGCCGATGTACGGCTCGGGGGTGATGAAATAGATCGGAACTTTCTTCCTGATTTTTTTCTTCCGCAAATCTGCGTCTAGAATAAACGCCATCTCGTAAGCCGGGCCGAAGCACGAAGCGCCTTGCGCCGCACCGATGACGATTGGACCTGGGTCCTTCAGGAAACTCTGGTAAGCGCCCCACGCCTGTTCTGCATGATCCACATTGCAGACCGATTGCGTATGGCCGCTCGGGCCCAAGCCGGGCACAGCGGCAAAGTTGAGCTTGGGCCCCGTGGCGATGATGAGATAGTCGTACGGCACCTCACCCTTCGCCGTGATGACCCGGTTCTGTTCCGGCTCGATGCGATCGGCCGTGGCATGGACGAATTCGATTCCTTTCTTGGCCAGCACCGGCGCCAGATCAAAGCTGATATCTTTCCTTGTGCGCCAGCCGACCGCGACCCAGGGATTCGACGGCACGAAGTGGAATGAACCGACGTTTGAAATGACGGTGACCTGATGCTTCTTGTCCAACAGCGCCCGTGCTTCATAGGCGGCCGGTAAGCCGCCGATCGATGCGCCGATGATCGCCACTCGTGCCATCGTTCACCTCCAAATCCAGTAAAGTTGTGTGCGAGGCCTTGTGCCATCCGGCCATGACAGGAGTTCTCATGGTTGTGTGAGTCGCCACATCGGAAATGGATTCGCTCTCACGTCGATTCCTCACTGCCTGCTGCTAATCGACGACCGTTACTCGTTCGCTCTGAATTTGTACATGTCGTGACACACCGTGCAGCGAGCGGTCATACTCGACAACCGTTGCAAGATTTGTTGCGGCGTCTCGTTCTGCGCGATGGCATCGGCCAGCGCATCCATATCTTTGTGGATCGACATCCCCATCTGTTTGAACGGCAGCGGCAACTTGACCATGATGGCCGGCTCCGTGTCTGCGGCCATCGTCATCCCGGACGCCCTGGCAATTTCTTCCATCTGTTTCAAACCGGGCTGCGGATCCCCAAGCCCTCTGACGACCCCATCCACCGCTTTGAGGAGGAGCCGCATTTCCGCCAGGATTTGGTCGCGCTCAGCCGGCGCCAAGAGGATTTCCGTGCGACCATCGCTTCCTTGTGCGGTCCATCCCTTCACAAAGATCCACCCGCCTATCGTCCACGTCAGGATCAGTAGGCAAACAGCGGTGAAGCAAATGGTCTGTTTCATCCCAACCTCGGTAAGCCGGTGGTTATCAGCCAAGCCGTCTCGGCATGCTTGGATCTGAGGTGCAAAGAAGACACCTGAGCGATGTACACCTAGGCATGCCACCAGTGGCTTCTGCAGGGCGCCAAATTTATGAGTAATGAGTGGGGAGTCGCTGTTTGCTACAACGATTCATGTTCCCCTGTCGCAGAACGCGACAGCCATACCAGTAACCGAGGCGGTTTTTTCACAACATCAGCAGTCATTGGAGGCATATCTATGCGGAACAGATTAGCAGTCATCGCGATGGTGTTCGGTCTCTTGTTGAGCGGTGAGATTCTCGCCGCCGATCAATCAGGTCAGACTCCTGGTGTGGGAGCGGGCGTAGACGGAGCGAAGGGACCGGATGGAGTGATCGGGATTTCACTTCATATCGGGGCGGAACGCGTGGGCGATCCGGCGTCGCTGTACGTCGGGAGAGTCCATCGTGAAGGTCCGGCTCACAAGGCCGGGCTTCGACACGGAGATGAGTTGATCAGCGTCGATGGCACGGGGGTTTCGGGAAAGAGCTATGAGCAAGTGGTGAAAATGATTCGTGGAGAGTCCGGGAGCACCGTGAAGTTGCAGATCAAGCGCGAAGGTGAGGGAAGTCCCCGAGAAATCGCGGTGACACGAGTCGCGGGTGACAGTTTGTCGAGAAAGCCGGTGGAACAGGGTATCTCTAAGGATAAGCCGCAAGCTCAACCATAGGCATCCTATACCTATACCGGGATGCGAGGTCTCCTTCCGCTTCCTGCACAGATCGGCCAAGATTGTTCAGGAGGAATTGATACTGACCGCTCGTGACAAGCCCTTCCTTGTGTGTCTTGTATGTGGCGCCAGCCGGGAATCGAGAGGTGACTTACGGCGGCCTCAGGCTTCGGATCGTCCCGCCGCTTTCTTCAGACTGCCAGGACCAACTGACTGACTGATCGCATCAAGATTCGCTCGTCCACGAGGCTTCTTTTTATGTTATGTTCCCGGGCATGAGAGCCAGTTCACGACGGGGATCGGTACTCCGGACGAGAGGCGAGCCTCCTACATCAAGGTAGTTCCCAATATGGAAGGGAGGTATTCATGAGATGGACCCTTGGGGCCTTGGGTTTTCTCGTATGCTTGAAACTGACCGTGGTCTCCATGGCGGCGTTGGCGGCCGAAAATGCCGATCAGGATTTGGCTACGGGGGAGAGTCTGCTCAAGAATAAACAATATGCGGAAGCGCGCGCCCTGTTGGAAGCCAGCATCGTGAAGAACTCCTCGAATGTGCAGGCTCATTTTAGCTTGGCTGAGGCCTGTCGAGGCTTGAAAGCCTGGACCTGCGCGGAAGAACATTACGAAACCGCGCTGCATTTGGATGCGAAATCGAGGACAGCGGGGACAAGGGAACTACGGTTGCGAAAAATGGAGGTGTGGCGATCGCTGGAGGAAGTCACGGCGTGGCGGTTGCTGGAGGAAGCCAAAAGTCTGATCGCGGACGGACAGCCTCATCCCGATCGGATCAAGCAGGCGGAGGAGGCCCTGGACGGCGCCAATGAGCTGGGGCTCAACCAGGAGCAACAGGCCGTCTATCAACAGTTGGAAGCCAAACTCCCCGGTAGACGTTCAAGCACCTTGCTGGATAATCTGAAACCGGCTGACGCGCCCATGGCGCTGGTGCCGGCGGGGGAGTTCACGATGGGGAGTACCATGAGCCCCGACGAACAGCCAGTGCATCGCGTCTACCTCGATGCCTTCTATATGGACAAGTACCACGTGACGGTGGGGCAGTATGCCAAGTACCTGGAAGCCACGGACAAGGGGGCGCCGCCGGAGTGGAATATCATGAACCAACCTCAACATCAGAAACGCCCCGTCGTCAATGTCAGTTGGTTTGATGCCGCCACGTACTGCAAATGGGCCGGCAAGCGACTGCCGACAGAGGCGGAATGGGAAAAGGCGGCGCGAGGGACGGATGGCCGCCTTTATCCCTGGGGCAACGAGGCTCCCACCAGGCTCCATGCGAATTTCGGCAAGAAGCAATGGGCCAACCACATGGCCTTGGTTCCGGTGGGGATGTTCGAAATGGGCAAGAGCCCCTATGGCATCTATGACATGGCCGGCAATGCCTGGGAATGGGTGAACGACTGGTATGACCATGACTATTACAAGAAGAGCCCGGCCAAAAATCCGCAAGGACCGGCGAAAGGGAAGTCGAAAGTCGTGCGGGGCGGCAACTGGCTCTACATCCAGGAATTTTTGCGTTCGTCCTTCCGATTCAACGCCGAACCATCCAGTCGGCAGTTCGGCTATGGGTTCCGTTGCGCCAAGACTTCGTAGCAGTTGATTAATCGACAGCGAATGATATTACGTCCCTCTTACGGCGTGGATCACTCGAGACCAAAGCCCAGAGAATCAGCACACCTGAATGTTGACGTCAGGGATGTCGTGCCGGTTTTCTGTTTTCGTTTCGGCCTGTCTCAACTCCCACGGTCTTCCGGTAGCATAGTAGTACAGCACCGGGATCACGACGAGAGTCAGCAACGTCGAAGCCCCCGACACCGAAGAGTAACGAGATGGCCAACCCTTGGAAGATGGGATCAAGGATGCGATGACAAAGACGGTCCGCTGTTCCGTCAGGTGCGCAACAACCGTACCGGCGAGCTGGAGCGGCCGCTTAATGCAAATTCGATCTATCGGAATATCGTCAGAAAATATGGGCAGGCGACAGGCTTGAACATCGAGGTCAACGGGCTCTGTGTGCATTCAATGCGGGCTACGGCTGCCACCAATGCTATATCGCACGAGGCAGATATCGCCAGCGCAGCTCTGTCAAGCGTGTTAGAGGCGGTCAGGTAGCGCGGCGGGCCGCCATCTCCGTTAGGGAAGAATCTATCCCGCCACCGTCACTGTCCTACCGCTTCGAGGCCTTCTTGTTCCCTGAAAGCTTATTGATTATCGTTTCTCGGCGCTTCATCACCGCCGTCTCCAGCTTTTCCCAGTTGATCTCGCTCTCATGTGCCTTAGGCAACATTCCCCCAGGACTTTGAACTTCGCTTGAAAGACCTCATCTTTTGGTTTGAGCTTCTTGAGTTCCTTAATCAGGACATGGACAAGATGGTGTTTCTCCACGGCCTCATTCATCATCTCGTCTTCGTCGATTTGCTCTCGAAGAGCCGGGTAGATGAGATTTTCCTCCAAATCGGCATGAACCTCAAGCTCCATGATCGCTGTGGCGGCAATCTTCGCCTGATCTTTCCCTTCGAGCCAACAGCTAATATACTTCATATCGGCAACGTAGGGCGACTCACCACTAGGACCTTCCCTGAACAGGAAGTGGCGGTGAGGCCGCATTCGCGGGATGAGCTGGTTCCTCTCGCTCTAAAGGAATCGCACTGATGTGTCCGGTTTCTTCAAGAATGGCGCTTTTTATTCCTTCCGGGGATGAGTAGCCCAGCTTCCGCAACCCAGCGAGAAGTTCATCATGGGAGAGCCCTTCGCTTTCCAGCGCTTCGTAGTCCACACGGGCATTCTTGATCAGCGGTCGAGGGCAACTGCGCACGATTCGACGAATGCGGGTTGAGCGAGCGCAGACCACCGCAAGGAGCTGGTGTGCACCAAATACCGTAGTGATAAAGACGAGGGCGTTAAGGACTCCGTCACGGAGCGCGGTCGTCTGCAAGACGACACTGATGGTGATGAGTATCACCAAATCGAAGGTCGTGGTCTGCCCCGCCAGCCGTTTTCCAGCGAGCCGCATAATGGTGACAAGAATCGCATAATAGGCGAGCGCCAGCCCCATCTGTAAGAGAATGTCCTGGAGCATGCTTACATCTATCCACGATAGCTGTGACATCCTAGAGCGGTCTGTCGTCTCCAGCTCGATAGGTCAATAAACATGAAGAATAAACACTTTTCAGACAGGGCGGCGACTAGTATTCACCCCAGCTAGGTGGAGGATTTTATGCCCTCATTTGGGTTGCCGCCAGACATTCCACATTCCGCAGGCCGTCGACCTCGCTCCACCGGACTTACCTGAATAGCTATACCGGTATATTCTGCGGCATTTCCCCATGAGGAGACTGAGAAGACCTTTTTCGAGGAGACTGAGAAGACCTTTTTCGAACGTACTCTGCAGACCTCAAGACCAGTGTGCACCATCCTGACGGATACCCCTTGATGCCCATGGTTCTTTTATTCTCGGAATAAAGTGTCCGGGAATTTACTAGTAGCCTCGGTTTCATGACCTATTTATTGTACAAAATATTCTGACTATACATTGGAGGCATAATGATACGCGCAACATCACTCATGATTCTCATTGCATCCCTGCTCCTGACGACGGCATGCTCCACTGTCCTGCCAGGTGAGCGAGGCCTCATGTTGCGTTCATCCGGTCTTGATAAAGAGCCACTTAAGGAGGGGTCTCACTTTAAAGCGCCGTGGAACGATATTTACTTCTATGATGTGCGTTGGCAGAATTACGCCGAGAAAGTTGATGCCTGGAGTGCAGACGACGTACAAGTCGATATCAAAGCGGCCATTGTGCTGAGGCCGATTCCAGAAGAGGTGTATCATTTAGCCCAGACGGTGGGACAGGAGTATTATTCACAAATCGTCCAGCCAGAATTTGTGGCCGCGGTTCGTCAGGTCGTCGCTATGTACCCCGCGCTGGTTCTGGGGGAGAAGAATGCGGAAATCGCCCAGAAGGTGCAGATGGTGGTGCAGGACAGGCTCAAGGACAGTCACTTAGCGATTCGTAGTGTCGCGCTTGCGGATGTCGATTTACCGCAACTCGTCTTAACCGCCCTTGAACAAACGCAGGCCCAAAAACAGCAGAAAGAACAAAAAGAGTTCGAAATGCTGCTCGCCGGAAAGGATGCAGAGATTGCCCGCATTCGTGCGGAAGGTCAGGCCAAAGTCCAGGAAACGATTACTAGGACGCTCACCCCTGAATACCTTCGTTTAAAATTATATGACAGCCAAAACTCCAAAATGGTCCTGGTGCCTGACAATCTTAAGCTTCCGCTCGTCATAAACCCAGGAGAACAGCAATCTGCTCAACCGCGTTAAAAGCGCCTGACGAGAGATACGATCAAGGGCACCCTAATGAGTATCGAAGGGGAGTACGTTGTCGTACAAGAGAAACCTCTTCCCATCGCCCCATAACCAGACAGACTTTAGTGCTGCGGCGACGCGTTCCGACGCTTCGCATTTTCTCTATCCCAGCATCAATTAGATGATGCTTCTTAGCGGCACGTTTCGATGCGCTTCCAAATGGCTTCCTTTCTTGGTACTCTCTGTATCAATAAAAACAAATCTGCTTGTTTCCACAATCTAACTGCTTCTGATTCGTCTTTCTTTACACCTGAACCAGACAAATAGGCATTTCTGAGTAGAGTTTTCGAAGGCGTATACATTGCCAGCAGCCTTTCGCCACAATGCAACGGCTTCTATTTCATCTTGGGGGCCCTTAGCTACGTCAGCTCCTTCCTCTTTTCATGCAGGTCTTTTCTTTATGGATCTATCCTGAGTCCGGCGGTGGTTTTTCGCTACATAAAGTAAAGCCGTCTCTGTCGCGGAAGGCTCAAACATGACGTGTTCATCCAACCATCCGGCGATGCGAAACAACGAAACGGGGTTTCAACATCCTGCTACAGATCGATCCGGAGGCCGCCGAGGATGAGCAGCGGTTGACCCAGAGTTTTGATGCCGCCCGTTTGCGTGGCGATGTATCGGCGATCGGTGAGATTTTCGCCGTCGATGAAGAGTTCGGCCCACGGCGTGATCCGCTTCCTCAGCGACAGGTCAAGGACGATGAAGTCCGCGATCGGCTGCCGATTCAGGTCATCCGCGAACTGACGAGACAAGTATCGAACTTGGAGCGTCGCCTGGGCGACGTCCGGATGACCGACGGTGAGCGCGGCCGTCACTTGGTGCCGGGAGACGTTGGGGATCCGCAAGCCTTCGCGAGACGGATCGCCGGGGAATCTCGTGATGATCGAATCCACGAACGAGTATCCGAGAGCCAAGTACATGAGATCGTCCAGACGGCTCCGCAGTTCGACCTCCGTCCCGACCGACCGGCCTTCCCCGATGTTTCTCCTCACGGCGGACGTCGGCCCTTGGGTCACGAAGAGAATTTGGTCCTTGATCACGTCGTAGTGGCCGGTGGCGCGGAAGCCCAATCGTCCGTGCGGCAGCAGGTCCACTTCGATCTTCATCTCCCCGCCAGTGAGTCGTTCCGGCTCCAGACGATCGTTGCTCAGAAACGCGAACCCGGAAGAACCGAAGTCTCGGTACAGTTCGTTCAAGGTCGGCGCGCGGAAGGCTTGGTACACCGAGCCTCCGATACGCACACGGTCATTGAAACGGTACAGCAGGCTGAATTTCGGGTTCACCATGCTGGCGGTATTGTCCTGTGTCGGGGTGACCGGTCCTGATGCCGCCGTCCTGGCGCCGTCAAAGTTCTTCCACCAATCCCAGCGGGCACCGGCGGTCACCACCAAGGCATCGAGGGGTTCGATGATCCATTCGCCGAACGTGCCGATACCGACTTGCTTGCCGCGCGTCACCGTCGGAGTCTGAGACGGAACGAGCAGCTCTTCCGACTGCGCAAGGATCGCCCGCCCATCGCCGCCGACCACGATTCGAGAGAATGCGAGGAACGGCATGCTCCATTGCGCCATGCCGCCGACATCATTCGAAGGGATGACTTGGAGCCGGTCCGGTTGGTCGAATTGCCGAATGAACGGAGAAGGCAGCACCGAGCCGATTTGATTGCGGAACGTTTGCCATTGCGCGAAGGTCTTCGCTTCCCATACTCCTCCGTTCCCCAGATCTCCCTTGAGTCCGAACGATACGGTGCCGATGGTGCGTGCGCCTTGGCTGAACGGGGTGCCGAATGAGCGATTTTCCGTATAATACGTGCCAGAGAGTGTGGCGATAGTCTGCGGAGTCACCTCGTGAGAAACGTGGCCGGTGAACTGGTGGTGTTCGGATCCAACGGGCGTATCGACAGGGCCTCGTTGGTAGGCCGGCACCGTGAGAAAGCCGGCCGTATCAAAACGGCGGTAACTCAAGATCAATCCCGTCCGATCCTTGCCATACCGAGCCCGAACCGACTGAATGTTGGTCCCGAGCGACCCTCCGCTCACGTCACTGCTGGCCCCGGTCTTCGGCCGTCCCGATTGGGTGATGATGTTGACGATCCCGCCCATCGCCCAGGTGCCGTAGAGGTTCGATCCTCCACCGGGGATCACTTCGACCCGCTCAATTCGGTCCGGGACGAGCCCCCAATTGATCCAACCGCCGAAGCCGTCGTTCAGCGGCACCCCGTCCAGCAACACGAGCGCGCGACGGGTCCCCAAGCCTCGAATACTGACAAATTGCGCGGTCGGATGGTTGTACCGGCTACCGAGGAGACTCGGTTGGACGGTCGGCACATAGCGCAACAGGTCATCGATCTGCGTCCCGCTGTGAAACGGCGTGCGGCGGATATCGTCCTGCGTCAAAACCGTCGCGGCGGCGGCGATCCTCGATGGGGCCATCGGGATCCTGGTCGCCGCCACGACGACTTCTTCCACGACAAGCGTGTCCTTCTCTTCCGCATGAGAAACAGGAGACGTGAAGGAACCGCACAAGACAAGCATCATCGCGATCGCGATGTGCCGAAGGAATCGTCGCTCAGCTCGCACGTTGATGATGAAGAGGGATAAGGCAAGGCATCCGACTCACCCGTGGCGGCGCAACGCCTCTAGATAGGCGATGAGAGCCTTCAACTCAACTTCGTTGATTTCATCCTCGTGAAATGCCGGCATGGCTCCGAATCCCCGTCTGATCTGCGTGCGAACGGCGAAAGCGGGCAACGGCTTGTTATTGAGGGCCGGACCGAGCCCGGCTTCGCCACCGGGGTGGCATTGATGGCAATGGGCCATGAATACCGCCCGGCCTTCGGCGATCGCCGGCGAAGAGATCGTCAGCGGCCCGGCAAGCGGCTCGCTTCGGCGCGCCGAGCAGCTTACTGCTGATGCGGCACAGAGAACAAGACTGATCAGAAGCGCCGTTCGTCTCATAGCGCGTCACGGTTGCCTATTCGTCCTGGTGATTTTCCAAAGCGCGCCGGTGCCGCGCCGAGGCTCCGAGGAAGGTTTCTTCTCGGCCCAGGGTAACCGAACCTTCCCTCCTTGCCCCACCGTCATGACGCCGAAGTCGACGACATACAACGCCGAGCCGTCGGGCGAAAAGCGGGCGGCAATGGGTCGCTCCAAACCGCCGCCGCCGAGCTTGGAGGCGGGTCCGTTGACCCGTCCCCGATTGACCGCGAAGTCTTCCACGATTCCGTTCTCCACGTTCACTCGGACTACTTTGAAGCCGACCGGGGCCAGCACTTTGCCGACCGTCGGCGAGAGATCTCCGAATTGCGCGATAAAGGCTTCCCCGACGTGGCCGAAGAGCGGGCTTCTGGAAAAATCGAACATATTCGAGGAAGAATGCACGCCCAACACCGCAATGGGTTTCGGCGGATGATTGGGATGTTGCGCCAAGAGCAGCGGCGGCTGCGGCTTCCCCGGCGGGATGAAATGATCGTGATGGTCGAGCGCCAACGCGCCATGAAAATCGGGCCATCCGTACCAGGTTCCGGGCTGAACCAACCAGAGAAGATCCCCCGTCCCATGCACCGGGCGGCTCCCACGGTCATCGTAACTGTTGTCGGTGACATACAGCTGTTTGTCAGGCGAGAAGGCCAGGCCGAACGGATTGCGGAATCCCCAGGCCATCAATTGAAGCGGACCGCCGCTCACCGGCGTCTTGAGAATCGCCCCATTGCAGGGAAGTCGTCCGCCAACCACTTGACCAGCTTTGGTGATCGTCCCGAATGGAACGAAAGCTCCCGTCACGGCTTCATCGTCCGCATCGGGAGTAAAGGGATTCATCGAGGTAAAGTTGACCCCGCGCAGCGTCACATCGCGACAGGGGATATCGTGCGCAGCGGGATGGCGCTGCAGCCATCCATACCGATAATTGTCTTCCCCCACGATGCCGCTGTTCGTAAACGTGCCGATCCCAAAATACAGTTGGCTGTCCGGACCGATGACGGGGCCGTTGACATGATGATCGCCGAAACCGGGCAAGTCACTGAGCAAAGGCGTGATCGTGCCGTCCCGCCCCACTCGTAACAGTCGTCCGCCACGATGGGTGCCGCCTTCGGCGATATAGAATGCTCCCTCAAAATACGACAGGCCGGTCCAAGGTCCGTTGTTTTCGCCCTCCGCGATCACCGTGACCTGCCCCTGCGGATCGATGCGCAACAATCGTGGAGTGTCCCACGCTTCGCCGTAGGAATATCCGGACTCGGTGACATAAGGGATGCCGTCGCCGTCAAAGGTCACGCCCGTCGGAAACGTCAGTCCCGTGGCGACAAGGTCTATGCGGTAGGAAGGAGGAAGAGCGATATCGGCGGCGTTGAACGTCCGAGGCCCTTGAAACGTGGCCTGGCTGCCCCCGTCGGAAGGAGACAATTTGAAACATCCGCCGGTCAGCAAGAGAAAGAGAACGAGATACCGCATGGGCAAGGAGAATCCCCCCGAGAGGGCGACCGCGCAGCTGGGAAGTCCCCTAGGGAGACTTCTTGGTTCCTTCTTACGCTTACCACGGATGAGGTCGCTCTTCACCTTGCGCTCATGCACCGGGCGCCGCCCACGATTTCCGGATGCGGCCAACCAGGCGCGTAGGCGCGAGCAAAGAAGAGTGACCGATCACCCAGTCGCTTCTTTCTTCACCGCTTCAAGAATCGCGTCACAGAGTTGTTCCACCGCTGCTTCCTTGGTCATGAGCCGCACCGCCCCGACCGCCCTCATCGCCTCTTCATTTTCTCTCGTCGCGTTCACCGAGATACCGATCACGATGGTGTCCGGATAGCGACGCGTGATCTGTTCCGTCGCCTCGATCCCGTTCATCTTCGGCATGTTGATGTCCATCACCACCACACGTGGCCGGAGCTCCTCGACCAGTTTGACCGCTTCCGCTCCATCCCCAGCCTCCCCGACCACCTGAATATCCGCATAGGCATCCAGCACCGAGCGCAGCCCTTGCCGCACCATCGCATGATCATCCACGAGGATCACCGGCACAATCTTGCGTCCCGTTTGAAGACCCGCATCCTTCTTGTTGCGTGCCGCAGGGGCCGCTTCAAGCTGGAGGGCATCACAGCTTAATCCACTTTCTTCTGCGCTCCGCGCCAGCGGCAAGACCAGCGTCGCCGTTGTCCCCTGCCCCGGAGCGGAGGTAACGGCAAACGTGCCGCCCAGCGCCAGCATCCGCTCCCGGATGCTGTACAAGCCGAACTTAGACGACATCTCGCCGCCAGGCCTGTCCCCAGCAGCAGCAGCAGCAGCAGCAGCAAGATTGAAACCTTTTCCTTCATCCTTCACGGCGATGCAAAGCCGGCCCGCTTGCCGGGTCATGGTGAGCCTAGCCTGCCCCGTCCCGGCATGTTTCGCTGAATTGATCAGCAGCTCACGCACGGACTGAAACAACAGGATCCGTTGGTCTTCCGGCAGGTCCAGCTCCTGATCGTCGGGAACCTCGATCGTCACCCTGTGGTCATGCTTTTTTTCCATGTATTCAGCAAGCCATCTGAGGCTGGCGACCAGGCCATGATCCCGGAGGACCGGGGGACTGAGTTCCGCCACCAGCGTCCGGCTATAGGCCAAGGCGTCGGACAAGATGTCATCGACCTTTTTTAGGATGATTTCACAGGCGGGCACGCCGCTCGCCGCCCGTTTCCCTTGCCCGATGGCCAGCTTGCCGACGACCAGCATCTGTTGCAGATGGTCGTGCAGGTCGGTGGCCAGGCGTTTGCGCTCACGCTGTTCGGCCAAATTCAACTCGCTCGTCAGCGCTCGCAGCCGCTCCTGCGAATGCTGCAGTTCCTGTGTCCGTTCCTTCACCAGTTGTTCCAGCTTGTCGGTCAAGAGCTGCAGTTGCTCCTTGCTGGCTTTCAATTGTTGTTCGGATCGAACGCGATCCGTAATATCGATTCCGATGCCACCGACCAACGGTGGTTCTCCGCCGCTCCGGTGAATGGGAAACTTCGTCACCAGCGAGAAATGGATGCCGTCCGGATGTTCCAAGGTTTCCACCGTTTGGATGCCGCTCGAGCTGGACAGGGCTTCCTTGTCGTGCATGATGAATTGTTCAGCCGTCTCCTCCGAAAACAATTCCTTGTCCGTCTTGCCGTAAAGATCCTCCGCGGGTCTGCGGAACACATGTTGGGCCGCTTCATTCGCATAGCAATATCGTCCCTGCGCGTCTTTCACCCAAGCCAGTCCCGGTAAGTTCCGCATGAACTTCGAGAAGCGCTGCTCGCTTGCCATCAAGGCCTCTTCCGTACGCTTCCGCTCGGTGATATCCGTCCCTATCCCGAGAATCTGACGTACTCCGCCCTCGCGAGTCCGTTGCCACACCACGTCTCGGCTGAGAAACCAGCGGTACGATCCGTCGCGATGCCGCAAGCGATATTCCACTTGAGCGGTGACGCCATTTTCCAGGTCCTTGAAGCTTTCGAAGTGCTGGAGCAAGCGTATGGCATCGTCGGGATGCAACACGGTGGCGATAAAATCGGCTCCGAGGGTGTGGGCTTCTTCCGGGCTATAGCCCAGCACGGCCCCGGTGTGTCGGTTCACATAGACGTTCCGCTGTTCTTGGAGATCGAAAATATACAGTATGCCCGGAAGCACCGAAGTCATCTCACTGATGAATCGATGATTCTCAAGTAGCTGGTGCTCGGCCTGCTTCCGCTCCGTGATGTCGATGTTCGTGCCGACGACCCACTCAGTTGCCCCTTGCGCATCCGTCCGAGCGATTTCCACCGCCTCGATGTGTCGCTCTTCGCCGTCTCGATATCGGCGAATACGAAACCGTCTGGTGCTGGACCCGCAACGACGCACCGTCTCCCACAGGATCCCTTCTTGCACCGGCAACTCCTCCGGCACAACGGCATGGCTCCATGTCTCGTACGGAACAAAACCGTCCGCTGTTGGAGCCGCCCCATAAATCGTGAACATCTGGGTGTCCCACCGAATCCGATTCGTTTTCACGTTCCATTCCCAAATGCCCACCGCTGCCGCGGTGGTCGCCAGACGCAACCGCTCTTCGCTCTGCCTGAGTTGTTCATGCAGGTGTTGCCGACGCAGATCCGAGACGATACAGCAATAGAACCGGCCCGGCTCGACCGGCAGATGACGGGCCGACAGGAGAACGGGAATCGACTCCCCGCTTGCGCTGACGAAGGCCAGTTCCCGCCGGCTCGGTTCCCCGTTGGCCTCGCGTATCAGGTCGTCCCATTGCGATTGATCCGCCTGCGCCACAAATTGAGACAGTTGCCCGCCAAAGATCTGTTCCAACGGCAGGCCGACGAGATCGGCGAACAGATGGTTGGCATAAACGATGAATCCGTTCTCGTCGATGGTCACCGCGCCTTCATTCATGTGTTCGACGAAGACCCGGTACGGGAAGTCGGCTCCTTGGAGCGAATAGATCTGCTCGCCCTTCGGTCCCTCGACAACCAGGGCATCGACGCTGCCCGTCCTGATGGCGGTGAGGACGTCTCGCGCCTCGTCAAGTTGCGCGCGCAGCTCCTCGTTCTCTGTGACGAGGTCCTCGTACGATTTCTTCTGGTCGTTCATGTCGCTTTGGTCTCGACCGAGACGCCCAAACGCCGCAAACTCCCCGTCGTATCCGACAAATCACCGATGAGTCGTCGCAGCGGTGGCGGGACCGTTTTCAACAACGTCGGGGTCGCGAGTATTTGATGCTTCGCAGCCAGTCCCGGCTGCTGATAAAGATCGATCACTTCGAGTTGATACTGACCCTTGAGGTACGTCTCGCAGATCTTCTTGAGGTTGACGAGGGCCGCGCGCGAGCGGGGTGTCATCCCGCTGATGCAGAGCCGCAAGACATACACTTGTGCATCCGCCTTGGCCAACGCCCGGTCGTATGTGGCCGTCTTATCCCGCGGCTTCTTGGACATCGCGCCTTTCGCTAATCGTCCATGATGAGGTTCAATCGCCGGCCAGGTTGTCTCAAAGACATCGGATGCCGAGTGGTCATCATCGTGGCCTCAAATCCAAGCCTACCAACACCCGCTCCGCGTTCGACAGATCCCCGATGATTTTACGCACTGGTTCGGGCAGCTTTCGCACCAAGGTAGGAATAGCCAGGATTTGATCTCCCTTCGCGAGCTGTGGCCGTTCGAGCAGGTCCACGAGCTCGATGTCGTACCGGCCTGCCAGATGCTCCTCGCAAATCTTTTTCAAGTTGGCGAAGGCGGTCAGGCATTTGGGCGTCTGCCCGGCCACATACAGCCGCAATTCCCACTGTTTAGCGCGCTTCTGCTCGCGCCCGGTCTTTGCGTCCGCGACCGCGGCCCTGTTGTTGACGGAGATGTCCATTATCAGTCCCTTTCCGTAGTGACCCGCTGCCGTTTATCCTGTCGCCGCCGCGCAAGGCCGACAAGAGTTGCCGTTGTTTGCCGAGGACCCGCTCGGCGTTCTGTCCCTCGTTGATCAGCGTTTCCAGCTCGGAGGCTTCGGCCTCATACGCATCACGCAAGGACGCGATTTGCACCTCCATCGCGGTCCGTTTGCGCTCGAGTTCACGCTGCTTCCGTGCGATGTCGTTGTAGCGGACCAATTCTTCGGCCCGATCCCGTTCCTCCTGGATGGTGCGCGCGGTCCCGGTGAGGACACCGGACGTCCCGATATACGCCTCACGCAGGACGGCACCATGGCTCGTCAACACGAATTCCCGCACTTGGTTGGAATGGGGCATGCCGCGGGATTTCAGGATGTACAGTCCACGATTGCGTTCCCCGTTGCTTTCCAGGTTCCGCACCAGCAGCCAGGTGTCCATCAGCGACGAAATGCCGACTTCCGTCCTTTCGGGATCGTCCGTTTGAGAGGTCAAGCTCGTGAAGACGGCGGTGATGCCTCGAGCCTTGAGAAAATCCACGAGTCTCGTCAACATCGCCTTCGCTTCCGAGGAGGTCCCGATGTCAGTGAGGTTCGACACGGGATCGATGGCCACGATTTTGGGAGCAAACTCCGCGATCTGCTTATGCATGGTGGCTAAATGGGTTTCCAGGCCGCGGAGGTGTGGACGGGCCGGATGAAAGCGCAGGAGTCCTTGCCTCACCCAGCGCTCAAGATCAAACCCGATCGACTTCATGTTCCGGATGATCTGTTGCTGCGACTCTTCGAAGGGAAAGTACAGACAGCGTTCTCCTCGTGCACAGGCTGCATCCACCAGGTGCACGGCCAGGGACGTCTTGCCTGAACCGGGCGTGCCGGACACCAAGATGCTGCTTCCGCGGTAGAGCCCTTTTCCTCCCAGCATCTGGTCCAGCATCGGGATGCCGGTCGAGAGGCGGCCGGTCGGCGCCTCATGGTCCAAGCTGAGCGACGTGATCGGCAACACGGTGAACCCGGTGTTATCGATGAGGAACGGGTATTCGTTGGTCCCATGCGGGGAGCCGCGATACTTCACCACCCGCAGCCGTCGCGTCGACATCTGATCCACCACCCGATGGTCCAGCAGGATGACGCAATCGGAGACATATTCTTCCAACCCGTGGCGAGTCAGCATGCCGTCGCCCCGTTCGGCCGTCACGATCGCCGTCACGCCGCGATCCTTCAGCCAACGGAAGAGGCGGCGCAATTCGGCGCGCAGGATGTAGTGGTTCGGCAAGGCGGCGAACAAGGTTTCGATCGTATCGAGCACGACGCGTTTGGCCTTGATCCGGTCGATCGCATGGTCAAGACGAATGAAGATTCCTTCGAGGTCATAGTCGCCTGTTTCTTCAATTTCGCTCCGCTCGGCCCGGACAACGTCGATCATCAGAAGCTTCCGTTTCACCAAATCCGCTACGTTGAACCCGAGCGAGGCGACGTTTTGCAGGAGTTCTTGTTCGCTTTCCTCGAAGGACACGAACAGCCCCGGCTCCCCATACTCTTGGACGCCGCGAATGAGGAATTCCATGCCCAGCAGGGTCTTGCCCGAGCCGGCTCCTCCTGTAATCAGCGTGGTGCGTCCCTTCGGCAGACCGCCGTCGGTGATTTCATCCAAGCCTGTGATCCCGATAGGCGATTTGGCGAGCACACGCTTTGGGTTCGATTCTTTAGCATTGGTAGATGACATGACCGTCTTTCCCGCAGGCAGGCTACAGGTGAGTATCCCTTCTTACTAAGAAGAATCCCGAGAAGGGACGACATAGTAACCCATGGCATTAATGGGCTAGCCTAGGGGGATCCCTAGTTATTCAAGGTCGGTTTCATATGTGAACTCATACGAGCCATATGGCTATCTCTTAAGTATCCGTGGTTCGTTACTTGCCATGCTTCCA
Source organism: Nitrospira sp. SG-bin1 (assembly GCA_002083365.1). Classification (NCBI taxonomy): domain Bacteria; kingdom Pseudomonadati; phylum Nitrospirota; class Nitrospiria; order Nitrospirales; family Nitrospiraceae; genus Nitrospira; species Nitrospira sp. SG-bin1. Next base: position 45,499 of record LVWS01000033.1, on the reverse strand, counting down.
GGAACCGGGTGATTTACGACCGAGCCAGGATGGCACCCGCCACCAATACGCCCAAAGCGATCAGCAGGGATAGGCGGGGGAGCCAGCGCGCGGTTTTGAAGATAAAGTGCTGTCCGGTCGTTCGTTGCGATTTCGGAATGATACTCACCTGGCTGACTCGCGGACCGAATAGGAGGTCATGCAGCAAGGTGAGGACCAGCAACAGGGGACGAGCGTCCGTTTCAGAATGAAGGTATTCTAAAATAAATTAGGGTTTCCGAGACAACCGCTCATGTAAGGGTCGCGATCAGAGCGTTGCGTTGAGGGGGTCTCGGACTTCTAAGAACGAGAAGCGATGAAAATCCGCGTCCCGCGTATAGATTCGGCTGATGCCATGTTCCCGCATCAATACCGCCGTATGCACATCGTGCAACAGATTTCCTGCGAGGTGCGGGGTCTCGCGAATCGTCTGATGTGCCACCGCCGCATGGCGTTCGCTCGCGATCAGAACCCCGAGTCCAGGGGAGGCCAGCAGGGCTTCAACAAACTGCCAGGCTTGATCCGCCGTCCATGGCTGCCGTAGCACCCTCGGGTGCGTGGAAACCCTGAGGAACTCATAGAGAATGTTCCAGGTCACGTACCATGCCGATTCTTGACCGCGCCATTCCTCTATGAGAGCTCTGCACTGACGGTGGGCTGAGGCGTCGGCATCCGCCGCGTAAATGAGCACGTTCGTGTCGACAACGAACACTAGCGGCCTTCCATGGACTGGTACAGCGCATCGCGGTCGGCGATCTCGACAAGGTGTCCACCGCTCTTAAAGGAGGGGAGCGGCGGAAGGGCATCCCGGCGTCTCTCAGTGCGAAACAACGACCTGAGTGCGCTCTCAACCAGCTCGGACATGGTCCGTCCCTGTCTGACGGCTTCTCGTTTAAGCTGCGCCATGACGGAGGCATCAATATTCAAAGTTGTTTTCATATGGCAAACCATACTCAACATATGGCTGTATGTCAAGTGGCGTAGATTTCCTAGCCAATGTACCAACTGCGCGGAATCAGAACTCTTACGACCGGGCCAGGATGGCACCCGCCACTAAGACGCCCAACGCGATCAGCAGGGATAGGCGGGGGAGCCAGCGCGCGGTTTTGAAGATAAAGTGCTGTCCGGTCGTTCGTTGCGATTCCGGAATGATACTCACCTGGCTGACTCGAGGACCGAGTAGGAGGTCATGCAGCAAGGTGAAGGACAACAATAGGGCGACCAATGTCAACTTGACCGTGACGATTCCAGGCCATACGGTCGGGGTCATCACGCTGAGGCCTCGGTGTGAGAGGAGCATCGGACCGGTCACCAAAAGAATCGCCATCGCAACCCACACGATAGGACGAAACCGCAATGCGGCGGATCGAAAGAGGGCCATGAATTCCGGCGCGGCCTTCCTGCCCCTGACCAACGGGGCCAAGACGAACGAGAGAAAGATCATCCCGCCGATCCAGCTCACGGCGGCCAGGATATGGAGGACGACCAGGGTGGAATACATGGGCGACCATTCTAATCGATCCGAAGAGGAAAAATCGTCATCGGATAAACGACTTGTTCCCGGGCATTGACTCCTGGAGACCTTATCGGTACAGAACATCATGAACCGGCGATGGCCCATGTGCGGCCTGCTGCTCACGATGTTCGTCGGGTGCTCACTTGCTTCGGCGATCGGCGCGGCGAAGGATGACTCGGTGTATGAACGTCTCGCGGCTCTCGCCCGCCACTCACCGATGCTCCCTGTCGCCGAGGGGAACTTTCTCATGGGGACCGCCAGAACGGGGCACGATCTCTACAGTCTCGATCTTCCGTACGATGACACCGAACTACCGCAGCGCCGTGTGTGGCTGGATCGGTTCGAGATCGATCGTGACGAGGTCAGTCTCGGAGAGTTTGTCCGGTGGTTACAACAGCAGCGCCGTCCCATTCCGATGGAGATACGCAAACTGATCGACCATATGGTGACCGTCCATGCCGTGCCGCCCGAAACCCTCTCACGGTGGCCGGCGCTGTACGCGACATGGGCCGAAGCCTCCGCGTTCTGTCATGCACAACACAAGCGCCTGCCGACCGAAGCTGAATGGGAAAAGGCCGCCCGCGGAGACAGGGGCAACCTCTTTCCTTGGGGACAGAACCCTCCTGCGCCGGGCTTGGCCATGTTCGGACAGTATCATGTCCATGAAATCCCCATCGTGTCGGCGGTCGACAGCGGCGAGGAGGGCCGGAGTCCCTACGGCCTGCACCACATGGCCGGGAATGCCGCCGAGTGGGTCGAAGATTGGTTTGGGATCGATTACTATGTAGTGATGCCCGAGCGCAATCCGCGCGGCGTGGGGCACAGTCGCTATAAGGTGGTGCGGGGCGGCTCGTGGAAGAGCGCTCCGCCGTTACTGCGAACCGCGACGCGAAGCGGCGCATCACCGGAACAACGGACGGCCACCATCGGGTTTCGCTGTGCCACGTCGTCCGGTAAGGGAGGATAACACTGCCGTATGAAGCCACTGATGATTCGGGGATATCTTGTATTGGCCCTCGCGGCGATGAGTCTCATCCCGAACGTTCCGCCTTCACTCGGCGCGGTGGTAGACGCTCCCGATGGGAACGGCTGGAAGGTCTATACGAACGCTCGTTTCGGTTTTTCTCTCCGCTATCCGGATGACTGGAGGCTCGGAAATCCTCTGCCGGACGGAATCGGAGTGACGCTGTACCCTCCGTTCGAGCACAGCCTGGTCGCGTTGTCCGCCCACATGAATGTGGTGAGCGGCAGCAGCCAGGACGGACGCCAGACTCTCAAGGAATTCGCCGACGCCCATCGACGTATCATCTCCGATCTGTACGGACGGAAATCGGTCGCCATCAAATGGCGGCCGGATCAAGACACGAAGTTGGCCGGATTTCCCGCGAAACAAGTGACCTTCACGTACTCCGACAGCAAGCAAGGCAATGTGGTGGAGCACCACATCATGTCGCTCGGCCGCAACGAAGGGCGCGGCATCCGGGTGAAAGTCCCCCTCCCTGACGAAGAGCGGCTCATGTCGACGGTCAAGAAGATGCTCGAGACCTACCAGCCGGGACGAGATCAGAACGCGATCAGCCCCCTCGCACCGAGACCTTGAGGCCGGTAACGCGACGATGAACGGTTCGCGGACCTTATTAGGATGCTGAAAAAATATGCAGTGCGCTCACAGGCGTACCGCGCTTTGTTCGGCACAACGTGGACCTCGAAGGCTCAACATACCGCAACGGGAGAGAACTGCCTGGAGCTCGCGGGACAGGGCTACTCACTCGCGGTTTCATGAAACCGGATTCGGCCCGGAGTGGTCTCATCATTTCGCTTCAAATGAGAAGTCGAGCGAGACCGACTCGTTCGGTTTCACGGTGATATCCCGCTCCTGAGTTCCCAGAATCGGGTGCCAGGCCTTGATGTGGTAGGCGCCGGCGGGAATGTCACCGATGGCAAACGATCCATTGACGTCTGTGACCGCATAGTACGGATTGTCGATCGCATAGCCCCAATTCTGCATGTAGGGGTGCATGCCGCACTGCATGGTGAACACCTTGCGCCCTTTGACCAGTTGCACGATATCGGTCGTTCCACTCACATGGAGCGCGGGCCGATGGAGAACGATATCGACGCCTGACTGGTCGTACGCATAGCCTTGGATGTCGTGGGACACCGGATCCCGATTGAACACCGTGACGCGGCGCTTGTCGCTGACCACGGTGACGAACGGCAGGAACTGGCAAATCGTGGCTTCCACCTCGGCATCGGTGAACGTAAACGGCTTGCCTTTCTCGATGCCTTCCACCACCACGACGACATCCCGGAGGCCGCCGTCCGACCCGACATTGACTTCCTTGAGGAGCCGATACCCGTTTCCATCCGATAGGGCGCCGCAATACGCGCGGTCGTAATAGCGACGCAGCTCGAACGCTTTGGGAGCCGGCACCGTCCCGGTGAAGGTCACTTTCCCTCGCACCGCCGCCCCGTCCGTCACGGTTTCAGACTCATAGGCTCCGACATCCGGTCGAAAGCCGAAGGTCAGGATCGCCGATACACAGACCGTAAGCCCTACTCCTCCCAGGATCGCGTGTCTCATGTCTCCTCCGGTCGCAAATTCTAGTGGGTTCAATGTTGTGTCTCGGCGGGTGGATTCGCGTGATCCAACCGTCGCGGCAATTCGAACAGGAACTGGGACTGTTCCGTGAAAATCAACCGACGAAATTCTTCCGACCACTTCCCTTGTTTACTCACCGTCTTGAGCGGAAAACGTTCGGCCTTGGTCACCCACCGATAGTATTGCCGAGTCTCCCCCTGTTCAGCAACCGTGACTTCAAATAATTCCGTCGGATGCCCGTTCAGCGTCTCGTCACCGACGAACTCGCGCGAGACCTCGCCGTCCATCTTCTCCGTGACGGTCAACAGGTGGTCAGCCGAGATCGGGACCTCGAGGTACTGCCGCCGCTTTGAGAGGATGAGCCACGAATGCTGCTTATCCATCCGAACGATCATGATATTCGCGCCTCGTTGAGGTTGCGCGTACTCAAACCGCCAACGATCGTCCTTGGCGTTGACATGGGCCGTGACGACGGACTCTCCGCTTTTTACGATCCGGTCGGCCGAAAAATCAAGCGCGATGGCTGTCGAACTCCCCAGGAGAAAGATCGACATCAACCAGAACAGAACCCTCCCGATCGGTGAGGGTAAACCGGGTCGTTCCATAATTAGTATGTACAGGATCGTCCCGGATCGGTTCAAGCCGTCACTCGCCGATAACGCAAACGGGAGAACCCGGCCCTGACGAACCGGATTCCCCCGTTCTGAATGGCCCGATCGGCCTACTTCGTCGCTTTCTTCGGAGCCTTCATGGACACCGGCGTGGACTTCGCCAGAGACTGATCCTTGGCCTGTTGAGTGGACGGAACCCGGCCGCTCAACGGAAGAATCGCCCGACTGTCCCGATCCAGCACCTTCAACATGCCCCAGTGTCCGGCATCGAGGTACCCGGGCCGTTGGTTCAGCCAGAGGTAGTCGCCTGCCACACCGTTCGGCCCACCGGCTCCACCGTGCAGCCAGGCATTGATGACCTCAGACCCCCCGAATTCCATGGTGCTGACGAGATCCGCCCCGGCCATATAGGGCTCATGCTTCCACTCATGGCCGGAGACACTGAACAGCTGAACCTGTTCACTGAAGGCCCCCAGCACGTGAATGACGACCGGATCTCCGACGTGCGCTGCAATCGTCGGCGTCACCGGCTGATCCCCGGCCTTCACACAGGCAAAGACCTCGCTGTACGCGCAGCCTTTCTCCGTGCGGTAGTCCGTCGGCTCCGACCGGTAGTTCACCGCCGTCACGCCCGCCACTTTTTGGATGTACGGCATGAAGCTGGTGCCGATGATATTGTCTTCGTCCTGGAACAGGAGCGCAAACGAGCGGTAGTTCTGCCGCTTTTCGTTTCCTGACACAGTCCGATCGACAATCACATCCGCCCTCCACGAGCTCTTCTGGCCCAAATCGTCGCCGGTCACCGGATCGCGATACTGCGATCCTTTCGGACCGATGATGACGGCGCCGAAGAGTCCGTTCCGCGGATTTTCGATGACGTTCCCCCAATCCTGAATCAGCGCCGCGTTCTCGCCGAACTCCGGATGGGCATAGAAGGTATAGGTTCGGCTTTGTCCCGGTGCGACCGTCTGATCGCCGGGATTGTTACCGGCATTGATGCCCATGGATTCCTTGGGGTCATACGCGAGGTTGTCCACGTGGAACCCGGCACGGTCCTTGGCCATCTCGTTTCTTAAATTGATCTTGATGCAGTCCCCAACATTGACATGCAGCGTCAACGGGCTGGGCTCAAGGTTGCCCGACGCGACCTTTGTCTTTTCGCCTTCAAGCACATACATCTTGCCTGTCTCATTGCCCAGCACCATCTTGCGCTCCAGATCAACTTCTATCGTCCCAGGCGTGCCTCTGTTGTATCGGATCGCCTTGTCGATAGCCGAAACGTTGAAGCTCTTCACCGGTGCATCAGCAGGACAGACCGACTTGGCCGACTGTGGAATCTCGTTGCGCCCAGGCAGAGGCTTCAATGTCGCATCCGCCTTGTCGAGCACGCGGACGATCCCCCAGCTGCCTTCGACGAAGTGCGACGCCCGACCGCTATAGTACAGGTAGTCGCCCGCCATCTGTTGCGGTCCGCCGGCGGCCGGAATGGCCGCATCGTACCGTTCCCCGATCACCACGTGCAGTGAGCTGCGTGGGATGGAGTTCTTGCTGTACCGCTCCATCGGGAACCAGTGACCGCTGATGTGCCAGGAATGCACTTCATTGGCGGATGTTTCAAGCAGCCTGACCACCACTGGATCACCCAGGTAGGCCCGCAGCATGAGCGTATCCGGATCTCCGTGAATCCGACTGCTGAACAGCTGCGACGGATCGGGGTTATTAGCTAAGCGGACAGACAAGGGCTCAATCCGCATGTTGTACCCGCCACCGGTCGTGGCTTCGCCGCCGTTCAAGAACTTCATCGGCGAAAGGTTCAATTTCGCTGGATAGACCGCCGACGGCGTCCCATCCACAGAGATTGCGTTGACCCTCGCTTGTGGATTGTCGGCCGTAATCAATTCCGCCGTCCGAGGGTTGGAATCCATCACATGGGTCACGATCTCACGGAACGACCCCTTGATATGGGCGGAGACCTGTTCGGTCGTATGAATGTCCGCGACAGGGCCGCTCCTGATTTCCTTACCCGTGACGGGATCATGATAGGTCGATCGCGGCGGCTCCGTGATGAATGAGGCATACTGCCCGTGCCCCCACGAGTCGAGTCCAAACACATGGTCATGCCAGAACGTGGTACCGAAGTCGGCGTCCACATACCAGCGCTCGCGGATCCACTCGACCGAGGCAATCTCACCCTTCTTATGGGCATGCTGCAATGGCCGCTCGAAGGTGATCGTATTGCCGTCGATCTTGCTGATACGGGCTGACTCGAATCCATTCACTTCATCCATTCCCACGCCCAGTTCCGTCTTAACGTGGAACTTTGACGCATCCTTGACCTTGATGTTGGTTGCCCCCTTGGCGGCATCCGCCTCGATCGTCGTGTTCATCGGGACCGGCATGCCCTTCCCTGGGTGCTCGTCCTTTAAGATCGTGAATGGACGGAGCGACATCTCATAGGAGAAGCCGATGATGGGTCCATCCGAGGCTTGCGTGTCGAACTGGAACATGTGCGGATGCAGGTTCGTCTTGCTCGAGAACCCTTGCCGTGCATCGTCTTTCAGCTCGCTCTTATAGACAACGTCAATACAGTCCTGCACGTTTCCGCGAATGACCAGTGGAAACTGCTTCGCCCGATTCTTTCGGACCTCAGCCTCCTCTTCATGCAACACATAGAGCAAGCCGTCCGGATCGACGATCGCCGGCGTCTTGGCCGTCGCCGCCTTCAACGTAATCGGCAAGGTGATGGCGTGAATATTGAAGAATTTACGCGGCGCGCCCTCGGGGCAGAGGCTCCAAGGCCCGTTCTCGCCAGGCTTGGCGGGCTCAGTTGAATTACTGCCATCGTCACGCCGATGAATCGGCTCCAACCAGGGCGCCCCGCTATGGCTCGGCGAGAATGGCACCCGCCTGCCGAGATGCGGCCGCAGCCACGGCCACGACAACTTTCCACTCCGTGGATCGAAGAGGATCTCCTGCCGCTTGCCAGGAGTCGTCGACTTATAGTTCACCCATTCGTACGTCGTTTCAGGCTCGCTCAGCGCTTTCGCCCCGTCCCAAGTCCAATCATTGACCGTCGAGTCATAGGCCAGGGTTTGCTCCTTCTCCGTGTTCTTGTGCCCTGGTTTGCCCTGCGGCGGCACCTGCATCTCGACCCAGTCCTTGATGGAGACCTTGGCCGGATTGGCTTTCCAATCCGTCTTGTCCTTCGTGATCTCGAATTTCTTGCCACCGTACCAATCGACCGTTTGACCAACAAGCTTGTCGCTCGAAATACCCGTTCTCATACGACCGACACGGTCCGGCAACTCAACCAATGGCTTCATCACATCGGTCTGGAACCCTGGCGCCTGCAAGGTGTTGTAGACGCGCCAGAACCCCCACATGCCCGTCACATAGTGCTGCGGGATGTGGCAGTGGAACACGAACTCGCCGGCCAGCGCTTGCAGACCCCCGGAACCACCTTCAATGACCTGATCGTAGACTTCCGTCGGTCCGATGGACTGGACGTCCAAACGATCCGACGTGTCGCTGATCAAGGGGAACTTCACCGGTCCGTTTTTGGAGACGGCGAAATCCAGCATACTGTTGCCCGGTTGGCGTGCCCAGCGGATGGACCCCCCGTGCAGATGGTGGGAGTGAACGATCTCCGACCCACCCGCCATCCGGAACTTGGCCGGATCGCCGAGATAGGACCGGGGAATCGTGGTCGCCGGATCACCGAACGTATAGGATCCATAGGCCATGGATTCATCGCCATAGAACCCCATGTGCGCTTGGAGTTCGATACGTGTGCCGTGCGGCTCACTCCGATAGTTCAGCAGCCTTGCCCCAGGACGATAGGAATCGGTATGGGGGTCACGCTGCGGGAGCATCTCCCCCTTCTTGTTCAAAATCCGGAACGCCTCGTCTCCTGCCTCATGATAGAAGATCGCGAACTCACGAAAATCCGCCCCATTCGGATCTTCGATCATCGCTTCCCAGCCACTTGTCAGAGGTTGACCGTCGAACGGGCTGAGATAGCGGGATCCACGCGGTTCTACCACCAACATGCCGATCAAGCCCAGATTGAACTGTTCACGCGAGGCGTGCGACCGGAAAAACCGCGCACCCTCTTGTGTGTCCGGCTTGATGTACCATTCAAGACTTTGCTCTTTCCCCGCCGCCACGGTCGTATCCGGATTCGACGGAGTCGCCGGCTTGCCGGTGGAAGAGACCACCATCGACGAGCCGTTGATCACAAGATTGGTCGGCTCGTCAGCAATCCGATTGTGGAGCGTCATCTTGAGGCAGTCACCCTGATTCGCTCTGATGACCAGCGGTTGGATGACATCACCCTGCAAGCCGTTGGACACGGCACCGGGGTCATTCTCCTTCTCCCGCGCCTCTTTATTCGCTGTCTCCTCGGCCCGCGCTTTGTCCAGATTTTCGTTCAGGACATACATGTACCCGGGAAAGTAATCGAGGAACCGGCTCAGCGTGATTTCGATGTTGATCGCCGAGACGTGATATTCCTTGACGGGTGCATTCGCCGGACACCGCTGTCCGTTCCCCACGGCGACCTTGGAGGGGTCCTCCGCCACCAGCAACACGCCCTGTTGCATCATGTGGCTGTTGGCGCCTGTGCTGTACCCTCCCTTCTTTCCGATAAATTCCTGCTGCCGCTTAATTTCGTCCATCATGCGGTCGTGCAGAATCGCTCCCCCTTCACGATAGATGACCTTTTGCGCGGACGCCTGTCCCGCATCTCCCTGATGACTGTGCCGCTCTGCAGCAAATCCCATTGGCGCGAAGGCGAGGCTGCTTGCCAGCGCCAAGATTTGGAAGCGCAGCATCTTGCCGGCTCTCCTCTGCTCCCGACTTTGTACAAATGGAATGGACCTCATGACTCGGCCTCCTCTTTCGATATATCGCCTCACCAGGCGACCGGTTGAAATGATGCTCCCGAGGATTCTCAATGGTCCTCTCTCGATCATCCTATGAAATGAGGACCGGCCTCCGAACAACTTCCGGCCTCGATTCTCAGGAGGGATAAGAGCTGGTGAAGGGTTCCTTCTTGCGAAGGAATGGGTCATTCGGAGGCCGGTCCAAAATCACCCAGACCCTCACCAGCATTACTTTCGTAGGGCAATCACCGTGCCTTCCCTTCGCCGCATGCCTCATTGATCAAAATGTGCCGTTGTAACGGGAAGTTACAAAAGATTCGACGACCGAGAAGTCATCATTTCAATGTGAGGAAATTTTCTACGAATAAGACGCCAACCGACCGAGAAACTATTCATTTGTAAAAAATCAAAATGTTATGCTGTCCAATTACTTGGACAGGATCTAGGGGGATCCTGGGGCAGGACGGGGCAATGTCAATGCATTGAGTTGGAGCAAGAGCTTCCGTCCTCGGCTTTTCATAGCCGGACTACCGGTCCTGGTGAGCGATAAGAGGAGCGGTCGAATTGATTTCGCTAACCGGGGGTCCTGCTTTGCCAAATCGGTCAAGCCCTGCATCGCGAAGGTCTTCACGATTCGGCTTTCATCCTTGACATACCGTCGAAGCAACGCCAGCACAATTACCCGATCTCTTTTCGACAACGTCAAGCGAGGCAGCATCTGGGCCAAATGCCATCGCAGCTCTTGCTGTGTTGCCCTGCCCGCCAACGTGATGAGCCGCGCTTTGAATGGGCGAAGCCACTCAGGATTCATCTCGGTGAGTTTTTCGACTGCATCGGCGGCACGCATGCGGACAAGCTCGTCCGCATGGTGCATGCCCCCAATCAGGACGGGAAACAGTGCCGGCTGTCGGCGCACGAGTGCCACGACATGATTGGAGCGGCCGATGGAACGCCGATCGCCGCCCTTCAACAGATGTAAGACCGTCAGTGTGTCCATATGACCTGCTTGTAATGGCAATATCCCTAAAAACCAATGGCTCCATACATACCGGCTGTCCGGAAATCGTTCATCGTGTTAGTTAGACCGGAGGTCAGATGGAAGCGACTGTCGCGGCTGAGCCACAATTCGCTTTCACATGCGAATCGAAGGAGGTGGAAAAAGGCAACGAGGAGGTTAGTCGATGCTATAGGCCCGAAGCTTGTTGTAGAGACTGGCCCGGCTGATTTTGAGCAACTTGGCCGCCTTCAACCGATTTCCCGCGGTCTTTTGCAACGCGTCAACGATCCGGATGCGCTCGGTCTGCGCAACGGCTCCGCGCGCGGCTGACCGCAAACTCTCGTCTTCGGCCACGATCCCACCTGACATCAAATCGTCGCATATCAGCCATGGTCCGCCGGTCGTCACCACGGCCCGTTCGATGTAATGCTGCAATTGCCGGACATTGCCGGGCCAAGGAGCGTCGCGCAGCGCCCGCATCGTTCGTTCCGCCACCTGACGCACGGGTTGATGATGCCGAGGGCACGACGCGGCAACGAAATGCTGAACCAACAGCGGAATGTCTTCCCGCCGCTCGCGCAGCGCCGGCAAATAGAGCGGCAAAACCGCCAATCGATAGTAGAGATCCTGCCGAAACGTCTTGGCCTTCACCAATTCGGACAAGTCTTTGTTCGAGGCGGAGATGACACGCGCGTGAATCTTGATCGACCTCGTCCCGCCGACCGGTTTGATCTCCCCCTCTTGCAGCACGCGCAGCAGCTTCGCTTGAAAGATCGGCGTCGTATCGGCAATCTCATCGAGGAAAATCGTCCCTCCGTCCGCCTCTTCGAAGAGCCCCCGCTTGTTGGCGACCGCCCCCGTAAAGGCGCCCTTCACATGGCCGAACAGCTCGCTTTCGAGCAGCGTTTCTGGCAATGAGCCGCAATCGACGACGATGAAGGGTTGATCCTTCCGATTACTGAGCGCATGGATCGTTTTCGCCAAAAGTTCTTTTCCCGTTCCGCTCTCGCCCTGGATCAGGACGGCGGCCGAGCTGTCCGCCACGAGGCGGGTCATGTCGAACAGCTGCCGCATGACCGGACTCCGACCGAGCAAATCCCCCAACCGATCCCCTTGGGCCTGATCGACGGAGTCCTCGGGCGTCGATCGATGAGGAGGTTTCGGTGCAGGTTGAAAGAGGACCAGCATCGAGGCCACGGCTCCGTTCGCATCCGCCAGGGGAAAGGCCTGCTGCATTCCACAGGCCGTGCCGTCTCCTTCACTCGCACAGGACACACACTGCACTCCCGGCGCGTCGAATACCTTTATGGCCGGACAGGTCCCGCAGGGGTCTGTCCGATGTGCAAACGCTTCGTAACACTTGGCGTGAGGCCGCGATGGTTTTGCAGCCTGGTCCGTGGACCAAGCCGCTTCATTCGCGTAGACGACGTTGAACGATCGATCCATGACCGCCACCCGGTCGGACAGACCCTGAGCCAACTGTTTGATCGCTTCGACTCGTGCGGCAATGACGGGGTCAATGAGCGCCGGTTGATTGGAGCTGCCTGAGTCAGACAAGGTGCTCTCGCTTCCGGAGAATATATCCTCTCTGCTCACACATGACAGTGGATAAGCAAATAGCTACGTCATTCGTCCGACCGGCCGGACGTGTCAGCTATCGGCCCCACTTCCGTGGCCGAGCAATTGTTGCACACACTTCTTGAGATCGGCAAGCCGCACCGGTTTGTCGAAATAGGCAGTGGCTCCCGCCTTGAGTACCCGTGCTTTCAACGCGGCATCGCCGAACGCGGTCATGACGACGATCGGACAGGCGGGTGCCACGGTCCGCAACCGGCTGATGTAATCATCTCCTCCCGCCGGCATCCGAAGGTCCGTGAGAATCAGATCCGGTACCGATTGCAGCACCGCGAGAAACGCTTCGTCTCCATTGCGGGCTTCACGGAGTTGATACCCCGTTCCCCACAACTCATCGCACAGCAGACTGCGCATCTCTCGGTCATCTTCCACAATGAGCACCATGGCGGCTCTTCCTTTTGCTACCGTTGACATGCTCTGCTCTCATTCCGTCATGTCGCTTGCCTGACCCATGCCCGATTACCAGCAAGGAAGATGCCGACACGAGCCGTTCATGGGGATGGGTCGGATTCAAAGGAATCCTGAGGGAAATTGATTGTGAAGAAGGCCCGGTGGCGAGAAACACCACGATGAAGGGAGGCCCTATCGTAGCGAGATGCCACAGCGGGCCAATAGCAGTCAGCTATCAGCTTTCGACCGTCTCTCTGGCCTGAGAGCTGATCACTGACAGCTGACGGTTATCCGTTATCGGCTTGCGGCAGCAGGATCGTAAACGTCGTGCCTTTTCCTTCTTCGCTCTCCACGGTGATGGACCCCTGATGTTCCTCGATGATGCCCTTGACCACGGTCAATCCCAATCCGGTCCCTTGGCCGAAATCTTTTGTCGTAAAGAACGGCTCGAAGATTTTCCTGACCACGTCTTTGGGAATTCCGTGGCCGGTATCGCCCACCGTCAGTTTCACCGTCTGTTTTTCCGGACCAAGACCGATTCGCAACGTCCCCCCGTCCGGCATGGCATGCACCGCGTTCATCACGAGATTGATGAAGACTTGACTCATCTGATCGGGATCCGCCAGCACCCTTGGGCAATCAATGTCCAACGACAATTCGACCACGACGCCGTTTTTCGCCAGCCGTTCTCGAAACAGTTCCAGGCCGTCCTCAACAATGTCCTTCAAGAGGTGCGGGGCACGTACCGGCGGCTTGCGCCGTGCAAAGGCGAGCAGTTGGTTCATGACTCTGGTAATCCGTTCGACCTGGGTGACGATGGTCTGAAGCCCCTTCTTGACCGGCTCTTCCGTCACGCGATCCATCAAATATTCCGCGCGGCCGAGGATGACGTTCATCGGGGTCCCGATTTCATGCGCCATTCCGGATGCGAGGGTGCCGAGCTCGGCGATTCGCTCGGTCTTTCGCAATTGGTCCTGCAGCCGTATGCGTTCGCTGATGTCCCGGAGCATGACCAGGATGGCCGGCCCTTCTTCATCGACGAACCGCGCCGCGCTCACTTCGACATCGATCGACGTACCGTCCACCCTGACGATTTGTTCCTCGATCATCGGGACGGGCGGGCCGCCCTCCAGCAATTCATGGATACGCTCGCGCACGGCATCGTGAAAATCGGGATGAAACAGGTCCATGGGAGGCTTTCCCAAAATCTCCTCCGCCTTCACCGCGCCGAACAGTTTGATAGCCCGGTCATTGGCGAAAATGACGCGGTCTCCCCGGTTCACCAGAATCGCATAGGGCGAAATGGCGATCAGACGCCGGTAGCGTTCTTCGCTCTGCCGCAGCAAATGTTCGGCGCGCTTCCGCTCCGTGACGTCCGTGACGAAGCCCTCCAGATAGCTCAGTGTGCCGTCCGGTGCATAGATCCCCTCTCCCCTCTCCCAGACCCATTTCACCTCGCCGGACTTGGTCAGGATACGATAGGTCATCTCGAAAGGTCGGCGTCGTTCCAAGGCGGCTTGCACTTCCTTCCATACCTGCTCACCGTCATCCGGATGTGTTTTCTCCCCGCACGTGACGGTCTTCTGCGACAGGTACTCCTCGACCGTGTATCCGGTCAGATCGAAGACTCCTTCACTGATGTACTGCAAGGTCCAGTCACGGTCGTTGCGGCAACGATAGACATAGCCGGGCAAATTGCCGATCAAGGTGGCCAGCTGCCGCTGGCTCTGCTGGAGGTTTTCCTCGACCTGCTTCCGGGCGGTGATGTTGAGATGTGCGAGCACCACCCCGCTGGCGTCTTTCAGCGGAGTGACGCGAAGCAGGAACCATCTCGGTTCGTTGGGCGAATGGCACGGATATTCGGCACTGAAGGTCGTCTGCTTTCCTTCAAGAACCTCCTGGATACCGCGAAGAATCGACTCGGCGGTCGAATCTCCGTTCGCGACGGCTCGCCGGCATACCTCCAGATAGTTGTCCCCCACATCCCCGGCGGTCGAAGCGGAATCCGAATTGTCTTCGGCGAACCTCTTCCAAGCATCATTCGTCCTCATGATGGTTCCGCTCTTTTCCAACACGCAAATGTGCGCCGGGAGGGAATCCAGCACGTCACGAGTGAATGTTTCCTTCGCTTGCAGAATCTCCTCCGATTGTTTCCGTTCGGAGATGTCGCGAAGAATGACGGTATAGTATTGCTTTCTCTCGACGGCGATATGCGAGATGGCCGCTTCGATCGGAAATTCTTCTCCGTTCGAGCGAAGTCCCTTCACCGTTCCCAATTGCCCCATCTTCCGGCTCGTCACACCGGATTGTCCGAACGTCTGAACATGGTGACGATGGGCCTCGCGGAACCGTGCGGGCAAGAATCGATCGAGCGGCTGTCCGAGAGCCTCTCGAAAAGGACAGGCGAACATGTGTTCGGCGGCTCGGTTGAACAACACGACTCGCTGATCTTCGTCCACGGTTATGATCGCATCCATGGCGGATTCGATGATCCCTTCCAACCTGAGTTGGCTGACCAGGAGTCGCTCTTCCGCATCTTCGCGGCCGACTGCGGCACGCACCGCCTCCCGATTCGCGTGGTAGCGCGCCTCCTGCGCCTCCATCATCAGCCCTTCGGCATGGGCCTGTTCAACCAACGCCGATTTCAGCTGGTGCTGAGTGCTCTTATATCGGATCAGTCCGATGGCGATGACCCAGATGACCGCCGTGCCCAAGATACGGTTGAACAGGGCATAGGGCATCGGGAGACCGGACGGACTTATCAAAACGTCAACCCACGTCAGTAGCGTGACAACAGCGGCAAAGTAGAACGGGTCCCTCGTGCGGGGAGATGCATACGTGAGCAGCAACGGAACGACATACAGAATCGATAGGGCTACGCCCACCGGAGTCAGCAGGTCAAAGGCAAAAATGCCTATCGTCAGAAGAGGAATCGCCCAGGGTGCACTACGCATAGCGAGACTGCCGACACCATTCATGCGATCCATCCCGGCCTGGGTCAGGATTATTCGACTTCAATCCTGATTCGATGATCGGTAAAGAGGTTGTTACTCCTCCGGATGAGGCTTGCCTTCGATCTCGGCGAGTTTACGATACAGGGTCTTGCGGTCGATGCCAAGCGCGTGGGCGGCCTGATATTTGTTGCCGCCGGTCTTTTCCAACACCTTCTTGATATATTCTTTCTCGAGCTCGTGCAGGGGCAATGTATGCTCGGCGGCTTCGTCCAGCACCCGCCGATCCCCACGGGCCCCTTGCACCGCCCCGGGCAGATCATCCGGTGAAACCTTCTCTCCTCGACTGAGCGTCACGGCCCGTTCGATGACGTTTTCCAGTTCCCGCACGTTACCGGGCCAGGCATAATCCATCAGCATGGCCAGCGCCGCCTCGCTGACACCCTTGACCTCCTTCCCGCGGGCCTCACCGCACTTCTTGAGAAAGGCCTCCACCAGAAGCGGAATATCTTCGCGTCGCTCTCGGAGCGGCGGCAGCTTCAACTCGATCACGTTGAGTCGATAGTAGAGGTCCTCACGGAACCGCTTGTTCTTCACTTCCTCGCTGAGATTCAGGTTGGTGGCCGCGATGATGCGCACATCCACCGAGATCGGCTTGGTGGCTCCCACTCGCCGGATCTCCTTTTCCTGAATGGCGCGGAGGATTTTCGCCTGCAGCATGAGCGGCAGCTCGCTGATCTCATCGAGGAACAGCGTGCCTTTCTGCGCTTCTTCGAACAATCCCCGCTTGTCCACCTTTGCATCGGTGAAGGCGCCTCTCATATGCCCGAACAGTTCGCTCTCCAACAGCTGCTCTGGAATCGCGGCGCAGTTGACCGGGATGAAGGGCGCCTCTTTCCTGTCACTGTTGTAGTGAATGGCCTTGGCGACCAATTCTTTCCCGGTTCCGCTTTCTCCCGTGATGAGCACGTTGGTCGGACTATCCGCCACCCGCCGAATGAGATCGAAGACCGCCTGGATCGCCTTGCTCTTGCCCAGTATTTGATGAAAACTATATTCCTTGTGAACTTCTTTTCTGAGCCGGCTCACCTCGCGCCGTAAGGCCGCTTCCCTGATCACCCGTTCCACGACGCGGATCAGCTCGTCCTTCTTGACCGGCTTGGTGAGATAATCGTTCGCTCCATGTTTCATGGCCTCGACCGCCGTCTCCACCGATCCGAAGGCGGTCATGAGGATCACGTTGATCTCCGGATGGTCTCGCTTGACCTGGGTCAGCAATTCGAGCCCCTGCATACCTTTCATCCGAAGATCCGTCAGGACAACGGCATAATCTTCTTCGGTCAATCGTTTCAGAGCTTCCTCGCCGCTCCCAGCCGTGGTTACTTGATGACCCCGGTCTTTCAGCATGTCGTAGGCCAATTCCCTCATATCTGCATCGTCGTCGACGACGAGAATGGCGCCCCATTCTTCTCTCATTTCCTACTCCACCTAGGTATTGCCTGTCCCAAATTGCTACTGCACACCAGAGCCCCTGGCGCATTATGCATCAGTTTACTGCGATTCGGCTTACTAAAAGGGTGGGGCTGCAAAGGCAGGACCAGGAACTGCCATCCAGCAGGTATCGGCAGGAAGTCTTCCCGGAGAGAAATGGAGGCGGCGCCATAAGATTTGGAGATTTGGCTATTCCCGCCGAGGTTATAGCGAGTTCCTGGGTCGAACGGATAGCTATTCTGCTCGTGCAAGGTTCCTCTTTGATTGCCCACGGTGATGCCGTTTATAAGGCATGGCTCGTGACTGTCCGAAGTCTTAATGCGAAAAAAACCAGGACATTCCGGCATAGGGAAGCACGGCATCCAATCCAAGGTTCCGTTGTCCTATCCCGGCGTTCGAGATGTGATGGTATCGTACTCCAACTGTCACAGCCAGGCGCGTCGTCGGAAAGTATTGAACGCCTGGTCCGGTCTGAAGGGCAAAGTTCACCTGGCTACTGTCTTCGGCAATGCGGGGAGCAAGATCGGTCCACAGCACTCCGACTCCGGCATCCCAGAAGGGCACCCAGCGTCCGAATGAGAGCAGATTGTATTTCACGATTAGCGAAGCCCCGACCGTATCAGCAGAAAACCTGTTCTGAAATCGACCATAGAAGGGTTCCACAAGAATCTGTAGGTTGCCGGACAGCAGGCCGGCATCCGTTTCATCGGTCATGACCACCCCCAGCCTGGGCATGACAAAGATGGCATGGCGAGTGGCTGTGTGTGCCTCGGTGGGAAAGAGAAACTCTTCCCAGTACCCGACGGTTCCACCGGCTTCGATTGTCCCGCGTTTCAAAATGGCTCGGGCATCCGGTGCTAGGCCATCTGACTGTGCCCAACAGAATGGGACCCATCCGGCCCACGCCGCGAGAAATGCCACGCTAACATAGGACGATACGGCGTACTTGCTCTCTCGCAAATCTTCTTCCTGCTCCAGAGTCACCGCGTTATACGTTCGCCGGTTGCGCCGGCAGGAATGGATTCGAGTCGAAGTGGATTTTCCCTCAAAGAGAGACTCGCCAACGGTCCATGTCTACCCACAAGTGTTCTGCATGCCGTGATCGTTACTCCACGAAGCCGCACCAGGCCATGCCTCTCTTCCCTTGAACGGTTGTGTTCTAGTCTGCTCTCCCGTGGTAATCCTGTAAAGGTCTTTCTGGTGAGGATTCGTTGAATATGTGAAACACTCGCCGTATTGAAAGATGGCGAGTCAGCTGGAACTCAAGCCCTGTGGTTAATGGAAGTCAGTTCAAGTTGATGAGGCCGAGACGAAGATCGTCCTGGTGATCGGCGTGGTGGAATGTGAAGCCGCTCCCTTCCTGATAGTCCACGGTGACGCCGTTCATGCGAACGGTGCTGGTTGCGGGTATCGCCACTGTCAAACCGTCGTGTATCCGCACGTCGTCGTCCGGCTGAACGTTGGCCTCCAACGTAATGCTGAAGGCCAGGCGCGCTTCATCCAGATCCTTCACCTGCACTCGAACGATAGGATCCTCGGGATGCTCCTGAACCAATGCCTTCAACCGTTCGACGGCCGATTGTGTGAGCTTCATAAGCTATGCCGTTTCCTTTGATCCGATCCACTCATCTCACGACTTACAGAGCGGGACCATGACATCACGATATCACAGATATCACACATCATCCGATGGGTTCTGAAACGGGTCGTACGGTTGATCAGCGACTTCAGTAACGCGCATCCTGGCGGGATCTTCCATCAAAGAGAAGATTGGAAGAAGGTGGTGGAGGAGATCTCGGTCACATGAAGCGGACGGATGGTCGCCGCCCGGATGGGTCCTAGAGCCTTTCCCAGTGGGCTTTAGCGGAAATCGGCGTAGTGGTTAGGCAAGAAAACAGTCACCACCGTACAACCAATTGGTATCAAGAGGGGTCCGGATGACGCGACAAGATAAGCATGATGTACGGGAAGCCTGCCTGCGCCTGATGAAGACCGCAGAAGCCTTTGTCAGACGGGCGCCTCGGCAGAAGCGGATCGAGGCGGAACGTTCGGCTCTTTACAAAGCCCTCTACGAGGTGCAACTCGTGTTGTCGGTAACTCGATTGCCACTGTCAAACAAGGATTCTTCGAAGAGAGAGGGAGCAGCCCGCGTACTCGAAAAGGAACTAAAGCAGTCGAAGGCCAACTTGGCCAGATCTCAACACGCTCTTGAACAGATGGATTATCTCATAGAACCTGTCGCGACGAAGCTGGATGATCTCCAGGTGACGGCAAAAAAAGTCCAGACGGTTCTGAAGTCGGCGTTGAGATCTCCCGCTCGAGTGCTTCCTTTTCGGAAATCTCGGTAACACGTTGCCATCGAGTGTGGTGGCCGTTCGTTTACATGGGGTTGGTGTCGCCATCGTGTTTCTTCCTTGAAGTGACACATCCGGCACGGCGGATGTGCCTTTCGGGTATCGGCGGGGGTCGACTCCAGTTGTCGGCAGTCAGACACAGCGGAAGCCTGAGAACAGGAATGAGACCAAGTGCACCTTCGATCGGAGCTCTTTTTTGTATACAACTGGATGTGAACCCAACCGGTGACACGCTTTCCGAATCTCTTTCGATTCACTGAATCGAAAGAGATTCGCCTTCTGGTGCTCCTGCTCAAAGAATGGCGTGATAATCCATCGAAATTTAGGCAACCTTCGCTGACTCTTCCAAGGTATGGACTTTGCGTGAGAACGCACTGTCGAGTCGCTCTCATAGAGACGATATTGCGAACAGGTACGCCGGTCATGATGCCTTATTTGGAAGAGCCGTGTGACTCATCCATCACGAGTCGGTATGTCTTTCCGGTGAGGATACACGAGGGAGGACCTTATGCTCACGGTCAAGAGCCCGTTCGTTCAGCAGACATTGGCGGGGATTACACTCGTCCTGGTTCTCGGCACGCTCTCGATCATCTGGCCCGGCATCATGGCGCTCTTTCTTGGTGTACTTTTACTGCTCCAATCTTGCAGCGCCGAACAGGAACTTGCGGCGCTGTCGTGGACCGAAGTCGGTCATGTGTCGATCGTCTTGGCCTCTCTGCGGCGACCCGGTCTTCCGACGATACCTTCGTGACGAGTTCGAACGCTGCATTCATCCGTCGAGTGCATCCGCCGGAAGAGGATGGGCGGCCGGGTAATCATGAGGTCCGACGCGAAGGCTTGCCCTCCATGTACCGGGGCGAGAACAGCCATGCCAGCCTTCAGCTCGAAAGAGAGACTGGGTAAGCATTAATAGACGTATCTCGGAGAAAGGAGAGAGCCAGCATGAATGTAAAAGGGTTCATACTCGAAGACAATCAAGGAAGGGAACTGGTGATGGGGTGTGAGCGGCCCTATACGCGGATCCGGGGGACGTACTTTCTGCGGGGGTGGCAGCGGCGGCGACTTATTCCGCTGCGATATTCGGAACGAGAACTCCGCCAAATCGTCGGGGAAGTGCTGATTGCACTCGACGACTTGTCCAATAATCTTCTAGCAATGCACAGCAACCGGACGGTTACGGCACTTCTCTCGGAGAAATCTCCGGAGGGCCGGAAGCTTCCCAGGAAAACCGCTTAGCGCCTCGGTGTATGAGCGAGATTCCTACTCTTTTGCCTCAAGCGACATGAGCACATCGAGACGTTGAGATTCAAGGATGTCCCCATGCGCCATGGGGGACTGATCCTTGAACAGCCGCGAAAAAGTTTGACGATTGCCCACCAGGCATCCTCCGCAACTTCGTGCAGAAGGGACGCACCATATCTGACCGGCCCGATGCGACAGAGTAGCTATTCCCGTATACACCTGATAGGATGACGCTGTTTCATCGCGAAGGGCCTCGATGAAACGAGCATCCAACGGCCTACCACCGATGTTGTTCCTACCGAGAATCTGATCGGAAGCCTGACCTGAGCCGTTCACCAACTACGTCTTTGGCCCTCTCCTTCCTCTCTGAAGTCCTCTCGCGTCATGGACAATGTCATTCCCCCAAGGAGGACCTCATGGGTACAAAACTGTATGTCGGCGGGTTGCCATATGCGGTAACGGAATCGCAACTCACCACCTTGTTTGCCGAGCATGGCACCGTAGAATCGGCCCGCTTGATCACGGACAAATTCACCGGCCAACCTCGCGGCTTTGGCTTTGTCGAAATGTCGACCACGGAAGAAGCGAAGGCGGCGATCACAGCGTTAAACGGCTCGCAGATGGATGGACGATCACTCACGGTCAATGAGGCCAAGCCGATGGAACCGCGTTTTGGCGGGGGCGGCGGAAGGCCTGGAGGTGGGGGCGGACGGTCCAGCGGTGGACGCAATCGCTATTAATTCACAACCTCTACCGGAATCCCGAAGGGGCGCTTTGATTGAAGCATCCCTTCGGGTCCCCGGTCTCCCCATTCATCAGGAGAAGCTCCTGCATCGTAGAATTCTACATCGTTCCTCCCCATGTGCGATGAGCTTCACTCACCTGCTCGATACCCTCGGTCTTGGTAATCACCCAGTTCACGTCGTCTGGAATTGTGACGATTCTGAGGCTGGCGGCATGTCCATCGGCCGCTTCCCCAAGTTCCTCCACCACTCGAACGAGGTGCTCATCATCACGCGGAATAAGTTTGCCATATTGGTTCAAGCTCGGCTCCCGCGGGCCCGCAGCTTGAGGCCAATAGGCTCCGGAATCCACTTCCTCCAGCGCCTCCCGTTGCCCCAATTCGCGTAGCCGGACCAGTGCCTTATGGCTGACGCAAAATTTATCATAGCTTCTGTTGATCACGATTCGCTTCATATTCGCTCCCTTTGTCTTCGTCGCGTTCCTCGTCGGCTGAATGACGATCGACCTACAGCGCCGGAGCCTCTTCCTTATAACCGAGGTAGTTCCCCGACCAATGGCAGTAGCGCCGGTTGGCCCATGCCGCCACTTCATCCGTCTGAAGCTCGCCGTAGCGTTTCTGGAGGACGGCACCGAACACATCGAGGTTTCCTTTGATTTCCACGAGGTCCTCCTCGGTGATTCTCACCCACTTGGCCTTGAGCGGCGTCTTGAGCTGCTCCCAGAATTGTCCGAACTGTTCCTTATTCATATGGGCTCCTTGGTGAAATGTGAGGCCTCCACCCCTCGGCCAAGACACGTTCGGCGTCTTGGCGGAGAGCCAATGATGGAGATACAGGCGTAGAAGCGGCGAAGACCCGGGGAAATCAGACGCGCCAGGAGGCATGAGAAGGACGGCGCGAGAGATGGGATAGTCAGCGTAGCTCAATACGTCATGCGGTGAGCCTATAGGTTTACCCAGGTCCTGTCAATGGAGCGAACTATGGACGCAGACTCATCAGACCCGTAAAAGCCGAATGACTTCGATGAGCGCATTGGTATTCTCTTCGGGTCGCTTCTCTCCGCGAGAGCCGGGTATCTGGTCTGCCGTGCGAGTCTAGCAAAAGTCGATGTCGGTTCATGGGATGGTCTCCGGAATGCGATCCCCACTCCGAAGCTGTCGGATCGTGTCACAAACGGTAGTAGACGCCGTGCCTTTCGACAGGTAGGCGGAGGCGCCGGCTTCGTACATCAATTGCTCCAGCTTCGGATCCTCGTGCATCGATAGACCTATCACCGTAATGCCTGGGAACCGATGCTTGATGCGACGCGTTGCTTCCACGCCGTTGAGTTTCGGCATGTTGATGTCCATCAGGATAACGTCGGGATGAAGGGACGCGGCGAGCTCAACGGCGATTTCGCCGTCCATCGCTTCGGCCGCGACCTCGAATCCCGGTTCGGTCTCGAGCATGCTGCGGAGGCCTTGCCGCATGATTTGATGATCATCGACCAAAAGAATCCGAACCTTGATAGGGCTGGCTTCCCCGCTGCCGACATCCAGTGCGGCGGAGGCACGGACCACCTGACGGCCGACCTGCGTCGTGGCACTCGAGAGTCGCCGCAACGGCAACACTATCACCACACGAGACCCACGATCAGGGAGGGACGAGACACGGATGTGCCCCTTGATCGCGCGTAGTTGCTCGCGCAGATTAAACAGACCGAACCCGCTCTCTTGCGTGGGTGCTTGCGGGCCCTCCACTTTAAAACCGATGCCACGGTCCTTGACTTGAATGACAAGATGATGGCCGATTCGGCGCATCCGGACGGTCGCTTCGGTTACATCGGCGTGTTTCAGAACATTGAAGAGCAGCTCATGGAGGGACTGATGCGCGATGCGTAAGACATCGGGGTCCAACAGCTTTCGCCTGCCGTCGTCCACGACCCGCACGGTTAGTCCATGGCGCTGGAGCTTGGCTGCTACCCACTGAACTGCCGCAGCGAGATCCTCATCACCGCCGAGCGTCGGCGGCCGTAAATCACTCATCAAGTTTCGAGTGACTGTCAACGCTTCCTTGAGCAGCTCCGTGACTGGCGCGATGCCGGCGGCAACGGACGGCGGCGCGGCGTTCGACAGGGCCACCAGCTTCATCCGGCAGAGGGCGAGCGTCTGCGCGAGGTTGTCGTGCAACTCTGTCGCAAGACGTTGGCGGACCAGCTCATCCGCCTTGCGTAACTGTGTCGCAAGCGACTGCAGACGTCTTTGATACTGCAGGAGCTCCGTGGTCCGCTGCTTTCGCTCAGTAATGTCCATCAGAGTGAACACGAAATCGGTGGTGTTGGCGGCTTCGGTGAGAGGAAAGGCCGAACATTCGAGCTCTAACAAGGTGCCATCTTTGCGCCGGAACACCTGCTCGGCGAGTCGTGTGTATTTTCCATGTGAAACGGCCTCTTCCAGCACGCACTGAGAGCCACACAATCCGTCCCCCTCAGGGTGTACGCGGTCGTGGAAAAGACTTCCCAGAAGGTCATCGGGCGCATAGCCCAGCATCTGGGCCGCTGACCGGTTGATGAAGGAGCAGCGGCCTTTGTGGTTCACGCCAAAAATGCCCTGGTCCGTCGTCTGCAGCAATAAATGATACTGCGCCTCGGCCGCCGTAGCGCGAAGCCGTTCTACCTGGGCGAACTGCCATTCCTTCCGCAAGCGTCCTTGCAGCCAGATGAGAAGGTAGAATATCGGCACAATGATGACGATGCCTATCACCGCGACCTTGAGGTGAAACCATTGAACGGGCTGCACCAACGACGCCGTGGGAATGCGCACCAGCACCGTCCATCGGAACCCCTCGGACTGGCCCCATCCCCTGGTGGCGCTGTACCCGGTAATGACGGGAATATGCCGGCGCAGGTGCAATTCTTCTACATAACCCGCCTGTCCGTGGCCGGCCCGTTCCAGCGACTGCAGTTTCAGCGTGGAGAAGTTAGCCCGGCCCTTATGAGCCAAGTCGCTGTCGATGTAAGCGACGCCATCCTCGGCGATGATCTGGTACTCAATGTCCGTCAGCATGGAATTCTTGGTAAGCAAAGAGGGAAGCTTCTCCACGACAATAGCTTCCAAGACCGTGAGGGTGATGCGGCTCGTGACCACGCCGGCAAAGGTTCCGCGCGAATCATAGATGGCTCGCGAGATGGCAATCGCATCGGGCGCGCCTTCCTCGGTCAGGAAGGCGTCTACTCCTCCCAGCAGCGTTGCCTCCTGTCCGGCCACCGCTCGTGAGCGGATTTCCTGAAACCAGGAAGTTCCGCTGACGTCCGTGCCCTGCGGCGATTGAAGGGACGTCGAGCCCGTCAAGCGTCCTTCGCTGTCCGCCACCGCGACCCAATGATACGTTTGATAGGCGTCCCGTGCCGTCTCAAGGTAGCGCTGCACGAATGCCGTGTCGTCTTTCATGTGGTTCGAAAAGGCGACCGCCATCACACGTAAATCATCATAACGTTCAAAGATCATCCGGTCGAATTTTGAGGCGATCTCAGCCGCTCCCAAGCTGAGCGCCTCCCCCGCTGTCCGGATGAGCGACTGTTGGACATACTGCCAGGCCGCCAGCCAAGTGACCACGATCACCACCGCGATCGCCGTGATCAGAAAGGGCAATTGATAGAGAATGGGCTTGGATGTCTTCATCGGTGAAGCGAGGGAGGCACTCTACTGTATTGTCCCAAGACAGCAGCTAGGGGAATCCCTAGTGAAGTCGGCTCGACGGTCATCCCCTTTATCACCTTGGTGAGCCAATGGGATTCGAACCCAGGCTCAGAAGGCAGGAAATTCTAGGTTGGATTTGTTCTCCATGCCTGGGCTGGCCATGCCAGGGAAGCCGAGCACACAATATGCCGAAGGCAGGAGAGAAAAAGACTGCCTCATCTAGATGGTGTTGACACTGGTCGGTAGCGCGAAGAAATAGCGTTGGAATCGTTGATGTTGGTGGGCAGTATAGTGTCGAGCCTACGGCCTGCTGATTACAAGAGCAGGCGACCATCCATTCCATTCCTTGACCTCACCAGCCACGGTGACGAGTGACTCCAGGTCGTTGACACCCAACGAGATGCCGTTGCGCCAGACACCGGACTGATCCTTGAACGATCGGGAGAAGGTCTTTGCGAAAAATGGTCTCTTTCGCTCACATTCTGCCAAATCGTCGCCTTGAAGTTCCCACATCGCAACGCGTCGTCGCGGGTCGTTTGGATGAGTGGTTGGTCGCCATGGTGTTTTCTCTTTGGGTGACGTGAAGATGACTCTCTGCCGCGCGGAGGCGAGGCACCGTACAAGTCACTGAAGAAACAGGAGGCAGAGCCGGAACCAGCGTGCCGGAGAGATTCAAGCATTGGAGTGACGGCTCACGGGCGCGACCAAGGGCATGCGAATGAGCGTGATGACGGATAGCCGGATACAGTCAAAAAATTCCCGATATCTGTTTACCGGTTCGATCCAATTGTTGATCATGCGCTATTCCGTCTCTTCGGCGCCTTCGATGCACACCTCGCATTGGTCCAATTCCAAGGTTCCGTGCTCACTACAGAAATACCGACGGCAGCGGTTGCACGTCATGAAGGTCATCCTGACTCGATCTTCGGCTTCGCATCGATCACACTGGCCGGCGCTGCGGGCTTTGGGCATCGCGATGTCTCCACAACAAGTCGTCTTAGGTCTCAGGACATCATTCCATGATGTGGCGATTATTGTGGGAAGTGGCCCACGTCCGCCACATCAGGGGTCCTACACTGATAACACATGGGTGTTCGTCACTCCAATTCAAAACAGACCGGCGTTGGTCCGGCGAATCACCATCGCAACGGCATCGTTGTGACCCGTCACAGGTCTTGCGGCAGGCCGATTAAAGTTCACCAAGACCGCTTAGGGCAGGATGGATGGTGAGTTGTTTCGGGTACTAGACCGGTTCATCGCCTATTCCCCCGATATAGCTGGAGGCTTAACAAGTGCTCGCTATCGCAACGGTTTCCCCCTAATGTGCTGAAATATTGAGAAGGTATCGCATTCTATTAAGTTCTATACGTTCCCGCGCCTTACCTTCCATTCCAGCAGGGTTTTGTCACACAATTCACCACCGTTGTATTACGTATAAAGATGAGGAATTGATTTCTGCTTGGGATGCCTCCTCGTGATGGAAGGCCGTAAGAGGGTTGTCGACTGGGCTATCTCCTTGCAGAGTAATGTGAAGGCTGCTTAGTAGGTTCGGCTTCCGGCACCACCGTTGGTGATCGCCATCAGCGTCTCCTACGGCTTTCGCTCGAGGTCTCGCTCCCTGTACGGAACATGGATCGGAAAAGAAGTTCCGATTGTGCCGCCTGTTCTTCCTCGTGCTAGAATACCCGCGATCTCATCGGATGACAGATTGTAGAATCTGCTGCATGCATCTTATGCGAGCGTGATCGAACCGGAAGGAATCCCCCGCGATGCCCACAAGCCGCGACGAAGTCCTTAAGCTGATTGAGCAAAATCAAGCGATCCTCAGAAGGTTGGGAGTTCGCCGGCTTGGCCTGTTTGGGTCCTATGCCAGGGGCGAGGCCATGCCAGGGAGCGATCTCGATTTTGTCGTTGAACTGTCAGAGAAGTCTTTCGACGCCTACATGGATACGAAGATGTTCCTTGAGGACCTGTTCCGGTCACGCGTAGACCTGGTCACGATGAGTTCCATTAAGCCGCGCCTCCTGCCGATTATCCAACGAGAAGCCGTCTATGCCCCGGGATTCTAAGGTCTACCTGGAAGATATTCTTGAAGCGACTCGGAAGATCGCGACCTATACAGAAAACCTTTCTAAGGCTGCATTCCTTGAAGATGAAAAGACTTTCGATGCGGTGGTCCGGAATCTCGAAGTGATTGGTGAGGCCGTCAAGAAACTCCCGGAGGACCTCCGAACCCAGCATCCGGCACTGGAATGGAAGAAAATGGCCGGGCTTCGCGACATTCTGATTCATGAGTATTTCGGCCTGGATTCGGAAATCGTCTGGGACATCGTGAAGAACAAAGTCCCGACGCTCAACCAAGCGGTTCGGGCGATGTTGAAGCAATAGACTAAGCCGGTGGCGACCAGAAACATGGGAACACAGTTTGATGCCTGAGAGGGAGATGCCACCTAAAAAGACTCCCGGTACCTTTTCTCATTTCTTCACTTCACCACTTTCGGAAATGTGTAGTGTCCCTGGCCGCTTAGTGTCAGGGTCTTGTGGCAGCCAGAATTATCCAGATTCGCGTATTGGTTCAGAAAGTCGCATAACAATAACCCTACTTCTTATGTTCGAGGGCGCATCGCTTCGTCCTTTTGAAACATACAAACTAAGAATGCATCCATAATTCCGGTAAGCAGGGTAAGGTCATGGTCGATACTAACTACAGGGCTCCTAAAATAGTGACCTTGTTTATTCTTGAGATAGACCATATGGTCAGCTAACCTTTCCCTCTTTGAGTCACGCCATTGCGACACAGCCTGTTCTTCTAGCCATGCTTTACCCTCAGCGCTCAATGAACTTTCTCTAAATACATCGAAATCTGGGTCTTCGATCTTCAATATGTTTAGGATTTCTTCTTTAGACCTTTTAGAGTCTTCCGTATCAATAACCACTTCCGTTGGCATCGGAATTACTTGATGGGCTGCGGTATGCCTGAAGTCGCTCATTAAGCCAATCCAATCATGCACGATTGGGATCAGAAGGAACTTATAAAGACTTGATTTCTGTTCCTTTAGCGCCTTCAGGAATTTAGGTCTTCTAATACCACAATCGAACGGGTCTAAGCCGAGGTTGAAGATAAGATTGGCAAGCAGAGAGAGTTGATCCAGCATCCCCCACAGCAAAAGATAGAACTGATTGAGATGATAAGTAAGCCCAAACCCAAAATGAGAGTCGCCATGTCGTCTTGAGGCGTCTCGCTGCAGGCGATAAAACCTCACCATATCTCTGGCGTATAGGATGAACGGATATCGATTTAAAACAAGGGTCCGGAGCTGTTCCTGCGCCTGGTCACTGAAAGTATCTTTCTGAAGACTACTCCACCAATCCGCCAGTCGATGACATTTGTGATGGGCCAAGATGTAATACACGTCTTGATAGAGAGAGGACGAATGAGAAACAGACCAGAACACATTATGTCCATGGGCACATATTTCTACAAAATCCGCTAGTTCATAGAGCGGAATAATGTTGATCAGATCGCTTGCCAGCGCATACCGCGCTTCAAGCAAAGCTTGTGATGACCTTCCCCCTGAAAACTAGACCATTGGCAAGGAAGTGCCACTGTGCTGAGATGGGCTCCACAGGAGGGGGCCATGACACGGAAACGGCACACGGAGGAACAGATCATTGCGGTGCTCAAGGATGCGCAGGGGGGGATTGGAATTCCAGAGCTCTGCCGCAAGCACGGCATCTCGGACGCCACGTTTTATAAGTGGCGGACGAAATATGCTGGGCTCGAAGTCAACGATGTGAAGAAGCTCCGCCAGCTGGAAGATGAAAACCGGCGGCTGAAACAGATGGTGGCGGAGCAAGCGCTGAAAGCCATCAACGCAAAAAACTGGTAGGGCCCAAGGCCAAGCGAGCGGCGGCTCAGTGGAGCACCGAGCGCTTTGGGCTCAGTCAGCGACGGGTATGCCGCCTCCTGACCCTTGATCGGAACACGCTCCGGTATCGCAGTCGACGCCAGGAGGATGCGGCGCTGCGGGTCCGGATTCGGGAGATTGCCGAGCAGAAGCGGCGGTATGGCTGTCCTCGGATCTACGTGCGGTTGCGGCGAGAGGGCTGGCGCGTGAATCATAAGAAAGTGGAACGGATTTACTATCGGGACGAAAGGCTGTCGTTACAGCGGCGCCGCCGCAAGAAGGCGACAGCCGTCCCGCGCATGGCACTCCCTCGCCCAACGCAGCCAGGACGCTGTTATGCCCTTGATTTTGTGCATGATCGCTTGGTGACCGGGCGACGGTACAAATGTTTGACGATGACCGATCCGTGTTCCAAGGAGGTGCCGGTGATTGAGGTGGATGTGTCGATCGGCGGAGCCCGGGTCTGTCGGATTCTCGATCGGGTGTTCCTCACTCGCCCGCTGCCAGAGATACTGATCCTGGATAACGGCCCCGAATTCACGGGGACGGCACTGGATGCATGGGCGGTGCAACATGGCGTGCATCTGCACTTTATTCAACCAGGGAAGCCGGTGCAGAACGCCTTTATCGAGAGCTTCAATGGCAAGTTTCGGGACGAATGTTTAAACGAACACTGGTTTGTGACCCTGCAGGAAGCGCAGCTCGTCATTGAAGCCTGGCGGCGGGAATATAACGAAGAGCGCACACACAGTGGGATCGGTGATATGACACCACACGAGTTCATGCTTAACCATCAAAACGGGGCTCAGCTCACACAGGAGCTAACTTCTTCAGCTTTGGTGTAATAAATGGGGGAAGGTCAGTGACATAGTCACTAATCCATCGACCTTTTCGTGAATTGCCAATGCGCACAATGCCTTCTCATGAGTTGCAGTTGGATTATCCTTTAACAACTCTGCACGTGGATCGTTTTCACCAAGACGGGTAGGTACATACGCTCCCGACTGGATTCTGTCAGAAACAACTTCAAATAAAGGTTCTTGTAAACCTCTTTTCTCTGACGTCAGCAGTTGAATATGTATCAATGGGTTGAGCAATCTCAGATCAAGAATGAATTGGAGAATCTCGGATTGGAGAGGAGCGGAAAACAGGTTCAGGCAGTTGGGATCGATAAGGAGTCTGAAATCCCGCTTTGGGTAGAGTTGCCAGAGATGAGGACGCAAACCGTCTCTTATTAACATTGCTGCCACAACTTATTCTGGAGGTCTGTCCAGCTCTTCCATAGCATTCATGTCCATCATGTTTGCCCTAGAAGCGGGCGTGACGTTCCAGAATTGAATAGACACGGGAATCGAACTGTCTGCATACCAGACCCTATCGAGGCCACTTGGCAGACAGTCCGGATACAATTCTTCGACTGTTTTTATCATCCTCCCTCGGCTCATGTTAGCGATATCTTCATTCTCTATCAGAAGAATCAGCAAGTTGCAGCAGTCCCTGTACCTTGCGAGCTTTCGCGCCTTTCGGTCTATCTGCGATTCGAGCCGCTGAGGGAAATCTGATTCTTCCTCCAGACTACGTGCGAAAAATAGACCATGGCTGCCAGATACAGACTTCTGTACAGCTTCTGTACAGTGAGGGGGAAAGGAACTCCCTCAATGCTAATGTTATGTTTAGACTCATCGGCTGGCAATTGAGGAACGTTATCAAGGATCCATCTTCGTAGGCGATCTCGAATCTCGTCCCAGCGTATTCCTGTTGGCACTGCACCGAAAGGAGTGATCACACGTAGGTGAGAATGGATTTGTCCTTTTAACTCTTGCTCCAAATAACCAATCGCTTGTAGGAATCGCTCGTCATGCAGTCGCTGATTAGGAAGGTAATCGGTGCTTGTGTGTTCGATGGCAACGCGTTTGTCCCCGCTTTCAGCTATAGCATCAATATCGGTTGTGCGTGTGTTGTTCTTATCCGGCCATTCGACTATTCGAAGACCAGGATATAACCTTGCAGCAAGATAGGTCACAAAGGCTTTGACGATTAGGTCTTCAGGTCTCGGACAAGCCGGTCCATTCATTGGCTACCACAATTGTGGCCAATATGATCTCTTCTTCGTCGACGCCAGGATAGAGTTCATTCGTTCCAGAGTGGCGGGCTGTTATCCCCTGTCTTGACGAGCATTACCCCAACAAGACTAGTTGCCTTTCGCAATCTATTGGCAAGCCTTAACTAGGTTCCAGTCCTATTTGGCAAGATCGGAAGGGTGTTCGATGCCACACTTTTCAAATAAAGCAGCGTAGAAGGGAATTAACACTTCTGCAGGCGCTTGCCCGTCGTTGTACACCCCTTCAACTTCTATGTTGTCGCTTACACAAACCGGAGCTTCTCCCCCTATGTTTACAAAGCCAGACATTTGTGGCACCACCAGCTTACGACCTTTGACTCCCGTAATCCCCGCAATCCAGTGGTAGGGTGGGAGTACACCTAGGGCCTTTATGAATTGCGCATACCCAGACAAACGTTTATTGAAATACTTCTGAATGAAAGGGATCCAGTCGCTATTTCTTGCGAGGACTTCTGTATCGATGGTCCAGATTTCCCCAGTATCAAAAGCAAACACTATACTTGACGCTTCTCTTCGCTTTTGTTGCTCGTCAATCTGTCCTGAAGAGTCGAATGCCCCCCATCCATCTTCAGCTCGCAGAAAACTATAGCCCTTACTTTCCACGAGAGGGAGAAGGTTGAGGGTGTTACCGGCGATCGCCACTTCTTTAAGCTCGCGAGGGGTCCATTTCCTTCCAGGAGGGGAAAAAGGCATAATCCGCAGCCACATCGCAGGACCTGGTCTTAAATACACTTTCAAGGACCTGTGCGAATGACCGTCGCCATATCCGAGCTCCTCATTTGCATTTCTGAATCGAGCAGGTCCGTCTTTGGGGACGGCTTTAGGGAATATGGGTATCGGCTGGGCAGGAGGTGGTGATATCGTTGCGAGGCTAGCCCTGATAGCTCCCTTCAAGCTGGCAACTAATTTTCGCCTTGCGGCGGATTTGTGCTCGGCTGAAGCATTCTCCTGTAATGTGAAGCATGTTGGCCATCGAACGTGAGCAAGATCAAAAGGAAGTGTTTCTGCAGAAGGCTCGCCGTATGCGTCATTCATAACTGAGATGACCCGGGAATGGCCTAAGGACTTTAAGGCCCATCCATACTCTATGAGCACATTTGGATTCGGTGTCGGCCTTCCATCTACTCGCTTGGCAGTGAACGTCACATCTGCAACGAAGACGGCCGCGGTATCGATTTTTTTAAATATGGTTTCGGCTATAGGCGGCTGACCTGCCTCACCTTGTGTATCACTGTCCACCACTAGCTCGTCGCGCAAAGCTTCATCGATGCAGGATTCCCCCGCAAGAGCTTTCCTTAAAAAGTTCCTCCCAATTCCAGTTGGTGTATCCCCCTGCCAGGAAAAGAAAATTGAATTTTTCACGGTTGAAAATATTAAAACCTATTTCAAAATAGCGAGATGGCAATTCTTACTCGCAGCTTCACCTGATTCTACCTGGTGACATATCGCATAAAAGCGGTCCTGAAAGGCCTCAATTGCTTTTGGCATGGGCAACGGATCTTTTTGGTAGGTCGAGCCTAATCTCCTCGTATTTGTCTCTGAGCATCGTTATAAAATTATCACCACTAACAAGTTTTTCTATATCCTGAGATGAAACGACTATGATTACGATTCCACGATCTTGAAATACTTTAAGCAACTCCCTGGTCGCGGCTGTTGTATGTGCTTCGCCAGTGATTCCCAGCTTTGAAAACAAAAGACCAAACTTGCATTTGGCTGACTCTAGAACTCTTGCGAGCTTTGCAAGAGTGGTGAAATCTGCTGGCTTAGACCAGTCTTTGCATTCGCAGATCAAATAGCGGCCTAAGTCGGACCTAAAATCAACATCTTGACCTTCTAGGGCACCAACGACGTCATATTGGGTGGACTGGCTGCGCACATTCATCTTGGCTCGGCACCCGGGAATAGTACTCAGTAGATAATGAGCGAGCCATTCTAGGGATCGTCCCGGTTGGGATTTCAACCTTGTTTGAAGGACTCGAACATATCGTATATTGAGGAAGTATAGAAAAGACTCAGCTAAAGAGCGCTGTTCGATCATCCACGCATCGCCAAGCTGTTGCAGGATCCATTCAGGGAAAAGGCCCATGACACGGTTTCTCTTGTAAAGTCCCCAAATGTGGTCTGCGTAGTTGATCAGTTCATTGTGAGAAAGACCAAAACTCCAGACTAACTGTTGGTAGGCTCCAGACAGATGAGCCCTGAAGTTCCCCTTATCTCTAATAGAATCTTCACACAATGCTAACATCATGTACCGCTTCGCTAGAACTGGCCGCTGAGCTAATGAGTGACATCTGCTTAACCAGAACAACGACGTGCCTTTAGGTACATGGCAGTGATGCTTCTCTTGATAGTCCAACAAGCGATAATACAACTCATAGAACACAGGGATCGCTTCATGAACACGTCCTTGATTCAGAAAATAAAGTCCGAAAAGCTCCCAGACTCTTTGCAAATCTTTCTTGTTATCAAGAAGCGCCGTAGGTCCGATGAGCTTTGGCAATTCTGTAGCTAGTTCGGCAGCTCCTTCCATCTTAGTAAGGCGACCCAAGAGGGCCGCTACCTTGCCTTTAGCCTTTTGCTTAAGCTCATCAAGAATAATATTCTGTTGTGGTGTCATATCCGTTCTCTCAACTAAGGGCCGTTGGCCTCCAGAGGAATCGGCCAAGAGATAATTGCGTTTATCACAATTTGGCGGTCTTTTATCACAAAGGCCCCTTGACTTTCGCCTTTTCGGTCGAAAATCAGCGGGCCTTTGCTGTGACAACTTGTGATAGACGGCGTCTAAATCATAGACTCTATCGATTCAATAGAATCCATAGAACCGTCATAAGTAAATGAATTTACAAATGAAGGGGGAAACCGCTGACCGATCAAACCCTTGTGAAATTGGCCCTGAATGGCCTCTTAATCAGCGGGCCGTATGTGAGCCAAAACCGCAGAACCGGCCACTCCTTTTATTGGCAGTAACCAGATTTTGGCCATGTCTTGTAGGAAAGTCTCCATCGAAATCTCGACGGCCGATAACCCGAACTGTTGCAGCCGATGTGGTGAGAGTTTTGGGAGACTGTCCAATGGCTGTCCAATGGAGGTTCATTGGACAGCGAGTAATTTGTAAGTGATTGAAAAGTGGTGAGCCGGCTGGGACTCGAACCCAGGGCCCTCGCCTTAAAAGGGCGATGCTCTACCGACTGAGCTACCGGCTCACAATCAGGATGTTGAAAAAGACTTCCCGCTCCGTTCTCGCATCGGTGAAAATTCACGCATCTCTCTTTTACAAGATACTGGGCGCTCACCGACTCGCCCGGCGCGCACAAACGTGGCGCTCTGTCTTTATCGCGCCGTGCGCCTCATTATTCTCCGCGTCGCGGACCTTGCCTGAAGGCCTTTTTGAACATCCTGAATATTTAAACTCATTGGTTACTCGTGAAGCGACTGGGATGAAACCAGCCGAAGACAGCGCGCATCATAGCATTGACGAATGACCGAAGACCATGGACTATTTTTCAGGAGCGTTTGGGGCGTCGGCGAGAGCAGTCCAAGGGATTGCGCAGCATGATCGTCTCCACACGCTTGGACCCCGTCGAGATCATATCGATTCGGCACTGGGCCAACTCTTCGATGCGGGCCAGGTAACGTTTCGCTTCAACCGGGAGTCGGGCATAGCTGGTCGTTGCGGTCGTCGCCGCGCTCCACCCTTTCATCCGTTGATAGACCGGCACACAGTTCGTCAACGCGTCGAGATCCGCCGGCATCGTTTTATACAGGGTGCCATCATGTCTGTAGCCGGTACAGAGCTTCAGCTCCTTGCAGCCGTCGAGCACATCGAGTTTGGTCAGTGCCAGCGAGGTAAGCCCGTTCACCACCGTCGCATGACGAACCACGACCGCGTCAAACCAGCCGCAACGCCTGGCACGTCCGGTCGTCGAACCAAATTCCCGACCTCTTTCCTGCAGCCCTAGTCCCACTTCATCGGTCAGTTCCGTGGGAAATGGTCCGCTGCCGACTCTGGTGCTGTACGCCTTGGCGATGCCCATGACCGCGTCGATCATCGTCGGGCCGACACCAGTCCCCGTACAGGCTCCGCCGGCTGCCGCGCTGGACGATGTCACATAGGGATAGGTGCCGAAATCCACATCCAGATTCGTGCCTTGAGCTCCTTCGAAGATGACGATTTTGTTCTTTTCTATCGCGCGATTCAGCAACACCGTGGTGTCGGTAATGTGCGTCTTCAGTCGGTCGGCATACCCTAAATATTGCTCGAAGACTTTGTCGACCTGAAAGGTCTCGACCTTGTACAGTCGCTCCAAGAACCAATTCATCTCGACAAGATTCTCTTCGAGTTTTTTCTTGAACAAGGGCGGATTCAGCAGGTCGCCCATAAGAATGCCGACCCGTGCCATCTTATCGGCATACGAAGGCCCGATCCCCCGTCCGGTCGTCCCGATTTTCCGCGACCCTTTCGATTGCTCCGACGCCCGGTCGATCGCCTTATGATAAGGGAGGATCAGGTGGGCCCGCTGACTGATGGCGAAGTTCTTGCCGATCGGGATGCCCTTGGTCTGGAGCTGATCCATTTCTTCGATTAACGCGCCGGGATCGACGACGACTCCGTTTCCAATGACACAGGTCGTCCCCCGGTACAAAATCCCCGACGGAATGAGATGGAAAATATAGGTTCCCCGTTCATTGATGACGGTATGGCCGGCATTGGAGCCGCCTTGATAGCGCACGACGATGTCCGCGCCCCGGGCCAAGATATCGACGATCTTCCCCTTGCCTTCATCACCCCACTGCGCACCGATTATGACGAGATTACCCATCGTTGAGGATGTCCCACAGCGGTGTCGGCACGAAAAAATGGCTCTGCCCCTATTGGGAGATCAGAGCCAAGGGGCTTCATGGTAGGTGTAGCCTATTCTTTTGTCAAGTTGGTCGTTGAGATACTTCGTATCCGAAGCTTTGTTGGCGTCCTGATGGCGGAGAAGGAACAACTGGTCGGTTGACTGGCTCGGAGCTGCGTGTTAGCATGCCTACTGTTGTTTCAACGCCTTAATTTTCCATATCAATTTCGATTTCCGAATCTCCAAGAGTGGGGCTGTGGCGCAGTTGGGAGCGCGCGTGAATGGCATTCACGAGGTCGCCGGTTCAATCCCGGCCAGCTCCACCAAACCTCGCTTGCGCGTGCCGGCCGCTCTTTTGAGGTTTATCGTAATCGTTGCGGCCGGATGAACACCACAAGTGATTCAGGGTTTTAGATACCGCACATCGTGTGTACCGTCGGCTAATTTGAGATTTCGTTATTGAGCCGACGGATAAAACCCACAAGTGTCTTACAGTTTTAGATAGCCGTTTGAGCCGGCGGCTTTTTTGAGTAGTATCGTAACTATTGCCGCCGGATAAATCCCACAAGTGTCTTGGTTGTATGGAAACGCGTGCCGGCCGTTCTTTTTAAGGTTTATCGTAATCGTTGCGGCGGGATAAAACCTCAAGTGTCTTAGGATTCTAAAATGTTTGTTGTGTTTAATTTCCTCAAGCTGCCTCGCCTCCCAACCTGCTAGCCATTCATTTCGATCGAGTGCATCTCAGTCGATCTCGTTATTCAATTTCAGACGGAAGGTTTGTGCCCATGCTCCAAATAGAATCCATCAGCAAGCAATATTCCACGAAGGTGCTGTTGAGCGAAGCCTCCGCGCATCTTCGCCCCAATTCACGAGTCGGCCTCGTCGGCCCCAACGGCGCCGGGAAGACCACGCTCTTCCGCATGATCCTTGGTGAAGAGTCACCGGACAAGGGCTCGATCCGCAAACGGCCCAGGCTTCGGATCGGCTACCTCCCCCAGGAACTGGAAACCATCACCGGCAAGACCGCCCTCGATGCCGCCCACCGGGATGAATACCCTGAACACGAAGCCAAGCGCATTCTCATGGGACTGGGGTTTACGGAGAGTGATTTTCATCGTCCCGTAGAGAAACTGTCCGGAGGCTACCGGATGCGGGTGGCGCTGGCGCATCTGCTCTTATCGAACCCCGATGTCTTGATGCTCGACGAACCGACCAACCATCTGGATAAACCCACTCAACGGTGGTTTGAACAGTTCTTGCTCCAATCCGGCATGACGCTCCTGATCATCAGCCACGACACCGCCTTTCTGGACCGCGTCGTGACGCACATTTGGGAACTGCGGCACCATACGATCGAGGAGTACCGTGGAAATTACTCGCTGTTCCAAGAATTGAAAGCCGAAAAAGACGCCCAATTGCAGGCCTCCGCCTCTCGCCAGGCCAAGGAAATCGCGCGGGTTCAAAAGTTCGTCGACCGGTTCCGCTATCAGGCCAATAAGGCCAGTCAGGTACAATCGCGTCTCAAACAGCTCGAGAAAGTCAAGCGCATTGAAATCCAGCGGGACCCGAAGCGGGTCAAATTTCGGTTTCCCCTTCCGTCGGTCAGCGGCCGCCAGGTCTTGGACCTCGCCGGAGCGAGTAAACGCTATGGCGAGAAGGTGGTCTACAAGACGCTCGATTTCTCGGTGGAGCGAGGCCAGCGCGTCGCGCTCGTCGGTGAAAACGGGGCAGGAAAGAGTACGCTGTTGAAGATGCTCGCCGGTGTGCTTCCTCCCGATACCGGCACCAGAACCGTGGGCCATGGCGTGACCTTACACTACTTTGCCCAGCACCAGGCCGAGACCTTGAACCCGGAACATTCGATTCTCGAATCGCTCGAAGAAGTCACCAAACATGCGGAAATGAATTTTCTACGCGGGATCGCTGGTGCCTTCTTGTTTTCCGGCCAGGATCAAAAAAAACCGATTAAGGCGTTGAGCGGAGGTGAGCGGAACCGGGTCGCCCTGGCCCGCATGCTGGTCGAACCCGCCAATACCCTGCTGCTCGACGAGCCGACGAACCATTTGGATCCGGCCTCCGTGGATGTGCTCACTGACGCCTTGGCGGAATTTCCCGGCACGATCATTTTCATTTCCCATGACCCGACGTTTCTGGCTCGCATTGCCACCCGGATCGTCGAAATCGAAGAGGGACAAGCCCGCAATTACATCGGCGACTATGAGTACTATCTGTGGAAGAAGGCCCAGGAGTTTGAATCGATCAAGGAAACGAGCGAGGAACTCACGAAGCCGTCACAACCCGCCTCTTCCGCTCCTACGCGGGCGATGGCACAACAGGTTCAGCCGAAACTACGCGGTGGAGAGCGACGAGACCTGACCAAGACACAGGCTCGCTTGGAAAAGCAGGTGTCGCGAGCCGAAGGGGACATTACCGAGGCGGAGACCAAGATCAAGGCCCGTGAAGCGGAATTGGCCGATCCCAAGCTCTACGAAGATTTCGGCAGGTGGAACGTTCTGCACGAAGAACAAGAAGGGTGGAAACGCGATCTCGAGCGCCTGACCGCTCGTTGGGAATCGTTGTCGGCGGAACTGGAAAACGTGAAGCAACAACTCGTGTCCATGGGGTAGGAACTCTCCGCACCATGGCGTGACGCAATGGTTGTCGATGGACCGTGTAACGACGTGGCCGCTTAGAGTGTTAGGGGGAGGCTTTGAGGGTTTCTTCGAGATAGTAGTACAGCCAACGGTTCTTCTCTTTGGTCACCAATTCATCCCAGACGACTCCGATCAAAAACCCTTTCTTTTCCCATGGCTTGACCCAGGCGACCGTCCCGTCGAGCCGTTCCTGTTGTTCCGCTCCGTCGGAATCGAGAAAGGCGAGGGAAACAGTGACTTTCTCGTTTGAAGGGAAACGATCTTTGGTGTGAAGCCCGGCTCCGATCTTGTTAACATTATCCAAGACCGCGGTGCAGGCACGCCCGCCGCTTTTCGGCGACACCAAGGCGGAGCCGACCAAGGTTGCCCGGACGAATTTCCTCCGTTCACTCAAGGCCGCCACGCCGGCGGACGTTTTTCCTTCTCCTCTCTTCATTACTCTAAGTATAACCGATTAGACAAGAATGTAAACGAGGACAATCGGCCCTATTCCAGAGACTTTGGGCGGTAGTACCGTCGATCTTGGAGCGGAGGAGGAAGGTGTGTTTGCTCTCTTCGCGCCGACGGGTCGTCGTGGACGTACCGGTAGTCGGCTCCGTAGCCGAGGTCTCTCATGAAAGGAGTCACCGCGTTCCGCAGATGGAGGGGAACCCCAAGATTGCCATGCGCTCGTACGTCCCTGAGCGCTTCCAAGAGGCCGACATAGGACGCATTGTCTTTGGGTCGTGATGCCAGGTACGTGGTGCCCTGAGCCAGATTGATCTGTGCCTCCGGAAGTCCCACGAATTGGACAGCCTGTGCGACCGCGGTGGCCACGAGGAGCGCCACCGCATCGGCATTGCCGATATCCTCGGAGGCGAAAATCACCATCCGCCTGGCGATAAATTTCGGATCTTCGCCGGCGTCCAGCATGCGCGCCAACCAGTAGAGCGCTCCATTGGCATCGGAGTCGCGAAGGCTCTTAATGTAAGCCGAGATCACGTTGTAGTGTTCTTCGCCCGCTTTATCGTACCGCAGCGCCTTCTTACCCAACGCCGCTTCGAGCGTCGCTTCATCAATGACCCTTGTCCCATCAGCTTCAGCCGGCGCTTGCATCACCACAAATTCCAACGATGTGAGCAGCGCCCGCGCATCACCATTGGCGAATGCGATCAGCCGGTGCTTGGCCTCCGAGGAAACGTGCGCCTTCCATCCTCCCAGTCCCCGTTCCACGTCGGTGAGCGCACGATCAAGAATCTGACCCAACGCTTCCGCCCCCAGCGGCTTGAGTACGACAATCAACGACCGTGACAGCAAGGGACTGATGATCTCAAACGAGGGATTCTCCGTCGTCGCGCCGACCAGAACAACGGTGCCTCGTTCGACATGGGGAAGAAAGGCATCTTGCTGTGCCTTGTTGAAGCGGTGAATTTCATCCACAAACAAGATGGTCCGTTGCCCATTGATCGATCGGCGTTGCTCGGCAGCCTTGATGATGGTGCGTAACTCGGGCACGCCGCTCGTCACAGCCGAGAATGGAACAAAGTGTCCGCTCGTATGCCGGGCGATCAGATGAGCCAGCGTCGTTTTCCCCGAACCGGGCGGCCCCCAGAAGATCACGGACGAAAGCTGATCGGTCTCGATGGCCCGCCGTAGTGGTCGATCCGGCGCGGTGATGTCGTCCTGCCCCACGAAATCCGTGAACGTGCGTGGGCGCATCCGCTCTGCGAGCGGGGCCCCGACCGTGCGAGGGCCGTCGAGAGGTGTGAACAGATCAGGAGCCTGATCGGGAAAGTTGTCCATCTCACTCCTTTGAATGGCAGGATTGTATACGCCGCGTCGTATGTGCGCAAACGGCCTCTTGACCATGCCGGCCGCCGGTGGTACGAACACCGCAATCAACGGAGCTGCCCGTGCAGGCTCAAATCAACGGCATCACGCTCGCGTTCAACGATCATGGAACCGGTCTTCCGCTGGTCTTCCTCCATGCCTTTCCGCTCAACCGGACCATGTGGCGCGAGCAGGAAGAAGCGCTTTCATCGCAGTTCCGTGTCATTACGATTGACCTGCGCGGGCATGGGGAATCCGACGCACCGCTGTGGTGTTATACCCTCGAGCAAGCCGCTGATGACGTGATCGGCCTGCTCAATCACTTGTCAATCCGACAGGCCGTCTTCATCGGGCTTTCCATGGGCGGCTATATCCTGTTTGCGCTCCATCGAAAGTACACGGGCCGCATAAAGGGATTGGTGCTCGCCGACACAAGAGCGCAGGCAGACACCGCGGAAGGGAAAGCAGCACGGTTTCAGATGGCGCAGATCGCCTACAAGAATGGACCATCGGCTGTCGCCGACATCATGATCCCAAAATTACTGAGTCCCGGAACGATCCAGGCGAGGCCGGAGCTGGTTCAGCGTGTGCGCACGATGATCGAGGGCAACCAAGTCACCGGCATTGCGGGAGATCTCATGGCGATGGCTGAACGACCCGATTCCGTTCCGTTCTTGAAGCAGATCACGTGTCCCACCCAAATCATCGTCGGCGAATTGGACCTTCCCACTCCGCCGACAGACGCCACACTCATGGCCGACCAGATCCCCGGGGCACGATCGGTTGTCATTCCGGCTGCCGCCCATCTCACGAACCTGGAGCAGTCCGAAAGGTTCAATGACGCCGTCCGGGCCTTTGTGCGGAATGTGGCGAGCGAAACAGGACGCTAGACGATCACCGAGAAATCAGTCCGAATCACCGACGTTGCCCCGACGGATCAACTTCAAAAACTCCACGCGTGTCTGCGATTGACTGCGGAACGCTCCCAGCATGGAACTTGTGACCGCGACGGTGTTTTGTTTTTCGACTCCGCGCATCATCATGCAGAGATGCCGAGCTTCGACGACGACTCCGACGCCGTGCGCGTTCAACTTGGTGCTCAGCGTTTCGGCGATTTGAACCGTCAATCGTTCCTGTACTTGTAGCCGTCGAGCGAAGGTATCGACGATTCGAGGAATTTTGCTGAGGCCGACGACTTTCTTATTCGGCAGGTAGCCGACATGGACTCTTCCGAAAAACGGGAGCAGATGGTGCTCGCACATACTGAAGAAGTCGATGTCTTTGACGATGACCATCTCGTCGTATTCGATCGGAAACAGCGCTCCGTTCAACAAATGGTCGATATCGCGTTGATAGCCCTGCGTCATAAAGGCCAATGCCTTGGCCACGCGCTCCGGTGTTTTCAGCAAGCCGTTGCGACCGGGTTTTTCACCCAGGGCGAGCAACATTTCCGTCACCAGCGACTGGAGCACCCGCAGGTCTGCGGGCTTTCCCGTTCCGCCGGTATCTTCCACCGCTTCTCGTCCTTTCTCCTTTTTTCGTTGCTCGCTCACGCCATCCTCTCGTTTCAGGTAACGCCCGCATATTCGAAATAGTTGTCTCTTGTCTCGATGACCCCGACTTTCTGCAGACTGTCGGCGGGCAGGAACGGCGCCAAGATGTCCCAGATCACTTTGACCAGATTCTCCCCGGTGGTCGTCAACGCAGCGAATGCCGGATCACCGTTGAGATCGCGATGATCGAAGCGTTCGACGATGTTCTCACTGACGATGCGGTCAAGACGGTCCACGTCGCCCATTCCCTGTATCGCTCCGTTCCTGATCGTCACCAGCACCACGTAGTTATGCCCATGACCGTTCGGGTTATTACACTTTCCGAACGCGGCCCAATTCTCCTCCGGCGAGAGCTGATCCGTGTGGAGCCTGTGGGCGGCGCAAAACCGGTAGCGCCTCGTCACATATGTCCGTGGCATTCGTTTGCGTGTCTCTTGTGGATGGTAAAACAGCAAGGACCGCTCGAGCCTGAGCGGTCCTTGCCCGAAGGGTCTCTAGTCGGCGCTCCAACGCGATCCGGTGGCTCTTATGCGCTAAATGAGCTGCCGCAGCCGCATGTAGTTTTGGCCTGGGGATTCTTGATCGAAAAACCCGAACCCTGGACGCTGTCCACGTAGTCAACTTCCGCGCCCTGCAGCAAAGGGGCACTCTGAGAATCCATGATGAGTTTCACTTCGCCCTTTTCAATGACCGTATCATCTTCGGCCATCTTGGATTCAAAAGCCATTCCGTACTGATAACCGTGGCACCCACCGCCACGAACATATACTCGCAGCCCCACCACATCCTTTTCTTCGGCCATTAATTCCTTGATTTTCTGTTCCGCCACGGGCGTAATGGTAACCATCGTTGTCCTCCTCTATGGATCGATCCGGCCCGCATCAACGGGCCAGAGTGTTAGTCTAACATCTCTCTCTCGAATATCAACCCCATGCCTCCGTCGTCGCGGTCGTCGGATTCTCCCACTTGGCCTCCGGCACACGCACGACGACGTCTCCCAAGACACGCGCCTGGCACGCCAGGCGATGCCACGGCTCCGTCAGCGCTTCCCGATCCAGCAGGTCCTGCTCGTCAAAATCGATTTCCGAGAGGTGGTCATGCCCCGATTGTACCTCCACGCGGCAGGTCGTGCAGGAGGCGTTTCCTCCGCAGTCGTGATTCAACCGGAAGCCCACTTCTTTCGCGGCGTCTAGAAGGGAAATGTTCTCTTCCACGTCCCCGCTCCGCCCGTTCGAATGCAGAAAGGTCACTCGCGGCATGACTTCTCCTACGAATGAGCCCCCATCCCGGCCGGTGCTTCCTGATAGGGACACCGCTGCAACCGGATATGATCCTCGTATTCGTGACGGAACAACTTCAGGCTGCTTTGCACCAAGACCGAGGCACCGGTCACGAGGGTGCAGTACCCGGTCCCTTTGACGAATCCACACAGCTGCAGCATGCTGTCCAGGTCTTTTTGAGTGCCTTGTCCCGCTTCAATCTTCGCCATCAGCACGGCGAGATTGTTGGTTCCCATTCGACAGGGAGGGCATTGCCCGCAACTTTCGTTCTTGAAAAAATTGGAAAAGTGCAGAGTCTTAGCCACCATGCAGGTCGCATCGTCGACGACGATCACACCGGCCGAACCCAACCCTGTCCCGGCTTTCTTCAACGAATCGAAGTCCATGGGCAAATCGAGCTGATCCGCCGTCACCATGGAAAACGCCGGGCCGCCGGGAAAGACCGCCTTGATCGTGCGGCCGTTGGGCACCCCTCCGCCGCATTGCTCGATCAGGTCTCTGATCGTCACTCCCATCGGCATTTCGTACACACCGGGACGATTGACCGCTCCACTGAGTGAAAACATCATGGTGCCTGGGCACTTTTCGGTCCCGGTTTGAATGAACCACCCCGCACCTTTAGAGAGAATCCGCGGTATGTTGCACAACGTCTCAACATTATTGACCAGAGTCGGCTTGCCGTAGAGGCCGAAGTCGGTCGGATAGAACGGTGGTTTCTGCCGTGGCATTGCCGGACGTCCCTGCATCGACTCCAGCATGGCCGTCTCTTCACCGGCGACGTAGCTGCCATGGCCTTCAAACACTTCCAGTTCTATATCGAAGCCGCTGTCCAACACATTCTTGCCGATCAGCCCCCGTTCTTTCGCTTGAGCCAACGCTTTCTTCAGATTCTGTCGTTCTTCATGGTACTCATGGTTCACATAGATGAAGGAGGCTTTTGCCTGTACCGTGTGAGACGCGATGAGACAGCCTTCGATCAGCTGATGCGGCAGCGTTTTCAACAGATGACGATCTTTAAACGTTCCCGGCTCATGTTCGCCGGCATTGCAGACGAAATAGCGCTCTTTCACGCGGTGGTTCAAGACCTTGTCCCATTTGATTCCCGTCGGAAACCCTGCTCCACCCCGCCCTCGTAGGCCGGACTTCTTCAGCTCGTCGATCACTTCAGTCGCCTTCAGTTCTTTCACGCAACGCGTCCAGGCTTTATAGCCACCCACTTTGAGGTACCCTTCAATCTCCCAAGGAGCACCTTCCATCTGTTGCACAAGGCGTGGTTCTGCAGTCGTAGGCATAGGCATACCGCTTACGTCCTCAACACGGACTTCGTACTATACGGCTCCGCCTCTTC
The DNA here is from genome assembly GCA_002083365.1 of Nitrospira sp. SG-bin1. Lineage (NCBI taxonomy): Bacteria > Pseudomonadati > Nitrospirota > Nitrospiria > Nitrospirales > Nitrospiraceae > Nitrospira > Nitrospira sp. SG-bin1. The sequence goes on along the minus strand of LVWS01000033.1, from coordinate 871 downwards.
ATCCGTCAAGGCGACTTGGCTAAATAGGCCTGAATCTCAATCAGTTAGGACTAGGTGACCTACCCTGATACTGGGTATAGAGGCGCAAGAGAGGCAACTAAACCGAGCTACTGCCACAAACTGTTCGCCGGTAAAGGGAACTTACCGGCGAACAGCCCAAACTTTTAACGAAAATGGCTGCCGGCTCCCATGAAGAACAACATAGGAATCGACAACATGAAATTGACGCGCGACGCCAGTAAGGCAGTCCGTCCCCATTGGGCCATCTCAGGCGGTGCAGGAGTTCCTTGCGCCGCCGCGGTGACGGCGGCAATAATCTTCTTCTGGTTCGGCCAAATAATGCCATGGACATTGCCCATCATGATGATGCCGAGCAGCCCGCCGATCGCCAAGGCGACAGCGCCCGTGCCGCCCTTGTGGTACATGTGGCCATACAGCAAGACGCCGGCCAGCACGGTGACCGTCGCCCCGTGCCGGAACCAGTTGAGCGCAGCCGGCATGAGCTTGGGGATCACGATGTTCTTGGTAGGCCCGTCCAGGCTTTTCAGGAACGCGGCATTGATCAAATTGAAGAAATACAAGAGCCCAATCCACGTGATGCCGGCCAGGAAGTGTATCCAGCGAAGGATCATGTTGGCCCACTCCGCTTCACCCGCGCCAATACCCGTTAAACCCAAATATATAACGATCAACACGATGGTGAGCGCAAATCCTACTCCCATCGTCTGCATCGGATCTTCAAGAAATTTCATAACTCCCCTCTCCTTCGAACGGTTGACTGCCTAATCCGATTTCTGTACGACAGCCTTTCTCCGAATGTCAAGCCGTCGCGACCTGTGGTGATGTCAAGCCGCGTGTGTAAATTGACGAA